>CAZWKB010000008.1:6768-10853 GCA_964633925.1 uncultured bacterium
AAAAAGCCCGCTATTGAAAGTGCTGAATATAAAGCAGGAACTCCGTGCCCCTTGGAAAGTACGAATCTGTCCCTGTCTGACCATTCAACATCATCTATTCTATACCTCATCTTATAGAAGTATAAAGTAGCTATTATGTCTGCAATGGAAAGGGATCCTCCGGGATGACCTGAAGCACATTTGCTTATCATATCTATAATATCTTTGCGGATATTATTAGCTTTTTTCTCAATTTCATTTATTTTTTCTTTGGTTACCAAAACAAGCCCTCCATTTTTAAGCATATCATAGAAGTTTATTAAATCCCACTGGTCTAACCTCGAGCTCAAGTTCAATATTGGACTTTTCGAATACAATGGTTTGAATTCTATTTATCAAATTCATGATATCCGCTCCGGTTGCATTTGAATTATTAATGATAAAGTTAGCATGAATGTCGGATACCTTTGCCCCGCCAATACTTTCTCCTTTGAGATTTGCCATCTCGATCAATTTTCCGGCAGAATCTCCTTCTTTAGGGTTTTTGAATATGCAACCTGCACATGGCCAGCCAACAGGCTGTGTAGAACCTTTCATTCTTAAAACATCGTCTATTCTTGACAAAATGACCTTGGGATCTTCTTTTGAAAGCTCTAGCTCTGCTCCAATAATGATATCTCCTGCCGTTTGAAGTTCTGATCCTCTATATCTAAAACCACATTGAGAATTATTAAGAGTGTAAAGTTCATTAGTGTCGTTTGTCAAAATCGTAACCTTTTTTATTACACTGGAAATACTTGTCCCCCATGAACCCATATTCATTGCAATGGATCCTCCTAAAGAAGATGGGATTCCTACAAAAAACTCAAGCCCAGACAAACCTTTCTCAGCTGACGTATAAATCAATTTCTTCAAATAATTACCTGCGCCTGCCTTTACAGTTGTGTCATTAAGCTCAAGATCATCAAGATTTCCTGCAAGTCTTATCACAACACCTCTTATTCCGTCATCTGAAATAAGAAGATTTGATCCGTTTCCCATTATAAAAACAGGAAACCTTTCTTCATTGGCAAGCTCTATTGTCTTTTGAAGATCAGTAACACTGGAAGGAACTACAAAAATATCAGCAGGTCCTCCAACTTTAAAAGTTGTATATTTCGCAAGAGGTTCTTTGACAAGTACACGTGATTTTGTACTTGATTCAATGGCTTCAGACAACAGCATTTTTATTCTTCTCCCTCAATCTACTGAACAGCTCCCTGCCAATAACATGAATATCTCCGGCCCCCATTGTTATAACAAGATCTCCGTCTTTTACAAAACCTTCGAGATGTCCTGCAATGTTCTGTTTTTTTTGAATATACGTAACATTCTTCATTCCTTTTGCTTTCATTTCATCAACCAGGATCTCTCCGCTTATGCCCTGTATCGGAGATTCTCCGGCACTATAGACATCCGTTATTATTATGTGGTCTGCATTAGAAAATGATTGAGCAAATTCTTTTCGAAGATGCATTGTTCGGGAATATCGGTGTGGTTGAAAAACACAGATCACCCTTTTTACTGCCGACCAGCTTTTTTTCGCCGTCCTCAAGGTAACTTCTATCTCTGTTGGATGATGTCCATAATCGTCATATATAAAGACCCCTGCAACCTTGCCAACAAGCTGAAAACGTCTTCTTACTCCTGAGAATGCAGTCAAGGCAGTATTTATACTCATAAAATCAAGATTTTCTTCAAGCCCAATTGAAATTGCGGCAAGAGCATTTTCAATATTTTGAAGACCAGGGATATTGAGATTTGCCTCACCAAGAGACTCCCCATCTTTTACCACCTCAAACCTCGTACAGCCCTCACCCTCTACAATATTTACTGCACGAACATCAACATCAGGACAAAAACCATAAGTAACAACTTTAGCAGATGTTTCTATCTTTCCAAGCATTATCCGATTATTCGGATGATCACCGCATAATATTAATTTCCCATCACTCGGCAGGAGATTTGCAAAATCAACAAAGGTATCCAGTATCTTCTCAAAGCTATTATAATAATCCAAATGATCTGCTTCAATATTTGTAATTACGCTGATCTTTGGTTTCAATAAAAGAAAGGTCCCGTCACTTTCATCTGCTTCTGCAATAGAATAATCTCCGCTACCTTTTTTTGCATTACCACCGACATCATTTGTTTCTCCTCCAATTAAAAAAGTTGGATTTGTACCGCAACGCTCAAAAACAAGAGCAGCCATAGACGTTGTTGTTGTTTTTCCATGCGTACCGGCAATTGCAATAGGGATCTTTGACTGTGACATTATCCATGAAAGCATACTGGCTCTGGGAATACATTTTATCTGCCTTGCGAGAGCCTCAGCAAGCTCAGGATTGTCCTTTGATATTGCCGTTGAATACACAACAACATCAACATCTCTTACGTTTGATGGATTATGTTCAAAATATATATGAGCTCCAAGGTCTCTAAGCCTTATTGTGTTTGCACTTTCCTTAAGATCTGATCCCGACACACGATACCCCATCTCACACAGGATCTTTGCTATGGCACCTACTCCACAACCTCCAATTCCCATCAGATGAATATTCTTAACTCTTGACATATCAAACTGAGACATATATTAGCTCCACAACTTTTTCTGCTGCATCTTTTCTAAAGAGAGAATGGGCAGCTGCAGACATATTTTTTAGCTTTGTTTCATCATTAATCAATGTTTTTATCATATCAGCAAGAATGGTGGCAGACAACATAGAATGCTTTATTAGGATTGCAGCACCGATATTGCTAAAGGCTTTTGCATTGAGTTCCTGATGATTTTCGGAAGAATATGGATATGGTATAAGAATACTAGGAAGAGACAATGCAGCGATTTCGCTAAGTATCGTTGCTCCTGATCTGCTTATTACAAGATCTGTCGATGCAAGAACTTCTGCCATATTGTGAATATATGGATGGCATTTATAGTCAATCCCAGGAAAAGATTGTTCTTTATATTCTTTTTGTCCGCTAATGTGTATTATCTTTAAAGTGATATCTTTTAATTGAGGCAACATTTCAAAAGCAGCCTGATTAATTGACCTTGCACCCTGACTCCCTCCTACTATTAGAACGGTTTTTTTATCATGGATTCTTTTTGCCGTAGCTATTTCCTGTCTGACAGGATTTCCGGTTAAAAAAACATTTTCTGATCTAAAATATTTTTTACTCTCTTCAAATGAAATAGCAATTTTATCGGCTACTTTTGAACAGATTTTGTTTACTACTCCCGGCAAGACATTTTGCTCATGAATAACAACAGGAATTCTCAAAATTTTGGCAGCAAAGACTACAGATAATCCCGTATATCCGCCCATAGAAAGAACAACGGAAGGCTTTTCTCTTAGCAAAAGAAACACAGCCTGAACAAAACCAATAAACATAAAAACCAAAGACTTTATTGGTTCTATTCCAATGACTCTTTTAAAAGGTGCAGATGCAATAGTTTCCAGCCTAAAACCCTCATGTGAAAAGATATCTTTTTCAATCTTTTTTCCTGAGCCCACAAAGAACAGGCCTACCTCTTTATTGTCTTCAATTAATTTTCTGGCTATTGCAACGGCAGGATAAATATGACCGCCAGTGCCACCCGCACAGATAGCAACTTTTAACTTTTTATTCAATAGAGTTGCCTTTGTCGGCAATTTTTTTTGAAGCCGCAGAAATGTTTAGTAATATACCGATGGAGTATGACATGATAATGATAGAAGTTCCTCCATAACTGATAAAAGGAAGAGGAACTCCTGTTACCGGAATAACCCCTATCACAGCAGAAATATTCATCAAGGCTTCCAAACCTATGTAGGAAACGATTCCTCCGGACAACAGCATACCGAATCTGTCAGGGGCACTCCTTGATATCCTGATCCCCTGTCCGATAAAAAACACAAACAGACTAACCACAACCAAGGCTCCAATCAATCCCCACTCTTCACAAATTATTGCAAATATAAAATCAGTATATTGCTCCGGTAGATATAAGAACTTTTGTCTGCTTAGTCCAAGGCCAAGTCCAAAAAGGCCTCCACTGCCCACAGCAATAAATGACTGAATAATAT
>CAZWKB010000008.1:10863-13781 GCA_964633925.1 uncultured bacterium
GATAACCAATCCCCTGAGGATCTTCCCACGGATTAACAAAAGCAAGCAACCTCTTAAATTTATATGGACTATGCAAAACCTCTATTAAGACAACCCCTGCAGCACCTGCAAGGATCGCCCCTATATGTATCAACCTCGCCTGCCCCAAAAACAACATAAAGATGATAATAGAAAAAATCACCATTGTTGTTCCAAGATCAGGTTGAATAAACACTAACCCGCTCACTCCCAAGACCACAAACAACGGACTTGCAATGCCTTTCGCAAAATCTTTTATTGAATCTTTCTTGAGAGTCAATGCCTGTGCAAGATAAAGAACAACACAGAGTTTTGTGATCTCTGAAGGTTGAAAAGAAAAAAAGCCAAGATTAATCCACCTTGAAGCACCTCCGGCAGATTTCCCTAAGAAAGGAATAAAGACCAACAGCAAAAGAAATACAGACCCTGCCAGAAACCAAAAACAATTCTTACGATAATCGTTATAGTCATATCTAAAGGCAAAAAGCATTGCAAGAAGACCTAGAAAAAAGTAACCTCCCTGTTTTTTTAAGTATAGAAGACTGTCTCCTGCACGAATGGACTCCATCGTGGTGGCACTGAATACCATAAGAATCCCTATAGTTGCCAGTGCCAAGATTGTTACAAAAAGTGTGATATTAAGATTTTTTAGCATTTATTACGATGTCCTTAAACACCCTTCCTCTATGTTCATAATCATCAAACATATCAAAACTGGCACATGCCGGTGATAATAGAACCTTATCTCCAGGTTTTGCGTATTTTATTGACATATTAACGGCTTCATCCATTGAATTTGCATTTGCGATATTTGAAAAACCACAGGCAATCAAAGAATCGCGAAATCTATCGGCAGCCTCCCCTATCAAAATCACCATACTTGCTTTTTCGATAACGGTTTGGCACATAGGAGTGAGATCCCCTCCTTTATCGCGTCCTCCAAGGATCACAATAACATTTTTGTCAGCAGAAACTGTTCTTAGCGCAACTATCGTTGAATCAGTATTTGTCCCTTTAGAATCGTTGATAAAATCAACTCCGTTTATTGTTGCAACATATTCTATTCTATGTTCAACCCCTTTAAACTGCTTCAATGAAGATGCAATATCCTCTTTTGATATTCCACAAACCAAAGCAGCAGCAGTAGCTGCAAGAGCATTCTCAATATTGTGGTCGCCTTTTATCCTGATATCTTCAACCTTTATGATCGATTCTGTAATGTTCTCTTTAAGCCTGACAATATAACCTTCATTTACAAAAACCCCATTCTCTACAGAGTTTTTTCTGCTGAAAGGTATTTTTTTTGATAAGGCAGGCTCAACCATTTTCTTTACAGTATTGTCGTCATGATTATAAACAATAAAATCTTTGTGATTTTGATTCTCGAATATCCTTTCCTTTGCTTTTCCATAATTCTCCATTGTATGATATCTCTCTAAATGATCTTCTGTCAGATTTAGCATCAAGGAAACATACGGCTTAAAAGTTTTTATTGTTTCAAGCTGATAGCTACTTATTTCTGCGATAACAAAATCAAGATTGTTGTCATCAACACTGACAAGAGGAATTCCAATATTACCGGCAACAGCAATTCTCAATCTGGAATTTTTAAATATTTCTCCAATTAATGTTGTCGTTGTCGTTTTTCCATTAGTCCCCGTTATTGCTATTACTGGCTTAGCGAACAGAGTAAAAGCCAATTCCACCTCAGAGATAACAGGAATATTGCTTTTATGAGCCCATTCGATTATCGGAATATCCAGATGAACACCAGGACTGACAACAAACAATTCGCAATCGCTTACGAATTCAAGTGTGTGCCCTCCTGACTCGAACTGTACAGATGAAAATTCTTTTTTTGCACCTTCTATATCTATATCTTTCCCATCAGTAACTTTAACAATCGCACCCAAATCAGACAATCTTTTTGCAGCAGCTTTACCACTTCGGCTGAATCCTACGATACAAATTTTCTTTCCTGCGTAATCCATTTATCCCTCCCTGATTTAATTGCCTTTTCGTACGGGCGAATTTTCCCGTACGGGCGAATAATTATTCGCCCCTACCGGATCATTATCCCTATTATCCCCAATATTGCCCCGATGGCCCAAAACATAAACACAACATTCTTTTCACTCATCCCTTTCAACTCAAAATGATGATGAATAGGACTCATTAGAAAAACTCTTTTCCCTGTGCGCTTAAAATAGGCTACCTGTATCATTACTGAAAACGTTTCCATCACGAAGACTCCACCAACGATAATCAACAAAAGCTCTTTGTGTAAAATAATTGCAATCCCAGAGATTAGTGCCCCCAAAGACAAAGATCCAACATCCCCCATGAAAATTTTTGCAGGTTTAAAATTTAATATAAGAAAACCCATCAGGGCTCCAGCAGATATCATACACAGCCCAGCAATGTCGTATGTAAAAAGATTGTTTGCAACAAAGAAGTATGCCATTAAAGCAATTGCAGCTGTTCCTGCAAGAAGTCCGTCAAGCCCATCCGTAAGATTTGTTGCATTGGAAGCCCCGACGATCATTAGTGAACAAATTATCATATACATCCACAAAACATCAAAATGAAGCCGCTTTAGTATGCCTGTAACAGATTCGCTGTGCCCATTTAGCACCAAAAACATTACAAAGGCAAAAGAAAACAATATCTGCAGCATCATTTTATGTCTGGGAGATATCCCCGCATTATTCTTTTTGTAGACTTTTAAGAAGTCGTCAAGAAAACCTATTAGGGAAAAAGAAGCAACCAGCATTAAAAGCGCAACAATTTGATTATCCAGATCGATAAAAATTATTGCCATTATAACTATTGTAAGCAGAATTGCGATGCCTCCCATCGTAGGAGTTCCTGCTTTTTCGATATGTTTTTGCGGTCCCTCT
>CAZWKB010000008.1:13791-15359 GCA_964633925.1 uncultured bacterium
GAGAAAAACCAAGCGAAATAATAAAAAGTGATAAATTACCCATCGGTTATTCAATTATACAATAAATATTTACACAATGAACGAAGGATTCTTGGGGAGGAGGCAACCGTTTGGCTGCCTCCATTAGTGATCACAAATAAATATGAGCCGAAAAAGTTCCTCCATTAAACAGTCCAAAATAGTTTTGTCCAAAAGAAATAGGATATACATAAAGGCCTAAAACAACATTCTTGTTTAGTTTTGTTTCAATACCTACAATGCCGTTAAAACCTATAGAAGATCCGGATGATAAACCTACCGTAGTGTCTGCACCAATAACAACTGTATTTTGTCCAATTTTCTTGAGTTTTTGCGTCCCAACAAGAACAACATTAACAGAGGATGAACTGTTAATTGAAGAATAACCTATACCCAACTGTCCGTTTATATCATATGGAAAGACTTGTCTTACTGTCGGTTTAAACCCGTAAAAACCAAAACCATACTCATTTTCTATTTCCTTTTCTATTTCCTTGATCACTATCTCTTCTTTTTTTGATTCTGCTGGCTGAGGCTTTTCTTGTTTCACTTCAGTTTTTGCAAGCGAACATTGAATGTCTTAATTACATTGGTGCTTTCCGACTCTTTTGTTGCAACAGGAACGATTGCCTTGACTTGCTTAATCTCTACAGGTTTCGATTTTTCAACGGTAGTTGCCTTAGAAATCTTTATCACCTTGGTTGTTTTTTGTATCGGATACCATTGATTGTTTGCATAACTTGAACAGGCCAAAATAGACACGACCAAACTTAGACTGAACATAATATTTCTCATATCGTCACCCCCTTTAAAAAAGCAGACCTGCAGAATTCTCTGCAGGTCTTTTTGAAAACAAATACTATAAATATATGTGAGCAGCTACATAAGTGCTACTTAATATACTCAATGTTGAACCTGAACTTAGCGCCAAAGGTGACACATAGAAACCAACTTCAAGATTCTTGGATAAGTTCTTTTCAAATCCTACCAAAGAACAAATAGTCCATGAATTAAAGCCGGCAACAGATGTGTAAATAAACCCAGCACCTGCATTAATATCTACATCTCCAGCCTTTTGAATCTTTGATGTTCCCACCAAAGTCATGGTAATGGTTGATGAACCGCTTCCGGAGACAATCCCAATACCTGCCTGACCTGTTATGCCTTTTGCAACTTCCATTTTTACAGTTGGATTTGAACCGAACATTCCATAACCCATATCTGCCGCAAAGTTTGCTGAAACAAACACAAACAATGATAAAGCTGCTACAGCTATGATCTTCTTCATTAAAAATCACCCCCTCTTTATATATATTTTAAAGACAGACCTATCTGGTGCTGATAATAGCCGCCAGAATTTGCATCTGCAAACACAAGACAAGCATAACCAACATTGAAATCTTTGTCAACATTATATGAATAACCCAGAGTAATAATTCCACTATCGTCTTTTCTGTAGTTATATATCCCAGCTCTAAAAGAGCTTCTGCTAAAGAAATCTTCTTCAGGAACGTTTACGGCCACTACATCTTTTATCTTTTTCCCTCGTA
>CAZWKB010000008.1:15369-18048 GCA_964633925.1 uncultured bacterium
ATTCTATATCTGTTTACCAGCTCTTTTGAATAACTCCTTACCTGTGGAGTGTATTCCGCTCCTATAGAAAAATATGATTTGCCGTCTCCATAACATAATGCATTATATATTCCGGCATTAACAACAAGACCATTTAATGTCCCTTTTGGAATCCAAGCGATCCCAGGACGAAGATTCACATCTTCCATTATTTTCCCCTGGTATTCAACTATTGTTCGTCCGAATAAAGATTGATTCAACGATAACAACCAAAAATTTTCCGCATGTATCCCAAAAGAAAATTCTGAATTGATCTTCCATAAATAATCAAAATGTATCTCATGTTGAGTCTGCGTTATAACAGACATATCAATGTTATAAAAATAATATCCAACACCAAATGACATGTTTGTATTCCATGGGAACCTATAAGCAAATCCTGGAGATAAAGAGAATGAATTTCCTCCGCTCCATGAAGAAGCGAATGTATAACCCATATCTTTGTTAATTTTTGAAGCAAAATTGATAGAGTCGTAATAGGTATTTCCCATATAGGGTTCTCTGCTAAAAACCCCAAATTGGTCCAATAATGTATGAGAAGAGATTATCTGAGACTCTCCATCCTTCCAGTTGTCAAGCTGTGCGGCTCCGGCTCTGTTCCAATAAGCACAATTGGCATCATCTGCAACAGCAACAAAAGCACCTCCCATGCCCATTGCGCGAGGACAAGAAGAGAAAAGTGATAATACTTGAGAGGCGGATTATAGTCTGTTTCCTCTTAGAAAGTTGGCTAAAAAGCTGGCCGCGATATCTTTGCAACCCAAGCCAAATGAAATCGCCCCGGCAAGAGCAAAGAAACCGAGAATGATGTCAAGCTTTGAGAGTATCAGTGCAGTTGAAATACCAAGTCTATCAAGAGACACAACAACTCCAAAAATAACAACAACATATTGATTGACCTTGGCAATTAGCTTGTATCCCGGCAGATTGACCAAAGCGCCGATGAAAAGTATCACACCGGCAAGTATTGACCCAAATATTACGGACAATACCAGAATAAAAATTGCACTCACAACATTTTTTGTTATGTATACCAAAGCAAACCTCATAAGAGCAATAGCTGGGGTAAATTGAAATGAGAATATTATCCAGACAAGTGATACAAGAATTACCGCCCAAAAAGTGAGTTCTCCGATAAGCTCAACCAAAGAGTTTTTTATATCAGATTTCCTAATAATATCCATCAGAACGGTCTTCTCACATCTCTCATCAATATGACCAATGTTCAGGATATAAACAATAGCATTTTGAAACAACTTGGCTAATGTTGCTGAAAGAGTTAAGGCAACAAAAGCGATTAGTAGTTTGAAAAGATTATCTCCCACAGAAGTTGAAAATATTGAGAAAATATTAGCCGAATTTATGACCATATTAGGCTCCTTTGTTAGTTGACGTAAGCTATTAGAAAAGAAACAACTAAAAATGTAATTGCTAATCCGTAAGTTAGACGATCGAGACCTTCTTCAAGCCCTTTTTGAGAACCAAAAATATGTGCACTTCCTCCAATACTGCCCAGACCCTCCCCTTTTGCACTATGAAGAAGAACTGCAGCAATTATGGACAACCCTGAGAGAATCTGAATAATAATCAGAAGTGTTTTCATTTCAGATTAATTTTGACACAACAAGGTCATTTTGTCAATTTAAAGAGAAGATCGAACAAACTTTTAAACCCTGTAGCAACACCGAGCAAAAGCAATATCAATGTAATAGATTGCCCAGTCGAAAAATATGAATCTAATAGCTTTCCTAGAAAGATGCCGACTAAGGGAGGGGCAACAGTTCTCCCTACTATTTGAAGAGCAAGATCCGTATACTTAAAAATCTCCACTAAATTCTTCAGGGTTTATATCGGTAAATCCGAAATGTTTTAACAAACATGCAGTTATTCGTTCTGAGGCTTTTCCGTCACCATAAGGATTAACAGCATTTGACATTCTTGAGTATTCCACTTCATCATTCAGCAAACGCTCCGACTCTTCTATTATCTTTGCTTTGTCGGTTCCAACCATCTTAACAGTACCGGCATCAACGGCCTCAGGCCTTTCTGTTGTATCTCTTAAAACAAGGACAGGTTTTCCAAGTGATGGGGCTTCTTCCTGAACACCACCTGAATCGGTCAATATGAAATAGGATTCCTTCATTGCATGGACAAATGTCAAATAATCCATTGGTTCAACCAACAAAACATTTTTAACATCTGCAAGAAGTTCGTTGACTACACCAGACACATTTGGATTCCTGTGAACAGGAATAACAAACTGTAACTTATCGATATATTTTTCAGCGAGAAACTTTATTGCTTCGCAAGTATTTCGTAGCGGCAGACCAAAGCTTTCTCTTCTATGAGTAGTGACTAAAACTGTTTTTTTATTGCTGTCCAAGTGAATACCGGATTGCTTTATGTCATATTCTTTTTTTGCTATCCACATCAGTGAATCAATAACAGTATTGCCGGTAATAAACACTGCGTTCTTGCCAACACCCTCTCTTAAAAGATTGTTTGCAGAACCTTTTGTTGGTGATTTTTGTACTTTACTTTCAACTGATTCAGTGATAGTAGCACCTTCTTTTCCAACCATCTCTTCTCTGATTGTTTTATAAAGAGACTTTGATTCCTTAATATTTTCAACAGAATCGA
>CAZWKB010000008.1:18058-23396 GCA_964633925.1 uncultured bacterium
AAACTGCATCTACAACTACTCTGTTAATCTCTTCAGGAAAAGGATTGAACTTATCGTTTGTTCGCAGCCCTGCTTCTATATGTCCTACGGGAACCCTATGATAATAACCTGACAGTGCGGCTGCAAATGCTGTTGAAGTATCACCCTGGACTAAAATAATATCCGGTTTTTCTGAAAGAATAATGTCTTCAAATCCGTTGAGAACTTTCGTTACTATCCCTGAGATCGTTTGATCATGCTCCATTATAGACATGTCATAATCCGGCTTTATATCAAATGGTTTTAGCGCCTGGTCCAACATTTCTCTGTGCTGTGCTGTCACAATAACCAAAGGCTCAAATATGTCTTTGTGTTTTTTTATTTCTGCTATTACAGGAGCCATCTTGATTGCTTCAGGTCTTGTTCCAAAAACAAATGCGACTCTTTTTTTTTGCATGATCTATTTCTCCAATACGGTATATTTTCTGATGTATTTCTTTACTCTAAAAATCAAATACACTGTCAGAATCATGGCAAGGGCAATTCCAATAATTATCAAGGCATTTGAAAAACCAAAAAAAGTTGAGGCCAGTGTTGTCAGACATAAAAGCAAACAAACTGAATAAATGGCCAAAACGACCTCCTTGTGACTAAAACCGCTGTCAAGAAGCCTGTGATGAAGATGATTTCGATCGGCATCAAAAATATGTCGCCCGTCTCTTACTCTTCTCAAAATAACTGAAGCAGCATCAAATATAGGAACTCCAAGTATAAAAACAGGAATCAAGAGAGCCATAAGGATCGTGCTTTTTAATACTCCTGCAACAGAAGAAAGTGCAAGAATATACCCTAAAAGCAGACTGCCAGAATCACCCAAAAAAATCGAAGCAGGATAAAAGTTGTATCTCATAAATCCGATAGTTGTTCCTGCAAGTGCTGCCATAAGAATTGCAGCCGCAGGCTGATGAACTCTTATGGCAACTATAAACAATGTTACAGAAGCGATAGCTGTTATGCCTGAAGCGAGCCCATCTAATCCGTCAATAAAATTTAGAGCATTTGACATCCCTACAACCCATACTAATGTCACAGGAATAGCAAATACACCAAGCAACATTATTCCAGTCATTGGAGTAGAAACAAAACCTATCTGAACGCCAAGCAATATTGGCAATAATGCAGCGATAATTTGCAGAATTAATTTCTTTGTAGCGGCAATTCCTTTTATATCGTCAACTACACCAACAATAAATATAAAAGCAGATCCGATCATTATATATATGACATGCTGATAGTTGAAATCCATTTTGAGAAGAAACGCTATCAGCAAACCAACGCTTACTGACACAATGAAACCTATGTATATGGATAAGCCCCCAAGCCTTGGCATTGAACCAGCATGTACTTTGCGCTCATTTGGTTTGTCTATCGCATTTAAAAGGAAGGCAGCCTTCTTTGCAAGTGGCGTTAATAACAGTGTCAGAGAAATTGCGATGAAAAATATAATTAAATATACCATTACGTTTTTCATTCTAACATATTGGTGTCCCCGACTGGGATCGAACCAGCAACCTACAGCTTAGAAGGCTGTTGCTCTATCCAATTGAGCTACAGGGACATGCAAATAAAAAGAGCGGGAGAAGGGATTCGAACCCTCGACATCTTGCTTGGAAGGCAAGAACTCTACCGCTGAGTTACTCCCGCATACATATATAATACTATCACAAAAATTGCTAAATCGGGCCGATGGGATTTGAACCCACGACCTCACGAACCCCAATCGTGTACGCTACCAAGCTGCGCTACGGCCCGATTATGAAACACAAATCTTTCGTTTCTATTAACACTGACAAATCTATCATGTCAGCAGCCCCGCTTTCCTAGCGGGACAAGCTACGGCCCGCTTTGTAAATTATAACAAAACAGGTGAAATTTATCTCTTGATTTGCCGAACAATACCCGACATGCCAATTTCAATTAGTGCAAATCTCAACGTAAACAAATCATATTATCAGGTGTTGCAAAGTGTAATTGTGTCAAGAATAGTTGATAAAGAGATCATTTGCAATTTAAGAGATATTACAACTGACGAGACTATTTCATATAATTACAGCCAAGAATCGTCTTTGTG
The DNA here is from genome assembly GCA_964633925.1 of uncultured bacterium. Classification (GTDB taxonomy): domain Bacteria; phylum Margulisbacteria; class WOR-1; order JAKLHX01; family JAKLHX01; genus CAZWKB01. The sequence continues at coordinate 20,169 of CAZWKB010000008.1, forward strand.
GGAATTGTCAAAACCAGACAAGATCGAAAAAGCTATTGTACTTGGAGAAGACTTTTGTGGTGGGATATTAGAGAAATCAGGAATTACAGAATTCAGTTACCCATCAAACCTTAGCGATAAAAGCATAAAAACAATATTTCATTCAATAACGACAACAAAAGACTTGGCGAAAACAACGAAGAAATTGCAAAAAATAGGATTTGGAATAGATATTACATTCACTGAAAACAATTTAAACATTGGATCAACGTCAAAAAAGGAAATCTTTAAAGAGAAGATGACAAAGGCTGCTATCGCAACATGGAAAACGGCCCCGGTTTTAGCCGCAATAACAGCAGGCCTGCTTGCATATCAATATTTACCTGAATTTCAAAGCTGTGTAGACAAAACAAAAGAGCTACTGGACATATTTCCTCTTGGATCAAAAATCTTTGCAGCTGGCATTCTTTCCGGCACAGCATCAGATCTGATTGCCCAAAAATACGAAGGAAAACCTTTTGACTATAAAAGATCTTTGAGTCAGTTTGCAATAAGAGGAGCTTCAGGAGGGGTAATAGCCTATTTCATATATAAACTGGCACTAGAAGCTGTTCCAGGGACAAATATAATAGATATTGCCACCAAAGTATTTGTCAGCAATGTGATTTTTGCTCCTCCATATCTGGCAGTTTACTTTGCTGCAACAAATGTATTAAGGGGGAAAAGAGAAGGAATAATCAAAGATGTAGTGAACAAAGTTTTTAATGTATTTCCTGAAAATCTTGCTTATTGGACAATTGCAGAATCTTTTGTATATTCACTATCTGATGAAAAAATGGTCTATACAAAAGCAATATTCTCCATGATTTGGTTCTCATATCTTTCACACACGGCTTATAAAAAACCATAAAAAAATGGCCCCGATCTGATCGGGGCCATTACAACAAATGCGACCAAACATACTGATAATACTAATTTCCTCACTAAATTCCCCATTCTCGTTTTATAAATAGATAACAAAAAAAAATCGGGGAGACAGGATTTGAACCTGCGGCCCTCTGGTCCCAAACCAGATGCGCTACCAAACTGCGCTACTCCCCGATTACAAACCAGTATAACACGTTATAATATCCTGAAGGAGAACATCATGAAAATACTAATCATTGGAGGAGTTGCGGGCGGCGCCGGAACAGCGACAAGAATAAGACGAAACAGTGAAGATGCACAAATAATCATGTTTGAAAGAGGAAGTGAAATATCTTATGCAAATTGCGGTATTCCATATTATATCGGGGACGTTATTAAAGAAAGAGATAATCTTGTTGTTGTTTCCGAAGATAATTTCAAAAAGCAATTTAATGTCGATGTAAGAACTAACAGCGAAGTATTATCGATAGACAGAAAAAACAAATCGGTGAAAGTGAAAGACCTTAAAAACAACAACGTGTATGACGAGGCATATGACAAACTCGTTCTTTCTCCGGGAGGATATCCCATTAGACCCTCACTTCCAGGGATTAACGACTCAAGGATTTTCACTGTAAGAAGTCTTCATGAAATGGATCTCATTAAAATATTAATTAAAGAAAAAAAACCAAAAAACGCTCTCGTTGTTGGAGGAGGTTTTATTGGTCTCGAAATTGCAGAAAATCTTCATCATCTTGGAATGATGGTATCTATTGTTGAACTAAGTGATCAGGTATTAAATGTCATTGATCATGAGATGGCAAATGTGATACATCAACATCTCAAATTAAAAAAGGTACAACTATATCTTAAAGACGGAGTCAAAGAATTTTATTCTTCAGAAAATGAATTTGGAGCAAAACTTCAAAGCGGAAGAGTAATAAAAAACGATATAGTCATATTGAGCATAGGGATAAAACCGGAAATACACCTTGCAAAAGACGCAGGTCTTGAAATAGGCTCTCTTGGAGGCATCAAAGTCAATGAGCAGATGGAAACTTCTGACATAGATATATATGCTCTTGGGGATGCCACTGAAATAATTGATATTGTTTCAGGTCAACCTGCACTGATTCCGCTTGCTAATAGTGCAAACAAACAGGGAAGAATTGTGGCAGACAATATTTTTGGCGCAAAAAAAGCTTATGGAGGGACTTCCGGTGCCGCAATTGCAAAGATTTTCGATACAAATGCCGCCACTGTAGGCCTTAATGAAAAATCATTAAAGCGCAAAGGCATAAAGTATTCTAAAGCATATCTTCAGCCGACTTCACATGCGGGTTATTATCCAAATGCGTATCCTATGGTTATGAAACTACTTTACGATCCTCTGAACGGCAACATTCTGGGCGCGCAGATCATAGGCAAAGAAGGCATAGACAAAAGGATAGATATAATTGCAACTCTTATTCATGGAGGTAAAACTGTATATGACATGGCAAAACTGGAACTTGCCTATGCACCTCCATTTTCGGGAGCAAAAGACCCGATCAACCTGGCAGGAATGGTCGCAATAAATCAGATCGAAGGAAATAATCCGGTTGTATATTGGGATGAAATAGAAAAGCTCAAGTCAGAGGGTGCACTAATAATTGATGTAAGGACTGAGCTTGAATATAATCTGGGACATATAGACGACGCCGCTAATATTCCTCTTTCAGAATTGAGAGACAAAATTTCAGCCTATAAAAAAGATGAAAAGATAATAACATGCTGTAATCATGGCAAAACAGCTTATTTTGCACTTAGAGTTCTAAAAAATCTTGGATTCACAAATGTACTCAATCTCAGCGGTGGATATAAGCTGTACAAACTTTTTACGGCAAAACAGGATAATGTCGGCATCTTTGAACAATGCTATATAGACAAGACGGATGACATTAGAAATGCAATTAGCGGTTGCGGCAAAAATATCCAGATAGATGCTACAGGCATACAATGCCCAGGGCCAATAATGAAGCTATCAAAAGCAATTGCCAATAATAATATCGGAGACATTTTAGAAATAAGAGCTACAGATCCCGGGTTTTTAAACGATGCCGGTGCATGGTGTTCAACTACTGAAAATGTCCTATTATCAGTATCAGAAAATGCAGGCATTATCACCGCAAAAATACAGAAAGGCAAAAAGAATATGGAAGAACAAAAAACAACCGGCATCCCTCATGACAAAACGATAGTTGTATTCAGCTCTGATATGGACAAAGCTATTGCCGCTTTTGTCATAACAAACGGGGCTTTATCAATGGGAAGGAAAGTTACATTGTTTTTCACCTTCTGGGG
>CAZWKB010000008.1:23406-33943 GCA_964633925.1 uncultured bacterium
ATATTGAGAAAAAACAAGAAAGTTAAAACGAAAAAAGATCTACTTGAAAAAATGTTCGGGATGATGATGCCAAGAGGAACATTTAGACTAAAACTGTCTCAAATGAACTTTCTCGGCATTGGCCCCCTATTGATAAGATTTATCATGAAGAAAAAGAATATAGACTCTCTTGAGCAATTCATTCAAAACGCAATTGACGGAGGAGCAAGACTTGTAGCCTGTCAAATGAGTATGGATATGATGGGAATTCAAAAAGAAGAATTAATTGACGGAATTGAGATCGGCGGAGTGGCTGCATATCTAAGCGCCGCAGAACAAGCCGATAATAATTTGTTTATTTAGAAGATTTTTTGTTCTCTGCTAAATATTCTTTATCCTCAAATCCTTGAGTTGTCTTGCTTCGACGTCAGCAGGAGCTCCTGAAAGAGGACAGAAAGCTGACTGATTTTTCGGAAATGCAATAACATCTCTAATCGACTCAGAACCTGCCATCAGCATTACAAATCTGTCAACACCAAGAGCTATCCCTCCATGAGGGGGAGCCCCATATTCAAGTGCTTCAATAAAGAATCCAAATCTTTTGTTGATCTCTTCCTCCGATATTCCCAAAATGCTGAATACTTTGTGCTGAATATCACTTCTGTGTATCCTTATGCTTCCTCCACCGAGTTCCATTCCATTTAGAACCAAATCATAAGCCTCAGCTTTCATTGATGCAGGGTCGGTATTAAATCGGTCAACAACCGTATCCAGATCGCCTGTTGGCTTTGTAAACGGATGATGGCGGGAAACCCATCTGCCTTCTGTTTCACTGTATTCAAACAAAGGAAAATCAATTACCCATAAGAAATTAAATTTGGTGCTATCTATCAGATTTTGTTTTTTACCTATTGTCAGTCGGAGTGTTCCAAGAATATTGCAGGCAACGTCTTTTTTGTCTGCAGCGAATAAAATCAAATCTCCTGTTGTTGCTGCGCACTTTGAAATTATCCCGTCAAGCTCTTCTTTTGAAAGGAATTTAATTATTGGACTTTTCATTTCTCCTTCAGTCATTGATATCCATGCAAGCCCTTTTGCACCAAGCTCTTTTGCCTGTGCTTCCAGATTATCTATCTCGTTTCTGCTGAAAGAAGCTCCACCTTTTACGCAAATACATTTTACAGACCCTCCGCTTGCAACAGGCCCGGAGAATACTTTAAAACCGCAATTCTTTACAATATCAGAGATGTCGATCAACTCTAAACCAAATCTTGTATCAGGTTTGTCCGATCCAAATCTGCTCATGGCTTCATCATATGACATTCTTGGGAAAGGCACGCTGACATCAGGAAATTGCATACTTAGTCCTTGTTTTGCCGCATCATCTATTATGTGCTTTACCATTCTTTCAGTAACAGAAAGAACATCATCTCTGTCAACAAAAGACAATTCCATATCGATCTGAGTAAATTCCGGCTGTCTGTCTGCCCTCAAATCCTCATCTCTAAAACATCTTGCGATCTGATAATATTTTTCCATTCCGGCTATCATTAATATTTGTTTGTAAAGCTGAGGTGATTGCGGGAGCGCATAATAATTTCCGGGATGAACGCGAGAAGGGACAAGATAATCGCGGGCGCCTTCAGGAGTGCTTTTTCCCAGAAAAGGTGTTTCTACTTCAATAAAACCTTCAGTATCAAGAAAATCAGATGTTGCTTTCAACATTTTGTGTCTAAGAATCAGATTCTCTTTTATTTTTCCTTTTCTAATATCCAGATATCTGTATTTCAGTCTTGTGTTTTCTTCAACAGGTTGCAAGGCATCGGCTATTTCAAATGCCGGGGTTTTGGAAACATTTAAGAGTTCTACTTCGTTTGGCTCAATTTCGATTTCTCCTGTAGCTATGTTTTTATTTACTGATTGTGCATCCCTTGGCTTTACAATTCCTTTGACAGCGACAACAAATTCGCTTCTGAATTTTTCTGCTACTGTGTGCATATCTTTTTTTGCACTATCAAACACTATCTGAACAATTCCTGATCTGTCGCGAAGATCAATAAATATCAAATTTCCATGATCTCGTCTTCTATGCACCATCCGTTTACAATTATCTCCTTACCCACATCAGCTTTATTTACCGCCCCACAATTTGTATTTCTTTTCATTCAAAGTTCCCTTCAATAATATTTTTTAACGTAATTTCTTTTTGCTCCCCTGTTTTCATGTTTTTTAACTGGTAAATGTCTTTTTTTAATTCGTTCTCTCCGATTATTAAAACATGATCGGCATTAATATCATTTGCAGTCTTGAATTGCGATTTAATGCTTCTATTCGGATCTAAGTTAATAATTATGTTAGATTTTTTTTCTCGCTCGGACAGTAACTGTCTTTGGATTTCAGATGCTTTTGAAACTGCTTCATTTCCCATTGCGATAATATACAATGTTTGGCTGCCTTCTTTTGCTTTTTGTTTCGTTTCTTCAGGCAAAAGAGAAATCAACCTTTCCATTCCAAGCGCCATGCCAACCGCAGGACTTTTGCTCCCTCCAAGTTTCTCTAAAAGAGAATCATATCTTCCCCCACCACAAATTGCATTCTGGGCCCCAAGATCATTTGAAACAATCTCAAATGTTGTTTTTGAATAATAATCCAGACCTCTTACCAAATGATCATTAATAGTTGTTTTAAAACCTGCTTTTGCAAGTTCTTTCACGATTTTTTCCAGATGATCTGTGCAGTTCTCACACACATGATCTTTTAGTGATGGTGCTGTTTTGAGAACATCTTTACATGAAGGATTCTTGCAATCCAATATTCTCAAAGGATTTTTTTCGTATCGCACCTGACATTCAGGACAAAGTTTTGATACATTTTTATTTAAATAATTTTTGAAGATTTCCAGATATCCAGGTCTACATACATCACAACCAACACTGTTTATATTTATTTCAAGACCTTTTATACCAAGCTTTTCAAAAAGCATCAATGCCGTAATAATAACTACCACATCTGCCATGAAGCTGTCAGATCCAAACAGTTCTATTCCTGCCTGATTAAACTGTCTTTGTCTTCCCGCCTGAGGTCTTTCATATCTGAACATTGGACCGATATAATAAAGCATCAGATCTTTGCTTTGTGAATTTATAAGATTATTCTCGATCACGGCACGAACAACAGCAGCTGTAGCTTCCGGTCTCAGGGTTACTGAACGATCCCCTTTATCAATAAATGTGTACATTTCTTTTGAAACAATATCCGTTCCATCACCTATTGTTCTTGTAAAAAGTTCCGTTTGTTCAAATATTGGGGTACGGATCTCTGTAAATCCTGTAGATTGAAATGTTTGATGGATCTGTTTTTCAACATATTGCCAAATACGGGATTCTTCAGGCAGTATATCTTTTGTGCCACGTAGAGATTGGTATTTCATTAGGTTAATTATAGCATTCGTCACTGTCGTTATTATTAGAGACGCATTGCAATGCGTCTTTACGATAAGGCAATTACAAACGGGGTTTGTCGATTATTTTATATTCCCCAGGCTTAAGATCTCCGAGATCGATTGGCCCGATTTTTGTCCTAACCAATCTAAGACAAGGAAGCCCAACTGACGCCGTAATTCTTTTTACCTGATGATTCTTACCCTCACATATAGACATTTTTATCCATGATGTAGGCACTGTTTTTCTTGATCTAACCGATTTAAGTCTTGCCCACAAGTCAGGCTCTTCTTTTAAGAGTTCAACTTTTGTAGGAAGTGTCTTTATACCTTTTAGGTACACCCCACCCCTAAGTTCATTTAGCTGGTTTTCAGAAGGATTGCCCTCTACCTGAACTAGATATGTTTTGTCTTTCCTAAATATGGGACTCGTGACGTTATGATTAATCTCTCCATCATCGGTAAGAAAAACCAATCCTTCACTGTCCATATCAAGTCTGCCGGCAGGATAAACATTTCCAACATTAATAAAATCTTTTAATGTCTTACGTCCAGCATCATCGGTAAATTGACATAATACCCCATGAGGCTTGTTAAAAATTACATATGTATTTTTTGCCATTATTCTTAGTAGTGCTTACTCGATTGCTTTTCTTTTTTCTGCAATCTTTTTTCTTTTAAAGAAAGTTTTGGAGCTTTCTTTACATTTTTGCTGCTCATCTGTTCTTTATTAGCCATTAATAAACACCCCCTTCGAAATATTGTATGTGATTATTATACACCATGTGGTTAGAAATCCAAATAACCTTTGTAAACGACAAATAATTTTCTAAAAAGAGACGCACTGCTAAGCGTCTCTACAACGAGAATTTATTTGAAAATGCTATTGCTTCCTCTTCCGTACCATCTTTGTTAAGGTGATGGAATAATTCATGCGCTATTGCCTGCTCTTCAAATTCTTTGTGAAATATAACGATCTCTTTTGTCTTTGGGCGATATTCGCTTATGCGTTTTTTGTTGAAAGAGTCAATTGGATTTTCGTAGATAATTGAGAGGCCGTATTCCAAGGCTTTTTCTTTGATGCTCATTCGCGCATCTGTGCTCCCTGATCATTTAAAGCTTTTTTTAATTCGGAATATAACAGTTTTCGAGGTGTAATATTTTTTCTTAAAGACAAAGCCGCCGCAACACCAGCCGCCTGTCCAATTGCCATACATGTTGGCATAATTCTGGTTGATGACAATGCCTCATGAGTTACTGAAATTGCTCTGCCAGCAACAAGCAGATTGTCAAGTTTTTTTGGGACTAAACATCTATATGGAATTTCATAATAAACTGACGGACCAAGAGGTTTGAACGTTGTACCGCTGCCTGACGGATCATGGATATCAATTGGATAATTGCACTTTGCAATAGGATCATCTGCCTTCATTCCAGATATAACATCATCTTTAGTCAACAAATATTCCCCTATTACTCTTCTTGATTCTCTTATGCCTATCTGAGGTGCAACATAACTGACATACGATTTTTCAAATCCTTTCACACTTGACACTAAAAACGCATGAATACTAACGATTTGTTTTCTTGCTTCAATTTCTGCTTTTGTTAGATCAAAAGCATTTGTTCCATCTATTTTCGGGACTCTTGTTGAGTTGACATGTATCTCGCCATCTCTCAAAGTTTCAAACCATAAAAAATTCTCTCTAGGAGTTCTGACATTTCCCTGTTTCTTTGCTGCAACAAATTGAGCATTGATGTCATCACGTGACGGCATCTCGGTCATGTTAATTCCAGCTATACGGAACATCAATGTTGCTGGCTGAGTTAGGCTATCTTGTTCCCTGCCTTTATAACAATCAGCACCGCTCAAAAACGCAACATCACCATCCCCTGTTGCATCAATAATCATCTTTGCAAATATTCTTGTATCACCGGATTTGCTATTTACAACAACGCCCTTAACCGCATCACCTTTGATAATGGATCCGACAACGGTGCTGTGCAACAGAAGCTTTGCCTGTGTCTCTTCTATCATATCGAACATGATATTCTTTAGAATTTCAGGATCGAATACTATATGAGCTTGATTAAAGAGCTCCCCATTTGCACAGGCATCTTTAGCCTCAAGTCTCTTTATTATTTCAGAGAATATCCCGTTTACCAATGATTCGCCGGAAATTTTTGGCACCATGAAAGGATTTACTAGGCCAGCAGTAGCAGCTCCACCCAAAAAGCCATATTTTTCAACCAAGAGAACCTTTACACCCAAAGATGCGGCTGAACAAGCAGCAGCAAAACCTGAAGGGCCGCCACCACACACCAAAATATCTATATTTATGTCTTGATTCACTAAAAAATTATATCACAGTCTGCTTCAAAGGTTCTTGGCCACGGCAGAGATATGTTCAGAACATAATTCGCGATATTCATATCAAAAAGTAACTTCTTTGAAAGATGACCAAGCTGTTCTTCTACAATAGTTTCTATTTCTTTGTGCTTTTCTTTCAGATCAAATGAAGAAATCCCTTTTTCTAGGAGCTCTTTGTTAACGGAAGGTCTCACCATTGCCTGATACAAAACATCATCTATCAATCTTTCTGCAAGAAAAGTGTTGTTTGCAGGAAGCAAAGCCTGCGCCAGAGAACAGCCAATAGAATTTGAAGATGTGTTCCATCCGGCATATGAAGAAAGATCATTTATTGGCAACATATCTTTAAGGATTCCCATAAACTGCATATCAGCTCCATTTGAACAATTAACATCGGCTATCGCCGCTTTTTTGCCGTTTTGCATAGCGAGCTTGATTTCAAGACAAAAGCTCCGAATCTTTGTAATATCCGCTTTGCTATAATTTTGCGGAACTTCAAAAAACAGATCATTTTGTTTTTCCGAGAATGAATTAATAAAAAACACCATGTCAGATTCTGCAACAGTCTTAACTTCTTTTAGACCAAAAACCTCCATATGATCAAGTATTACTTCCGAAAGAATGCAGTCTTCATATAAGGATATTTTCGAACCTTTATCTTGGGAATACCTGATCGCAACTTTTGGCTGATGAGGTTTGTCCTTTAATATAGCCTTCGCAACAAGCATACTACCTATCTCATCTGCGCCATTTAGGAGTTTAATCTTTTCGCTGACTCCAGATTCGCTAACGATCTTTTTCAGATCGTTTTCTTCTCTTCTGTGCAGGCCATACTCGGCACAATCTTCTTTTGACAATATCAAATAATCTACCAAACCATTTCTCACAAATTCTACTGCTTTTTTATTGATAAGATGGTTTCTGTTTCTTACAAAAACATATTCGGATAATATTTTTTGAGGGATAGTTTTTACAAGACCATTCAACTGCGTTTTATCTTCAGCATTATTTAGTCTTGCAACCTTATCGGCAAGCTGACTGTATTTAAAAATATTTTCCCAGTGCGTCTTATTCTCTTCGCTGTCTGCGGTTATGGAAAGCCGCATAATTACATTAAAAGCGTAAACAGGCATATTAGATTTTTTTTCTTTGATCAAGGCAATTGCATCCATACTGTCAGACGCAGCAGCAAAAGATGTTTGTTTTGTTCTTGAGGCAATCAAACCTCCATATGACAACATATCTATGGAAACAATAAAGGCATCAACGATATCAACAACATTCTCTATCCATTCTTTAAGTCTGTTTGGCAGTCCTGGAGTTGTAAAATATCCTAAGAATTCTTTTGGAGGGGTTATTACTTCTATATCAGAAGATAATGCCAGTTTTTTGGGAAATTTCAAATTGCAAGGCCGGTCATCCAGAGGGATATACGCGATCTTTTTCATGTTCATTCTATGGATTGAATAGCCTTTTTGAATTCTCTTGTTGCGATCTCAATCCCTTTTGCTGTCTTACCTGTTACAATAGCCCCTATCATAAGAGCTTTTACTCCTGTATCAGATATAATAGGAACTTCATCTAATGCTATTTTTCTTTGAGTTGGAACAATCACAGGAAGAGCCGATGCAATAGCGATACTAATATAATATTGAAGGTCTCCAATAGTAAGATTTTGACCATATCCTATGTGAGGAATGATCGCAGCCTCAATGGCATTCATATTCTGGCTTTTGATCTCTGTAAGTTTGTCCATAGAAAACTTACCGTCTATTGCAGCAATTTTTGTTATTCCAGACATGTTGAACATATACTCTGGCATCTCATTAATAAACATATCGTAATAATCAAAGCCCATCTTAACGATTTCAGCCATATCTTCAATTGATGGTTTTTTTTCTGATCCAGGAACAATCCCTACAGGAATAGGAGAATCTTTAATTATTGCAGCAAGCTTAGCTTTTTCTTCTTGTAAGGATCCGAAACATATACCGCTAGCTTTGTGTTTTATATTGCAATGAACCTTGAGGGCATCCGCACCACCATTGATGGCAGCATGAGCCAGTTCTAGAGAATTATCTGGAAGACTTACAATAAGAGTTAACTTGTTTTTATCAAAAAGATCCATCAGCTTGTTCATTATTTTTTATCCTTTATTAAAGGATACCCTAATTGTTCCCTTTGTTCAAGATATCCTTTTGCGCATATTCTTGCCAGTTTTCTTATCTTACCTATGTAATTTGCTCTTTCGGTAACACTAATCGCTCCGCGAGCATCTAGCAAATTAAATGTGTGTGAACATTTTAGAACATAATCATAAGCCGGCAATACTAAATTTAATTTCATAAGAGCGTTTGCTTCTTTCTCGTAGCCTTCGAACCATGTCATCAAAGCCGACGTATCAGCCGCCTCAAAACTGAATTTAGAATATTCTTTTTCTCCTTGAAGATGAACATCACCATAAGTCACTTTATCGTTCCACTCGATATCATAAACGTTTGTCTTTTTTTGTATGTACATTGCAATTCGCTCTAGGCCATAGGTGATCTCTGCACTAATAGGTTTAAGATCTACTCCCCCACATTGCTGAAAATATGTAAACTGTGTTATTTCAAGCCCGTCTAGCCAGACCTCCCAACCAACTCCCCACGCCCCAAGAGTCGGAGATTCCCAATTATCTTCAATAAATCTGAGATCATGTTTTTTTGGATCGACGCCAAGAACTTTGAGAGAATCAATAAATACATCCTGAACATCAAGAGGTGAGGGTTTTAAGATAACCTGATATTGATAATACGCGCCTAGCCTGTTTGGGTTTTCACCGTATCTCCCATCGCCAGGTCTTCTTACTGGTTCAACATAAGCAACATTCCATGGTTCAGGTCCAAGGACTCTAAAGAATGTTGCAGGAGACATCGTCCCTGCACCTTTTTCAATATCATAAGGTTGTTGAATAATACAATCATTTTTTGCCCAATATTCGTTGAGTTTGAGAATGATGTCCTGAAAATAGTATATTTTGTTGTTTGTCATTGTATTATCAGGGGCATGGGCACAATGCCACTACAACCCCATATGTTGTGATTAATCATAACAAATATATTATTGTGCAGCAAGCAACTGCCTGTAAAAATGTGCACTTGCAATAGAAGTTGCAGGAATGGTTACTATCAATCCGACAAATAGCAAGAAAAAACCTATAATATTTATTAGGAACACAACAGAAAGAAAATATGCGATTTGCAAAAAGGCCTGTTCTGTTATTTCCCAGCTTTTTTTCATAGACTCCATTCCATTAATTCCTGTGTCAATAAGAAGATATTTGAAATAGTTGAACCGTATCATGTAATATCCCCATATTGCAGCAGACATTATGGCAAATATGGCAGTAATAATAATTGATTTAAAAAAGAACAAACAAAATGCTGCAACGATCAGCAGCACTATAGGAATAATCGAAGTGTAAAAGAAATACAATAGAGAACTCCATATCATCTTGATTAACAGTTCGCTTTTTGAGAACAGCTCTCCGATCACCGGTTTTTTATTGTCACAACATTGCAGACTGATCGAAATGAAACCTATATAATTTATTATTGATATAGCCGAAAGCAATATTATCAATAGAAACGTTACTACAAGTCCATTACCAAAAACGGCTGTCTTTAACGTGTCATTTAAATAGGAAAGAGGCAATTGTACCGCCATCATAATTGCCAAAACACCTATAAATAATGCCCAATTACTAAAAAATGATGAGAAACCAAAACTAAAAGATTCTTTCATCGATAACGTTCTTTGTGACATGATTACCTCCTTATTGTTATAGGGCGTATGTTATACGCCCCTACGATACACCCAAATATTACGGTTTTTGTAATTGAACGAATATCACTTTTAGGACAGCAATTATCGGGGCTGCAAAGAAAACTCCCCAGACACCTATTAAATTGCCAAGAATTAAAACCCCAAGGACTATTGTCAAAGGATGAAGATCAAGTTTGTCTCCAAGTATTTTTGGGGCAAGTATGTTCCCACCCACGATTTGCAAAACAGAATAAAAAATTATTACCTTTATCGCAGCCATCGGAGATATCATAAAAGCAATTATCACAGCCGGAACAGCCCCAATTAGAGGGCCAACTACTGGAATAAGTTGAGTTACTGCCGAAATGAGCCCTAGAACCAGTGCAAATTTCACGCCAATCACCCATAATATCAAGCCTGATATAATACCGATCAGTGAACAAATGATTATTTGTCCTTCAACATATCCTTTCAATATTTTGTATGTTTTACCAACGATCTCAATAAAAAACACCTTATGATTTTGTGGTATTATCTTCGACATTCCTACAACCAAAGAATTCTTTTCTCTCAAAAGAAAATATGCGATTATCGGTATGAGAATAAAATTTATGAACTGTCCCAAGACAGCGATCATCCCAATAAAGGATTGTTGCATGAAAGAAACAACAAAAGACATAACACCATTCAGGCTATTGTTTATTGACGCCGTCATCTCCTTGGGCAGATGCGCTCCAAGATACCATTTTTGACCAGAACTGATCATCAACTCAATATCTTTTATAAATTGAGGAAAACCTGCAGAAAGCTGATTCAATTCATTTATCATCCGAGGAAACACAAATTCGAATACCGTAAATATTATGAAAGCGAAAAAAGCCATTGAAGTGCAAATACTGATGTCGCGCCTAAAAGGAAGTTTAAAGAATATCCTCCTCTCA
>CAZWKB010000008.1:33953-44799 GCA_964633925.1 uncultured bacterium
CTTTAGCATAAAAAAAAGAACAATACTTAGAACCAGTGGAAGGATTATCGGCTGAACAAAAGAAATCAATATACCAAGTATTATTATTGAAACAATCCTTGTTATCTGATCAAACGACATGTTTATCTCCTTATTCCTCCGTATACAGCAAAATTGTAGTATTTCCAGTATATATTAACATCTTTAAGACCAACCTGATCAAACCAACGGATCTCATCATTGATATTGGCCGGACGGTCTTCTCTTTTATATCTTTCATAATTCTGATGCACATCATCCTTTGTCATCCCATGATCAAGCATGTAGGCTTCCCACTTTTTCAAATTAACATTGTTAGAGTTTTCACCATTATCAAGAATAACGTCCGCATTTATTAAAATACCGTTAGTATTCAATGCTTCATAGGCTTTTTTATAGTATAAAGATTTTGTTTCATCAGGTTCCAGATGATGATATGCAAGAGAAGAAACTATCGCGTCATATTTTTGAGTAAAATCATAAGCGGCAATTTCTCCAAGCTCAAAAGAGATATCGTTTTTGCCTGCCAATTTTATTTTTGCCTGATCAAGCATTCCTGTTGCAATATCCAGACATTTAATTTTTGCATTGGGAAATGCATCTTTAATCAGCTTTGCAACGGTACCCGTGCCTGTTCCCATATCAATAACATCAATTGCATCTTCACTTTTAAACGGGATATTTGAAACAAGAGCATCAAGCATCTGTTGATAATAAGGCAATATTTTCAATGCTCTTCCATCAAATATTGAGGATTCACTGTTAAAGTGGTCATGTATGTGTTTCAGACGATCCATGTAGGTATTATATATTACTTTGTCAATCTTAGCTTTTTATTAAGCGCTTTTTTATCGGCTGATGTAAGCTCACGGTTCAATACATTATTCAACCGATACATTATGGCGTTTGGATCGTCAACATGATCAAGCCCCAAAGCATGCCCCATTTCATGAGCTAAAAGTCTGATCAAAGTATCTTTATCTTTAAATTCAAATATATCTATTTTTCTCCCATCACTGTTTTCTGTGTAGAGTCCTTCCTCAAATTCTTCTCCTCTTTGTCTTCCAACATCATTAAATTGGGAGGTATTGGAGTTATGACGATCTACCAACTGATTAATTAGCAAAGACAAAGAGTTCAGTTCTTTTGCTTTTGCGTTCAGCAGGTCCTGTTCTTTTTGCATCTCAATAAATTCACTGTCAAGAGCGAGTTTTTTTCTATTGAAACCTTTGATTATTTCTGCAGGTGCTCCTCCCTTGCTATTCCATTTTTGAATATCATCATTATATTCGTTGCTTTTCTCTTCATATTTTTTCATCCAACTATCAAGATCTTCTTTTCTTCTTTCATATTGATTAACCGAAGAATCGTATCTTTCTTTTACCTCTTCATAAGATCCTTTATCATCAGCGATCACAGTATCAAGCTTTTGCAAATATTTTGTCGTGTCTTGCCTATTATCGTACAACAGATTGATCTTAAGGTCCCCGTTCTTGGAATATTTAAACAGTTGTTTATCTGCAGCTCTTTCCCATATCAGAGAGGCCTCATCAACAGCTTCCAAGAACTCTTCTTTTGACATGCCAAATCTTTGATCAAAAGCACCAATAGAGTATTCTATTGGTCGGAGACCAGGGAAATAATATTTTTCTATTTTCAGATAGTAACTCTTTAAAGAAGCCTCTGATCTTGCAGGCAAAATTGTCGCAGGTATTATCAGGGACAAAAAAACAAGTAAATTAATGAATAATTTCATCTTGTATACGCCAGGCGGGATCTACAATACACAAAAAAACAAGGTCAGCATCACCAGTATTCTCGATAAATTGTATTTTCCCAGGAGGGATATAAACTGTCTGACCGGCAATTACATCAGCAGAATCGTTGTCAATATGCATCAATCCTTTTCCCTGCAGGATATAATAAACTTCGGAAGTTTTTAAGCTGTGTTCCTGCGATTTTTTGCCGGGCAATAACTTTGCATGAGCAAGACTGTATCTAAGATCCAGATCGGCTTTGTCGGGATGCAGTATTTCGCGAAGGATTGTATTGTCACCAGCTATAAACTCTGAACAATCTTTTAAGTCTTTAATTAACATTATTATTTCCTCAACGCCATTGTATCAAGGGAGTACTAAACCTGTCTACTCGATATTTCTAGTGCTTTTTTTATGGCGTCATCAAATCTTGCAATTATATGATCTTCTCCTAACTCTTCTGCCAGACCGGATTTTTCTATCATATCGTAGACCTGAGGTTGTGCACCTGAGATAATTAACTGCGTATTGTTTTTTTTGAACAATCTGTAAACATCGTGAAGAAAATGTATACCGGAAGAATCCATCATAGGAACATTTCTCATCCTGATAACAATTGCCTTAGCTCCATTTTTTAGAGACTCCATTTCCTCTTTGAATTTGTAGGCTGCACCAAAGAACAATGGACCGTTTACTTCATATATGATAATTTCTTTTGGCAACTTGTTCACTGACATTTTTGCCAATTCATCCTGAAGATCCTGCGCATTTTCACTATTATCATCTTCAGCATCTATTTGTGTGATGTTCGTATACATTGTCATCTTTCCTATGAACATCATTGAAGCAAGAACAAGCCCCATCTCAATAGCAAATGTGAGATCTACCAGAATAGTCATAAAAAAAGTAGTTAAAAGAACAAACATGCTGCTTCTTGATACTTTTATCATGGAAATAAATGAACGCCACTCACTCATATTGTATGCAACAACAATAAGAACACCTGCAAGAGCTGCCATGGGGATCTTGTTTACAAAGCTGCCGAAAAATATCAGGATAAAGAACAGGACTATCGAGCTCACAATACCGGCAACAGGAGATCTTCCACCGTTCTTAATATTTGTAGCCGTTCTTGCAATTGCCCCGGTTGCAGGAATGCCTCCGAACATGGGAACAACGATGTTTGCAGCTCCCTGAGCAACTAGCTCCATATTTGGACGATGCTTTCCCCCTATCATGCCATCTGCAACAACAGCAGAAAGCAAAGATTCTATGGAAGCAAGAATGGCTATTGTGAAAGCAGGGCTCAATAATTTTCTTATCGTTGTTATATCGGCGTACGGAAGTGAAGGGAATGGAATATTCACCGCTATATCCCCAAAACGTGAACCTATTGTTTCTACTGGAAGTTTAAAATAATATGCTATTAGAGAGAATATCAGCAGCGCAATTATGGAGCCAGGGATCTTTATTGCCTTTGGCCACAATGACATTATCAATATTGTTCCAAAAGCAATGAACAAAGCGGAAATATTTACATTTGATATGTTTGAGAATATTACCCACATCTTCTCAATAAATTCACTTGGGAGATCTTTTAACCCTAGTCCTAAAGCATCACTGATCTGAGATGAAAAAATTATAAATGCTATCCCTGATGTAAAGCCGACTATTACCGAATGAGGAATAAACTTTATTAAAGTTCCTGCTTTTAACAACCCAAGTATAACCAGAAATATTCCCGCAAGCATTGTGGCAATAAGAAGTCCATTGATTCCATATGTCTGAATGATGCTGTAAACAATGACTACAAATGCCCCTGTAGGGCCACCAATTTGCACACGGCTTCCACCCAAAACGGAAATAATGAAACCAGCGATAATTGCTGTATAGAGGCCTCTTTCGGGGGTGACTCCTGAAGCAATAGCAAAAGCGATAGCCAGCGGCAATGAAACGATCCCTACTACAATCCCTGCAAAAGCATCCCTAATAAACTTCTTTAATGAATAATCTTTGAGAGTATCAATTATTTTTGGTCTTAGCATAAACAGTTCTATACTAACACCACGCGTTATGTAAAAAAAGACCGTTTGTGAATATTTTTGAAACTATCTCGCCATAATTTCTACAAACTGGATCAGCCCTGATAATGAGGCCCCCAACAATAATAGAGCAGTAAGCCTGCCAAGCCAAACATGAACCGGCCTTGAAACTTTATTTCCTTTCATCACAAGAAAACCGGTTATCAGGAGTATCAATATCAAACATATGGCTGTCATTCCTCCTAATGAATGGATGGATTTAAAATGCGGGTAATGCATTTTGTATTTTAAGACAAAAACAGAACAGAAAGCTAATGCGATGGATAAAGAACCTGTCAACGCAAAAGCCTTATGCATTACGACCCAACCCTGTTTTTTTAGATACGCAATTATTGTAGCAGACAACAACAACACAGCTCCGGCAACCATGAACATGAAATGAAGCGGCAAAAGAAATTCTTTCATATATGAGCATTTTATCACTGTTGTCAATAAAAAATATACTATATAATATTTGCTATGAAACACTCACACGGGATGAAAGAAAAAAAACACGTAGCCTTTTGGTCTGTTTTTGCTGCTGTTTTTTTAACCGGATCAAAACTTGCTATTGGATTAATAACCGGAAGCCTTGGGATTTTATCTGAAGCCCTTCATTCCGCACTGGATCTTGTTGCAGCAGTGATCACATTTTTTTCTGTATCAATATCTGACAAACCAGCCGACAATGATCACCAGTATGGTCACGGCAAAGTTGAGAATCTATCTGCCTTTCTTGAAACAATATTGCTTCTTATTACCTGCGTTTGGATTATATATGAAGCGAGCCACAGATTGATAACCGGAAAAGTACACATAGAAATCACCTTCTGGAGTTATGCGGTGGTTATAACTTCCATACTAATAGATTATTCGAGATCTCGGGCTCTAATGAAAACCGCTAAAAAATATAACAGCCAAGCACTTGAAGCTGATGCTCTTCACTTTTCAACTGATATCTGGAGTTCTCTGGTTGTACTGCTTGGTTTGATCTGTGTCAATTTTGGAATATATTCGGCTGACGCGATATCAGCATTAATAGTTGCTTTCATAGTCATCGTTGTTTGCTATAGACTTGGAAAAAGGTCAATTGACGTTTTGCTTGATACTGCCCCTAAGGAACTCGTAAAAGATATTGAGATTATTCTAAGATCGATCCCTCAGGTACATACCTTTCATGATGTAAGAGTGAGAAACTCTGGAGCAGACACGTTTGTAGATGTAAACATCCATCTTGACCCAAAGATGACACTTGAAGAAGCGCATGCAATATCAGAGACCATAGAACAACGTATATGTGCGAATATTAAGAGATGCAGTGTTCATATTCATGAAGAACCAGAGGGTTAACTCTAAGCGATCTTATTAAACACTTTTTCTTTCAGGTCATAGTTATAAACTGTACCTGTTGCAATATCATAATACCAGCCATAAATATTTAGCTGTCCATTTTTATAACGTTCTTCTACCAAAGGATATGACAAAAGATGATTCATTTGTTCTACAACATTTTCCTGTTCTACCAAACATTCCATTTCAGCCCTGCCCCCTGTCTCCTTTATCAGTGATTCAGCCATTGATTTTGCATTTTTGGCTAATTCCAACCATTTCTTTGTATGAGGGATTCTGTCGAGTTCTTCTTCTGTCAGAAACAATGATTTGCAGCCGCCACAATTTGAATGCCCGCAGACAACGATATTTTCAACCTGTAACACCAGAATTGCATATTCTATTGCGGAAGTGGTTGATAAATACTCTGAAGAAGCCCTGTAAAAAGGCACAACATTGGCAATATTCCTAACCACAAAAAGATCTCCGGGAAGACTTTTTGTGATCATTTCAGGTATCACCCTTGAATCAGAGCATCCGATAAACAATGTGTGAGGTTTTTGTTCTGCACCAAGGGTTTTATATAGTTCAAGGTTTTTTTTGAAATCTTTTTTTCTAAACTCTTTTACACCGTCGAATAATATTTTCATATATTTATTTTACCCTGTTTCCATCGCCAATGCCATGATTCGAAAGAAATACCATCAGGATTGTTTTTTGGATATGAAAGATGAAAATTAAATTTAGCAGCCTTTTTTATAAGCCATTTATATTCCGTCTCGGCTTCAAAACTGGCATCATTGATCCCTCTGCTGCTGATAAAATCTACTGCCGTATTTACAGGATCATTGTGCTGGCTATAGCCGGGAAGTGTTATCCATTTTGAATTTTCAATAAGAGAGTAATTGTTTTCTTTTTCAAGATAATTAAAGAACAGGAATAACTGCCTGCCGGGGGATCTGTATCCTGAATCGACAGAAACCATTTTTTTTATATCTTTATTCATTGCCTTATTTAGTTTCAGATATTCCATATATACATGCTTTGGTAAATATTCTATTCCGGTCTCTACAGTTATAGTACCTGTAAGAGAAGCTTCAAAAGTAACATTCTTCAACCTAACAAGATCTTTTGCCGGTTTTATTGACGTTACAGAGCCTTTAAAACCAAGCTCTTTTGGAGAGATCTTTAAAACCCTGTCAACAAGACTGTTTTGCAAAGGGTTCAGTTGTCTCAACAATTTATCATATTCAAGCTGGCTTCTCTTTTCTTCAGGCAGTGACATGGCATATTTCTTCCATGTGCTGTTTATGGAATTGACAATCTGACGCTGCGTAAAATTTAGCTGATTCTTATTAGGAGATGATAAAAACTGGAATAGCAGATAAAAAAGTACGGCTAACAATAAATAAAAAACTAAACGGTTACCCTTCATTATTTCTCCATTGCATTTTTCTTCAGATCTTTCGGCATCTTTTCTATAGCATAACGAAGAGCAGTTCGAGGCATTACCGATTTATTTTTCATAACGTAGTTAAAAACTTCTTTTTGATGATTGTTACTTGCAACCTTGAGAAGCCAACCATAGCCCTTTTGTACCATATCTTCGCTGTCAAGAAGCAGAATATCGGAGATTTCAAAAACTTCTTTTAAAAACATACCGCGTTTTGCAGGAACTATAAGAGAAACAGCAGAAGCACGCCTCATCCAACGATTATTTGATACTGCCCATCTTTTCAGATCTTTCAAAAATTGAGGATACATTACAATATAATCCCCTACAGTATGATTGCAAAATGTATCGCAGGAAGCCCAGTTGCTGATATACTTATCTATCCATCTTTCAAAAACATTAATATCGCTTGGTTCAAACTGCTTGCAAAGATGATATGCAAAGCTGCAGGCAACAAAGGTTTCTTCAATATATCCTGATTTCCACAATTCTTCGCACAGATCAAATATTTCTTTTTTTGAACAACCTTTGATTTCTTTGAAAGACTCTTTTGCGATTCTGCCCACAATAGCTGATTTGACACCATAAAGAACTATTTTTTCTTTAAAAAAACGCTCCCCGCTTGCTTTAGTTTTTGCATCTGAGTTTTGTCGTAACTGTTTGCGTATGTTGTCAATTATTGCGGTCATGATTACTATTATACTTGAAAACTTTGAGAACTGAAATTCTCATACAACCTGCCGTTGGAGGCTGTAAATTTCAGAACACAATAATCCGGATCGGTTTTACCTTTGGAATAATATAT
Organism: uncultured bacterium; assembly: GCA_964633925.1. Taxonomy (GTDB): domain Bacteria; phylum Margulisbacteria; class WOR-1; order JAKLHX01; family JAKLHX01; genus CAZWKB01. The sequence goes on from CAZWKB010000008.1 coordinate 41,397, forward strand.
AGTATCTCCATCACGCCATATTTTGTCTTTTGTTTTCTGATCCTGACAAACCTCCATTTTTCCTTTTAACATCAAACCCAGAAAACAATCTCCGTCATAAAAATATATTGCGCCTTTTGGATTATGCATATACTGTTTTACACGCATTGATGAAGTGTTGGTTGTAAAGTAAAAAGTTTCAAGGCCGTCATTTTCCCTCGGCTTAAGCATTGCCTTCAGATTAGGGAATCCTTCTTCATCAACAGAGGCAATTATTGTTCCGTTGCTTTTTTCTATTATTGAGAGAGACGTATTTAAAATCCTCTTGTTCACTGTTTTAACCTTCTAATTATACCGCGCATGCAAAACATGTCCGAATTGTTTAAGTGTTTTTCGACGAGTTTTATAATCCGGAATATATTGAGCAACGAGAGCCCAAAATCTTTTTGAATGGTTTTTTTCTTTTATATGCGCAAGTTCATGAACGATCACATAGTCAAGAATACTTTCATCTGCTTTTGCCAGTCTCCAGTTAATCCTAATATCAGATTTTCTGCAGCATACACCCCATCTTTTTTTGGCATTTGAAATTTTAAAGGAATTATATGGCAGGTCCATTTTATTTGAATAAATATAAAGTCTGTCTTCTATAATCCTTGACGCTTCTTCAATATCATCTTTTGAATATTCTATGACCTGAACACCTGATAATGAATCAAGACGGGATTGCATTATACTTTTATTTTTTTCAATCCAGTTTCTTTTAGCTTCGATTATTTTAAATGCCCATGAATGATCAACTCTTTTTGGAGATCTTACAATAAGCTTTGCGTTTTGAGTTATCTCAAGCGCAATAGATCTGCGTTTTGTATATATTACTTCGTCAACCAGAGGATGCATTATTCTCTCATCACTCTATAATGATATCTCTTCTTTTGGAGCAAAATTTGTTGCCATTGTCCAGACAACGGCTTGACCGCCTTTGAGGCGGTAAACCTTTAATTTGTTATAAAAATCAGCCATGGGTCCGTTGTTTTCTCTCCATGGTTTTAGAAATACTCTTGAAGGATGCGCATATATTTCTTCTTTTAAAGTCTTCTCTTCTGTGAATCCCATTTTTAAAATCATTAAAACAAAGTTCTGCTTTTGGATTTTTTGTAATTTGATCATGCAGAGGTTTCATAACTCCGCTATGAAAAATGATGCCGTTCTCATCGGCGCGATATAACATCATCACCCTGCACCTTGGCTGATCTCCTTCTACCGTTGCAAGATTAAATATCCCGCATGAATTTATTGTATCGAAAATTTCTTTTTTGTTCATTATTGATCTCCTTTGAGAAAAATTATAACATGCACATCAACGTAAAAGAATTTACGTTTGAGATGTTTCTTCCTTATCTTTAATAACCAGCGACATTATAATAGATAATAGCAAGATTGTAGCTATGACCGCTAAGACTATCCCAATCGGTATCTTATAAAAATCTGTCATCAACATCTTGATGCCTATAAATGCCAACACAGCCGAAAGCCCATAATTGAGATATTTGAACATATTCATTATACCGGCTAATGCATAATATAAGGATCTTAGACCCAATATGGCAAATATATTCGATGTAAAAACGATAAAAGGATCGGTTGTTATGGCCAAAATTGCAGGAATTGAATCAACAGCGAACAAAAGATCTGTTGTTTCTATAGTGATCAGAACTATTAATAATGATGTTGCTAACAGCTTCCCGTTTTGCCTGATAAAGAATTTTCCTCCACCATCGGAATGAGTAACGGGAAAGAAACGTTTGAACAAATTAAGAATCGGATTCTTTTCAGGATGTATCTCTTTATCTTTTTCTACGAGCATCTTTATTGCCGTAATTATAAGTATCACTCCAAAAATATAGATAACAAAATGAAAAGCATGCAACAAGACGATGCCGGCACTGATGAAGATAGCTCTCATTACAATGGCACCAAGAACCCCCCAAATTAAAATCCTATGCTGATGTTCTTCTTTTACTTTAAAATATGAGAAAATGAGTATAAAAACAAAAATATTATCTACGCTTAACGATTTTTCCAATAGATAACCGGTTAGAAAATTGAGAGCAGGTTCCGGACCTAGAAAGAAATATATACCGGCATTGAAAAGAAGTGAAATTATTATCCAAACTAATGTCCATATTAATGACTCTTTTATCGATATCTTGTGTGATTTTTTCTGAAAAACCCCAAGATCAATAAAAAGCATGAAAAATATTATTGAGAAAAAGACCAACCAAGGAATTATATTATGTATCATGGTTTGTATTGTAGACCTCCTGAAAGATTTTTTTGAAGAAACTCTGTATCTTTTGGAAATTCTATCTTATAATCCTTAATGCTGTCGATAGTAACATCGGCCCTAATCACTCGCAGGTCGAGAACATGCCCGCCAGCATTTTTGTCTTTGCTTAAAAAGTGGAAGTGATATCCCGGAGTATTGATCTCCTTAATATAGTCCGGTTGACGGAACCCTATTACAACACCTTCAATTGTAGAAAACTCAAAAACAGATTGTTTCTTAATTACTTCTGAAAGAGGAATATAAGGCTTTGATTGTTTTGGAACGCTCCTTGTCTTCACATAGCTAAAAAGACCTTTTATCTTTATTGCGTAAAGTAGGTTCTTCGACATCAGTTTTGAATCAACGAAGGATTTGACGTCATCAAGTGAACCCAGGTTTGAAGCAGCAATTATTTCTTGAGAACTAAAAAAACACACCTGCGCAAAAGGAACTTTTGAACTGCCCGCTAACTTTATGACCTTGCCATCAGATCTTACCTGATAGGCCATACCATCTGCAATTACCAGCTCCCCATTAAGTCCATTGACTGTTCCAACGCCGAAATTGCCATGCTTTATAAGCTCTGATATTGTCTTGTTGCCGTCATATACACCAGACATCAGAGAATTAAGAACTGAATACTGATAAACAGCATGAGAATTCGCATATGAAGCTGAAAACAGGACGACAGCCACCGCAAATGCTTTTATTATTGTCTTCGTAAACATTAGTAATATTCTAGCAGGTATTGATGTGTGTGGGAAATGATTCAATTGTCTTGTATAATGATTGAGTAGACCAAATTGAGGAAGGGTGGCCGAGTGGTTGATGGCGCTCGCTTGGAAAGCGTGTTTACGTGAAAGCGTAACGAGGGTTCGAATCCCTCCTCTTCCGATTTTATTTACGATTAAAACAAACAACCTTTTGAGAGATGATGTCCGACATCAATATGAGTTCGCCTTCTTTAAAATCACATATAGTCAAAATGCTTTTATACTTTTCATACTCCGGAAGCAATTGTCCAAGCCGGTTTTCAGATCCGGAAATTAAAGACTTATTAAGAACAACTGACTCTCTCTCTGTGAACAGCGCAAC
>CAZWKB010000008.1:44809-58424 GCA_964633925.1 uncultured bacterium
TAAAAGACTTCTGTCTCTACAAGATCCTGAAAAAAGTGTGTACCAAAGGAGACTTCAGGAACAAGATTTGCGGTTTTGAAAGATATTTCAACGATCGCCGTTGCATGATTGATCTCTGAGAAATTTACAGGGATCCCCATGGAAGGGGTTGATGTCCCCCATCTGCCCGGACCAAGATATATAGTAGGTATTTCATCTTTTTTTGATGTGAGACGATTGATCTTTCCTATTAATCTTGCAATATCGTATTTTGAAGTGGTATCGAGTTCACTGTAGCCCAACGGATCTATGTATACGACCCTTCTTATTTCCTGAGAAATATTACCTCCCATAAAGTTTGCCTGAGATGAAAATATTATTGAACTATCAGAAATATTGCCTGGGATCTTAACATTTTTCTGTTTGCCTTTTGTCTGCAGAGGTCTGCACTGAAGAAGATTGATATGAGATTTGTCGTCTTTTGAAAAATTTACGGTAAATTCTATATCCACCGGATGCTCATACTTGTATTCTAAGAACTTCAACATTTTTTGCATTGTTGAAGTAAAGGGCGAAGCTGAAAGGAATTTATCTAAAGATACATACCAAATACTCTTGTCTTCTTTGCCAAGGCTTTTCATTATCGCTGTACCTTCAAAATCTTTTTCACAAAAAACACCCGGATCGATGCCTTCATTCACAAGATCCGAAAGATCCATCGATTCTAAAGTATTATTCTTTGTGTCAAGAACATCTACCTTGTGTTGAGAAAATTCTTTTTCTTCCTGTTTACCTGCAAGTGCTTTTTGCAATGGTTGATCAAGTGCTATTATCCTTGGATAATCATCCTCCACCCTGTTTACAGCTCTTGTTCCAAGCCCGAACACAAGACGCAACATACCAGCCGCTGTATCCATATCTTCTTTCCAGACAAAAGTATTATATGAAATACCAACACCTGCCAGATCAGGAAAAAAATATGAAAGTCTATATGAACCTGAAACCCTTTGCACCAATAAGGCCATTTGTTCTTCATGCTTCTGCAAGCCTTTTTCCAGACGATAATATAGCGCATCTTCATTCATTGTACTGGCAAATACTTTTTTTACAGCATTCTCGAATTCACAATATCTACCATCCGGATCACCCTGATTTACACAGAAATAGCTCTCATATTTTCCTGCGAACACACTGCCAAAGCTGTCTTCGAGAAGACTGGAAGATCTTACAATTATCGGGGACTGGCCAAAATACTCTATCATTTCCTGAAACTGATTCCTTGTCTCATGGGGAAATTTGCCCTGCAACATTTTTTCCGACAGCTCTTTTGCCGATTCAAAATATTTTTCCTGTGTCTTTTGCGACATCAACAATTTCCACCAGCCGTTTTGAACGATATAGGTATAAAAAACATCAGAACCGATATAAAAGGAATCATGCTGTTCAAGCTGTTCTTCCCAGTCAAATGATGTATCAGTCAATAAGATTTTTCTTGACAGAAGCATTCCCACAGCTTTACCGCCGATATAACCGGTGCCGATCATCTTTGATTTTATTTTCAAAAAATCATCTATGTTAAGATATTGCTTTGCAAGAGCTACGATCTTCTCTTCCCTGCCAATAACAATCTTACAAAGTTGCTCTATCATAGTTTCTTTTTCTTTTTGTTTTCCGGTTTCTTTTGACAAGTCAGCTGCTTCGATGAACAACCTATCCCAATGATCCAGTTTTCTGATGTTTGCATCAGAGCTGTTATCAGATATGCTCGAAAATAATTTCGCAGCCTCTGCACTGCTTGTTATCGGAAGAAATTTTTCATCCTGCCTGATATGAGGAAGGAACATTGTTGGTGAATATCGATTGTATACTTTTAACGGATGCACGTAATAATTGTTGTTTACATGGAACAGATCAAGCAAAAGCTGTGTTGTCTCCCTGATTCTTGCAATTGTCTTGAATGAATGCGAATTTCGCAGGATGGAAAAATATGCAATCGTGTCCAATTCATAAAGATATGGGCAGGTGACCATAAAAAAGTTGCCTATCATAAGATCTGTTGCCCATGATGTCAACAGGTCGGAAAGGCAATCAAAAAGATAATAAACCCCTTTTCCTTCTTTTGTGATGATATTGTGAACTTCTGTTGAGAAAGGTTCAAATCCGGCATCCGCATTGAGCTCATATATTTTTATACCTGAGGAATCTTCTATAAGTCTTTCATGGGAAGCAAATCTGATATAAACGATCTTTTTATTATCATGAAGAGCTCTTTGAATATATGGGGCAACAAATTCTTTATAATCCGAAACTTCATCTACCTGCCAGACAACATTGTCCCCTATCTGTAGGCTGTTGACTATTTCATCGAGCCCAGACAGCCCTGTGCTGGCTTTGTTTGGCATAAAGATAATTCCTATGGGATATTAATTACTTTTTTACGAACTTAAGACTTTTTAGCCTTCCGCCATCCCACTCTACTCTCATTCTTGATCGTCCCTTTGTGAGTTCTTTGCCTGCAATGTAACCTGCAAGAAGAGGAAGAGAAACACTTGGCTCAACCCACGCCATTGCATAATTTGCATTGGCATCTACTTTGCCCCATGATTTTGCTTCACTTAATGTTGAGCTTGATAATCCTCCGTCGGCCGTTACAGCTGTTGTGACCTGAATAGCATAGTCATGACCTCTTTCAAGACCATAAATATAACTCATTACAATAGAATCGTTGATATAGTTCTTTGGAACACCACCGGCTACATATATTGCAGCAGTTGCATTTGAATTAACTACAACTTCTACGATTTCATGATTGTCTTGTATTGAATCAATTGCTATGCCTGGTTTGCCGGATTTTAAACATCTTGCTCTGTGCTCGGTGAGCCCTATTCCTATAGAAGAATCGTTTAGTGCAGGAACAAATACGGGGATCTTGTTTTTTCTGCATTGATAAAGAATTGACTCTTCATCTTCAAGAGTATCTGCAAGCTTTTCTAAATATGCACGGCTGGAATAATTTCCAGGTTTCATTGCATCAGCAACTTTACCGCAAAAATGATCTACTCTCCAGACTGCTTCTTCATCGATCAAGGTATCATATATTCTGTCTAGTCTGAGCTCATGCAATTCACTGTCATCACTTTCGGGAGTCCATTTGTAATGTTTATTTCCCAATGCCTGATATACATCCTGATAAATAACTGCTCCTGTCGAAACAATCACATCAACCGCACCTGAAACTACGAGATCTCTGATCACTTTTCTTAGACCTGCAGCAATAAGAGGCCCGGCAAGCCCCAACATAACGGTTGGTCTCTTTTTGTCTTTGTACATATTTTTTAGAACCAGTGCGCATTGACCTATATTTCTTGCCTGTATCGACATATCAGCCATTGCTTCGACCATATCGGCAACTGTTGTGTTTTTACCAAAGCTTATCTGTTTAACCTTTTCTTTTAAGATGGATTTCTTGAATTTTGCAGCATCTTTCTTAAGATCTACATAACTAAAATCTCCTTGCAAACTTTTTTCCATCCTCTTATTTCGCTTTGTTGACATGCTATACCTCCGTGAACAATATATATACTTAAAAATAACCTAATTGAGACAAATAATCAAGGCGGCTTTAACTAAATCCCAATTTCCAAATCCCAAATCCCAACATGGAATCGCTTCGCGATAAATTTTAATTTAAATATGTCATGCTTTTGCATGACTCATTGTTGGGATTTGGTCATTGGGATTTGGGATTTTCTTCTTTAGTCTCTCACTGCTTCTACGACGGCCTCCGCAACCTGCCTGACATCATCAGCTGAAAGCATTGGATGTACTGGAATTGAAAGCATCATGCTGCCGATCTTTTCGCTGACAGGGAAATCTCCGTTTTTGTATCCAAGATCTGCATAAGCTTCCTGAAGATGAAGAGGGTTTGGATAATAGACAAATGCGCTTATGGTTTTTTGAGATAGATCAAATATCACTTTATCCCTGTTATTTATTTCGATCGTATACTGATGATAAACATGTTTGAAATCTTTTGCTTCGACAGGATGTTTTATGGAAGCTTTGTCAAATGCCGCACTATAAATTTTTGCATTGTCGCTTCTGGTTTGATTCCATTTATCAATATATTTCAGCTTTACTCGCAGGATTGCTGCCTGAATTTCATCGATCCTGCTGTTATATCCGATTATATGATGAACTCCCCTTTTCTTGCTCCCGTGCAAATGAAGGAGCTTTAACTTTTCAAGGACTTCATCGTCATTTGTTGTAATCATCCCGGCGTCCCCTGCTGCTCCAAGATTTTTTGTCGGAAAGAAAGAAAAACAACCTGCAGCTCCGAAAGAACCAACTTTTTTTCCTTTATAAACTGCACCAACGGCCTGAGCACAGTCTTCTACTATATGAATATTATGTTTCTTTGCGATGGCGATTATCGGATCCATATCTGCTGAAAGCCCCCAGAGATGAACAGGAAGTATTGCTTTTGTTTTTTTTGTGATGAGTTTTTCTATTTTTGAAACATCTATATTATGGGTTATAGGATCAACATCTACAAAAACAGGTTTTGCTCCCGTATAAGATATCGCCTCCCCTGTTGCAAAAAATGTCAGAGTGGAAGTAATGACCTCATCACCTTCTTTTATTCCCAACGCCTTTAGTGAAAGGAATAAAGCATCTGTACCGGAAGCCACACCAAGAGCATGTTTTGTGCCGACATATTGCGCAAATTCTTTTTCAAGTGCCTGAACGTTTGGCCCAAGTATATATTGCCCACTTTCAATCACAGAAGAAACAGCACGGTCTAGCTCTGATTTTATTGAATTGTATTCGGCCTTGAGATCGAGAATTGGTATAGACATGAAAATTTCCTTTCAGATCAATATTTTTGCAAGCTCGTCGTGAATATCTATAATATTATCATTTCCACTCGCTTTTATCAGTGCGCCCTCTCCGGTGAAGAGGATTATGGTGTTTTGAGCTGACTCCTGAATAGCATTTGAATGGGAATAGACAATGTCGGATTTATTCAATTCTTTTATCGCCATTTCTATGAGAAGGGAAAGATCCCCTGATCCTACAATGCTGAATGTCTTTATTCCTTTGTTATACCTTGCTTCGATGATATTCCTGATGGCTGTTTTCATAAGAGAAACTGAATTGATCGTTTTTTTAACGTAATTTGTCGATTTTTCTATCTTTTCAGTAAAACCTTTTGGAGTTAAAATATACTGAACTTTTCTGCCATCAAGCTGTTTTATCTTCATGTATCCTTTTTCGATGAGCCTGTGAAGTACTATATTTACCATACCAAGTGAGAGGTTGGAAGTTTTTGAAAGCTCTCTTTGTGAGGCTCCGCTATTTTTTGACAGCTCTGTTAGGATCTTTAATTCATTCTCGTCCATAAATACATCCTTTTTTTGACCGTTCAACTATTGAACATTATAACATGAAAGCAAAACTGCATTCTTTTTGAAATTCACCGTATTTTTTATCGATAAATACACGTATGGGGGAATAGAAATACCAGAATACCAGGAGGATCATTTGTGGGACCGTCATTAAGTTCAAAGATGAACATGATAAGAGAGAATATCAACATCAATTCAGGATATATCAATCCAAACCAAAGTGCATTGAACAGACTGGCTGACAGAGAGATAATAACCCCCTCATCAACAGATTCTCAGATTACGGAAATTAACAATACTTATGCCATAAAAAACGCTATGAGCACTCCGGTTATTGAAACTACCGTATTTGATTATGACATCAGTTATACTTTGGGGGAATTCAAAGATCTTTCAAACAGAATAATTGCAAGGACATGCCATGTTGCAAGAGAAAATGAAGAAATTGATTACACAAATAACATCGCCTTAAATGGCGTAAATGTATTTGGCTTTGAAGGCAGCAAAGTAAGACTATTCAACAATACAGCGTTGATATCAACAGGATATTCAGCAGAAATCGACATTAACGAGGCTGATGAAAAAACATTTATAGGGGCACATCTTGACAGTCACGACATAGCCATAATCATAAAAACAGGTAATAAAATCACTATTTCTTTATACAGCCCCTGGGATATCAATAGCAGGTTAATTTCTCAAATTGAAAAAGAACCAAACAAACCTGAATTGATACTTATTGCTAAAGGAAGAGAGACTAGAGAAAGTTATATTGAAATATTGGAAGGATATAACATCAAAGAGATTGAACCATATTCTAGGAACAGTGGATATAGAGCTCCATTTATAATGCTATCCAAAAACGGATATATCCTGATAAATGAAGACGAAACACAAAAAATGTATTATTGGGATCAAAAGAAATGGGAGAAAAAGCACTCTGACTCATTTGCAGAAAGTTTAAAAGGTGCCATAGAAGGACTCTATTTAGAGGCAGCAAGTCAAAAAGGCAAGTCAGATCTATCAACAATTACTCTTGGAAATATATTCAAAGACATCAACAACAATGAGATCGTTTCATTTATCGAAAAACAACAAAACCAGAATGAAAGCGACAAAAATAATTCCGATAATTTAACAAATCTTTTAACTGTTTTTGCAGCTAAATCAGCAATGAGATCAATATCCCCTGATATTATTTACAACTCTGAAGAAATAACAGATATGCACGCATTATATTTTGGATGCTCAAGAGTCACAAGAATGATTAACACTTTTAATGACTCTTCTCATCGAAACTATTTTTCAGAAAACATGTCAGAAATATATCAAAACAATCAAATATCAAAAAACACTTCCACATTACTGGATCATATTGTAAATTACAGCACGTATGATAACGGAATAGATTATGACACAAATACTGTAATAAATTGGAAATATCCTAAATGGAGTTGTTTCCCTTTCAGAGTTCTTTCAAACAGGATATCAATATTGTCCATTGTCGGAGGTTATAGTCATAACTCAAATCCAAAAATGCTATCTCTTATACAGAATAAAGGATGGGAATCCTTAGCAATTGCTGCAATATTAGGAAACACCCACAACAATTTCTCTGACAACAGTACATTTTTTTTTACTACATTTGACGACATTGTTGATCAGCATGGGTTTGAAAGTCTTCAGGGATTATTAAAGCTCAACAACGAAAACACGAATGATTCTTTAGTCTACTTACTTAAAGCAATAAAAGAAAAAATCACATCAAAAACGGACTTAGATGCAAACAACAAAAAATCAATAATAAACAGATATTTAACAACATACAAAAGACTACTGGCAAAATCCTCTGCAACAATGTATTCATTAAAATCCTTATCATCATTAATTTACAACGAAAACTCACTTGATCCAAATGTCACAAATACTTTAGGACAAAAGATCACAGCATTTGGAAAGGCAATCGAAAAAGGCAAAAACATTGAAGATTATGATCTGTTCTCTATCATTATCCCGGAGCTGTCACATCTTTTTAAAAATATAGACGAATTCAATTATGAAACAGAAGGGACTGCGGCAAATATTATTTTAACAAAAGACAGAATACTTGGCAGACGAGAAAACATCACATGGGGAGATATTCAACCATTGCTTAAGCACATCAAAAACAAAGATATCCTATCTCAATTAATAGACCGCATACCTGAATGGCAAGATAATAGAAATAACTTTTGCAATCTTGCCCGTCTAGTTTCAAAAGAAAAAGCATCTATATCAGGACTATCTGAAAATGATATTGCTTCGCTTGCGATCGAGATAATTCATTCGGAAACACCATCATATTCAGTTATCCTTGACGGAGCGATCAATTCAAATGTCTTAAAAAAGAAAAGATATGCTCCTTTAAGAGAGTTTATCTGCAATGACAAGATCGAGCTAAGTATTAGAATGAAAATATTATCTGATTATTCAGAACTCTTACAAATGCATGATCTTTTTATCCCAGGAGAAAAACCAGGATTCAGAATGCGAGACATTTTTATTCAAAAAATAAATAAAGAGGCTAGCAATAATGATATAAACGTCAATAACCTTTTTAAAAAAATATCTGCCGAGATCAATTCCATTCTTCAGAAAATAACAGATGCCCCTTCTGACAAAAAAGCATATATCAGAAAACTTTCTAAAAATGTATCATCAATACTAAACCCGTTCAGGCAAACACTGATAGGATATATCATAGGAAGACCGATGACTGAAAAAGAATCTTCTTTTGTTACCAACGGAAATAATTTTGATAAACTGCTCAGGATTGTCAGTCTTGCATTCACTATTGACAGAAGCGGATTTAGGGAAGGATCACTTGCAAGATTCATATTAAGAGATGCTCTTGATAAATTCTTCATAAACTATGATCCAGACATTCCAAATGCAGAAAACAATGCAATAGCGGCCATGAATTCATGGCTATACTCTATGAATAACGATCTGCTGCTCCCCATATACAATATAGCAATCGGATATAACTACGAAGAAATGATAAAAGAACATAAATGCAATAAAGAAATAAAAGAAGACCTTATTTCTGCCGGATATAACGAAAAGCTATGGACTGAAGGTGTCAGTATCCCTATTCATCTTTCTGAAGGGCTTACTCAGGAAGAAAAAAGGCAACAGGTACTATCAGCAACATTTGAACTGGTCGAAATAGCCATGATGCATGATATAAAAGACAAGAATAAAAAAGACATTACGCTGAAATTTGCCGACAAACTCGATTCATATCAAAAAGCAAAAGATTTTGCGAACATGATACAAAAAGCTTCGTGGGTTTTACAAAATGAACATGGCGATCATATACGATATATTCTCGAATCCATAAGGGATCTTGATCGCCAGACTATACTTGAAAATTCTACAGGGGAAGATTTTATTGTAACCATTAAAAAAGACCTTTTCACTGAAGCGTATTCCGGTGTTGGAGTTCCAGGTTGCTTTAATCCAAGAGGCATTCATCGCGAAATGCCATTTGTTCATGCTGTCGAAGCAAACGCGGGATTTATTCAGGTTTTCAACTCAAGAGCAGGATATCACGGCTCAGGATATAATATGGACAAAGTATTTGCAGAAGGACTAAAAGAGCTTACAAAGCTTGTCCCTGCGGTTATTATGGATCCGTCTTCTGCCGGATATACTTCTATGAGCCAATATGAAGAGAAAAAAGAAAAGTGTAAAATATCAAAACCTGCAACAATATTTTCTGATCAATATGTTGACCACGGACAGATAGATCAAAAAGGAGATCTTTCAATTGAAAATGAACTGCATTTCTTTACAGAAGGATCTATAAACAAAAAAGACGGCTTCAGAAAAGCGGCCATTCATGCAGACAAAACAAAGAATTATCCTGAAGTGAACTGGCAGACCCTTGCGGATAAGTTTTTAAATCCTGATCTTAAGACTTATCCATTCTTAAAAAATGTTCCGGACCCAAAGAAATTCATGCCAATTATCGGAAAAGTAAAATCAATAGTATTGTCTGAAGGACATCTTGCTATTGATGAAAAGTTCTATGAAGAGATAGAAAAAATAATAAAAGAAAAAGTCCACGATCTTGACGATGAAATAAAAACAGAAGCTGCCGACCTGATCATTGATTTTCTTCAACATCAAAAATGGCCAATGGAGATATTGACGCAACCGTAGTAGAGCTTCCTACTTTAAAAAGATATTCGCCAGATAGGCAAAAAGAATAACTTGAGGGACTGTAATTATCGGCAGAAGAACGGCTGTTTTCCAACCTACGTTTGACCACAAAAGACCTATTTCAGTATAATCTGTTACAACTCCTGCCATTAAAAAAGTGAAGCTGTTCCCTATTGCACCGGTTTGCCTATATATCTCAAAGGCCAATGGAGCAGATCCCTCTGAGCAGATCTCAATTACCGTTGCAAAAAATAGTGTTACAAAAAGGCCAAGAACAGTTGGTCCCATAAATTGCTGCATGAGATGAGCAGGAACATATGCAGCAAAAATGCTGCATATAAAAACCCCGAGCATTATCCACCACATAACCATTTGACCCAAAGATATTGAACCTTCGTATACTATCTTTGAACCATTGACGATTCGCTCGTTTGTGAATTCTATCTTTGAAATGCGTTCTTTTATATCATTTCTTATAGAAAATGATGCATCTACTTCCATGGTATTGGGGTTGTGTTCTATTAAGGATCTACTATCTAAGAACATAAAGATGTAACCCGTAATGATTGCAATTATTATTGCCGAGAAAATTATAAAAAATGCTTTCAATCCAAAAAAACCGAACATGATAACAGTAAGAGGCAAATTGGCCCATGGGGAAGCCAGAAGAAAAGCTACAACGGATGGCCCAGATGCTCCTTTTTTATAAAGCTGCATTGAGATTGCAAGTATTCCATGACTACATGCTGTCATCAAAAAACCCATGAATACAGCAATAGGGATAGTACGTTTTGTTTTTTGTGCAAGCAGCTTTGAAACATATTCTTTTGGCACAAGCCATTCTATTAGACCACCAAAAACGATTCCAATAAATACGGGGACAGCCATTGTTTTGATATACATAAAAAGAGCCGTGGTCAATGGCCAAAGAAAACTTATACCCGGAGAAAGAATAAAGACCAGAAGATAAATGCCGGCAAGTATTACTATTTTATCCTGCCACCATAGGTGCTCTTCACTCACTTAATAATAACCTTGTCCTCTTTGTCGCATTCTGTAAGGTGAACAAGAACATCTTCAGAAGAAGTCAGAGAAACTTTTTTACCGCAATAATCAGGCTGAACAGGAAGCTCTCTTCCTCCCCTGTCTACTAATACAGCAAGTTCAATTTTTGCTGCACGCCCATAATCGTTTAAACTATCAAGTGCTGCCCTTGTTGTGCGCCCTTTGTAAAGAACATCATCAACAAGAATTACTGTTTTGTTTTCTATTGAAAACATTATGTTTGATTTTTTTGGAACTATTTTATTTCCACGGACAGAAAGATCATCCCTATAAAAAGAAACATCTATTGTTCCGACTTTAACTTTTACTTTCTCTTTTTGCTCTATCACTGCTGCAATTCTTTCTGCAAGAGGACCCCCTCTTTGAAGAATTCCAATAATTGCAACTTTCTTTATATCTTTATTATTTGCAATGATTTCGACGGCTATTGTGTTAATAGCTTTCGAGATATCCGATTCGTTCATTATTTGTTGTTCTTTGGACATATTGAGCTATTATTTTAGCATATTGCACCTTTTCTCAAAAGGCCTGCGGCCTTTCATATCTAAAGGCCTGCGGCCATATTATCAATAAAGGCCTAAACGGCCTTTCATATCTAAAGGCCTGCGGCCATATTATCAATAAAGGCCTGACGGCCTTTAAAACCTTAATGCCACTTTTCTTTCCCAAAGAAAAGTGGCGGAAAAGAAAAGGCAAAGGGACTCCTGTCCCTTTGAAACCCTGCAAACGCCAAACGCGGCGCTCGCTTCCCCCGCCTCCGGCGTGGGGCTCACTGCCGCCCTGGCGTTTGATCTCTAAGGAAGGGGAATATTTTAGATTTAGTATAATGAGTTTATGAACCCTCCAGATAAATATATTGAGATTGCAATTGCTGAGGCGAGGAAGGCATTAAAGACCAATGATGTTCCTATTGGAGCTATTGCTGTACTAAACGGAAAAGTTATTGCACGCGCACATAATGAGAAAGAGAAGAGAAATGATGCAACGGCACATGCTGAACTGCTTTGCCTTCAAAAGGCAGCAAAAAAGCTTGGGACATGGAGATTGAATGATGTGGATATATATACAACACTTGAGCCTTGCGCAATGTGTGCAGGAGCAATGGTGCTGGCAAGGATAAAAACTGTGAATATCGGAGCAAAAGACCCTAAAGCCGGTGCTGCCGGCTCGGTTATGAACATACTTAATGACAAATCACTGAATCATCACCCGGATATTGTTTGTTTGAATAATGATGAATGCTCGGTTATGATTAAAAAATTCTTTACTTCTCTTCGATAAGTTCGATATTTGTAAAAGGTTTTGTGGGAGATCCACGAAGTTCCTGGGCTTTTACCATTATACCGTCAGACATTCTGAACCAGTAATATGAATTCCAGAAGGCCCCTCTCCAATCAGTCATTGTTATCCGTATCTTTATCGCATGATAGTTCTTATCTCTCACGACAAGCATCTCTTCCTCATCTTTGATCGCTTTAAACTTTATTACCTCTTGATTTCCGGGAGTTATCATATAAAAGCTTTCTGATTGTGAATCTGACAGTGCAAACCCTGCTAAAAGTATCGGAGCAGCATACCATACATCCGAATCAATTGAGACTTTTTTATTTAGCTGCTTACCATTTTTTATGCCAAGAAAAGAAATTGAACATTTGTCTCTTTTTACCAAAACCTTATCAGAACCTCCATTCGACGAGTGCGTAAGCTCAAGCGTCCTTAATTGTTTATCTAAGCTCGCTTCTGTTATCGCTTTTACACTTTCTATTATCAACTTATATCCTGAAGGACCTTTTTTTAAAGTGTAAGATTTTTCTGTCGGCTTCTTTCCTGTATCGGTTTCAATATATTTGAGCTGATAGTCTTTTAACAGGACAATATCATCCTGAGGATCTACTTCAAGAGCAAGTGAACTTGATGACAGGCAGATTAGTAATATTAAAAAAAACGTCTTTAGACGCATTGGGGATTACGCGCCGCAAAGCCAAAAGAAAGAAAATAATTGTTCCACAAATTATCGGTCGCTCTGTATTGGTTATCAAATACAATATAGTCTATAAACGTTTCTCTAATTCTTGTTAGCTCTCGCAACCTTTTTGTGTTCTTTGAATCTTTTATGGTCATGTCCAGCAATTCAAGAGCTCTTTCAAATGCAAAATTACTGTTCTTTTTGTCATTTTTATTCTTCCATTTTATACAACGAGAAACTTCACTCCCTACATTCCCCATCTGCTCAACCAGTGACATTTTGTTCCATTTACCATCCGACAGTTCCATATGTTGCATTGTTATCTCGAAACTTTCTTTTCTACTATCTGAAGGATTCTGATTCGTATGGATTCATCTTCCACACCTCGGCTTCGATTTCCTTGAGATGGTTTTATATTTATCATAGAATCAAATTCAATAAAGTCTTCTTTTGAGTTATCAGGATATAGGTTTATGCCCCAAAGATTATTTTGTGATGATCCGTTTTCTAAAAAAAACGCCTCAAGATCTGCATGCATTTCAGCATCAAGAGAGAGCAACCCTTTTTCTATATCCACGACCCCTTTTACCATGTTGCCAAACATTCTTTCGGACATTATTTTGAGTTCATCGATTGATATTGATTCGTTTATTAATCTCATATTTAAATTATAGCATTGTGTCTGTCAAATCAGGTCTTGGCAGTCAACCTATGAAATTTACATTTTTAGATATTCAAGAGCCTTGTATATTAGCATTGCAGGCCAAACTGCTGATTTTAATACACCCATTACAATCCCCCAAAAACTTGTCGCATGCTGAATATAATAAACAAGAGACCCTATGAAAGCCAACCCATATATCGCACCTGAATTTCCGCAACTATCCATTCCTTTTCTCCTTTTGCATTTATTTTCTTCAACGGATGTTTCTTCTGCCATTTGTTACCTCCATTTTCTGATACGATTGCAGATGGATCAAATCCTTTAATA
>CAZWKB010000008.1:58550-73171 GCA_964633925.1 uncultured bacterium
TGAGAAGCGACAGGCATACCTGCTTTTACAAAGTCCAAGCTTAACACTATCAGCAATAACAAGCTGGTCACAGTGGCAATATACATGACAGTTTCAAGAGCTCCCCTAAAAACAACAGCACCAACTGCTAAGACCTCATTGTATTTCTTAAAAATCGAAAACAACATAACAGGAACCATGGCAAGTGAAAGCCCCATGGTTAACACGAACAATGATCCTAGTATCATCCGATTTTGATGTTCAAATACTTTTACAAGATAATTTGGATCATTTAGAATTGGCAATGTACAAACATAGCTTAAGATCCCTGCTATCGTTCCAATTATGTATAACACCCCCACAATTGTTGCTGTTTTTTTGTTTGTATTCATCGTGACCCCGTTGTGTCAGATTTCACATCTGATATTTTTACACCTTTAAATAATAGCCAAAAAATCATTGAGATCTCTCCTATGGAAGCCGGCACTGTTGTTATCTGGGAAACAATATCATGATAGGCAGGAAAAATCAGAAAAGTAAAAGCATCAACCAGATATCCGGCACAGCCAAGCATCAGTAATACGCCAAGTATTTTTGGCAGAAAGCCTGATTTGTATGTGAGATAACCAAACGGAAAAAGCCATAAACCCCAGAATATGCCAACAATAAAAATACCATGGTCATAGCAGGTGAGAAAAAACATGGCAAGGGATTGAAGTTGTTGCGGCGTAAAAGCACTTAAAAAACCAGCTCCGCTTAGCAATATTAGAGCAGCTATTTGATTTAGTATTATCATGAATGTAATTGGGACAGACGCAATTACCAGAGCAACCATGAGTCTGGCCTGTCCTTTGTCAACTTCTTTAAATAAACGGTAAAGTGCCAGAACTAAAAAGATAAAAATTATTTGACCAATAATATTAGCTACTATACCAAGGCGAAAAAGCATCTGATGGGCCATAATATTATTGATTGTTGCAGTTGCATTTCCTAAAACATTTATTTTGGACGGCACATAAAAGAAAGAAAAAATACCGGCCAGTAAAAACAAGAAATAAAGTATGCCCGCAGTCCTAGCTTCGAAAGACTTTTTGACAGTATTCATTTAGAAATACTTGTTACCTGAAATTCTAAATGTCACCCCTGTAAGATCGATATCAGGAGAAGTGTTGTCTATGCCGTTAAATGATTTTTTCATATTGCCAAGTTTTCCTGAAAAATAGCCTACCCCCATTCCAAAACCCCAGCCTTTTTCAACCTTCCAGTTGGCATCAAGAGACAGACTGTTGCATAGCCCTGTCCCCCAGCGATTTGTATTGTAATAAGATTTCAGATTATCGTCTGTTTTTGCATAATTGAAACCGCCTAACATCAACCCCAATCCTGCACTTGTGCTAAGTATAAATGAATCATTATTAATAATTCTATAATCTACTACAAACTGTGCTGCACCGTAAAAGAGAGTAAGATCTTCATAGACTTTTGTTGCGCTTTCATTACACGAGTAATTTCCAGCTCCTCCAAAACTTCCACCTAATAGAAATTTGTCGTTTACCGGTACTCTAAAATTAAAAGTGCCTCCATATAGATTTCTTATTGGATTTAGTCCCGGAAATGCGCTATTAAATGTTGTAGGGTTAATAAACTGAACAAAACCCGTTCCTCCGGCATTGCCAGGAAAATTCTCTGCAACTTTATGATTCAACTTTTCCTGAAATAACGCCGCCTCTTTTGGCGTCAACTTGTCGACTTCTTCGGTCAATCCTGCAAGAGCAGGCCCGACAAGCACACTAACTGCAAACAATCCCAACATTACGTTTTTCGCTATACTCACTTTTTTCTCCTTCTTCTTATTTTCGGAGAGGGAGGGATTTGAACCCCCGTTACCTTTCGGTAAACTCCGTTTCGAGCGGAGCGCGATCAACCGGGCTCTGCCACCTCTCCATTAAAACCATTATACAATGATTGGATCTAATAAAAAAATCCCAATTTCCAAATCCCAAAACCCAACATGGAATCCCGCTAATGCGGGATAATATTTGAAATATAAATATGTCACGAAGTGACACCTCGTTGGGATTTGGTCATTGGGATTTGGGATTTTGTTTTAGAAATTAGCTGGCGATCAGGCTTGAACTGATGACCTGCGGTTTACAAAACCGCTGCTCTACCAACTGAGCTACGCCAGCTTCGAATGAGGCATGAACCAATCTATTCCCCTTTACCAACTGAGCCCCGCCCGCAACGCCTCGCAAGCTCGTCTTGCGTGGCGGGCGGGTACGCCAGCATTTTGAGGAAATCGAATCAGGTTATTTACAATTTGTTAATACGTCATTAACAGTATCGGTCAATTCGTCAAGATCAAACAATTTTACAATATAAGCGGCTACACCGAGAGAAAGCCCCTTATATCTGTCAACAGCCTGATCCTTTGCCGTAAGCATGATAATTGGGATGTACGATGTTTCAGGATCAGCCTTGATCTTTTCTACAAGACCATAGCCGTCAAGCCTTGGCATCATTACATCTGTCACTATCAGGTCAGGTTTTTCTTGTTTGGCTTTTTGTACGCCATCTTCCCCGTCTTCTGCAGTAATAACATTATATCCGGCATGTTCAAGTATGGCTTTAAGTATTTCTAAGATGTCTTTTTCGTCATCAACAACCAATAATTTCTTTGACATTTTTGTACCTGCCTTTCATACATATTATAACAGCCGAGACAAGTTATCAATAGCCGAGAAAGGGAATTGAACCCTCGACCTACTGTTTACGAAACAGTTGCTCTACCAACTGAGCTATCTCGGCATGCATTAAAGATCATCACCAACTGAGCCCCGCCCGCAACGCCCCTGCCCGCCATCGCTACGCTCAGGCGCTAGCAGGCGGGTCGCAAGCTCGGCTTGCGTGGCGGGCGGGTATCTCGGCACGTAGTTTGATTATATCCGACCGGGTGGGGGTTAATCAATGCCCATCATCTTGTGAGTTTGAGGAATGACAAGAACTTTGTCCAATTTTCTTTTAGCAAGTGATTGAAATACTATCATTTGCTCTTTTGTTGCTGTGTATTTGGCCCCTTTGTGTGATGATACCGGCTGAAGTACAAGAGGAATAGTTTTGTCAATATCCGCAATTATGGTTACCATTTCGTCAATTTCCATGACCTTTGTCTCGCTGGAAAAAACTGCTTTTACAAAAACCTCTTTATAGGCTGCTATTTCGAGGAATTTTTTGTGTTCTGTAAAATAAGGTGCACATTTTGTGGCACTTGGAAGTTTAAAGTCCATGGCAATATAATCTATCTCATTTATTATCTCGTTCAGATGATCCGGTAATGTTCCGTTTGTTTCCAGATATTTTTTTAGCTTTATATCCTTAAACATACTCTTCATAAAATCAACCTGAAGAAGAGGCTCTCCACCTGTAAAACTTACAGAATGAAAAAGATCCTTCTTATGCGCTAATGTGTTTACAGCATTGACGGCGTCTTCCAGAGTCACAGGGTTAGGAATCTTTTTTATTCCATCATCAAACTTTAACAAACATGGAGTTTCTTCAGTTTTTTGGTATTTTGAATCGTTTACTTTAGCAGTTGTTTCTGTGTCACAGTAATAACAAGATAGATTGCATCCTGAAAATCGCACAAATACCTGTCTGTTACCAAGATGTATCCCCTCGCCCTGAATGCTTTGAAATATTTCGCTTATAAAACCCTTTGGAATATTCATTTTTTGTAAGTCTTGCTTATCACTAGTCCTTTTTTGCCCGGATATATAACTGTCTTTCCATTCAATTTGGCCGTTATGCCTTTTGCATTCCCTATCTTAACATATATTTCTTTTTTTGCTATCCACGTTTTTCTTGTGAACGGTTTCATTACACTGCCAAAGACCTGCCTGCCATCCGTCTTTATCATCACCCATGTTCTTCTTTGAGCATATACGTCCAGTTGCATATCAACGGGAACTATATCAGCTGTCGTCTTTCGGGATGCTTTTTCTTTTGAAACTGTAATCTTCTTGCCGACTTGCTTTGTATTAATCTGTTTAGTCATTTTCTTTGCCGGTTTTTTTGTCTCACATGGAGTTTCGGAGTTCTTTGATATCTGATCACTGAATATTTGCAACATAAAAAAGACAACCAGTGCAGTTATAAAAAGTATTACAGAACCCACATAATTAAAGGAGTTCTTATATCTGTTCCTTCTGTGAATAACCGGCTTTGGAGCATCAACAGGTTTTATTGCCTCAGATGGCTTTAGGATTTTTGGGTTTTCAATTAAAACATCTTCTATCTTTATTTCGTCTTCTATACCAAGGTAGGAGGAGTATATTTTTTCAAAGTTTGCGGCAATATCATCTCCCGGCAAAAGGGTTTTATCGTCTTCTTCAAGTGCGGAAAGATATTTTGAGGCTATTCTCGTGTCTTTGGCAGCCTTTTCAATAGGAATGCCTTTTTCTAATCTTTTTTTTCGCAGCCCAAAACCTTTTTTTGAAAGGTCATCCGTCATTTAGAGTTACCTCCTCCGCAATTTGCTCAGAAACAATCCCCGAAAGTGCACTTTTGGTTGTCTCATCCGCATCTAGTGGAGGCAACTCGCTAAGATCATTAAGTCCAAAATGTTTTAAAAACTCTACTGTCGTACAATAAAGCATCGGATGCCCTATTTGCGTAGACTTGCCGGCTTCCTTTATTAACTTCTTATCCAGCAAAGTATTTACTACTCCGTCACTCATAACGCCTCTGATATTTTCTATATCCTGCCTCGTTACCGGCTGCTTGTAGGCTATTATTGACAGAGCCTCAAGAGACTGATTCGTCAGAGACACTGATATCGGACTATTCAAATAATGCTCAATGTAATCACTGTATATTGGCCTTGTTGCCATTATATAGCCATTCGCCAGCATTATTATCTGCAAAGCCTTGTCGTCATACTCTTTTACCAGCTCCTGCATAAGAGGCTCGATCGCCGATATCTCATCCTCTAATATTGAGCTCAATTCTTCAAGACTTATCGGTTTTTTTGCCACAAACAACAGGGACTCTATTACATTTTTCCTATCGACATTTTCATTGAATAATTTCACTGTTTTGCTCCTCTTGGGTTTCTGTCTTGTGTTTCCATTCTTCTTCAAAAACTACACTGCCCGGGGCAAAGAGAAGTATATTGCCGAAATTATCTTCCTGCATGACAAGAATTGATTTTTGACGAACAAGTTCGAGGATGGCAAGGAATGTAACAATGACCTCTATTCTGGTTTTTGTCTTGAATAAAGACTCAAAGGTCAGGCCTTCTGCCGCAGCATAGATCTTTTCTCTGATCTCAGCAATTTTCTCTTCAACAGTAATGATCTCATCCACAATTTCAAAATCGTTCTTTCTGTCTTTGACCTCAAGCCATATTTTGCGAAATGCATTTGTAAGATCTGCAACGGCAACATCCCTTAACATATATTGCTTGTTAAACGGATTTGTTCCATCAACCTTTGATCTGTGGAATATCTTTGAATAGAGGTCTTTTCTCTCACGAAGAACAAGTGAAGCTTTTTTAAATACTCTGTATTGCATAACGTGATCTACAAGTGTTGTTTCAACTTCTTCGATCTTTTCGTCGCTCTTTTCTACAGGCAAAAGTTCTTTCGATTTGCGTTCCAGAAGATATGAAGCGACATATAAAAACTCGCTGGACACTGAAAGATCCAGCCTTTCTGCAAGTGAAATATATTTTAAATATTGCATCGTAACATCCGTTAATGAAATGTCACAAATGTTTACATCCTGTTTTTCTACAAGCTCCAGAAGATTGTCAAAATGCCCTACATAAACAGGAAGATCAACCTTAAAACCCAGAAGCCCCATAGCATTTTCTTCTAGCTCTACTATTGAAATATCGTTTAAAGTTGATGATTGCGGATATGCATCTTCTACCTGCTGCAACTGTTCTTCTTCCATTTTATTTTATCCTCATTGCTTTCTTTGCATCTTCAAGTGTTTGTTTTGCTGCTTTTGAAGCTTTTAGTCTGCCTTTTTCAAGGATGTAATTAATTTCTCGGGGATTTGCTTCGAGGGCTTTTCTTTTTGCATGAATATCTTTTAGGCTGTCGAGTAATTTTTCAGCAAGTTTCTTTTTACACTCTACACAACCTATCGTCCCAGCTTTGCATGCATCAGAAATACTTGAGCTTTCCTCAGGTGAGTATATCTTATGGAAAGAGAATACTACACAAACATCCGGATGTCCAGCATCATTTTTCTTTATTCTTGCAGGATCGGTTATCATCATATTTATCTTTTTTTTGACTACTTCACTATCGTCTGATATCGCTATTGCATTGCCATAGCTTTTGCTCATCTTGCGACCGTCAAGCCCAAGAAGGGTCGGAAAATTTGTCATCAGCGCTTGAGGTTCGGGAAAAGTATTGCCATAGAGATTGTTGAAACGTCTCGCTATCTCTCTGGTTATTTCCAGATGAGGCAACTGATCTTGCCCAACAGGAACCAAATCAGCTTTGTACATCATGATATCGGCCGCCTGCAAAACGGGATAGCCCAAAAAACCATAGGTGCCAAGATCTATTTCTTTAAGTTCATCGATTTTACTTTTGTATGTAGGCATTCTTTCAAGCCATGAAACCGGAGTGATCATCGATAACATAAGATGCAGCTCGCAGTGTTCCGGAACTTCAGACTGGACAAATATCGAACAAATGTCAGGATCTAGCCCTGCAGCAACCATATCTATGGCAATTTGTCTTGTGTTCTCTTTTATTTGAGATGGATCAATATATCCAGTTGTTAATGCATGAAGATCTGCAATAAAAAAATATGACTCGTGTTCATATTGTAATTTGACCCAATTTGCAAGAGCACCTATCAGGTTGCCCAAATGCAACTTCCCGGATGGTTGTATTCCTGACAGTATTCTTCCCATACTATTATTTTATCATAATGGTTTTGGCTTATCTGACTCTTTTTTGTCAGGTTTAACATTCATCTGTCTGAGAGCAAATTCCCCGACACTTTTGAACACGGGAGCAGCTGTAACTTCCCCCCATATTGCACCTCTTGGCTCATCAATAATGACCAAAATCGCGAGACGAGGATCATCAAAAGGACAAAAACCCACGAATGAAGCGATATATTGCCCGTATCGGCCATTTACAACCTTTTGCGCTGTTCCAGTTTTGCCGGCAGTTCTGAACTGTAGCATCCTTGAGTATCTGCCGGAACTATGCTCCATCATTACAGATCCTTCCATAAGCTCTTTAACTTGTTTTACCGTAGATTCAGGAATTTTCTTGCCTAAACTGTAAGGGCTGTCAGATCTGACAACATCTTTATCAGGACTTTCTATTTTCTTTATCAATTTTGGTCTCATCATTTCTCCGTTGTTTGCTATTGTAGCCACGGCTCTTACAAGTTGTATTGGGGTGATGGAAAGCCCCTGTCCAAATGATGCAGTACAAGAATCGACAGGCTTCCATTTTTCAGGCTTAGGAATTGTTCCTTTTGCTTCTCCTGGAAAATCAATATCAGTGTATTCCCCAAATCCAAATTTTTTAATAAAACTGTAAAACTTTTCAGGACCTAGTTTTAGCCCGACAAATGATGTCCCCGTATTTATTGATTCCGCCAAAACATCCCTTAATGTCTTGAATGATTTTCCGTACATTTTTACGGCATGAGAATTTTTAATTATTGCCCTCCCAACCGCCAGCTGATCTGGACAAGGTATTACTGAATCAGGCTGAACAACACCATAATCAACCCCGGCAGCTACAGTAAAGATTTTAAAAGTGGAACCGGGCTCATACTGATCATTTATTGGAGAAAGTTTCCAACGACTGGATGGATATTGCCCATAGTTATTTGGATCGTAATCTGGATATGCAGCAATTGCCAAAATGTCTCCCGTTTTTACATCCATTACTGTTATAGAAGCAGCAGTCGGCCTCCATTTTTCTACAGCTACAGAGAGTTCTCTTTGAGCAACATACTGGATAGCCTCATCGATTGTAAGATATACATTCATCCCCTCATCAGGAGCTATTATCTGTTTTGAACTTGCTGTTGCGATCTGTCTGCCTCTAATATCTTTCTCAAAAAGATATTGCCCTGAAGTCCCAAGAAGATATTTCTCCATGCTGAGTTCTATTCCGGCAAGTCCATTATTGTCTGCCCCTACAAATCCTATCAACTGACCGGCAAGATCTCCTTTTGGATAGAGACGTTTTGTTTCTTTTGTGATATCTATTCCTGTGCATTTCAGATCTCTGGCTTTATCAGCTTCTTCTTTGTCTATCTTTCGCTTTAACCAGAAGTTGGTTTTTGTGGAAAATTTATCTCGGATCAAACCAGCTTCACCAGGGAACCCACGAATTAATGCACTCATAATATTGCTTTTATCATCAATGCCTTTTGGTCTTACGTAAATAGAGTATTTATCTATGGACGTTGCGAGAATATTGCCGTTGCGGTCCATTATATCTCCCCTGTTTGGAGCAACAGTAACAATTCTCGTCCTTTGATCTTCTGATAATTCAAGCCAAAATTTGTGTTTAATGATCTGAAGGTAAAACAATCTCATGGTTATCAATATGGCAACCAGAATAAAAAAAACAAGGACTACGTTATGTCGAATATCTTTATTTTGTGTTTTCATTATTTGACCATAATATCCGTAAGCAACATCTCCATTATAAACTTTTGACTCTGGCCAGATGACTTTAATTTAATATCTGTGGCTGAAAGGCTTTTTATCATATTTAGAAGATCTTCGAGAGAATAATGCCTTAAAGCTTCTTCAATCTTTCCAAAATAGAAAGACCCCATCCCCATTTTTGTCATTATCTCATTATTTGAGATCTTCTTTTCTTTCATGGACTTTACCAGTAAATAGGTTTTAATCTTTGAATACAACTTTCCTATCAACATTTCAGCTCTTATTTTCCCCTTCATGCTAAAATCCAGGGCATTTAGAGCAGCTGCGATATCTTTTTCTGCCAGAGCATTTTCAAGTGCAAAAGCATTGAGTTCATATGATATAGCCATTGTTTCAACATCTTTTTTATCTATAACTTTTTTTTCACCGATATATGTGGCTATCTTAATCAATTCATTATTGAGCTGTCTCAGGCTTTTTCCGCAAATTTGAGAAAGCAGGACTGAGGCATCTTCATTTATTGTTTTGCCGTTTTCTTTTGCCAGCACATTTATCCATGCAGTTATTTTTTGAGTTTCCCATTCGCTAAACGCCTTAAACTCTTTGATAACAGCAGCATTCGAAAGCAACTTATACAGCTTTGATCTTTTATCTATTCCATCGGCAACAATGATAACGGTGATGCCATAAGGGATATTTCCCACGGACTGAAGAATTGAAAGATATGAGTCATCATCATAATCTCTTAACACTATTGTTCGTGTTGGCTGAAAAAGAGATGGAGTAAGTATCATTTGTATGATTGCATCAGGACCGGTGCTGTCAGCATCATGCTTTTCTATTTCACTACCATTACCGATATTGATGATCTCTTTTTCGATGAGATAATCTTCTTCGCCAAAAAAGAAAAAAAGGTTTTTAGACTCTTCAACCACCTTTTAAAATTCCTTTCATAAGAGGAGTGTTCTTTTCATTTCCAATAGTTGATGAAGGCCCATGCCCCGGATATATCTGAGTGCTGTCAGGAAGAACAAACAACTTTTTTTTTATTGAAGAAATAAGCCTGAAAGCCGATCCCCCCGGAGAATCTGATCTGCCGATATCACCATTGAATAATGTATCACCTGAAATAAGCTTGTCTTCATTTTGACAATAAAGACAAATTCCTCCGGGAGTATGCCCTGGAGTTTGAATAACCTTTAATGATGTTTTACCAAAAATTATTTCATCACCCTCTTTTAAATACTTTTCAGCATGAGTGGGAACAGTTGAATAGCCCAGCATTTTCATGAAGGAATTCGTCGGCAGATCCAAAAGATAGTTGTCATCGGCACAAACATAAAACTCTACTCCGAATTCTTTCTTGAGCTCTTCTACGGCATTGAGATGATCAAAATGACCATGAGTGGAAACAATATACTTTATATTTAGCTGTCTCTCTTTGATAAAGGCAATAATCTTACCGGCCTCGTCCCCAGGATCGACAACAATTGAATCTTTTGATTCATCGTCACAAAGGACATAGCAATTTGTTTGTATTGGCCCGACAACGAGTGTATATATTATCATTTGGTCCCTAACACATGTTCTTCTATCATCGCTTCTGAGGTGTTTACAATATCATCTTCCGTCAGACCGGATTCTTTTGCGAGTTCGATGGCTTTGTCATAAGATATGAGATGGTCTATACAATGGGCATCGCTGCCAAAAATTACCTTGCAACCAATTTCTTTAGCTTTTTTTGCAAACTCAACGCATCTTGGATAGCTTCCAAGTCTCACAACACCGGTAAAACTACTGTTATTAATTTCTATCAGAACCTTATTCTTTTTACAGGCTTCAACAACGGCATCAATGTCCAGAGGGAATTGAGGATTGCCGGGATGACCCAATATCTTTACATAAGGATTTTGAGTAACTTTAATCATTGAATCAGTATTCTTTCTAATATCATCACCTTCATATCCCAAATATCTATGAAAAGATGCTATAACTACTTCCATATCTGGCAGCGTATCGTCAGGAATATCCAAGGTGCCGTTTTCGTCAAGGATATTTGCTTCAACACCTTTTACAATTCTTACCCCATTTATAAATTTTGGAAGTGAATGAAGATTTTGAAAATGATAAAGATGAGATGCTCCAGGCATTTTTGGACCGTGATCCGTCATCCCTAGATATTTCAGTCCAAGTTCTGAGGCTTTTTGAGCATATTCATAAATAGTATTGTAGGCATGCCCTGAAGCAACTGTATGCACGTGAATATCTGCTATGAATTTCATAGAGATTACTCGGGCTCTGTATTGTCTGTTATTTCGAAGTTTGAATAAACATTTTGAACATCGTCATGTTCTTCCAGTGCATTGAGCAGTTTTAACAATTTTCTGGCTTCTTCCCCTGCAACGCCAACTGTGGCATTTGGAACAAGAGTTAATTCGTTTGATGAGAATTCATATTTCTTTGCTTTCAATGCATTCATTATAGTTTCATAATCTTCCGGTTTAGTTCTTATTTCTATAGTTGCATCATCTTCATTAATATCTTCGGCCCCAAGTTCTATGGCATCTGTCATTAATTGCTCAAAGTTGTTTTTGTTTTTTTCTGCGATCAGAACACCAAATCGTGTGAATTGCCAAGAAACACATCCGGCTTTGCCAAAATTTCCATTGTTCCTTGAATAAATAAACTGGATCTCACCCTGAGTTCTGTTTTTGTTATCTGTCATGATCTCGGCTATGATAGCAGTTCCTGCAGGTCCGTAACCTTCGTATGTTATCTCTTCAATTGCAGCTCCGTCTCCACCACCTGTACCTTTTAATACTGCTCTTTCAATATTATCCTTTGGCATGTTTGCCGCTTTTGCTTTGTCAATTACCAGCCTGAGCCTGGCATTTCCGGCAATATCTCCACCGCCTGCTTTTGCAGCAACAGTTATTTCTCTTGCAAGCTTTGAAAAGACACGCCCCCTTGCGGCATCAGTCTTTCCCTTAGCTCTTTTGATAGTAGACCACTTTGAATGTCCTGACATATCTCTAACCTCCTATGTTATGCAGATATACCTATATTATCATCTTTTAGGATAGTTGGCTTGGTCTTGTAAATATCTCCCATAAGCTTTTCTATCGCTTTTTTGTAAAGCATTATATATTTTCTGGCTGAAACATCCCATGAAAAATCATAAGCCATTATCTTTTTTGCAAGTTTATTCCACTTTTTCTTGTCTTTTGAATAAAGCGTATATGCTCTAAAAATCGCATCATACAGTTCATTTGAATTGTATTGATAGAATACAAAACCATCTCCCTTTTCTGTTTCAGGATCATAATTTGCAACAGTGTCTGCCAATCCGCCGGTAGATCTTACAACCGGAACAGTTCCATATTTAAAGCTGATAAGCTGGCCAAGTCCACAAGGTTCATATTTTGACGGCATAAGGAACATATCGGCACCGGCATATATCAAAGGAGCAACGGCACTGTCAAATCCAATATTCGCACAAATTTTGTCTGGATACTGATTTGCAAAATTTCTGTATGCTTCTTCATATTTCGGTTCACCAGTTCCAAGCAATACGATTTGAACCGGCAACTCCATAATCTTATGCATGGCTTCGGTTAAAATATCAAAACCTTTTTGATCCGCCATTCTGGTTACTATCCCAATGATCGGAACATCTTTTTTCTGCGGCAGGTTACTAACTTTTCTAAGGACTGCTTTGTTGCTGGCTTTCCCTCTTAGATTTGTTATTGAATACTTTGTTGCCAGATGCTTATCCTTGGCAGGATTCCATGTGTCATAATCAACTCCGTTTACGATACCATAGACGTCAACGTTTCTTGCTTTTATCAATCCTTCAAGACCGTATCCGAATTCTTCCTTTTGTATCTCTACAGCATAGGTTTCGCTTACTGTGTTAATTACATCTGCATAAACGAGACCTGCCTTTGCAAAACACACATGCCCCCAAAACTCCAGCGCATTTGGAGTAAAATATTCCCACCCGAGTCCTGTTAGAGACATTCTGTCTGCCGGGAAATTGCCCATATAACCGATATTGTGAATTGTGTAAACAGTTGCAATACTGTTGAAGAAAGGATCGTTTGCATGTATCGTTTTTATATATGTGATAGCCAGTGCGCTTTGCCAGTCATTGCAATGCATCACATGAGGTTCCCAACCTAAAAACTTCATTGTTGCCAAGACTGCTTTTGAAAAGAAAATAAATCTTTCATCGTTATCGTAATAATCAACACCTTTTTCCTGATACAGGCCGTCTCTGCCAAAATAGCCGTCATGGCCTATGAGATATACGGTAATATCAGTCTTAGGTATCTTGGTTTCATATACTTGCGCTTTTTCTATTTTGTCTCCGACTTTTACCTGTAGATCTCTGGCTATCTGAACAAGTTTAAATTTGCTTTTATCAGATACTTTATATTTTGGAATGATAACCCGCACATCATGCCCCAAAGCTTTAATTGATTTTGGGAGCGCACCAACAACATCGGCCAAACCGCCTGTCTTTGCAAACGGCTCCATTTCTGAGGAAACCAACAATACTTTCATTATTAACTCCTTATTTAGTAATTCTAGATTATCTAAAAT
The DNA here is from genome assembly GCA_964633925.1 of uncultured bacterium. Lineage (GTDB taxonomy): Bacteria > Margulisbacteria > WOR-1 > JAKLHX01 > JAKLHX01 > CAZWKB01. The sequence goes on from CAZWKB010000008.1 coordinate 71,800, forward strand.
CTATTGTATCATGACTTTGATACCGTATCAATAATGACGTATTTTGGCTGCTGTTTTGAGGGGGTATAACGTTGATTTTTTGGCTGTATACTAGCGCATTTGTTAAATGGCTGGCACAAGGCCCGCCCCTACTATTCTTCTAATATATTGGCATCTTCTAATGCCATGGGGATCCCTCTACTAACTCTGAGATCCTCTATCTTATTTAGGGGTCTTTCTAATTGATTGCGTCTGGTTGAGATAAGATTTTGATATTCTTTTTGAACATCTTCAATTGATTTCCCCATCTTGTCCATGGAACGGACATACATCTGCCATTGCTTATTAAATGAGCCTAAGAGAGATGTCATTTCTGCAGCAGTTTTTTCTAATTTAAAGCTGTCCATGGCCTGCCTGATAACAGCAAGTATCGCATAGAGAGTAAGTGGAGAACAAAAGATAACTTTGTTCTTTAGAGCATCATCCAATATAGAATTGTCGGCCTCATTAATGAATGCATACACTTGTTCATTTGGAATAAACACAATAACGTAATCTACTGTATTATCTTCCGGATTTATGTAGTCTCGAGTTGTTACTTCCTTGATCCTGGCCTTAACATCTCTTAAAAATTGTTCTTTATGAGTTTTTTTATCTGACTCATTATCTGCAGCATAGTAGTAGAGATAACTGTTTAGAGGGAATTTTACATCCATATTGACTATAGTATTGTTTGGTAATATGAAGGAAAAGTCAGGTCTTTTTGAACCGGCATCAAGAGACTTTTGTTTCCTGTAATTTATTCCTTCTATAAAACCGGCAAGACGGAGAACATCTTCTGCCATGCGCTCCCCCCACTGCCCACGGGATTTTGTACTGGCAAGAACAGACTGAAGCTTGTTTGTTGTATCCTGGAGTTTTTGAGTCTGCTGTGCATGAACCTCAATCTTGGCGCTTACTTCTCCGAATATATTTTTTGATTCTTTCTGATATTCTGACACTTTGTCAGTTACTGTTTTTAACTGCTTTTCCATGTTCTCAAGATTCTGATCGATCAGCTTTTTTCTGCCTTCAAGTTCGCCCTCTCCTACTTTGACTTGTTTTGACAATGTCTCATTGGCAAGAGTTAAAAAACTTTTTGAACTTTCTGACAGAACATCTGAAGATAATGCTTTGAAAGAATCTTTCATCTGCGCAATTACTTTTTCCATATCCTCTTTCATCATGTCTTTTGCAAGATCCTGAGAAGATTGAGATTGTATTTTTGTAACGACAAACATTATTGCCAGACCGAGGAACAGACCGATTAGGAAGGATAGTATTGTTATCATAAGGGCGAATGATTATTCGCCCTTACATTATATCATTACCGGCAGATGTTTTTGTGATCACA
>CAZWKB010000009.1:0-1952 GCA_964633925.1 uncultured bacterium
CTCCAAGTTCTTTGGCGATTTTGTTGGTAGTTTCGAGTGCTTTTTTAAGATCAGATCTTGAAACAGTAAAAGAAATGTCTGCGACATTTCCGCCATGTATACTCTGAATAATCATGTCAATGCTTACATTGTCTTTTGACAATGCAGAGAAAAGCTTCGATGCGATTCCTGGTTTATCAGGAACTTGAAGAACCCCAATCTTTGCAGCGTTTGTGTCAAATGCGACTCCTGTGACCAATCCTCTTTTTTCCATTTTATTTCCTCCTATTTTTTCTACAGATGTAATAATTGTACCGGTTGAGTCATTCAGGCTGGATCTTACATGAATATCAATCCCGTAGTTCATTCCACATTCGATGGATCTGGGGTGCATCACTCCCGCGCCAACAGATGCCATCTCTAACATTTCTTCATGCGATATTTTTTCAAGTTTTCTGGCGTCTTTCACAACTCTTGGGTCAGTTGTATATATGCCGTCAACATCAGTATATATCTCACATACATCAGCGTTAAGGGCTGCGGCTATTACTACGGCAGAAGTGTCTGATCCTCCTCTGCCTATTGTTGTGATGTTTCCTTCGCTGTCTATCCCTTGAAATCCTGTGACAATAACTATATTGCCTTTCTTTATCTCTTTTTTCATTCGTTCAAATTTAACATCTTTAATTCTTGCTTTTGAAGGAATATCTTCAGTAATTACCCCAGCTTGTCCGCCAGTCAGAGAAATAGCACTTTCGCCCATTTCGATTATTGCGCTGGCAAGAAGGGCCGCTGATACCTGTTCTCCCGTAGAAAGAAGCATGTCGTATTCTCTTGGAGTAGGGGTTTTTGTTATTTGTGAAAGCAGATCTACCAGTTCATCCGTCGAATGTCCCATTGCTGATACCACCACAACCACATCGTTTCCTGCTTTTTTTGTGTTGATGATTCTGCGGGCTACATTCTTAATTTTTTCAACATTCCCAACAGATGTTCCACCGTATTTTTGCACCACTATAGGCATATTTGTTCTCCTTATTTCAGTATAACATTTTTTGTGATTCCCGTAGGGGCGGACCTATGTGTCCTTCCTTTGAATGATAGTATTATGTTATAATTTCCCCATGGCACAAGACGCATCATTTGATATTACTTCAAAATTGAATATGCCTGAGTTGGACAACGCTATTCATCAGGCTATGTCAGAAATAAGACAGAGATTTGACTTCAAGGGAAGTATAAGCGAAATCTCCAAACTGGCAGACACCTTAGAGATTGTTTCAGACGATGAATTCAAGCTAAAAAACGTTGTTGATATTCTTGAGAACAAACTGATAAAGAGGGCAATCTCTCTAAAATTCTTTGATTATGGCAAGGTAGAGTCAGCTTTGGGCGGAACCGTAAAACAGATTGTTAAACTCAAGCAGGGTATTGCTCAGGAAAAGGCCAAAGAAATTACGAAGCTGATAAAGGAAGCCAAACTCAAGGTTCAGGCACAGATACAGGCAGATCAGATCCGAGTTTCAAGCAAAAGCAAAGATGAATTGCAGGTAGTAATGCAATTATTAAGAAAAGCCCCGTTGGACATAGAGATCCAATTTGTAAATTATAGATAGACACGATCAAGATCCCCATAATTTCTCCTTGTTTTCGCCAATTAATAGATGATATAATATCAAGAAGGAATACTATCGGATGCCAATAGAGGGAAAAGGCATTTAAGATTTTATTATATATGGAATCAATGCAAATAATTAATAGAAATACTGAAACTGTTTTACCAAGTGATGCTTCGACAAATGGGGCAATACAGTTTCTTGTCTGCACAATCGGTGTCTTTACCTAACCAGATTACGCTCGCAAGAATTTTTTTCATCCCTCTGTTGTTATTCTTTTTGTTAAATGATTCTATTCCATATAACAAGCTGATTGCTGTTATTGTTTTTTTGTTGCTTGCATTAAGTGATGCTCTG
>CAZWKB010000009.1:1962-8399 GCA_964633925.1 uncultured bacterium
ACCCATTGGCAGATAAACTGCTGGTTTATGGAGTGTTGTTGGTTCTTATTGAGAATGGACAGATTTCTTCTATCCCTGTGCTAATAATTTTAGCAAGGGACTTTTGGATAATGGGAATAAGGGTTATGGCTGCAAAGAACGGGGATATCATAGCTGCTGATAAGCTCGGTAAATGGAAAACAGTTCTTCAAATGATAGCAATCCCATTGATGATCTTTGATATTGGTTTAGGTGTTTTTGTTTTTTATGTTTCAGTAGTTTTTTCTTTGGTATCGGGGATTCAATATTCAAGAATGGTAAAGAATTGATGGAAGCATATCTTGAGGATTTTTTTAGCAAGATAATGTCGGTAATAGGAAAAACTACCGATGATGAGTTGTCCGACATGCTAAAAAAAGAAAAAAAGACAGTAGCTGTAGCGGAATCTCTGACGGGTGGAATGATAAGCGAGCGGCTTACAGCAGTGGCAGGAGCTTCTCTGTATTTTGTAGGAAGCATAGTTTGCTATACAAATAAGGTTAAGGTTATGGATCTTGGAGTCCCTGCCGGGATTATTGCAAATGAAGGCCCTGTTTGTGAATCTGTTGCAATAACATTGGCAGAAAATATCAGAAAAAAGTTCAGGTCTGATATTGGTCTTTCGGCAACAGGAGTGGCTGGTCCTGCAACGGTAAGTCCTCCAAAACCGATAGGGCTAACCTATATTGCTATATCAACTGTTGAAAAATCCTACAGTAAAGAGCTGAAACTTTCGGGAACTAGGCAGGAGATAAGGCAGAAAGCGGCACAAGCTGCTCTGGGTTTGTTGTGGATGGAATTATCCGGACAATCGTTTGATAAATGAGTTGGTGAGATAATTGCTTGGTTCAGGTTTGTAAAGACGCGATTGATTGCGTCTCCTAAAAATAGATAGAAAGGGGATATATATGGCAAATGACGAAAGATCAAAAGCTTTGGGAATGGCTATCGCTCAGATCGAAAAAGATTATGGAAAAGGGGCGATAATGAAAATGGGTGATTCGACAAGATTCACAGTCGAAGCAATTCCTACAGGGGCATTGTCTCTTGATATGGCTTTAGGGGTAGGGGGATTGCCAAGAGGAAGAATAGTTGAGATCTACGGACCAGAGGCAGGTGGAAAAACCACAGTGAGTTTGCAAGTAATAGCAGCAGCACAAAAAGCAGGAGGAGTTGCAGCATTTATAGATGCTGAACATGCCCTTGATCCAATATATGCAAAAAAACTTGGAGTGGATATCAATAATTTATTGATATCTCAACCGGATTATGGAGAACAGGCTCTTGAGATTTGCGAAACACTTGTAAGAAGTGGGGCCGTAGATGTTGTTGTAATTGATTCTGTAGCTGCTTTGGTTCCAAAGGCGGAAATTGATGGTGAAATGGGCGATTCTCAAATAGGTCTTCAGGCAAGATTAATGTCAAAGGCTTTAAGAAAGCTGACGGCAGTAATCAGCAAATCAAAGACGGTCGTGATTTTTATCAATCAGCTCAGAGAAAAGATTGGTGTAATGTTCGGAAATCCGGAAGTAACTCCGGGAGGCCGTGCATTAAAGTTCTATTGTTCAGTAAGGCTTGAGGTTAGGCCGACAGAAAAAATCAAGGAAGGAGATAGAATAATTGGGACCAGGGTCAAGGTAAAAGTAGTAAAGAATAAAGTTGCGCCTCCTTTTAGAGAAGCAATATTTATTCTAACCCATGGAGAAGGCATCAGCAAAGAAGGCGATGTGTTGGACCTGTCAACAACTCATGGACTAATTCAAAAAAGTGGTGCATGGTATATTATGGGCGATGAAAAGCTTGGTCAAGGATGGGAAAATACGAGGACCTATTTAAAAGAACACAAGGATCTTTATAATAAATTGGTTCAGTCTTTGAAAAAGCTTATGGATCCACAATTGGCTGGAAAAACGACCGAAAATAAAAAAGAAGAAACAAAAAAGAAAAAATAATAAACGCAATAATATTTTCTTTAGAAATTGCAGGAGGATATAACAATGAATTTGACGGGATTTACATTAGTAGTTTTAGCAGCGGCGATAGTTTTCGGGTTCGGTGTGGCATATCTTTATCTCAGACGTCAGATAGCTGACCAAAAGGTAAGAATAGCAGAAGAGACAGCAAAGAAGCTTATTGAAGATGCGAAAAAAGAAGCTGAATCAAAAAGGAAAGAAGCGATAATAGAGGCAAAAGATGAGGCTTTAAAAATGAGGTCTGAGTTCGAGAAAGAAACAAAGGAAAGAAAAGGTGAGCTCTTAACTTTCGAAAAAAGATTGATGCAAAAAGAAGAGCATCTTGACCAAAAAGAAAAGCAAACAGATGAAAAGGAAAAAGATTTAAAAGCGAAAATTGAAGAGGCTGTTAAGTCAAAAGAAGAATTGGGCGAAGTCATTAAAAAGACGGTAGAGGAGCTTCAAAGGGTTGCCGGGATGTCAAAAGAAGAAGGTAAAAAGCTGCTTCTGGAAAATCTTGAAAAGGATATAGAAAAAGAAGCTGGTGCGATTATTAAGGCAAAGGAAGAATTGGTAAGAAAAGAATCTGACAAGAGAGCAAGAGAGATTTTGATCAATGCCATACAAAGGAGTGCAGTTGATCATGTTATAGAATCAACTGTTACTGTTGTTGAAATACCAAATGACGATATCAAGGGAAGAATTATTGGTAAGGAAGGAAGAAATATCAGAGCGTTTGAGCAGGCAACTGGAGTTGATCTGATCGTTGATGATACTCCTGGGGCAGTTATTCTTTCTAGTTTTGATCCTCTCAGACGTGAGACTGCAAAGCTGACTCTTGAAAAGCTTATCGTTGATGGCAGAATTCATCCTGCAAGGGTTGAAGAAATGTATAACAAATCAAAGGAAGAGTTGAAAGTTTCTATGTGGGAATTTGGTGAAAAGGCTGCAATGGAATGTGATGTTATAAACCTTCCTGCTGTAATAATTCAGCTTCTTGGTAGACTAAGATTTAGAACAAGTTATGGACAAAATGTATTGATGCATTCAATCGAGCTGGCAAAACTATCAGGAATGATGGCAGCAGAATTGGGAGTCAATATCAGACTGGCAAAAAGAGGAGCGTTACTTCACGATATTGGTAAAGCAATCGATCAGGAGATGGAAGGGACGCATCCAAAATTGGGAGCTATGTTCGCACAAAAGGCAGGAGAAAGTCCTGAAGTTGTGCACATAATTGCTTCTCATCACAATGATGAAGAGCCTCAGACAATCGAAGCTGTAATTATTCAAATTGCAGATGCAATATCTGCAGGAAGACCTGGAGCGAGAAGAGATACTCTTGAAGCTTATATTAAGAGGCTAGAAAAACTAGAAGCAACAGCAAATTCATTCCCTGGTGTTGATCGTTCTTATGCAATTCAGGCTGGTAGAGAAGTAAGAATAGTCGTAAAACCGGACAAGGTTGATGATCTTGGATCAGCCAAATTGGCATATGATGTTGCCAAGAAGATCGAAGCAGAATTAGATTATCCTGGAGAGATCAAAGTAACCGTCATCAGAGAAACAAGGAACAGCGAAGTCGCGAAATAATAATGTAGGGGCGGACCTTGTGTCCGCCCTTCAATATTATACGGATTTGTCCGTGGATTTAAAATCATGAAAAAAATATTATTTATAGGTGACATAATAGGCCGGCCAGGCAGAGAAACTATGCGTTATATTCTGCCGAAGATAAGACAAGAGTTTGCTCCTGATGTAATAATTGCTAACGGAGAAAACTCTGCCGGTGGTATGGGCATCAATGAAAAAAAATATAAAGAGCTCATGGATATGGGCGTTGATATTGTAACTCTTGGAAATCATATCTGGCATAATAAAGAGTTTTCTAAAGAGATTACCAGATGCCAATATGCCGTAAGACCTGCAAATTATCCTCCAGGCACCCCAGGGCTTGAAGCTGTTATAAATAAAGGTGTAGGGGTAATTAATCTGCTTGGCAGGGTTTTTATGAAAGAAATGGATTGTCCTTTTAGAGCTGCTGACAGATTAATAGAAGATCTAAAAAAACAAACCAAGATAATTCTGGTAGATCTCCATGCGGAGGCTACGTCAGAAAAAAATGCAATGGGCTGGTATCTTGATGGCAGGGTCAGTGCAGTATTTGGAACTCACACTCATATACAAACGGCAGATGAACGCATTCTTCCAAACGGAACAGCATTTATAACAGACGCAGGAATGGTCGGCGCATTTAACTCTATCATCGGAGTGGATATTGCTCCAATTATCGAAAGATTCCTTACTTCAATGCCAAAGAAATTTACCGTTGTCGACAAAGGCCCCATGGTATTTAATGCAGTTTTGTTTAATGTTGATGAGACAACAGGTAAGGCTGTGAGTATAAAGAGGATTTTTAAAATCATAGAGGGTTAATAATGATAATTGATGTAGAGCAACCCAGCACCTGGAGCAATCTAAAAAAACATTCATCGGCAGAGCGCAAAAGGTGGATTAAATCAAACTTTCTCAAAATATTAAATGTTCTAAGTAGATACTCTTCTTCTCTTGATGCGCAGAAAAAACCGTGGGATACAATAGGCTATTTTTGTTTGGATGACGGACTATACAAAGAAGCTGAAAACATATATCAGGATATGGCAAGGGAGTATCGACACAATCCCGAAATACTTTATTCAATACTTTATTGTCTTGGTATTTCAAAGTTTTTGCAGGGCAGATACAAAGAAGCATACAAGACCTTTGTAGAATCAAAACAAGTTAGTCAACATGTCAGGTCAGGAGATCTCGGAGCCGTGAGAGCGATAAACTACATTGAAAATACGATATTCCCAATGTTTAATATTGTTGCAGCAGAAAAAGAACATCTTCTTTCTGTCCTAAGTATTCCAAGGTTTATTGACAAGACTGTTGGCCCCAATATTTTAAAAACATTGCACAAATGGAATTCCTGTTCCTCGTTATATTCAACTGGAATAAGTCAGGGTGGGGGATATCTCTTAACTCTAAAGAATAGCTTTGGAGAGACAAAAACAATAGCGATAGATCCTGGATATGGTTTTCTGGATATGTTCAAAGAATTGGATCTTTCTATAGCAGATCTTGATGTGATAATAGCAACTCATGATCATGATGATCATACAGAATCGATAGAGCCTATACTTTCTCTGCTCGCAAAATACAACGACGTTGTCCCAAAAAACAAAGTAAAATCCATAGATGTTTTTGGTTCCTCAGGTGTGATGCTGAAGTTTCAGGGTTTATTTAATGCAAATGATCCTTATGGCAGCAAGGAGATAAATTTTAAACTGATGGTGCCGGGGATAACAATAGACAAGATCAATAATATAGATCTTATGGAAAAACACGGTTTTATTATTCATGTTAAGCAAGCGTATCATGAAGAGCTTTGGACAAAAGAAGAATCTTCTGTAGGGCTTGTTATAGAAACAAATCTAAAAATTGAGAATGCCGGCAATCTAAAAATTGGAATAACAGGTGATTCCAGATATGAAACAGGTCTTGGAGGCCAATATGCAGGCTGTCGTGTTTTGATGTTTAATATAGGGTCTCTGGAAAAAGAAGAAGGAAAGCATTTGACTCAACATTTGGGCCTTGTTGGGGCGATAAATGTGCTCAAAGAATCAAAACCGAAAATCGCACTGCTTACAGAATTTGGTGAAGAGTTTAGGGGTAAACGCGCAACCGTTGCTTCGGTCATAGAAGATTGGGCTGCTCCGATGGAAGGCTTTCTGGAAGGTGAGGACTCAAAAGTATTTCCTTCTGATGTGCATTTCGAATTGAGATTGACGGATCTATGTATAAAAGAAACGACTACAAAAGTATTTATTCCTTATAATCTTGTTGATGTTAATGAAAATCAGGAAGATGTTATTATGTACAGTCTGCGAGAGAATGGCATATGAAAACATATATTGTCAGTCTTGGTTGTCCCAAAAACCTTACAGATAGCGAGGTTTTGATGGGGAAACTGGTGTCAGGAGGTCATGAGATCACTCTTGACCCAAAAGAAGCCGAAGTTATTGTTGTAATCGGCAAGGGAAGAATCCATCGAAACGATCAACGAAATGGCAAAATACAAAACAAAAGGCAAATGCGAACAACTATACGTTGCGGGCTGCCTGCCGAAATACATGAAAAACATTGCAAAGGTAGGGACGGGGTTACCCCGCCTTTACAAAAACATCGACGGACTTCTCGACACCATTGGTCTGTTTGGCTGCAATGCCCCTCGCATAAAGGCAACTCAGCCTTGGTATGCATATGTAAAGATCTCAGAGGGATGCAATAACAGATGTTCCTATTGTTTAATCCCGTCAATACGGGGATCTCTTAAACATAGAAAGATGGATGATGTTCTAGTTGAGATAAAAGGGCTTGCAAAAAGGGGAGTGAACGTTGCCGTTGCCGGGAGGAACATTGACG
>CAZWKB010000009.1:8457-13797 GCA_964633925.1 uncultured bacterium
TAATTCTAATTGCTCAGGATACAACCGCTTATCCAGATCTTCATTTACTACTTAGGAAAACAGCAAAGATAAAAGGTGTCGAATGGATAAGAATTATGTATGCATATCCTTTGCATATAACTGACAAATTGATCGATACAATTGCAAAGGAACAGAAGGTTGTAAAATATCTTGATATGCCGATACAGCATGCGAACAATAAAATTCTAAAATCCATGAACAGAAAATATACTGCGGAGTATATGGAAGACTTGATAAGTAAATTAAGACAAAAAGTTCCGAGTATTGCAATAAGAACATCGATAATTGTAGGGTATCCCCGAGAAACAAAAAAAGATTTTAATGATCTTTGTGATTTTATAAAAAGAGTTAAATTTGATAGGTTGGGAGCATTTGCATACAGCAGGGAAAAGGGAACAGCTGCTGACAAACAAAAAGGGCATATTTCAGAAAAAGAAAAGTCAACAAGAGTTGCTTATATAATGGCATTGCAAGAAAAAATATCAAAAGAAAAAAACAAGTCAAAGATTGGAAAGACATTAAATATTCTGATTGAAGTGGAAAACAAAAAATATCATATTGGACGTTCTCAATATGACGCGCCCGACATCGACGGCAATGTGTATGTTAATAGAAAGGTAGGTGCTGGCCTTGTGCCTGCCCTGATTGTTGGCAAAATCATCCGCTCCAAAATCAAATCCGCAACCGCGCACGACCTTTTCTCATAGACATTCTTCCTCCGCTCTTCTCTCAATGTTCTACTATCTACGTTCTCATTCCCTTTATGCTATACTTTTTTTATGTCAAAAATAGCGGATGCGTTTAATAATAAAAAAGCGTTAATATCCTTCATCATGGCAGGCGATCCATCTTTGTCAGAAACTGAAAAGATCATTAATCGACTTGCACAATGTGGGGCTGATATTATTGAGATAGGGATCCCATTTTCTGATTCCATTGCAGATGGGCCTGTAATTGTCGATGCCGCCAATCGTGCTATTGCAAACGGTGTGTCCGCGCACGATATTATCGATATGATACGTACGGTCGGGTCTTGTGATCGCCCTGCTCATATTCCCATCATTTTTATGACATCCTATAACATTGTTTATTCCTACGGAGTAGACAAGTTTATCAACGACAGCCGCAAGGCTGGTGTTTCCGGTTTAATATTGCCTGATCTCCCGCTCGAAGAAGCTTCTCAACTAAAGAAAAAAGCAAATGCAAAAGGGATAGATCTAATATTTCTAATAGCTCCAAACACATCAGAAAAGCGTGTAAAACAGATTTGCGAATTATCTACTGGTTTTATTTATCTGGTTTCAACAACAGGAACAACTGGAGTGAGAAAAACAGTTTCTTCCACTGTATCTGGAATGGTAAAAAAGATCCGCAAATACACGAAACTTCCCATCGCAGTCGGTTTTGGTATTTCAACTCCTGAGCAGGCAAAAGAGGCAGTCAAGCATGCGGATGGCGTTATTGTCGGAAGTGCAATTGTTAAGCTGGTATCAAATATTTCTGCACTCAGTAAATTTGTCGTCTCAATACGTTCTCGTATTACCTGAATGTATTAATTTCATCCCTTAGATTTTTAGCGGCTGCCTTGGGGTCTTTGGCGTAAATAATTCCGCGTGATGAATTAATTATTGCTCTGTTCCCGTTTTTTGTAACCCCGTATTTTACAGAAAGTTCCAAATCTCCTCCCTGTGCGCCAACTCCGGGAATAAGTATCGGCATATCCCCAGCAATTTCTCGTATTTCTTTTAATTGAATAGGGTTTGTGGCCCCAACAACCAATGCGCAATTATCATAAACATTCCATTCTTTTACATGCTTTGCAACATTAATATAGAGGGGCAGGGCATCGACTTCAGAGTTTTGAAAGTCTGTATTCCCTGAATTAGAGGTTAGGCAAAGTATGAAAATTCCTTTTTCGTTAAATTCTAAAAATGGCTTAACTGAATCATACCCCATATAAGGATTAATCGTTGTAGCATCGGCTTTATATATTTCGAAAAGGCTTTTTGCATAGGCAGTTGCGGTATTTCCAATGTCTCCCCGTTTTGCATCAAGTATCACAGGAATTTCTTCAGGTATATATTCTATTGTCTTTATTAACGAGTTCAGTCCTTTTATTCCATACATCTCATAAAAGGCAATATTGGGTTTGTATGAGCAGACATATGGCAAGGTCTCATCAATTATCTTTTTATTAAATTCAAATAGAGGATCTTCCATCTCATGATAGGACTGTGGAATTTTTCCTAGATCTGTATCAAGCCCTACACAAAGTAGGGAGCTGTTCTTTTTACAGGCTAGATCAAGCTTGTCCAGGAATTTCATTGTTGCCTGAGATCTTCTCTCTTAGCTCTTCGCTGATTGTGTCTCCGAGCTTAACAGGAGAGCTATTATTTGATTGAACCTCTTTCAACGTATTTTTTTCTTCATTTACTTCTACTTCACGAATTGAACGTCCTTTTCTTTGCTCTTCTGTAGATATCCTTAATATGATGGCCTTAACAACATCTCCAGGTTTTACCGCATCAGATGGCATTTGAATCGGTTTAGTAGAAAGCTCACTGATGTGTATCAAACCTTCAATGCCTTCTTCTATTTCTGCAAATGCACCAAACTTAGCAAGTCTCAGGATTTTTGCAGTAACCTGTTGTCCCTGCTTATATTTTCTTCCTGCCGATTCCCATGGATCAGGTTGCAATTGTTTCAGTCCAAGAGAGAGTTTTTTTGCAAACTTATCCACTCCAATTACAAATACATCGAGTTTTTGTCCAATTGTTGCGGCCTTTGTTGGATCCTCTACTCTTTTCCATGCGATATCATTTACATGTACAAGGCCTTCTACTCCGTTCACATTCACAAATATCCCGAATCTCTTTATGCTTGAAACCGTTCCGTTAAGTATTTGCCCAACCTCGATGTTTTCAAAGAGCTTGTCTTTGTCAACTCTTTGTTTCTCAGCGTTACCAAGTCTGTGTGACATGATAATTTTGCTGTGCCTTCTGTCTATTTCTATCAATTTGACGGCAATAGTTTTACCTACAAAATCAGAAAGTGGAGTGTCTGGTGATTTTGAGACCTGAGATGCAGGAACAAATCCTCTTATCCCTTTGAAATCAACAACGAGGCCTCCTCCAACAGCGGATGAAACGGATACTTCGAAAGTGTTCTTTGTTTTAAAGGCGTCATAAAGAAAAGTCCAAAACCCTTCATACTGTGCTTTTTTTAGAGAGAGGGCAACATAGCCTTCTTTTGTACTCAATGCATCAATATATACATCAATAATCTCGCCGGATTTTAAAATCCTTCCATCAAATTCTGATGAAACAATGAATCCGTCGGATTTGTAATTGATGTCAATTAACGCACCTGATCCGTCTACTCTGGCAACCGTACCTTTTATCACGTTTCCAACCTTAAATGATTTGAACGGATCATCATTTGCTTTGTTTTCTTTTGGTTTTTCTTCTTGTTTCTGAGGTGCAGGAGTTTCAATGTGAGCTGTTTGATCAATGATCTTTATCTCTGTTGGTTGTTCTATTGCTTTCTCTTCCTCTTTTACTGTGGTATCTATGGTCATTTTTGTAGCTGAAAACTGATGAGCTTCTTTAATATCGCTAGATGTTTCCTTTTTGAATTTAGATTCGCTAAGAGTTTCTGATATCAACGCGTCGAGCTCTGAAAGGCTGTCAGATCCTTTCCCTGTATTTAAAAATGTTCCTTCAAGTTCTGTCACTTTTGGTACCCCCTTTACATAGCTAGAATAGCATAATTCATATGTCTTATCAATCTGCGAGGTTGCCCCATCTTGCAATGTTCGCATAAATATATCACAATAAAAACATGCCGTATAAATTTCTCGACATAGAACCACAATTCAGTAGTTTAAACAACTCAAGGTTTGTTGTGATTCCGATGCCTTTTGAAAAAACAACAAGCTATGGGAAGGGAACAAAGAACGGGCCTTCTGCTATCCTCGCGGCTTCGCAGATTATCGAAGATTATGATATAGAGCTTGGATGTGAGATTTATAAAAAAGTTGGTATACATACAATGGCTCCTGTAAGATTTTCAAAAGATCCTCACAAAGACATGTATTCAGCGGTAAAAAAAGTATTGTCTGCAGGAAAAATCCCTGTAATTCTTGGAGGGGAGCATTCAATTAGCTACGGTCCTGTAAAAGCAGCAAAAGAAAAATACAAGGATCTTTCAGTTCTTCAATTTGATGCTCATTCCGATCTAAGGGATTCCTATCACGGTGGAAAACACAGTCATGCCTGCATTATGAGACGAGTGAGAGAAATGTGTTCGGCAGTCCAAGTAGGTATTCGAAGTCAGGATAAAGAAGAAGCTGACTATATCAAAAGTTGCAAAATTGCAAATACTATCTATTTTGCCCATAATTTCTCAAGTAGCAAAAACAAAGAGATCATTAACAGATTGTCCAAGAATGTTTATTTAACTGTCGATGTTGATGTCTTCGACCCTTCAATAATCCCATCAACCGGCACCCCTGAACCGGGAGGTTTAAACTGGGATCAAGTCACTTCACTTATAAAACTTCTTGCCGACAAAAAGAATGTTGTTGGTGTTGATTTCGTTGAGTTGGCGCCAAAAAAAGGCGTTGCATATCCGGATTTTACTATTGCCAAGCTTATTTATAAGACAATAGGCTATATTTCCAGAAACTTCTAACTATCGTTTAATCGTTCACTTCACTTTAAAAACTTTACGAACTTCGATCAAAACAGGATAAATCTCATGCAAGTTCTTTGTGTATCTGCCCGATAGTAACAATATAGCGGAGGAGGTGATAAACATCAGTAATGTGAATCACGCTTCAAAAAGAAGGTCGTATGAACCTCGAAAATCCGCCGCCAGCGGGTAAATGCCACGGGCAAAATCGATGTGTTCAGCGACCTTTTATTATTTTGTGAAATCCCCTGTAAAAATCAACGATACATAAGTATGGGAAATATGTTCTTAAATAGTTGTTGCAAAACGAATCTGATTAACAATAACATTCAATTTAATCCATCAGTAGCAATGCAGCAGTCCGGCATAGTTCAAAATATCCAAAACATTGTTTATCCTCTTGATACATCAATGGGAAGAAATGAAAAAATGATAAATTATATTTCTTCTAGTGATTTTGCGATCGATAGCGGGATGGATCTTTCGGTTGGGAGCCATTATATTATTGATGTTGGAGTAGGGGCAATGCCTTTTTCAACAATAGAACTTATTGAGGCAATGAAGGATGTGAACGGGGCCAATCGTGTTGTAGGAACTGAATTGCCTGAGTCCTTGGCAAAAGAATAT
>CAZWKB010000009.1:13807-20534 GCA_964633925.1 uncultured bacterium
TCCCATTTAATTACTGATAAATTCAGGTCAATGATCATGAACAGGTTTGCCAGTACAATAGGAATCCAAAAAGATGTTGAGCAATTCAGAAACACGACAATTCTGAAAGATCTTTTACTCCTTGTAGGTCATGATAATAACATAAATTCTATAGTAGCTGAACTTCTCGTCTCTGTTCCTGATTGTAAAGAAATTACTGCATATAAAACCGTCGGGGTCTCCCCTAACTCTGTATTTATGCAGGGTGGAATAAAATATAAAGGTGATTCCGAGATGTCGGATATTTTTACTCAGATAATGAATTACAAGAAGACGATCCCAGAGTGTGATTTTTTTTCGCAATACTTTTCACCGGCGCAGGAAATAATAAAAGCCGGGGGGTATTTGTATCCAACTGCAGATCCATCAGAAACTCATATCGTAAAAGAGTTTGGGGGTGTTTCCATCGTAATGGCAAACAATGTAACTTTTTTGATGGACGCCGCAACAAGAGGCAAGTTTATGATGACTATGAAGAAGTCTTTAAAGCCCGGAGGATTATTCCTGGAACATAATGCAATAAAAACTATCCCAGAGATAGTGTCTCACCTTAAAGTGTTCAGATTGAATAATGAAAATACATTATCATCCATTTACAGAGTTGTCTTTTATCAGGATGGTTATCAAATATTAAGATAACAGTTTTGTTAAAACAGTTTTTAGCCTTTTTATCGACTCTTCTTTGCCGATCAATTCAACAGTGTCAAACATAGGAGGGGAGTCTGATCGTCCGGTCAATGCGACGCGTGCAGGATGAATAACTTTCCCTGCCTTGATTCCAAGATCTTTTGCAAGATTTCTAAATACAGGTTCAATATTTTCTTTTGTAAACGGATCAATTAATTCCAGAGCATCTTTCAGCTTTTCAAGAATCTCTTTTGCTCCCGCTTCTTTGACATGTTTATCAAATGCTTCCTGATCATACGTAATCTCATCAAGCAAAAAGAATCCCGCATGATCTACTATTTCATTTACAGTTTTTATTCTCTCTTGCAAATCTTTCAGAAGCTTCTTTATCTTTTCCTGCCCTTGTGGTGTTTTTTGAAGTTCGACATATTTCGGATATGCCTTTTCAAGATACGGTCCTGTCAATTCGATAAGCTCATCAATAGATTTTCCTCTAATATAATGAGCATTCAGCCATTCAAGCTTTACCATATCAAACACTGCCGGTGTTTTGTTCACATCTGGAATGTCGAAACAATTTATAAGTTCATTTATAGTAAATATCTCCTGATCCCCATATCCCCATCCAAGGCGGGAGAGATAATTAATCATGGCTTCAGGCAGATATCCCATATCTTTGTATGCAATAACCGATGTTGCTCCATGCCTTTTGCTCAGACGCGCTTTGTCTTGTCCCAGAATCATTGGAATATGAGCAAATATCGGCAGTTCAAATCCAAGAGCGTTGTAGATAAGTATCTGTCTTGGAGTGTTAGAAAGATGATCATCTCCTCTGATCACATGCGTGATCTTCATGTCGTTATCGTCAATCGTTACTGCAAAATTATAGGTAGGGAATCCATCGGATTTGAAAATAACAAAATCATCCAGCAACGCCGCATCAAATTTCACATCGCCGTGAATAATATCTTTGACGGTGATAATTCCGCTGTCAGGAAGTTTAAACCTGACAACAGGTTTTCTTCCTTCTGCTTCAAGTGCTTGCTTTTGCTCATTAGTTAGATGTCTACATTTGCCATTATATTTGGGGGCCTGTTTATTTGCTTCCTGTTCTTTTCTCATTGCAGATAGCTCTTCAGATGAACAATAGCAGTGAAATGCTTTTCCTTCATCAAGCAGTTGTTGGGCAAAATTCTTATAGAGATCCATTCTTTTGGTCTGATAAAACGGGCCTTCATCCCAGCTCAGCCCAATCCAGCTCATTCCATCCAGTATTGCCTGTGTTGCCTCATCAGTCGATCTTACTTGATCCGTATCTTCTATTCGTAGAATAAATTTACCGTTATGTTTTTTTGCAAAAAGCCAGTTATAAAGTGCTGTCCTTGCCCCTCCAACATGAAGATAGCCAGTAGGGCTTGGTGCAAAACGAACGCGTACGTTTGAAGTCATTATAATATTAGTATACAATACTACTAATGAAAATCCCAATGACCAAATCCCAAATCCCAGCGTGGAATAGCTTCGCGATATCATTAAAAAGCAAATGTTTCTTCTTCCTTGTTGGGATTTGGACATTGGGATTTGGGATTTCTGCTTACGCTGACCCATTCTTGGATTCAGTCCTAAAAGACGGTATAGGTGTTCGTCCTCTTGGCATGGGAGGTGCATTTGTTGCACTCGCAGATGACAGCAATGCTATGTATTACAATCCAGCAGGGGTTGCAACTTGCCCAACGCAATATTTGAGAGGTTATATGGATTCAAATTCAGATACTTATTCCGTAAACGAATGTTATTCAATAACTACAAACTCTTCCGGACTGGCTTATTGGAACAAAGCAGATAAATTGGGCAATAGTGCAGATGTTACAACAGTTGCATTTTCTTCAGCCGGAGAAAATGGCATAGCATGGGGAGTGACTTACAAAAATATTGCCTGGAACCTGTTGAGCGGATCTTCAAGAGGTTTTACTATGGATGGGGGGTTAAGAACAAAACTTTCCTCGGATATTTATGCGGGAGTCCTTTTGCAGGATTTTATAAAAAACGAGGTTCCCGTAAGCACATCGATAAGACTCGGGCTTGCATATAAACCGGCAACTGTTAAAAGCGGTGCCTTTGAAATAGATGCAGAAGTTAGAGATCTGAAGGCTCCAAAAGGTGCCACGATATATTTGCATTACGGAGGAGAAGCAGAGATAACAAAAGGACTCACCCTTAGGGCAGGATGGACAAAAGATCAGTTTAGCTGGGGAGCCACCGCTACCTTTCCGTATTTTGTTGCAGACTATGCTGTCATCATCAACGATACCGATAAAAATGTTCATATGTTAGGTTTTAGACTGGGAGATTCCGATTCTTCTTCCGCAGGAGTATCTGCAAGCTCTACCGATTATCCGACATATTATCAATAAAATGCTATTAAAAGATCTTATAGAAAACACAAAAGTCACTTCAATTAAGGGAAACCTTGATAAGGATATTTTTGGCATTGCATATGATTCCAGAAAAGTAGTAAATGGAGATGTTTTTGTTGCAGTCCCCGGGACCATAACCGATGGGACAAAGTTTATATCAACTGCGATAGAATTTGGAGCAAGCACGATAATTTCTGAGAGAGCGTTTGATACAAATGGACAGGCAACCGAAATCATTGTGCCATCCGCAAGAGCCGCTCTAGCAGATATTTCGAATGCCTTCTTTGATCATCCCTCAAGACGGTTGAAAATTATTGGCATTACCGGAACTAATGGAAAAACAACAACAACATATTTAGTGGAATCCATTTTAAAAAAAGCGGGGTTTAAGACGGGAATAATTGGAACTATTGAAATGAAGATAGGAGATAATGTTGTTCCTTCAAATCTTACAACTCCTGATTCCTACGATCTTCAGAGATTCTTTTCAAATTGTGTTAGAGAAGGGGTAACGCATGTTGTAATGGAAGTTTCTTCACATGCATTATCAATGAAGAGAGTAAGGGGTGTTGAGTTTGACAGGGCGATCTATACAAACCTAAGCCATGATCATCTGGATTTTCACAAAACTCTAGAGTCTTATTTTGATGCAAAAATGAATCTTTTCAGAATGCTGGGAAGAGGACAAAAATCAGACGTGTCAGCGATCATAAATGCCGATGATCAGTATAGTGAAGCTGTTATTGAAGAGGCTAACGGAGAGATTATTAAGTACTCAATTGATAAGTCTTCTGGAGTCACAGGGAAGATACTTGAGATGAGTTTTAATAAAATGACAGCAGAAATAAAACTTAAGACCGGCACGATAACTATCAGTACTCCTCTTATCGGAAAATACAATCTCTATAATATTCTTTCAGCCGCAGCTGTTTGCGAGAGCCTTGGAGTGGATCTGGACGCCATAAGATCTGGAATTGAGATTGTTCACAATGTTTCTGGAAGATTCGAAATAATCGACGAGGGACAAAGTTTTGAAGTTGTTGTTGATTTTGCACATTCCCCTGACAGTCTTGAGAAAGTGATGCAAACTGCAAATGCAGTAAAAAAACCAGATGGCAGATCCATCCTAGTGTTTGGCAGTGCAGGGAATAGAGATAAATTAAAGAGACCTGTAATGGGGAAAGTTGCAATCAAAAATTCGGATATTACTATCATTACTTCAGATGATCCCTATAACGAGATTCCAGAACAAATAATTAAAGAAATTGAGAGTGGCGCACAAGAAGCTGGCGGAGAACTGGAAAAGAATTACTTTAAGATAACAGACAGAGCTCAGGCAATTGAAAAAGCCATTAGTCTTGCTCGTAGTAATGATATTGTTGTGATTGCAGGTCGAGGGCATGAGAAGTTTCAGGATATCAACGGCAAAAAGATCGAGATCGATGACAGGGTGATAGCAAGACAATGCATAAAAAATCTCTTGTAATCTTTTTATTCCTACTTTCAACTTTTAGCTTTCTACTTTCTACTTCCTTTGCCGCCACCGACGAAATAGTCGTTAATATAAAAGCCGATGATTTAAAGTATGATCAAAAGAACGGGCTTGTTTTCGCTCATGGATCTGTAGAAGCAAAGTTTAATGATATTGTTCTTTCTTCAGATGATATGACGCTAAATAACAATACCAAAATCGCATCTGCCGACGGGAATGTTGTTCTTTCAAAATCTGATTATAAGACACAAGCGACCAAGATGGTCTACAATTTCAAAACAGATTTTATTCTTATGAGGGATTTCTATATGGTAGTATCGATGGAAGCAGCAAAAGAAAAGATCTTTTTGAGAGCAAAAGATATGTATGATGAAAAAGGTTACAAAGCGGGCAATGACTCAAGCTTGACTTCTTGCGATTTAAAATCTCCTCATTATGAGATGCTGGCAAGTCAGTTTTATTATAAGACAAATGACAAGCTGGTGGGGAAAAACGTTACTGCGTATATCGGCAAAACTCCTGTTATGTGGATGCCTTTCTATGTTTACGATCTTGCAAACAGGAGCGTAAGCTTGTTAATGCCGTCAATTGGCAGTAATAATGTGGAAGGCAGTTTTTTAAAAACAGAAATCGCATATTTCGTAGACTTTCGCAATTTCGGTTCAGTGTATTTAGATTTTATGACAAAAAAGGGAAATGGTTACGGAATAAACCATAAGTTTGAACCGGCAAAAGGGTTTCTTCAGGATCTTTATCTGTATCACATTATTGAGCAGGATACCGGTATTTCTGATCTTGTGATAAAGACAGGCAACGAATTTAAAATAGACGATAACAGCAAACTGACTCTTGGCTATGGGTACAAGAATATATATACAGTCCCTACTGCCAGGCTGGATCAGACAGAAGGGAAACTAGCTTATCTTTCAAAGACATCTTCTGGCGAATTATCTGCCGGCATGAACATTTTTGAAAACAGGATCAACAACCTTAAAGATTATTCTTTTTCCTTTGTGAACACGAATTCTGTCTCAAATACAAGATACAACTATGGGGTCAGAGGCAGTATGACATCTCCAAAATGGCAGAATGTTTCGCATGGCTTCTCGAGCAGCTATACTTTTAGTAAAGATCTTACTCTGGCAGTTAATGAGAATTATTACAGGAGTATTACTGGAGAGGGGATATCAGTTGATGAAAGACTTGATAGTGTGTTCACCTTAAATTACAAGGGTCCATTTTACAATATGACGCTGACAGAAAGCACCTATATTGACCCAGACAAAGATACGAACACTTCAGATAATAATGTTGAATACGTTGAGAAGCTTCCCGAGGCTATTTTTGCGCTTAATCCTCAATTAATATCTTCATTTGAGGTGAAGTCCGAGCTGTCATATGGACGCTATCATGAATCAAAATATATTTCTCCTTTGGGCATTCAGAGGCATTTTACGGCAAATAGATACAAAGGGGCTTCTTCTGTCGGAAGAACCTTTACGCTTCCTTTTTCTAGCACATTGACCGCCTTGGGTGTTTTTGAACAATATTCTTACGACACTGGGGATCAGAGATATTCGCAAAAGGAATCCTATTCGTTAAATACAGGACTTTGGGGATTTTTTAATAATACTGCGAATTATGAAAGAGGGATGGGCGATGGTAGTACTCCTTTCTTTTTTGACAATGTCGGGATACTCTACCGAACGATCAAGGATACTATTACTCTGAATAAAGGGGCCGAGCACAAAGTGACTTTAGATGGCGGCTATAATTATGTTACCAGCAAGTACTTTGACCTTATCGCTAATTATTATTATGTTAAGGGCAGAGAATTGAATGCAAATCTTTCAGGTGGATATGATATTGAGAACAAAGTGTGGAGAGATCTTGTTTCGTCCGCAAAATTATTGCCAAACGAAAACTTTAATGACAGCTTTTCTCATACATATGATCTGAATACGGGAAAGACAAAATACGCATCAAATATGCTTGAATGGAAGGTAGGGGACACTTGGGAAAACAGGTGGTCGCTCAGGCTTGGTCATGTATACGATTTTTTAAAGAATGCTCTTGTGCTTTCAGAAGCTACTGTGGTTAAGGATCTTCATTGTTGGGAAATTAAATATGCATGGTCTGATTACAGGAAAGA
>CAZWKB010000009.1:20595-31465 GCA_964633925.1 uncultured bacterium
TTTAAAGTTACATTTACATTAAAAGCCTTTCCGCAGTATCCTCTGGGCTACGGACAGGGAAATCAGGGATCGTTTTTCGAAGGGATAGATATGAACAATGCTTCAAATAGATACTAAACGAGTCTTAATTGTACTGATGTTGTTTGCCTCCATATTTGCTGGCTGTGCAAAAAATGTAACGGTGTTGCCAAATATAGGCAATCAGCTCAATATTGAAATAACCTTTAGAGGAGATGTAAATTCAACAGCAAATAAATATTATTTGATATTCGGATCTTTGTCTCCAAATGTTCCCTATAAGGGCATGTATGGGTTCGCTCCCGGAGAAAGTTATGATCTTGACAAGCTCAATGCAATTTCTTCAAATCTTACACTGTACTATACGAATTATTTTAGCTCTTGGAATGATTTTGTCCTTCTTAACAATGATGTTTTTTACCTGACAAAAGGACCTTTTGTTGTTGCTAATCATGCATCTTTTACCAGTAGCTATTTAAATGCCAGAATATTGCCTTCTCCTCATGATGCGTTGTCAGATAAAAAAATAGCACTTAGTTTTTCTTTTTACAGACTCAGTGTGTTGCCGTCTGATCTGTATTTCAATTTTGTTGCAGTCGATCCGTCTGGCATTGTATCTGATTATCTCAGGTCTTCAGATAATAAAATCAACGTAAATTACGGGACTTCTATTCCCGAGAGATTGGAGCCTTCGGATTCTTCGGTGAATCCTTCGCTTGATATAATTTCATGGAGCATGTCAGTACAATGATATATCCGATTATTTCCGCAATACTTGTTACTCTCTCTTTTTTAAGAAGTGAATTTTCTTTCATCGCATTTATAGCTCTGGTTCCTTTTATTATTTCCCTGACCAACTCAAATAGCAGTAAACAAGCAGCAAAGATCGGCCTCTGTTTTGGTTTCTTTTCATTTTTAGGTTTGTTCTTCTGGCTAAATAGCTTGTCAAGATGGGTCGGAGCATTTGGTTCTTTAGCATGGTTATCACTGGCTGCATATGAATCAATATTTATTGTGATATTTTCGCTGTTGTCCTTCAGGATGTTAAAAAAAACGAGTTTTTTTTATGTTGTCGCGGTTGCTTTGTTGTGGACTCTTATTGAATGGTTAAGAGGCATTGGAGAGCTGGGAGTTCCAGGTGGATTTATAGCCTACACACAGTACTTAAATTCTTATTTTATTCAAATAGCTAGTATTGGCGGAATTCATCTTGTGAGCTTTATCATTGTGTTGTTTAATATTGCAGCAGCAAAATTCTTTACAGGACAAAACAATAGGTTACCAATTCTTATTGCGATATTTCTTGTTTCTTTTTCATACTCATACGGATATCAAATGGTTCATGATTATGACTTGCTTCCTAAAGAAAGATCAATGAAGATAGGTATAATACAGCCTAATTTTGACCAAGGATTAAAAATGATACGTGGCAATAATTATTCAATGCTCGCACAGCTTGAATCCATGACCAAGGATAATTCCGTTTCCAAACCGGATATTGTAGTTTGGCCTGAAACAGCGATTATGAGTAATCTGAAATACGATGGAAGGTCTTTAGCCGTCTTGCAAAACATAACTAAAACAAACAAATGCTTGTTAATAGTAGGAGCATATTCCTTTGAAAAAGGGCTCCACAATTCAATGTATTTTATAGCTCCTGATGGAGCGATTATCGGAAGATATGACAAAGAGCATTTGATGCCGTTTGGGGAGTATTTGCCGCTAAAATCACTTGTATATCCTTTACTAAAAAGCACGGGGTATTTTGAACAGGATCAAACGGGGAGTGAATTTATAAAACCTGTTACTTATGGAACAATAAATATTGGTCCTGCAATTTGTTTTGAAACTCTTTTTTCAGGCCTGATAAGGAAAAGAGCAAAAAACTCTGATGTTATTATTTCTATAACAAATGATGCATGGTTTGGTACAAGTTTCGGCGCCTATCAGCACATAATGGCAGCACCTTTCAGAGCAATTGAGAATAGAAGAAATTTTGTTCAGGTCGCAAACACAGGAATATCTGCAGTCGTAGATCCTATGGGTAGATTTATTATCAAAACAGCGTTAAATGCAAAGACCCAGATCACTTCGACAATTTATCTAAATAATTGATTCCTATAACATATGCCGCCAGATCATCATAAGGTTCTTTTGGAGTCAGCAACGAAGAGGGGATAAAGCGCAGAAACCATTTTCTTTTGTTCATCTTCCAATAAAGCTTTCTTGCTTCCTGTGTTGAATTATACTCGTTAGCTTCAAATATTTGCAGATCTTTTTTATTCCTTTGTATAATTTCTTTGACAAGAGTTCTCTCTCCGGTATTGCCAAGGATAATGGCGTCTATTTTATATTGGCTAAAAAGAATGTTTAGTATTTCTTCTAATTTTGATGTCAGAGCCACTTCTCGAAATATTATATTTTTTTTATCATCAAGAACGGCCAATCCTGTTTTGTGTTTGCCGGGATCAATGGTTAAATATACTTTATTCATTGATTTTTAAGTCAATAACGAGAGGCCCTGATGCGAAAGTTTCTTTCTGAGATATGATAGAAAGCGTCACTTGTTTCTTCCCATTTCGTATGGTTTTTGACATGTCAAAAATTTTAGAATAGGGGATGTTCCCTACAGATCCGTCGGGGGCAGGTATTATTCCTTTTTTTAAAGCGATCTCATTTACTTTGGCAAGAACCTCTTTTATGTTCTGTTCTATTTCGAGTTGAGGTTTCAATCCGTTTATTTGAGTGTTTGTTATGATCTCTGATTTTGAAAAAATCAATTTATTCTCAAACAATTGAAAGTGAACAGGAATGACTTCTCCTGCAACGATATTTCTTGCCGCGACAACTCTTACGAGAACCTTATCAGTATGAGAGCTGATAAACTCTATTGCCTCATCCATGTCCTTTGTAGGCATTAATACATAATGCTTGTTTTTTGATCGAAATGTTTTTACGAATGCGTTGTCAATTTCAGCCAAAAACCCTGTAAGTTTTGATTTTACAATCGTTTTATCTGAAGATGCCTCTATTAGTGTTGCGGAGAGGACATCATTAACTTTATAAATGAGATCTCCTGATCTTGCCGTTTTTATTTCTTTCTGCAAGCTGTCCTTTGTCGTGGTAAGTGATTTTATTTCTTTCTTCGACTCATCCAGTGTTGCTTGTATCTTTGAGATCTCTTCAAGCAGTTGCTCTTTATCAGATTTGATCCGTTCAAGTTCTATGCTTCGTTCGCTAATCATACTTTTGAGCTTGTCCAGACCAAACAGGGCAGTTCGTACATCAGCAGAGCTGACGAACAGGATAGTTCCTGTTAAAAATGCAATAACAATGCCGGTAAGTATGGTTATTCCAATCGCAGTAAATTTTGGTCGCAGACCAAATATTGTCAGTCGTTTTTTTCCAATGCTTTTCCCGACATTGTCTCCAATATATGCGATAAAACCTGAGATGAACAGGATTACAAAAATAACTTTCAGTGCAAACATCTATTGTCCTTTTTTATACAAAATATATGCGCCGATCCCACCGGTTATGACATTTGGCAGCCATGCTGCAAGAAATGGGGACAATACTTCCATCATTCCAGCCGCCATTCCGGCAAACATCAGGACGTAATACACAAATATGATAATAACGCTTACTCCAAGACCTATAGAGGATGTTTTTCTCGTAGGATTGAGACCTAATGGAGCGCCAAGAAGTGCAAATACAAGGCAGGCAAACGGAATTGCCGTTTTCATATATAGTTGAATCTGAAGGTCTGTTGTATTTGTTCCTGTTTTATCCTTTGAAATTATATATTCTTTTAGAGAGTTAAAGTTCATTTCTTCCGGCTTTTTTTCTCCCATATAGAAATCTGCAGGAGTGAACTTAATTGTTATCAATTGCTCTTCGAATTTGATCGTGTGTTTATATTCTCCAGTGTCAGAAAGAAGATAGTTTGTCCCTTTCCTGAATACCCATTTGTCTTTGACCCATTCTGCTGTTTTTGAATTTATGATCTGTGCCAGTTGACCGTTAGAGAACTCCTGTATTATCACTCCCTCAAGCACATTTCCGTCAAGTTTCTGAGCATAGAAAACTCTTTTTAGTTTTCCGTTTTCCATTTCAGGAATGAAAAGATTTTCTTTTATCTTAGGCTTTCTATCCATTCTTGTTTCAAGCAAGAGATTTGACGAAGCTTTTGTTGCTTCCGGCACAACAAACTCATAAAATGCAAGAGTAATGAAACTTGTTATTAACCCAACCATTAGAGCCGGTATCATAAGGCGATAGAGGCTGACTCCTCCTGCCCTAAAGGCGATAATTTCTCTGTCAGAAGAAAATCTTGCAAAAGCAAGAATTGATGCGAGAAGCATGGCCATTGGAAAAATATAAACAATAACTCCCGGAAGTCTGAACAAGAACAGTTGTGCGGCAACCATTATAGGCATTCCCATTATGACGATAGCTCTTACGAGCTCAAAAAGCACCATGCTTGCAGAAAGAATGAGAGTGAATGAAGTCAGTCCGAACATAAAGGGTTCGATAAGTTCTTTTATTATGTATCTGTCTATTATTTTCATTTTAGAGTAAAGTTTTCCCCAAGGTATGTCTTTTTTGCAATTTCATTATCAGACACATCTTTGGCATTGCCGGAAACAATGATTTTTCCTTTTTGGATGATATATGCACGATCAACAATTGACAGTGTTTCTCGCACATTATGGTCTGTTATTAAGATTCCGAGTCCTTTTTCAGTTTTTAGATATGTGATGATCTTTTGTATTTCAGAGATTGTTATCGGGTCTATCCCTGTAAAAGGCTCATCCAGCAATAGGAAGCAGGGATCCATAGCAAGCGCTCTAGCTATTTCTACTCTTCTAGCTTCGCCTCCCGATAGCTGATAGCATCTGCTTTTTCTAAGATGGTTAATCCCCAATTCATTAAGTACATAATCAAGTTTTTCTTTGTAGTCTTTTTTTTGCACGGCATTTGTTGCTTCCCAAAGCATAATGATGTTTTCTTCAACAGTCAGTTTTTTAAATATTGATGTCTCTTGAGGCAAATATCCCAGACCTCTTCTAGCTCTTTTATGCATAGGCAGCTTGGAAATATCGTCGCTGTCTATATACACTTTCCCTTTATCCGGTTTCACAAGTCCTACAACCATATAAAAGCTTGTAGTTTTTCCTGCTCCGTTTGGTCCAAGTAGCCCAACAACTTCTCCCTGATTTATCTCAATTGACACTTCATCAACAACTCTTCTCCCGCCATATTCCTTTACCAGTTTGTCAGTCGTAATTTTCATCAGTATCTTCTCCTTAGTTTAACTATTCGAATATGTCTTTAACTTTTCCAGTTTGTCCATCGCTGCTCCACTATCTATAGATTCTGTCGCTATTCTTACTGCCTCTCTAAAATCACTGGTCATTTTACCTATTATTATTGTAGCTGCAGCATTGAACAAAACAATATCTCTTTTTGCGTCATGCACTTTTCCACTTAGAACATCAATGGCAATTTGTGCGTTTTGATCCGCGTCTCCTCCCATTACAGATGAAAGGGGAGCTTTCTTAAGTCCGACATCGTCAGGCCCTATGAAATATTCAAAGATCTCTCCGTTGAGAAGCTGAGTTACTTTTGTTTTTGCAGAAATTGAGATTTCATCTATACCGTCTTTGCTATGCACTACCATAGCAGCTTCACACCCCTGTTTTTTTAATACTTCGGCCATTAGTGTTGTCATATGATTGCTATAAACTCCCATAAATTGTCCTTTGGCATTGGCAGGGTTGCTTACAGGACCCAAAATATTAAATATTGTTCTTATCCCCAGCTCTTTTCTGATAGGGGATGCATATTTCATTGCCAGATGGAAAGTAGGGGCAAAAATAAATCCTATACCAATATTATCAATACATTCTCTGACTTTTTCTGGTGGAATATCAATTTTTATTCCGAGCGTTTCAAGTAAATCTGCACTTCCGCATTTACTTGATATTGCACGGTTCCCGTGTTTTGCGATGACTATACCTGCACCGGCGGCCACAAACGATGCAATAGATGAAATATTAAAAGTTCCGGAAACATCCCCGCCTGTTCCGCATGTATCAACGTAATAGGGGGCTCTGGGCATGATAGGGAGAGCATGTTCTCTCATCATTTTTGCAAAACCGGAAATCTCATCAACTGTTTCCCCTTTAATTCGAAGTCCTGTTATTAATGCTGCAATTTGTGCGGGAGTAGCTTTTCCTATCATTATTTCATCCATTGCAGTACAAGATTCTTCAAATGTGAGGTCTTTGTGATCAGCTAGTTTTGATATTAGTTCTTTTATCATTGTTAATGGAAATTATAGCAGATTCACCCTAATCCCGATAGGACAATGGTCCGAGCCAAAAACATCAGACATCATAAATGCATCTTCAAGTAATGAAATATGTTTGGCATCTATATAGAAGTAGTCTATCCTCCAGCCGATATTCCTGTCTCTTGCGCGTGTTTTGAGATCCCACCAGCTAAACTGTGCTTTATCAGGATATTTGTATCTGAAGGTATCAACCAGTCCCGCATTTTTAAATTCATCCAGCCATTTTCTTTCCTCTCTTAAAAATCCTGATGTGTTCTCATTTTCTTTTGGCCTGGATAGATCAATTTCATTGTGGGCCGTATTTACATCACCGCATACGATGATAGTCTTGTACGGGCGGCCCTCGTGGCCGCCCATGTTAATATTTCCATTAGATATTTTTTTTACGCAATTCAAGAATTCTTTGTAAAAATCCAGTTTGAATTTTAACCTATCAGGGTTCATCTTGCCGTTGGGATAATAAATATTGAATAGAAAGAAATTTTCGTATTCGGCTATGATTATTCTTCCTTCGCTGTCAAATTCTTTTATTCCGAATCCATATTTAACATTAATTGGTTTTTTCTTGGAAAATATTGCAACTCCGCTATATCCTTTTTTTTCTGCACTGCTCCAATATGTATGATAACCAATAGGGGAAAGAAGTTTTTCTGATAGTTGCTCAGGACTTGCTTTTGTTTCCTGAACGCAAATTATGTCAGGGCTTTCTTTTTGCAGCCATGGTAAAAAGTCTTTTTTTTCTGCCGCACGTATTCCGTTCACATTCCAAGATAATATCGTTGTCATATTTGACATTTTACTACCATACCAAGTAAAATGAAAGATAAGGGATCTTTTGTGCCCGCTGAGGCCGATTCTAATTACTAATAAATAGGAAGATATAACTTGTTGCACCTTTTGCTTTTATCGACGTTGATATTTGCTCCCATATTGTTTGGTATCCTAGTATTCTTTCTGCCAAATTGGGAAACTAGAAAACCTGCCATTGTTGCCAGCGCAATAGTGACGATCATTGCCGGTGTATTGACCGCTTTTTCAGGAAGTCACCAATACCATCTGGGAAGTCTCAATCATATAATCTCTTTCTCTCTTGAAATATTTGTTGTTGCGGTTATTCTCTTCATTGGTTTCAAAACAAAAAGCTTTTTCTTGTCTTTAATGGCTATTGCTCAGCTTGGTCTGGTCCTCTATGGTAAATATTTTCCAAGAGAAGAGATGGTCGGAGGTGCTCAGTTCATAATCGATCCTTTGTCAATAATTCTTGTTCTAGTTATTTCGGTAATTGGATCTCTTATAGTCATTTATGCCATTGGCTACATGGAAAAACATGATCATCATGCTCCTTCAACGGCTGCGAGTAATGGCCGATTCTTTTTCTTCTTGATAGCGTTCTTAGGTTTCATGAATGGGTTGGTATTAGCAAATGATCTGACATGGTTCTCTCTCTTTTGGGAATTAACAACTCTGTGTTCTTTCATGCTTATTAGTCATGACGGAACAGAAATAGCCAATAAAAATGCCTTGAATGCGATAACCATTAATATGTTGGGCGGTTTGGGTTTGACGATAGCCTCCGTTATTGCCATTACTCAGGGATATGGAGAATCATTAAGTTCTATTATGTCTGCAGGTGCAATAATCCCGATAGCCTTTTTATCGTTTGCAGCATTGACAAAATCAGCTCAAATGCCTTTTCAAAGCTGG
The DNA here is from genome assembly GCA_964633925.1 of uncultured bacterium. GTDB lineage: Bacteria > Margulisbacteria > WOR-1 > JAKLHX01 > JAKLHX01 > CAZWKB01. The sequence continues at coordinate 28,676 of CAZWKB010000009.1, forward strand.
CTGCTTGGGGCGATGGTTGCTCCAACTCCGGTATCTGCACTTCTTCACTCAAGCACGATGGTAAAGGCTGGCTCATATCTTATTCTCAGAATGGCTCCTGCTTTTGGTGGAACAAAACTTGCTTTAATTCTTGCTATTGCTGGTGCTTTTACATTTGCTGTTACCTCTGCATTAGCGATAGGGCAGAGCAATGGTAAAAAAGTATTGGCATATTCAACTATTGCAAATCTTGGATTGATTGTTGCTTGTGCTGGGATTGGGACTCCTCTTGCCTATGCTGCAGGGGTTATGATCTTATGTTTTCATGCAATATCCAAGGCTTTGTTATTCCTGTGTGTCGGTAATATAGAGCAAGAGATTGGAAGCAGAGACATAGAAGACATGATGGGGATTATGAAAAAGATCCCTGCAACAACTATATTTGCAGTCATTGGGATGGTATCGATGTTAGTTCCTCCATTTGGTATGTTGATAAGCAAATGGATGGCAATAGAAGCCTCCGTTGCTTCTCCAATCGTTCTTGTATTGCTCGTTATTGGAAGTGCTTTGACAGTTGTTTTCTGGTCAAAGTGGATAGGAAGAATAGTTACTGTTCCTCATGTTAAGCTCAAAATGGAATCTTTTTCACCTTCCATGCTCTTTGCTATGGCTTCACTTGCGTTTGGTGTAATTGTTGCAGGTTTCGTAGCCTTGCCGGTTTACCAAGGCTATATTGTCCCAATGGTTTACAAAGTATTTTCAAACTCATCTTTTGGCTTCAGCGATTGGGAAATATTAAAAACAGTCGGCGAATTTATGGAGTGGCCGTTATTTATTCTGCTTGCTTTGGTTGCGACAGCTATTATTCTTTCCATTAAGGAAGTAAAAGATGCACACATTAAGGCTCCGTTCATGTGCGGAGAAAACTTTGAAGATGATGAATCAACATACACCTTTAAAAGCGTAATGGACAATCCTCAAAAAGCAAAACTCAACTCTTACTATTTTACTGAGGTCTTTGGGGAGGAACAAGTAAATCGATGGGCAAATCCGATTGCTCTGGCGATAATTCTGATCTTGTTTGGAATAATATGGAAATAATATTAAAATTAATTGTCGCAATATTTATCATCCCTTTTGCTGGGGCTATTGTAATGGGAATAGACAGAAAAATTACCGCAAGAATGCAGGGGAGAATGGGTCCTCCTATACTTCAGCCAATCTATGATGTTATTAAGCTGTTCAACAAAGAAACTGTCATAGTCAATACCATACAGATAATATATGCCTATTTGCATTTGGCATTCATGATTCTTGCAATAATTCTGATCCTTCTCGGGCAGGATCTTCTTATGATCCTCTTTGTAGTAGCTTTTTCAACAATTGCTTTGATTCTCGGAGGGATGAGCGTTCATTCTCCATATAGCAGAATAGGAAGCCAAAGAGAAATGATGCAGTTGATATCATATGAGCCAATACTTGTGCTTATGGTCATCGGTGTTTTTATGGTCAATGGCAGTTTTATGGTAAGAGATATAACGGCTTCAGGGAATCCTCTCTTATTTTCTCTTCCTTTGATATTCGTTGCATTCTTTATCGCAATGACCATTAAACTTCAGAAATCGCCTTTTGATCTTGCAACTTCTCATCATGCACATCAGGAAATCGTAAAAGGGGTAACCATTGAGTATTCTGGTAAATATCTGGGAATTATTGAGATAACACATTTCTATGAAGTAGCTTTAGTTATTGCATTCATGGTTATGTTTTGGGCAACAAATGTATGGATAGGTCTTTTGCTTGCAGCTGTCTGCTATTTTGTCGAAATGGTGCTGGACAATTCTGTTGCAAGGCTTAGGACTATGTGGATGTTTAAACATATGTGGACAATTGCTTTTGGGCTCGCTTTAACAAATATTATCTGGTTGTATTTATAGAGAGGGATGAAATGGGGAAATTAGACAGATCACCTTGGGTAGTTCACTTTAATTGTAACAGTTGCAATGGTTGTGACATTGAATTTGTTGCATGCTTAACGCCTATGTATGATGTGGAGAGATTTGGGATTCTTCATGTAGGAAATCCAAAACATGCAGATGTTCTTGTCGTTACTGGATCTGTAAATCACAGAAATGCAAGAGTATTAAAAAATGTATATGATCAGATGCCAAATCCAAAAGTAGTTGTTGCGATGGGGGTTTGTTCATCAACCGGAGGTATATTTGCAGAAGGGTACAATGTTCTCGGAGGTGTTGATAAGGTTATTCCTGTAGATGTTTTTGTTCCCGGATGTCCTCCAAAACCAGAAGCAATGATAGATGGCATCGTAAAAGCAGCTCAAATGCTAGAAGAAAAAAGAGAAGGCAAACAATTTGATAGCGCCGAAAAACCAAAATACACAGTATTTCTTGGAGAAAAAACAAATGCTTAAAAATTTGACAGAAATAACGGTTGAGACGCTTCCTGATAAAGTTCATAAAATGAAAAGGGATGGGTTTAGGTTGGTGACGATTACTTGCATAGACAAAGGTGATGAATACGATATCCTTTACCAATTCGACAAAGAGTATGATTTTCATAACGTCAGGCTGGTTTATCCCAAAGGCAAAGAGCTTGCGAGTATTTCTAACATCTTCTTTTCCGCAGCAATTGTAGAAAATGAAATTAAAGATCTTTTTGGTTTACAGTTTTCTGGGTTGGCAATAGATTTTCAGGGAAGATTTATGCTTAGCGAAAATGCACCAAAAGCTCCTCTTGCAAAATCATGTTCAATGGCAATCGATGCCAGGGTGATGAATAAAGAAGAAAATC
>CAZWKB010000009.1:31475-39367 GCA_964633925.1 uncultured bacterium
AAATCCCAAATCCCAAATCCCAAATCCCGAAAATGTACGGGCAACCCTTGTGGAGGCCCCTGAAGAATCACCTTCTCCCGTTCCTTTGGCCGAAATCCAGCAATTGGAATTGGAAACAATAATCGACGAACAAAATGAAGAATTAGAGGAAAAACTAGACAATGAAACAAGATAAAAGATCGATAATTCCGTTTGGGCCGCAGCATCCGGTATTTCCTGAACCTATTCAGTTGAGATTGGTTCTTGAAGACGAAAAAGTAGTTGAAGCTCTTCCTATGATCGGATATGTTCATAGAGGGCTCGAAAAAATAGCAGAGAAGAAAGATTTTCAACAGAATGTTTTTTTAGTTGAAAGAATTTGCGGAATTTGTTCTTTTATTCATTCACAAGGCTATTGCCAGGGCATAGAAGAACTGATGAATCTGGAAATTCCTGAAAGAGCAAAATACCTTCGTGTTATCTGGGCTGAACTTCACAGAATGCACAGTCATCTTTTATATCTTGGGTTAATGGCAGATGCGTTTGGTTTTGAAAATCTTTTTATGCAGGCATGGCGTTCCAGGGAAGAAATATTGGATGTTCTCGAAGCAACTACAGGTGGAAGAGTAATGCTTGGGGTCTGCAAGATTGGCGGAGTAGGAAGAGATATCAACAATGATGGTTTTATAGCCATTCTTAACACTCTTGAAAAAGTAGAAAAACAACTAAAAGAAATATTACCGACATTTGTAAACGATTATACTGTTAAGCAAAGATTGGTGGGCGTGGGCACTCTGACAAAAGAAAGAGCTTATGAACTCGGAGCTGTTGGCCCTGTACTTCGGGCCTGTGGAGTGAAATGGGATATGCGCGAGACCGGATTTGCAGCCTATGGCAAACTAAACTTTACTCCGGTGGTACATGAAGGCGGAGATGCATATGCAAGGAACAATGTCAGGATAGATGAAGTTTATCAATCTATCGATCTTGTCAGACAAGCAATAAAAAGTATCCCTTCTGGTGAGATATCAGTTCCAGTAAAAGGATTCCCAACCGGTGAAGTTGTTATGAGAATGGAACAGCCAAGAGGCGAAGTGATTTATTATATAAAGGCGAATGGCACGAAGAATCTTGAAAGATTCAGAGTAAGAACTCCGACCTTTGCAAACCTTGCACCGTTAATAGAAATGTTGCCTGGTTGTGAATTGGCAGATGTTGCAGTGATCGTGTTGTCGATTGACCCATGTATTAGTTGCACAGAAAGATAATTATGAACATAATCGTAAATATATTTAAGAATCTATTCAGTCGCCCAGCAACAAGAATGTATCCTTTTGTTGTAAGGGCTGAAGTTGAAAAAGCCAAGGGGCATATTGAGATAGATATCAATGCTTGCATATTTTGCGGCATGTGTGTCAGGAAATGTCCTGCAAATTCTCTAGTCGTAGAAAAAGACAAAAAGTCATGGCAGATCAATCCTTTTAGTTGTATCGTTTGCGGTGCATGTGTTGATGCTTGTCCAAAGAAATGCCTTTATATGAACTCTCAAAAAAGCTATCCGGTGAGAAATCCAGATGCACGAATCAACAATAGCAACCTCAATTCTTGATACGGCTATAAAGTCGCTTCCAAGTGATAAAAAAAAGATAACAAAGATCTCCATTGTTGCCAGTGTTATGGCAGCAGTTGAAGAAGAATGCCTGAATGTCTATTTTTCTGAATTATCAAAAGGAACAAAGGCCCAGGGTGCAGTTATTGAACTGATCCAGAAGGATTCAGAGCTTGTGTGTACAAAATGTGGCAATAGAAAGTTTTACGCAAATACAGGTCATGTTCAGATCGAATGTGAAAAATGCCAAGGTCTTAATCGCCTCGAAGGCGGTACCGAGATCTATTTAGATTCCATTGAGATAGAATGATGAAAAAAATCCAAATACAAAAATCCATATTCTCTGCCAACGACAAAACCGCCGCTGCCAACAGGAAGTATCTTAATTCTCTTGATATTTGTACGATCAATGTAATGGCGTCTCCCGGAGCAGGTAAAACAAGTTTAATTCTTAAACTTCTTAAATCTTTGCCAAAAAAGCCATATAAGGCCGTAATAGAAGGGGATACTGCTTCTCGCGTAGATGCAGAAAAGGTCATAAAGGCAGGTTATGATTGTGTTCAGATCAATACTGCAGGGGGTTGTCATCTCACTTCTTCCATGATCAAGAGTTCCATTAAGGAGCTGAATCCAAAAAATCAAGGTTATGTTTTTATTGAAAATATCGGCAACCTGATCTGTCCAAGCTCATTTGATCTTGGAGAGAGTATCAAAATGGTCATTTCGAGTGTTCCCGAGGGTGACGATAAGCCGGTTAAGTATCCTTCCATTTTTTCTATAGCAGATATTATAGTTCTTAACAAAATTGACTATATGAAATCGTCGGATTTTAAATTAAGCTACTTTTTAAAGGGGATAAAAGCAGTAAATCAAAGAGCATCAGTATTCCTTGTGTCTTGTAAAAGCAATGCGGGAATAAAACAACTAGTGCGTGCTATAATTTCACTATGGGAACACCAAAAACCGTAAAGATATTTGATACAACCCTTCGTGACGGAGCCCAAACAGAAGGAATCTCTTTTTCTGTCGAAGACAAAATAAAAATTGCCAAGATATTAGATTCGATTGGTATTCACTATATTGAAGGTGGTTGGCCCGGATCAAATCCAAAAGATATCGAGTTTTTCAAAAAAATCATGAAAGCTGATCTAAAAAACTCTACTATTGTTGCTTTTAGCAGTACAAGACGAGCCGGCATAAAAGTGGAAGACGATAAGAACATAAAAACACTCGTAGAAGCAGGCACAAAAGCAGTTTCAATATTTGGTAAAACTTGGGACTTTCATGTAAAAAGCGCTCTCAAAACTACACTCGAAGAAAACCTTGCTATGATATATGACACAATATATTTCCTTAAAAGACAGGGGCTTGAAGTTTTTTATGATGCAGAACATTTTTTTGACGGATACAAGAATAATCCAGAATATGCTGTAGCCACATTAAAAGAAGCCGAAAGGGCAGGAGCTGATGTTCTTGTTCTTTGTGACACTAATGGAGGGACTATTGTTTCGGACATCGAGGAGATATTTACAGAAATATCAAAAAAAGTAAAAGCTCCTCTTGGAATACACACACATAATGACTCTGACAGCGGAGTTGCAAATGCTATTGAAGCTGTAAAACTTGGGGCTGTTCAGGTACAAGGAACAATAAACGGTTATGGTGAGAGATGTGGTAATTCAAATCTTTGTTCGATAATACCAATATTGGCATTTAAACTTGGTGTAGGAACTATTCCTTCAGAGTATATTTCAAAGCTTACTTCAGTTGCTCATCATGTTAGTGAGATCGCTAATTTACCACTTCCTGCGCATCAACCTTTTGTCGGCAGATCTGCATTTGCTCACAAAGGAGGCATTCACGTAAGTGCAGTTATGAAAAACTCGGAAACTTACGAACATATTAATCCTGAATTAGTTGGTAATGAAAGAAGAATAACCGTTTCTGAACAATCCGGGATGAGTAATTTGGCTTTTAAGGCAAAACTTTTTGGAGTTGATCTTTCTCAAGATTCAGATAAGGCCAGATCGATATTAAGCAAACTAAAGGTGTTGGAGCATGAAGGATATCAATTTGAAGAGAGGGAAGCTTCTTTTGAAATAATGGTAAAGAAAACTTTCGGTTTATTCAAGCTCCCTTTTGAATGGGATAAATTCGAAGTGAAAATGGTTAAAGAAAAGAACAAGAAAATGGAATGTGTTGCACGTGTCGAGATAAAAGTCGGTAAGAAAAAAATTAATGCTAAGGGTTTTGGCAACGGACCTGTTAATGCATTGGATGAGGCGATGAGAAGCGTTCTTGTTAAACAATTCCCTGTAGTAAAAGATGTCAAGCTGACAGATTATAAAGTGAGAGTTCTTGACAGCAATCATGGTACGGCAGCAAGAGTGAGAGTTCTTATAGAATCTTCAGATGATAATAGAACCTGGGGAACAGTAGGTGTTTCATCAAACGTTATTGAAGCAAGCTGGCTGGCCCTCGTGGACAGCATAGAATATAAATTAATGATGGAGGATAAATACAAATGACGTTACCAGTAACAGCGAAAACGAACAAAAAAGGTCATCTTGATATTGGAGGAAGAGATGTTGTAGATCTGGCAGAGAAGTATGGGACGCCTCTGTTTGTTCTTGATGAAGATACTGTCAGAAAAAACTGTAGAGAATATACAAAATCGTTCAAAGGCTATCCAAACTTTAAAATAATTTATGCTAACAAAGCTCTCTGTGTCAAAGGTCTCTTAAAGATTTTAAAAACTGAAAGTATCGGTATGGATGTTGCTTCCGGCGGAGAATTGTTTACGGCGCTAGCCGCAGGGTGCAGTCCAAAGGACATCTATTTTCACGGCAATTATAAAACTAAAGAAGAAATTGAATATGCGCTAAAGTCCAAGATCTGGGCTTTTGTCGTTGATAATCTTGAAGAGTTAAGGAGCTTGGATTCCATTGCTCAAAAATTAAAAACAAAGGCAAGAGTGATGTTCAGAGTAAATCCGGGAGTTGACGCCCATACGCATAGCTTTATCAGAACGGGGGCGGTTGATTCAAAATTTGGGATTACAAAGTCTTATGTTTTGCAGGCTGTTGGGATGGTTTTAAAATCTGACAACTTGGAATATTTAGGACTTCACGCGCATATCGGATCGCAGATATTTGATGTTCATTCCTATATTTCAGAAATAGATGAACTACTTAAATTGTGTTTGGGTATAAGAAGCAGCTTAGAGATTGAGACCAAAGAGATAGATCTGGGCGGCGGAATAGGAGTTGCCTATTTAAAGAGTGAAAAAGATCCTTCAAAACAGCAATTTATCGAAAAAATGACTCATCATGTCAACGACTTTTGTCAAAAAAATCATTTTAAGTGTCCAAAGAGCATTCTTGAACCTGGCAGATCAATAATTGCAAATGCTGTTGTTACACTTTACACTGTTGGGACATTGAAAAATATACAGGGAGTAAGAAAGTATGCGATTATTGATGGAGGGATGTCTGACAATCCAAGATTTATTATGTACGGATCAAAATATGATGCATATCTTGCAAGTGACATGAGATCAAAGCCTGTAGAAAAAGTTACCATTGCCGGGAGGGCTTGCGAATCAGGAGATGTTGTTGTTAAAGATTATATTTTTCCATTGGTAAAATCGGGAGATATCATTGCTGTAGCATGCACCGGTGCATACAATTATTCAATGGCAAGCAATTATAATAAATTTTTAAAACCAGCGATAGTTTCGGTGAAAGATGGGAAAGTAAAAGAACTGGTAAAGAGACAGACTTACAAACAGTTGATAGAGAGCGAAGTGTAATATGCCTTTTGGAATTCAATGGATAGATCTTATTGATATCCTGATTGTGGCGTTCATACTCTACAAACTCTTTCATTGGCTAAAAGGAACTGCCGGGATAGAGCTTCTCAAAGGGCTTGCAATAATATTTCTTATCTATTTTGCCGCGCAGGTACTTGGATTGAAAATTTTAAACTGGCTTATGGATAAATTTGCCACCGTTATTCTGATTGTTGTCGTTATTGTATTTCAGCCGGAACTGCGAAGGACTCTTGAGAGAATCGGCAGGGGAAGGCTTCTTTCCAATCTTGGCATAAAATCAGCCAGTAAAAGCAGTGCTGTGGTCAGGCAAATAATTGATGCTGCCGAAAAATTGTCTGAAGACAAGATCGGAGCCTTGATCGTAATAGAAAGAAATACCGGACTTAATGAATTTTTGGAATCGGGGATAAAGATAGATGCTCCTGTTTCTGAAGAACTTCTTATTTCTATCTTTACAAAAGGGACTCCTCTTCATGATGGCGCTGTAATAATTCAGGGGGACAGAATTGCTGCTGCAGGATGTTTATTGCCGATATCAGAGAATAGGTTGCTCGACAGGCGTCTTGGGACACGCCACAGGGCTGCTGTAGGGATGAGTGAGCAGTCTGATGCTCTGGTGATCGTTGTCTCTGAACAGTCAGGGACTATATCCATTGCAGAAAATGGATTGTTAAACAGATTTTTAACAAAAGAAGTTCTTGAAGAAAAGCTCTTTGAAATATTTAAGCCGGAAGAGAAAAAAGGCTTCTTCTTTAGGAGACGCAGTGATGGCGCAAATACCGAAAAAAAATAGCAAGAAACTTGCCTGTCTTACTGCTTATGATTATCCCACGGCACGTATACTTGATGATGCAGGGATCGATATTATTCTAGTTGGTGATTCTGTAGGCAATGTCGTTCTTGGCTACAACAATACTTCTCCAGTTACCCTTGCAGACATGATTCATCATGGCAAAGCCGTCAGACGCGGCGTAAAAAATTCGTTTTTCGCAGTTGATATGCCTTTTTCCGTTGAAGGGGATTATCTCGAAGCTGTCCGAACTCTTGCAAAAGAAACACAAGCAGATGCAATAAAAATAGAAGGGATTGATCATCTTGAAGATATCAGAGAGTTGATCAAGGATGGCATTAAAATCATTGGGCATCTTGGATATCTGCCTCAAACAGATGTCAAAGCTTCTCTCAAAGGTAAGGAAGACGAAGAAGTTAAAAGTATATTATCTTCTGCAAAACTGCTACAAGAAGCAGGGGTTTTTGCAATTGTTCTTGAGCTGGTTCAACAGGATGCTGCAAAAATCATAACTGACAAATTGTATATTCCAACAATCAGTTGTGGTTCCGGTTATTTTTGTGACGGACAGGTTCTTGTCACTCATGACATTGTTGGCCTCTATGCTGGGAAATCTCCGAAATTTGCAAAGCAGTATGTAGATCTTGGCAGTCAATTCAAAAGAGCTGTTGAACAGTATATAATAGATATTAGAGCGTAAGTCCTCGTAGCTCAATTGGATTGAGCAGCGGTTTCCTAAACCGAAGATTGCGGGTTCAAGTCCCGCCGAGGACATTTTTTCTGAAATTACCCCCGATTATTATCGATAATAACCCGTGAGGCACTTGTGTTAATAAAGAACAATAGGGGGTTGTGATATTAATGGGCGGCATCGGAAAAGTCTCTTTTTCATTTGAGCAAGTCAGAAATAATTATTCAATGGGTAATCATCCAAATATAACGGCTTTGGATAGATTGCCGGTGATTCTTGTTGAATCTAATAGCACTTTGAATATTGCAGAAAAGATATCTGCCTTTAATAATTATCAGGAAATTACATTAAGAACATTATCTGTAAATATAAAAGATGCTCCTTTTTATCTTAGAAGTATTGATAAGGAATTAGGGTATAACCTTGAAAGTAAATATTCTCATGATAAGGAAAAAGCTCAAATTCCTCCTGTTTTGACCAGTTTGCCTGAATGTGATGCGATCTGGGATATGATTCGATCTCCTTCTGCAGATGTTTTTCAGATTAAAAAAAGACAGAAAATTGTGGAAACATTTATTAAATATGATTCTCTTTCAGAATTACAAAGCGTAAAAAACAAGGCATACAAATTTAATAATGGAGTACAAGGATTATTCAAGCTTTTTCGAGTAAGCGAATGGGGGCCGGATCTCCCTGCTTTAACAATATTAAGAACGCATAAAGAAGTCCCCCGTCATGTAGCTGAACATGTTTATGAATGCTTGAAAGAGATGGAAGAAGGAAAATCTGCAATTGGCAATTGCATTGAATTATTAAAAGCATAGAAAGTATTGTCGAGTCCTTTCTTTTGGGAACAACCACATACAGAAAATAAGCTAAAAAACGCAACAAAAACTAAAATTCTCATTTCTATTTTATTTTAATTCGTATTCCTGAAATTTATTCATCCAGTCGACCACATCTTTATCAATCCATTTTTCGCGAAACGGAT
>CAZWKB010000009.1:39377-40581 GCA_964633925.1 uncultured bacterium
TATCTAAAACTCTAGCTAATAACATTAATAATTCTATCTCAAAAATAGGTATGTATATCAGTTTTGCATTAATTGCCGCCGATGAAAAATATGGTAAAGCGGAGTTTGATGTAAATAAACCTTACGGATACAGTGATGGATGGTTATTCTCAAGAAAAAAAGATAGGCAAATATTAAACAATTCTCCAAAAGACAATCTTTTAACGATATTATGCGGCAGCAATATGAGTGGAAAATCATACAATCTAAAACAAAATGTATTAATTCAGTTATTAGTGCAGACATTCGGTTATGGCCCGTTTCGTGAAGGTAATTTTGACGTGTTTGATTCTGAAAATTATCTTGACAGGGCATCAACAGATACAAAGCGTAATCTCAGCGCATTCGGAAGAGAAATTAAAGATTATATTGAAGCAATAAAGGGTTTTGGCCAAAAAACTATGATCGGAATTGATGAAGGGCTTTCAACTACTGCCCCTGAAGATCAATTCGCATTGTTATCGGCCTTTCAAGAATTTTCTAGAAACAGAAAAGTGAAAATGTTACTTGCAACTCATAATGAGTACTTCGTTACGTATGGGCTAAACCAACCGGGAACAGGGGTTTTTCATTTTGACAATGAAATTAAACAAGATGGGAGCATCGAGCATCTTCATAAAATGGTTGAAGGTCCCGATGATTCCATGGCGTTAATTGTTGCTGAAAATCTCGGATTTAACAAAGAGGTGATTGAAACGGCAAAACAGTACTTACAAGGTAATTATTTAAATATCAACAAAAAAGAAGTCAGAAAATATCCGGCAATGGAAATGTATACAGACGCAGAGCGGATGGAATTAAAGAAATTGAGCTTTAATCCGGAAATACTTATTGGATCTGAAAAAAACAGAATTCTAAACTTGTATAGCGATGATAATGATTTTAGCGCTGATCATTGGGGGTCTAGCTTATTTACCGGAGACAATCTTTACAATAATGATGAGTTTTTGAAATATGGGGGATTTGATTACAGAGGGGAACGAGAAAGAGATATTTTTCTTTTTAACGTTATCAAAAATGCCGGATTTTCTATAAAAGATATATTTGAAAAACAAAAAATGTTTAAAGAATTGTCTGAGAAAATTGATTATAGTGAGTTTTTGACTATTGGGTCGAATGTTATTTGGTCCTTAAAATTTCTTCCGTATATCAGCTATCTGTCTTC
>CAZWKB010000009.1:40591-44850 GCA_964633925.1 uncultured bacterium
CTGATCGGGTTTAACCAGTTGCTCAATCCGATTCTCGGCCAATTTCATGATAAAGAACAATTGGGTCTTGCGGTGAACTATCTTTCCCTTAACAAGAAACTGTTAAAAGATCGTTTTAAATTCGAATCAGAGCTTAAAGAGATGCAATGTCTCTTAGACGCTTCGGCTAAACTTGAAGAAAACTACAAGGATATTGACATAGATGAAATGCAAATTGTCTGGGAAAAAGAAAGGTTAAGAATTGTTCCCGATGATATAGCTGGAATTTTTTTTAAAACAGCTGACGATGAGTTTGATAAGGAAAATAAAGATAACAATGTAACATATGGCAGAGTTTGTGATTATTTCTCTCAAATAGAAGTTGCATATCACAACAATTATGATGATAAAGTTATTAGTGCAAAATACAGGGAATTAAACCATAACAGTGATAATCCCTTAGATAAATTTCGACGTGGACACTTTGATGTGAATCGTTTTAAAGCCTGCTTTGAGAATGGTTCTGAAGATGAGCCTGAAAAGGAAAAATGGAACGGGAAAATTACTGTCCGCAGAATACAAGCTTATATTCAATTTCTACGAGAGAAAAACGATACGGATTGCATAGTTAAAATTTCATCAATGTCTCAATTGATGAAATGGCTAAAACAATATCAAGAGGATCTGTCTGTTGATGATATGTCTGTTGTTAATTATGTAGGGAATAATGTATCCCTGAAAAACATAAATTCCAGATTGTTTGATCTGGCCGAAATGTTTTCAAAAGAGAAGGTGTTTCCTGATGTCCCGCTATTTGATGTTGATCTTAAAGAAATTGAGGAAGAGGTTAGAATCCTTTCAAGGTATATTATTGAAGAGAAAAGATCAAAAGATTTTGACTATCGCAATTCTTGGTATTCCGAAGTGCTGGTGCCAATATTTTTGGATATGCTGACAAGTAAAAGTGATTATCAAAAAAACTTTTTAGAGCAAATGAGAAGCTGTGATAGTGTGCATTTACATCAATTTGCAAATTATCTCGAGGGAAAACTCAGTTCTATTATCAGGAATAAAAACGAAACAGAAGCGAATAGATCTGATAAGACATGGAGTGCCGAAAGGATATTTAACATGACGAAAAATCTGTACCAGGAAAAATACAAGACAAAGTATGATGAATTAAATAAAATTGATCTTGAAGTACAAGCTCTTTGTGCCGGTAAATATACAAAAATATCTGACTTGGATTATAGCTTGAATAAGCTTAAGGTGGATATTTCAAAGAAAGAATCTTTTGACAGATGGCTTGTCAGAGACTTTATGTCTGAATATAGCAAATATATTGGTTTGAAAGATTTAGAGACGGGATATTATGATGAATATTTAAATGCGGAATCTCAAGGTCAGGGGCAACAATATTTTTATGAGTTTTATAAAGAAAAAATAATTGATTCCGGAGTATATGAAGAAATGAGAGTAACAGCCGCTGCAATTAATAATATTGTAAAAAAAGGGCAGCAGTTTGTTGATAAATATAACATTAAGAATGATCACGGAAAGCTGTTGAAGGTAAGCAGTCCCTTATTTTATGGACATATTCATAGAGGTCTCGAAAATGACTTTTATGGTGAAACTTGTAAATCTGTGGATTCGCTTTATGGAAAAGAACTTTTTCCTATTATGAGTAGTGTTCAGCATGTACTTTCCCTAGCATTATTTAGCGACATGATAAATAAACACGGATATAATCCCGTTTCATTTAACAGCGACGGGAAATTTAAAATAGAAAACATTTTCAATATGATGCGGTCTAAAGAAGAGCAAATCAGTAATAATGCAACGTTTGGAGATTCTGAGCTTGTAGAACTTATTACCGGCACAAATATGTCAGGTAAAACATGGTGCGACAGGATATGCTCCGGCAAACAGTGCCACTATGCCGTTTTTTAACAGTGTGGCTTATCTTGACCGGGTGAATACAAAAAAAGACAATGATCTTAGCGCATTTGGAAATGAAATTAAATTCTGGATCGATTTTCTTAAACTTATTGAAAATAATGAAAATGTATTTGCTGCGGTTGATGAGGCGTTTTCAACCACATCTCCTAAGTATCAGTCAGCACTTACCTACGCAATAACTGTAGCAATAATACAAAAAGGTCAATACATGGCAATTGCTTCTCACAATCATGATGCTCTTGATATACTCCAGAAAACGATGGCGGATTTTATCAAATCCTATCATCCGAAAACACATTTTGATGATAAAGGAGAAATACATTTTGACTATAAAATAGAAGACGGACATGAAATATCCCGTGCAATTGATGTAGCGAGGAAACTTGGACTGCCGAAAGAAATCTGCGATAATGCTGAAAGAATAATGCGTGAGATGAATATAGTAGTAAATGAAGAAAAGAAGTGATTAAAAACGGGAACAAGCTTCATTATTTGTTATTCAGCCATTAATGTAACATCTGTTTATGTTCACTAACTTTGAGAAACTTATCTCGGTTCCCAACAGTTTTGGTTTTTATATCAATGAACGTTTTATCCATTCCACTCATAAATATCTCCTTAACCTGACTCAATTCCAACCAATACTTATATATCGTACAGAAAATGCTTAATATTGCATAGAATAGTTTGAATGCAAGATGCTGCTAATATTATTCGATATAACCATTAGAGGGGAGAACACAATGTCAGAAAACTTTTCAGTTCCAAAAGAGCAATTTCTTGTGGATTTCTTTAGTAAAAAGAAGCTAGAGGGAAATAAAGGGACATCTTCTTCAAAACCATTTGATGAGATATTCAAGCTAACACAACTCAAGATCGAAAAAGCAGGAGATAAAAGCTTGGAAGGGCTAATGGCTTCTCCTGAAACTGCTAATGCCAAGATAGACGCTTTGTCTCCTTCGGATACGGTTTCATTGTTGAAAGATTCTGTCGATAAACTGAATAATAATCCGGTATAGGTAATAATATGAATCTACTAAGTGAAAAATATTCTAAACATCTCGAAGTGCTTGGCAATGCCGACAGGATGAAGATAATCGAACTTCTTTCAGAAAAACAAATGTGTGTTCAGGATATTAATGCCTATATCCCAATGGCACAAGCCACCTTGTCATATCATCTAGGATTGCTTAAAGAAATAGGTTTTATAGATTCAACAAAAGACGGTAAATACGTAAACTACTTTGTAAAAGTGGATGATATCAAGAGCTACTTGAAGCAGTTCGTTAGTGATTTTAGTTATTCTTTAGATAGGGCTTGATGACCTCAAAAAGCTTCTTGTTCAATCTAAAAGTATTCGTTGAAAGTAAATTAAACAGTTCTTTTTTTCTTTTACCGAAAACATCATAAATATTGTCCATTCCGGATTTTGTTGCAGCATTGCCGATAATGCCGCTGGCATCCGACAGTTGATATAATCCGTCAGGGACATCCATTCCTTTTACTGATTTGTATGTCCAATACGTCCAATGAATGCCATATTTCTTGAACAATGAAAGAACATCTTCTACCCATTTGTATTCTTTTGCACAACAATCGCATCTTGAAGCAACTCCGAATTCTCCGCAAAACAAAGGCATGTCCATCTTCTTTGAAAAAGCAACAAAAACTTCCATGATCTTTTCTATTGCACTTTTGTTCCAATTCTTCCCAAGTATTTTTCCTGGATAATCTGACCCTGGCAACCAGTTAAAAGTGAAGTGAACTGGTTGATAATAATGGAAGCTAAGCGCAATGTTGTTGCCTTTGATGTTTTTAAGATGTTCAATATCCATTGCCCAGTTATTTCCTTCAATAAATATTATGTGATCATCACCTGTTGCTCTAATAGTTGTGATTATATCTTGCGACACTTTTGTGAGTAGGGGGATGTTTTTTGTAACGGCTTCATTCATGACGTCATAACCCGCTATCATTGGCTCGTTCTTGAATTCATTCGCTAACATTTGCCATAGTTTAAAATAATTCTTTCTATAGCTTTCTTTTTCCCAGAACAATGCTTTTCCATTGCTGTCACTATGCCAGTCAATATTCTGTGATCCAGGGACAGAGTGCATATCAAGAATTACATATAATTTATTTTTCGCAAACAGATTGACAGTTGCTCTGAGAAGTTTTAGTCCGTTCTTTTCTTCAAGTAATCTGTAATTGAATGGAAGGCGAACGCAATTAAATCCGAGTTTCTTAATGTTTTGTATATCTTTCTCATTAAAATATGCTTTTCTAAAGCCATCTGTAAATGTTTTTACAGAGCTCTTCCC
>CAZWKB010000009.1:44860-47457 GCA_964633925.1 uncultured bacterium
CATATATTACTGCTAGAGTTTTCTTGAACATATGTTCAGCTATATTTCTACCCCCAAGCATATATCCTTCCATCATCAACCATCCGCCGATATTAATGCCTTTTAGGACTATTTCTTGATTATTTGAATCTAAGATCTTGGTTCCTTTAGTAGTTAGCATGCAGAAATCTCCTTTTTAAATCCCAAATCCCAATGACCAAATCCCAACAATGTATCGCTGCGCGATATGTTTGAAATGAAATATGTCACGAAGTGACTCCATGTTGGGATTTGGGATTTGGACATTGGGATTTTTTCTCAATAGCGATCTCCCCAGCTTCTGTCATGTCGTGTCCCATGGCAATAAACCCATGATTCTTCATAATAACGAATGAATTGTTATCAAGAACCTCGATAACGCGATCAACCAATGCTTTGCTTCCGTACTCTTCCTCATGACTTGTGCAAATATATTTTCTGCTATTTTTTAAAATGGCTTCACAATGTCCGTGGAATATTGCATTAACATCTTTTCTCTTATTATAGATCTCATAATGAAGAATGCTTTCGGAAGAGGGGACTTTGATACCTCGACAAAACAAAGTAAAACTTTCAATGTCTATTTTTTCAACAAGCACAAAGTCTTTTGCAGATAATTTATCTTTCAATTCGAGTGCAGATGCAGTAATTATGAACTTGTTGTTCTCTGTTCTATAGCTCAAATTGCCGAAAGATCCTTGTCCATAAGAAGGGCAAAGTCCTTGTTCGCTAAATTTATTGCACCATGATATTAATTCGTTTATTTTGTCGTCGTACTCAAAACCTTCGGAGAGAAAAACAGTTTTGAATTTTGTCTGCGCTTTTTGTCCTACGTTTTCCATTTTGTCCCTGGTTTTATTATCCCTTTTTCTGTTATTATTCCGGTAATATATTTTGCTGGAGTAACATCAAAACCAAAGTTCAGTGCTCTGGATCCAGGAGAAGTAACGGCTATTGTTTGCAATTCCCCTTCGTTATTAGGTCCTGTTTGATAAAGCACTTCATCATCGCTTCTTTCTTCAATGACAATGTCATTGCCTGTTGCGCAGTTTAGGTCAAATGTTGAGGTAGGGGCGGCAATATAAAAAGGAATTCCATATTCTTTTGCGCAAATTGCTTTTTCTAGAGTCCCAATTTTATTAGCTGTATCACCGTTTGCTGCAATTCTGTCTGCCCCAACAATCATAATATCAACCATCCCTTTAGACATTATATGAGCCCCTGCATTATCTGGGATTATTTTGTGAGGAATGTTTTCGTTGAATAATTCCCATGCTGTCAGTCTGGCTCCTTGTCCTCTGGGTCTTGTTTCGTCGGCGTAAACAAATACTTTTTTACCTTCATCACGGGCGGCATAAATAGGGGACAGAGCACTCCCAAAATCTACAAATGCCAACCATCCCGCATTGCAGTGAGTTTCTATTCTGAATCCGTCTTTGATTAGTTCTTTTCCGTACTGTCCTATCATTCTGCAGCTTTGCGCATCTTCATCTGCAATTGCCTGTGCTTCTTTATATGCATCTTTCGCTTCATAAACCCTTTTTACTGCATAAAAAAGATTTTGTGCTGTAGGACGGGTTGATTCGATTGCGGATTTGGCGGATTGGATATGTTGTAGAGGCATGCCATGGCATGCCTCTACAGATTGATAACCCGCCATTATTGATTGTGCCATTGCAAACCCGGCTGTCGCCCCAATTGCACCAGCACCTCGAACTGTCATGTTTTTTATTACTTCGCATGTTTCCTGATATGTTTTTAAAGTAACGATCTTGAATTCAAAAGGCAATAGATTCTGATCGATCATGTGGACATGATAATGTTCATCCATCCATACGGTTCGGTAATGATTGTTGTTATAGTTCATTAATCTCCTTCGAATTCTACCTGTGCGTATACTTTATGTCCTGCATCTTCTAATTTCTTTCTGCCACCAATATCTGGTAGGTCAACGATAAATGCAAGTTCAACAACTTCTCCTCCTAATTTCTTTACAAGATTGGCAGCTGCATTTGCTGTCCCTCCGGTTGCGATCAAGTCGTCGATAATTAAAACTCTTTGACCTTTTGAAATCGCATCTTCATGAATTTCAATAATATCTGTTCCATATTCAAGAGCGTATTCCTCTTTAATGCATTTGGCCGGAAGTTTCCCTTTTTTTCGAACAGGCACAAATCCTTTGCCAAGCAGATATGCGAGAGGGCCTCCAAGAATAAATCCTCTAGAATCTATTCCCACAACAACATCTATGTTTTTATCTTTATATCTTTTTACGAAATCATCAATACATAATTTTAATCCGACAGGATCTTTCAATAACGTCGTAATATCTCTGAACATTATCCCTTTCTTCGGCCAATCAGGAACCGTGCGTATTTTCGATTTGATGGACATGATATTGATCCTCCTTTTTTGTATTGTTGAGCCATGCCATGGCATGGCTTTACGATATCCTCCCTACGACCTCAATCAATAATCCCTTCACCTTCTCTGCATTCTCTCTCATTGTCTTCATTACCATTTCAAATGTAACCTGTTCTTCATCATCTTTCCAACAATCATAATCTGTAGACATAGCT
>CAZWKB010000009.1:47467-54506 GCA_964633925.1 uncultured bacterium
TTGCCTGATAGGGGATGCCTAATTCGTTAGCAAGGATCACTTCTGGGCAGGTCGACATATTTATAATATCTGCTCCCCAAAGTCTAAACATATGGCTTTCTGCTTTTGAGGAAAAGCGTGGCCCTTCTATTGTCACTACAGTTTTATCTCGGTTGTAGGATAGCTTTTTCTCATCACATATCTTGCAGAGAATATCCCTAAGTGTCTTATCAAACGGCTGACTCATTGATGTGTGCACAACTTTCTCAGTAAAAAACGTCAAATCTCTTAACCTTGTAAAATCTATGAATTGATCAGGAAATACCAGGTTTCCCGGTTTTATTTCTTCTCTAAGAGATCCAACCGCAGTTGCTGCAAGTATATGAGTGCATCCTTCATCTTTCAATGCCTTGATATTTGCTTTGAAGTTTATTTTTGTAGGAGGCGTGCCATGGTTTTTTCCATGTCTTGCCAGGATGACTATATCAACTCCTCCAATTTTTCCACATGTGAGAGGGGATGAAGGATCTCCATATTCGTTCTTTACAACTTTTTCAGTTGGATCTTTTAATATTTTTGGATCATCAAGGCCAGAGCCTCCGATTATTGCTATTTTTGGCATAAAGGTTCTCCTTGTAGACAAGAATACAATGTAATACGGTAAAGTTCAATTGGTATTACTTGTTATGATAGACTATTCATTATGGATAGAAAAAAGATGCTTGTTACCGGCGCCCACGGAATGGTCGGATCTTATGTAAAAGAGATCTTTTCTGATTGTGATCTTATTCTAACGGATCTGCCTGTATATGATGTGACAAATAATGATGTTGTTCTCGACTTGGTCAAAACAAGCAAGCCTGATTTTGTCCTTCATCTGGCCGCTGCGACAGATGTTGATCGCTGTGAGACAGACCATCAATATGCATACTCTGCAAATGTTACTGCCACTCAAAATGTCGCACAAGCATGTGCAAAGTTTAATGCAATAATGATTTATATAAGCACTGGATATGTTTTTAACGGTAGCGGCAGATATGCTCATAGCGAAACCGACAAACCTGATCCTGCAAATTATTACGGAAAAACAAAATTAATGGGGGAACAGGCAGTTCAGGAAATATTAAGGAACTATTATATTTTCAGGGCGGAATGGATGATAGGTGGCGGGCCTAAAAGGGATAAAAAATTTGTTGGTAAAATTATCGAAATGGCTAGGGCAGGAAAAGATATCGAAGCCGTTGACGATATGTTCAGCACCCCAACCTTTGCCAAGGATTTTGTGAATGGCATTAAACAAGTTATTCAAACAAATCAATACGGGCTTTATCACATGGCAAATCAAGGCATCTGCAGCAGATATGAGATGGCATTGGAGATCGTGAGGTTGTTAGATCTCAATGTTAAGGTGACTCCTGTTCCTTCAAGCCGATTTCCTTTGCCGGCGCCAAGGGCGCAGTCGAGTGGGATAATGAACGCAAGGCTTGAGGAGATGGGGTTGGATATTATGCCAAAATGGGAAGAGACTCTAAAGAAATATCTGGAAGAATGGGTTAGAAGTTCCTAGAAATCAAAAAACGCGAATTTCTTTATATGTTGTCCAAAATGATTTGCTCCATTCCTTTGTTGCTTCTATTCGAGGATGTACCGAGCCGTCGAAAGAGCTTTCAGGAACTTTTTGTTGTAGATCTATATAGGTTACTCCTGGGATCTTTTTCATCCGCGCATAATAGTTTTTTCTCATGTTTCGGTAATTATTATAATATATCGATCCTTCTGCATGCCAGTTGGGAATAGGCATGTCAACAATAATTACGCGCGCACCGGTAGAGGTTGCTTTTTTGCAGATTCTTTCTAATACTAAGAACTGTTCTTGTGAGATTATCCCATTTGATGACATATAACTGTCCCAAAATTCGAAGGTTGCTTTTTTATAGGCTTCATCAATTAATGGGTATTCAATATGTTTGTTTTGATTAAAAAGGCTTCGTCCTCCCCATATAACGTCTCTTCCTATTAATGGAGAGAAAACATTTAACAAAAGATATGCTGGTCTCATTAAATACGATATATATGGATATAATTGTTTTGGGTATACTGGCTCTATTAAGGGGCCGTTCTCTTTATACAAAGAAAACATATTAAAGGTCTGGATGTCAGATCGTTCATTCCATCTTAACCTATCTTCAACCATGCATGCATACCAAACTCCGATAACAAATATACTCTTTTTTAACGATTCTTCCGGGACGGCACTGATGATAATATCCATGATTTTTTCGTTTGTTGAATTATTAGCAGACGAATTTGCAAGATTGTTAATTCTATATCCTTCATAATATTGTTCAAGTTCTTCCGGCCTGAAACCGATGCCGACATTCGATCCTCCAATAAGAAATATCTGTTTCTTGTCTTGCTTCCAAAGCTTATACATGTTTGCAGAAAGATTCATTCCTCCACTTAAAAAAAGAGAAGGGACCTTGTTCTGACGGAAATTATCCATGTTTGAAAATTCTGAGTCGTCAGAATAATACTTAAAAGCAGTAAACATTAATGCTATGTATATTACAGCTATATATACCATTATTAACGATGCCTGTCTTGCTATGTTTTTCATCAAAATGTCCTGTAGATGAATTCTGGGGTAGACTTGAAAGTCAATGCGACCAATAAAATGAGTATCAGTATCCTGCTAAATAGAAACGCTTGTTTTGCAATCTCCATATCGACTAAGCGCTTAAACTTCTCATAGAGCTGTTCGCATAAATAATTGATTGCAATGTTGGAGAACCTAATAATGATAATGAACAGACTTGACAATAATATCGACGGTACCAGGAAAGAGAAATGTTCTCTTGTGAACAAAGAGATAATATTCTCCTTGCTTAACCAGATACACGCTAGTCCAACAGAAAAATATCCTATACTCAATCCGGTAAAACATATTTGGCCCAAAAAGTTATTTTGTGCTTTTTCGTAAAAGTCTTTAAATGAAGATTTCTTCAATCGAGCGTCCGCAAACTTGTTGATACTGGTTCCAAACCCAAGATAAACACCATAGATAAGGAACGATACTGTTGTTCCGTGCCAGAAGCCCATTAACAGAAACGTAATAAAATATGCTGTCGCTCCAAAATAAAGAGTCAAACGGGTTGAGTTAATTTTTGATGCAAAAAACTTCATCAGCGGATTAAAAACATACGTCTTAAACCATTCAGAGAGCGATATATGCCATCTGGACCACAGGTCAAGGAAGCTTTTTGATTCGAAGGGTTTAATGAAATTTTCGGGCATCTCATAACCTATAAAATGCCCTAGACTAATCACCATATCCATATATCCAGAGAAATTCAAGTATAGATGAATTAGATAGATTATCGATGCGGCAGAAAATATAAGAGGGAACAGAATCGAATCCATGTCCATGTTTTTTAGACATTTATTGAACAGCGGGAGAAAAAAATATGCTGAGAACGAGATTTTTATCATTCCATTGATTAATCTGGAGAAAACGGCATAAGTCTTTTCTCTTGTAAATGATGAAAGGCTATGTTTCTCTTGATGGCCTTCAGCAGAGAATTTCTTAAAAAGCGTAATTGGTCCTGAAATGAGAGAAAGAAAAAAGCAAATGTAATTAAAATATTCCACGAACGATATGTCTCCATTTATCTCCCCTTGATAAATATCTACAAATAGATGTATCTGTCTGAACAATATATATGACATGCCTATCACCGAGTAATAGAAATGAAGAGTGAGGTTTTCGGTCACAAAAGAATATTTTTTTAGGAATATGAATATGGTTAGAGTTGATAATATTGATAGTGCTGCAAATAATGGGTGTCTTTTCTTTTTGAGCAGAACTACCCAGAAAAATCCATGGCCAACAAAAATTATAAGAGGAGCTATGCTTAATGGTGTCTGGCAGTAGGTCATGATGAATAAGAGGTTAGTTAAAAACAGCAGATGCTTGTTCTTCCCGCTCAAGTGGTAAATGATAAAGAAAAAAGAGAAAAAGAACAGAAAATGCGCAGAAAATATATTCAATGTTGCTCCTAAGTCAAAAAATTATAACATGAATCACAAACATATTATGCTATAAATACATCTACGAATCAATATGTGTGAGGGCAGATATTTGAGCTTGCAACTGTCGGCATTTAAGCAAAAAAAAACTGTTGTATGTTATCATGAGGAATATTAATTATGGATTTTAAGATCGGTCAAAGTTTTTCTTTTAATTTGGAATTGTCTAATGCAAATTTGGATGATTATTCACAATTAACGGGTGATAAGAATCATTTGCATATGGATGAGGCATTCGCTCAAAGTTACAACTACAAAACTCGTGTTGTTCATGGTGCGTTCCTCCTTGGCTTTATTTCAAGGATGATCGGGATGCATCTTCCGGGAGGCGATTGCCTGCTTCAAACCATAAATGCTAAATTTATTTCTCCTGCATATGCCGATGATAAGCTGGAATTTTGCGCAATAGTGGATCAGATATCCGAAGCTGTAAACGTTATTGTGATAAAGTTCTCTATCAAAAACATCACAACTGGAAATGTCCTTGCACAGGGTAAAGCTCAAGTGGGACTACTGAAGTAATATGCAGAAAAAGCAATATGATCTGATCTTGATAGTTCAGTCAGAAACTGTTGATTATTTTAAATACTCCAAGCTTCCTAAGGACAGATTGGAGCTGTTTAAGAAACTTATATATCCTCGCATGATCAGATATCATTCAGGGTTTTACGGTCATCTTGATATCTTGAACCATATCAAGACCGGAAAGTTCTTTCATGAAGCAGATCCTATGAGCAGGAGAAAGATGTTTAACATTTGGAATCTGCCTGGGTTCAACGGCTCTCACATTGCAAATTATCTGCATCACTACGGCATACGAACAAAGATCATCAATAATATCGATGCAGAATTTGATGTTTTCAAGGAAGTCTATGAGAGTCAGGACAAAAAACCTCTTGTCGGCATTTCTTCAACTTTTCATTTGTCATATACGGGGTTATACAATATTTCCGCAAAACTATTTTCTGTTGACAATAATATAGAGCTGATTGTCGGAGGGGCATTTGTCAACGGAGAAATGTCTAGCGGTGATGAAGGAAGGCTGAAAAGTTTTATTTCAAAGTCAGGGGTTAAATACATCCTACACTCATTTAACTCAGAGAAGGACTTAATGGAGCTGATCTCAGCAAGAAAGAACGCATCGGATCTTTCAAAAGTCAATAATCTAATTTCCTCGGAGATCACGACCTCGTCAGTCTGGAACGGTCCTGTTCTAGGTGAGGGAGAAATGTCATATCATTTATTGGATAGAGATGCCATAAACAGAACGGTACAGCTAAGAACTTCTTCCGGGTGTCCCTTTGCGTGTATGTTCTGCTCATATCCTGTTACGGCCGGCGGCAATCATTTGATGTCCCTTGAGCAGATAGAACAGCAGCTCGTGAGTGTTCTGAAGATAGAGAGAGTATCAAGGATTGTCTTTATTGATGACACGATAAATGTCCCGGTAAACAGATTTAATGAAATTTGCAAGATGTTTAAAAAGCACGAATTTGAATGGTTTTCTTTTCTGAGAGTTCAATATATTAACGAAGATATCATAAAGATAATGAAAGAGTCCGGATGTGTTGCTGTGTATCTTGGAGTAGAATCTGCAAATGACGGCATCTTGAATAACATGAATAAAAAAGCGACTAAAGCCCAATTCTTGAACGGCATTAAATTATTGAAAAAATACGGTATCAAGAGCGTCGGTGCTTTTATTATCGGTTTTCCGGGTGAAACAGAAAAGACGATCGCCGAAAATATTGAATTTATCGAAACTTCCGGATTGGATTATTATACTCTGAAAGAATTCTATTATATGAAGAACACTCCGATCTTTGAACAAAGAGAAAAATTCGGGCTGGAAGGTGATGCCGATAAATGGCATCACAATACTATGGACAGCAATGAAGCCTATGAGCACAAGATAAAAATGTTCAGCAAGATCAGAGGCAGCATTTTTATTGATCCTGACACAAGCCTCTGGCAGCTTGTTTACCTTTATGACCAGGGGTTTGATTTTGATCAGATAGATTGTTTGCTCAATGAGCTTAATTCTATAATGATAGAACAGCTTAACGGGCAGGAATCAATCAGTGAGGATAGGATCAAAAAAATAAAAACTGTACTTGGAGGGCAGAAAAGTGAAAACGATAAAAGAGTTGATAGCCAATAAAGACTATCTTACGGCATTCTCAAAACTTAAAGAGATCTCAAGTCCAAAAGCTGATTTCGTCGAACTTTCAAAACATATTTCACTTTTCAAAAAGATAAGCCAAGAACTGTGTTTGCGTCCCCTTAGGGTAGCTATCCTTGCATCTTCAACCACAACTTTTCTCGAAGATGCACTAAGATACTGGTTATCCGCGGAGGGGTTTTTGGCCACTATCTATGTGCCTGAATACAATACCGTAATGCATGCAGTGTCTAATCCTGCAAGCAATTTATACAAGTCCAATCCGGAAATAGTTATTATCATGAGCGAAGCAGAAGATCTTCATTTCCCTGCCGGTAAAAAAATGACGGCTGAAGATTCTAGGGCTCTGGTTTTTTCTGAAATAGAAAAGACGAAAGGCATTAAGGATACATTGTTGAAAAATTGTAATTGCCACATTATTCAAATGAACATTGCAATTCCTTGGATGTCGGTCTTTGGGCATTATGAGAGCTCATGCGTATGGTCAAAAAGGAATCTTTTAAGAGCATATAATGTTGAGCTTGCAACTATTTCTGACGGTCGCATGTCAATATTCGACCTTGATATGCTTTCTTCGATGTACGGCAAAAAAAGATGGGAAGAAAAGCGGTTCTGGTATCATTCAAAGAATGCTTTCAGCCTGAATTCAACAGGGTTGGTCGCATTTGAGCTTTCCAAAGTCCTTGCCGGGATAAAAGGCATGTCAAAAAAATGTATTGTGCTTGATCTTGACAATACCATTTGGGGCGGAGTAATTGGTGATGACGGTCTTGGATCAATAGCCCTTGGATC
>CAZWKB010000009.1:54516-56793 GCA_964633925.1 uncultured bacterium
CTTTTCAAAAATTCCTCAAGCAAATGAAAGACAGGGGCATCATTCTTGCCGTTTGCAGCAAGAACAATGAGAACACCGCGAAAGAACCTTTTGAGAAACATCCTGACATGGTATTAAAACTCTCCGATATTACTGTATTCGTAGCCAATTGGGAAAACAAGGCGGATAACATAAGGGGTATCGCAAACAAACTTAATATAGGTATTGATTCCATGATCTTTATTGATGATAATCCTGCAGAGAGGGCATTGGTCAGGCAATTCTTGCCCGAAGTGCTTGTGCCTGAATTGCCTGAAGATCCGAGCGAATATATAGGAGCGATCTGCGAATGTTCCTGTTTTGAGACCGTTAACTTTTCTGATGATGATGCAAAAAGGGTTCAGTATTATTCTAACAAAATAGAAAGCGAAAAGAATATGGCAGCCTTTACCGATTATAAGAGTTATCTTCAAAGCCTGTCAATGGAAGCTTCCGTAGGTTTTTTTGATGAAATGAATATGCAAAGGATCTCTCAGCTTATTAATAAAAGCAATCAATTCCATCTGACCACGACACGGTATTCTCAGTCTCAAATATCCTCTGTCATGGAAGATTGTTCGTATTTAGGGATTTATTTCAGATTAAAGGATAAATTCGGTGACCATGGGCTTATATCCGCAGTGATCCTGAAATCTTTGAATAAGCAAGAAATGGAGATAGATACCTGGGTAATGAGCTGCAGGGTATTGCAAAGAGGTATGGAAGAATTCATAGCACAGGAGATAATTGCGGCCGCTATATCTGGAAATGCTAAAATATTAAGAGGTAAATATTTACCTACCAAGAAGAATTCTCTTGTTTGCGATCTGTATCAAAGACTTTGTTTTGAAAAAATCCATGAGACAGAAGGGGAAACCTCTTGGATGCTGGACTTGACGGGGAAAATACCGGAATATGAGATTTTTATTAAAAAGGGAGATGCAAAATGAAAGACAGGGAAGAAATAAGATCGCAATTGACCAGAGTTTTTAGATCTGTATTTGAAGATGACTCCATAGAGATTACTGATACGACTACGGCAAAAGATATAGATTCTTGGGATTCCTTGATGCATATTACGCTGGTAATATCGGTAGAAAAGGATTTCGGAGTAAGATTAAGTGCTGCTGAGGTCGGAAAACTTGAAAATGTAGGCAAAATGTTGGACCTTCTACAAAAGAAAATATCTTAAGTGCTTTACCTAAGATAGCCTTTCTATTGACAAAAGGGCTATGAAATTGATAGAATGTTCAATGATTGAACATGCTAATACATAAGGAGAACTAAATGGGTATTTTTGACGGAAAGGTTGTCTTGATAACTGGAGGCACAGGGTCTTTTGGAAAGCAGTTCATAAAAACATTATTAGCCGAGCATAAACCAAAAAAAGTTATAGTCTTTAGTCGCGATGAGCTTAAGCAGTTTGAAATGGCGCAAAATCCGGATTTCATTAAGCATGAAAGTCAAATGCGTTATTTTATAGGAGATGTAAGGGATAAAGAAAGGCTGATCAGGGCCTTTCACGGCGTTGATTTTGTAGTACATGCAGCAGCTCTTAAACAAGTTCCTGCAATGGAATATAATCCTACAGAAGCTATCAAGACCAATGTTAACGGAGCAATGAATATCATTGATGCCTCCATCGTGTGTAAAGTTGATAAAGTAATTGCATTAAGTACCGATAAAGCGTGTAATCCTATCAATCTCTATGGCGCCACAAAGCTCTGCTCTGACAAGCTTTTTGTTGCGGCAAACTCCTATTCCGGCGATTCAGGAACAAAATTCTCGGTAGTTAGATATGGGAATGTAGTAGGCAGCAGAGGAAGCGTTGTTCCTTTCTTTAAAAAGATGGCTAGCGAAGGTTCCATTCCTATCACTGATGAAAAGATGACAAGATTTTGGATAACTCTTGATCACGGGGTCAGATTCGTCATTAAAAATTTTGAAAGAATGCATGGCGGAGAATTGTTCGTTCCAAAGATACCAAGTATGTGCATTATGGACCTTGCCAAAGCAGTAGCTCCGGACTGTAAAACAAAAGTTATCGGGATAAGACCCGGCGAAAAACTTCACGAAATAATGATATGTGTCGACGATGCAAGGAATACAAAAGAACTCGATGATTGCTATATTATTCAACCGGCCTTTCAGTGGTGGAGCAAAAAAAATCATTCTGAAGGTAAGGATGTCCCAGATGGTTTTTCATATAGCAGTGATACTAATGAACAATGGTTAACTATCCCTCAGTTACAAAAGATG
>CAZWKB010000009.1:56803-57415 GCA_964633925.1 uncultured bacterium
ATCGAAGGATAAAATATTGAAAATCCCTTATGCGACACAATGGATCGATGAGGAAGATATCAAGGCCGTAACCGATGCTTTGAGATCTGCTTATCTGACGCAGGGGCCTTTGGTAAGACAATTCGAAGATGAACTTGCTTCATATTGCGGTGCGAAATATGCCGTTGTCCTAAATTCTGCAACCTCGGCGCTTCATGCCGCTTGCCATGTTGCCGGCATAAAAAAAGATGATGAAGTTATAACTTCTCCAAATACATTTGTTGCAACATCTAATAGTATTCTTTATTGTGGTGGCAAACCTGTTTTTGCTGATATTGATGACGAAACATTAAACATTTCTCCAAAAGCTATTTCTGCTCTTATTTCAAACAAAACAAAAGCCATTATTCCTGTTCATTTTGCAGGTCAGCCCTGCGATATGGAAGAGATCTCTGCCATTGCCAAAGAAAAAGGTTTGATTGTAATAGAAGATGCTGCACATGCCATAGGGGCCAAGTACAAAGGTTCAATTGTAGGTGGGTGTAAATATTCGGATATGACCGTTCTCAGTTTTCATGCCGTTAAGAATATCACAACCGGCGAGGGCGGAGCGGTTTTAACCAACGATGAAGG
>CAZWKB010000010.1:0-10432 GCA_964633925.1 uncultured bacterium
AAGCTGAATTGTAGGTGACAGTTACAGCTGCGAGATTGTCCACAATAAGTCCCGAAATCATGTTCCCGGACGAATCAAATTGTGTGACATTGGCCCAATCAAGATAATTGAAGCCAATAATGGCGATAGTGCGTATATATTCATTTCTGTTTGGGATATCCTTTGTGCCAATTATGTAAATTAATTATCGATTTGTCAAATTATTTTTTTGTGTCCCTAATTAAATGGGGGGATGAATCTTCTGGTGTAATTTTTCAGATTAAATTGTCTTTTTAATCTTCGTCTCTCGTTGTTCTTTTCTATGCTTTGCAATTTCATCAAGAATGTCTTGCTCTGTCAAATCGTTCTCTTTTGCTTTCTTTTGCCCATAATCAAATATCATTTCCCATCTGCTTTTTCTTTCTATATACATCCTAGCAGCTTCTCTTATTAATTCCGATCGTGATCTTGATTCCTGTTTTGCTACCTCGTCGATCTTTTTTAACAAATCATCCTTGAATGCAATATTAACGGTAACTGTTCTCATTGTTTTACCTCCATAATAATTATATACAATGTTTGTATGTTTATAGACATACAAAAAGATCGATCAGCGCTCAAGCTCCCTTTTCAGTTCATCCTCACTGGGCAAATACAAAACGTATTTTGATGCGAAAAGATTTTTGTTATCTTTAAGAACAGAATATTTGACGATGGCTTTATCTTTTTCAGAACAGAGTATCAATCCTACTGTCGGATTATCTTCTTTGCCTTTCTGTAAATCGTCAAACATGCGAATATACATATCCATTTGCCCCACATCTTGATGTGTAAGTTTCCCGATCTTAAGGTCAACGAGAACAAAACATTTTAAATAATAATTGTAAAAAACAAGGTCAATAAAATAATCGCTAGTTTCAGTAGAGACTCTTTTCTGTCTTGCCACAAAAGAAAAACCTTTTCCGAGTTCCAATAAAAACCCTTGTATCTTTTCTATTACTGCTTGTTCTAGTTCGGATTCTCTAAAATTGGTTCTGTCTTTAATATTTAAAAACTCAAGCACATACGGATCTTTAAGAATTGAAGATGGCTCCTGCTTTAGTTGAGCCGTTTTTTCGCTTGCATCCAAAATAACAGGGTCCTTGTCCTTGCTCATTATCAGCCGTTCGTAATATAACGAATTGATTTGCCTTTCTAGCGCTCTTGTAGACCAGTTCTGATCCGCCGATTCGTTCATATACCAAATACAAGCTTGTGGATTTTCTACACGTAAAATTATCTTGTAATGTGTCCATGTCAATTCTCTCCGCAGTGCGGAGAGAATTGCTGAAAACTTCTGATAAAACTGACGCATATTCCACAAACTTTGAATGGAAAAACCCTTTCCAAACTCAATAGTTAATCTAGATGAAATCTTTTCTATCAGTTTTTTGCCGTAAACAGCACGATTTCCCCCTTGTTGCTCATCCTCGACTATTAGTTTGCCAATTTGCCAATACGTATCAAGCATTGCTGAATTGATCGCACGATATATCTTTCCCCTGTTAGTATTTATGACCTCCTTAATAGAAGAATACAATGCTTTTGGAACAATATCGTTCATGTTACTTCCGCCTCATATTGAGAACTGTAGTGATTTTCAACACCATTGCTTGACATTTCAACACTTCACGCGACAATGCTCATCGTAGAAGTGCCTTTTATCATTTATTGGGGATTACAGCAATTTTGTTGCCAACTGGAAACTAATTTGGATACTGCGCTTCAACAACTGTCTTGATTCCCCCGCGAGGATTAAAATCGCCAACGATCGTAGCACTGAGAGGCTTGCATGCAGACACAACATCATCAAGAATTCTGTTAGTAAGGTTTTCCATAAAGATGCCGAGATTTCGATAAGAATTAAAATACATTTTTAGTGATTTTAGCTCTAGACATTTTTTATCAGGGACATATTTAATTGTGATCGTTCCAAAATCAGGAAGCCCTGTTTTTGGACAAACAGATGTAAATTCAGGTTCGATGATCGTTATCTCATAATTTCCAAATTGATTTTCAAACGTATTAATTTTTGGAAGTTTTGCATTGAGGCCTGATTTAGCGTGGGATTGGGTGTACAAAGATTTCATTGTAATTTGCAAGGGCGGGGACAAGCCCCGCCCGTACGATTATTCCTATGCCTTGCCGCTGCAGCCCAAAACGTCTTTG
The DNA here is from genome assembly GCA_964633925.1 of uncultured bacterium. GTDB lineage: Bacteria > Margulisbacteria > WOR-1 > JAKLHX01 > JAKLHX01 > CAZWKB01. Next base: position 2,188 of record CAZWKB010000010.1, read on the forward strand.
AGTTTGCTCTTTACAAGCGCTTTGATAGAATCCCTTGCTGGTCCAAGATATTTTCTAGGATCAAATTCGCCAGGATTTTCTACGAATACTTTTCTGATTGATGCTGTCATTGCAAGTCTAAGATCTGTGTCGATATTGATTTTGCAAACTGCGCCCTTTGCTGCTTCTCTGAGCAGATTTGCAGGCACGCCTTTTGCTCCCGGAATCTTTCCGCCGTATTTGTTACAAGCATCTACCAATTCTGAAGGAACTGATGATGCACCATGTAATACCAATGGGAAGCCTGGTAATCTTTTTGCAATTTCATTCATTCTTGCGATATCAAGTGTTGGGTCCCCTTTAAACTTGAATGCTCCGTGACTTGTTCCGATCGCGATTGCTAGAGAGTCACATCCTGTTTCTTTAACAAATCTTTCTGCTTCGTCTGGGTCTGTATATGTTGCGTCTTTTGCATCAACCTTAACGGCATCTTCAACTCCGGCAAGCTTGCCAAGTTCTGCTTCTACTGTAACGCCTTTTGCATGAGCATAATCGACAACTTGTTTTGTGATTCTGATATTTTCATCTAGAGGAAATCTTGAGGCATCTATCATGACGGAAGAGAATCCACCGTCGACACATGATTTGCAAACTTCAAAATCTTCGCCGTGATCTAAATGCAATACTATTGGTAGATCAGCCGTCATAAGCGCAGCTTCAACCAACTTTACTAAATATTCGTGTCTTGCATATTTTCTGGCACCTGCTGAAACCTGAAGAATTAACGGAGCATTTTCTTCTTTTGCGGCATCAACTATCCCTTGAAGGATCTCCATGTCATTAACATTGAACGCACCAACTGCGTATCCACCGTCATAGGCCTTTTTGAACATCTCTCTTGTTGAAACTAATGGCATAATATTGCCCCCCTTTTAATGAAATTATATCATCAAAAAAAAGAGTTGCGTTGACAACAAAATAAGAAATGCTACAATTTCGGTATGATGGAAAACCAACAAATAAAGGACAACCCAAGTGCAAAGTTTGTTGAAAGCATAAAAAAGTTCTCTGCTTCATATAAGGTGCTTAACCCTGCCGGAAAGATGGCATTTGCCAATCAGATAAAAGCACAGATGAGAACAATGGATGCCAGAACAAAAAAACTTTATGAAGCTTTGCTAGAAGCTACTAAAGAAGAAAAAAGCATAGAAGTAACCATCAAAATGATGGAAAAGGCAGACAAAGAGATAAAGTCCGGAATATAACCTCATGGACAAGATATTTGAAGAAGAAAGTTCCTTCTCTGGGCTTCGCCCAAAAAAGCTAGAAAATTATATTGGCCAAGGGAAAATTAAGGACCATATTGTCTTGTCGATGGACGCAGCAAAAAAACGAGGAGAACCTCTTGAGCACGTTCTCCTTTATGGACCTCCCGGACTTGGAAAAACAACTCTTGCAAATATTATCGCCAATGAAATGGGAGTTCCTATCAAAGTAACTTCAGGGCCAACGATAGAACGCCCTGGAGATCTCGCCGCAATTCTTACCAATATGTCACAAAACGAAATTCTGTTTATTGACGAAATACATCGCCTAAACAGAGTCGTCGAAGAGGTTCTTTATCCGGCAATGGAAGATTTTGGTTTGGACATCGTCATTGGCAAAGGTCCAAGTGCAAGATCGATTAGACTGGATCTGCCAAAGTTTACTCTGATAGGTGCAACAACAAGGATCGGATTGTTGACCAGTCCTCTACGTGACAGATTTGGAATGATAAGCCGCCTTGAATTCTATTCAAGCGAAGAACTAAGTAAAATCGTTTCTGCAGCAGCCGATGTTCTTGAGGTATATATAGAAGACGAAGGGGCCTATGCTATTGCTAAAAGATCTCGCGGTACCCCAAGAATTGCTAATCGCCTTTTAAGGCGTGTACGAGACTGGTGCCAGGTCAAAGCTGGTGGAAGAATAACAAAAGACGTTGCCGAGAAAGCTCTAAAAGAACTTGATGTAGATGAAATTGGGCTGGATAATAATGACCGCAAATTGCTGATAACCATTGCCCAAAAATTTGGAGGAGGTCCGGTTGGGCTGGACACAATAGCAGCAGCTATAAGCGAAGATCCTGGCACAGTAGAAGATGTCGTAGAGCCATATCTTCTTCAAATGGGATTTTTGGACAGAACACCAAAAGGCAGGGTTCTTACGCTGAACGCTTATAATCATCTCAAGATGAAATCCCCCTCCATTAAGCACGACCAGATAAACTTGCTCTAAATGCTATAATTCTCCTAATGATTAACAAAAGAATCATAATTGGAACATACTTTGCAATTTTTTTCTGCATAGCAATCCTATTGCCGTCATATTCTTATGCTTTCCCAAGCTTTTCAAACCCCATAGTTTCATTGATCAGATCAGAGGTAGCAAAGCAAGCATCTTCAATTCTTGGCAGAGAAATTACTGTCGGAAACGTCAGCGGAGGATTGCTTGACTCGATCGTAATAGAAAACATTAGAATTGCTAAGAAAAAAAAGCTCTCAGATGGAGCTGTTATCTCCGTAAAAAGGGCCGTCATAAGCTACAACCTCATAAGAGCGGCTTCCATCAGAGATTTTATTCCTGCAATAAGCAAAATAGAATTGGATGGTGCAAGCAGATCCCTGGAGCATGAAAAAGACGGGAGCATCAATCTCGCAAAATTAATGCCGGCCGGGAGCTCTGACGGTCCGGCGCCTGATGTCAGGGCAAAAATATATGTCAGAGACAGCAACATTAAGTTTGTCGACATTAGAGGGTTTGCTCCCATTCCAAACAAGAAAAAAGAAGAATTCAACTTTACCGGAGTTAATGGTTTTGCAGATTTTTCCAGCAAAGGAATTCTTAAGTTCAACACAAATGCAAATGAAGGCTTCTCATACTTTACATCCAAAGGAAGCATTGATCTTGCTACTTTAGTGACACACGTTAAAGCAAATGCCTACGCCTTATCATTGAAAAAGTGGAACCCATATCTTGGAGTTCCTGTTATAAAAGATCAGAATATAGACGGGTTTGCTAATGTGGAATTAAGCGTATTGTCAGCACCAAAACTCTTATTCTCAAGCAAAATAAAACTAATAAAGGCAAAAGCACTTGGAAGAACCGTTGATGCATCAATAGACTTGGCAATAAAAAACAACCGACTTGATATCACTCTAAACAACGCCTCTTTGTCAGGAGGAAGCGCGAAAGGAAACATTGGCTTTGCGCTGTCACCAAACAGCAGCGTAGACGGAGCTCTTGAATTTGAAAAACTTGATCTGGCCAAATTAATCCCTGAAATAAAATTTGCAAAAGGCATAACATCTGGATCTGTTAATATCACTGGAAAGCTAGACAATCTAAAGCTCTCTCCTGTTATAAAAATTAGTGCCGGAACCATTTTAGGGCAAAACGTTGACTCCTTAAAAGGCGACATCTTTTTCTCAAAGGGACTATTAGATCTAAAAAATGTTGCATATTCTTTCAATGGCAACCCAATAAATATATCAGGCAAATATAACCTCACAAGTAAAGATTTTGCTTTTAACATAAACAGCAAGGGGTACCAATCAGAGTACGGGAAGATCAACAGCTTGACCGCCTACATATCTGGACAATACAACGAGGAGCTCATAAAAAATCCGCTCGAAAGAATCTCAATAAAAGCGAAGCTAAACGCATCGAACTCAACAATTAAGAACCAGCATATTGATTCGATGATGACGGACATAACCATTGATCGCGGACAAATATCGATAAAAAAATTGACCATCATGGAAAAAGAATCGGTAATTTCTGCAGAGGGACAAATGTTTTTTGGCGGGACATCAAACCTCAAACTCAGCAGCAATAGCATCTCAATTGCAGATCTTCGTTTTCTTGAAGCCTTTATGCCGTCGGAATTATATGGACTTGATGGAAAAATAAAGTTAGATGTAAAAATAAGCGGGATATTGCCAAAAGATTCCGGGAAAAATCTAGGACTAGCAGCAAAGCAACTTAATTATGATTGCGTTCTAAATATAACGGAACTTTCAAAAGCGTCACAGGATATAGGAAATATTGCTGCAAAACTTTCATGGATGAACAAAGAATCTATTATCGAAGAGCTTTCTCTCGTATCAGATAATTCTCTTTTTTTTCTCAAGGGGAAAATCGATTCCGGATCAAATATTGATATAAGCTTTTTTGGTCCTATCAATTTAACAGCGATCAGCCCTTTTACTCAGAAATATGCAAAGATCCTTGGAATAGTTGAAAGCCAAGGGACAATAAAAGGAAATTTATCATCCCCTATTATTCAAACAAGTTTTGCCGGAGTTAATCTTGTTTACAACAGCATAAAGGCAGAAAAATCCTCTGGCAAGATAAAATATCAAAACGGGGATCTAATTCTTTCTGGACCTGTTGTTATCTATAATGGAGCGGATAAATATGCACTCAAGGCTAAGGTGTCCATAAACAAGAAAGATATTGAGTACGAAGGAGAACTGTCAACAGATAACACAAGCCTTGCCTCTGCCTCCAATATTTCGCAGATGATATATATCGAGGCCAAGCAAAAAAAAGCGATCGCAGATAACAACACAGAAAAGATTCTCTTATTTAAAAATCTTTTTGATATTCATCCAAATTCATGCATTTATGATAATTCTCCAAAATCCTTCCTTTCGGCGTGGGGCAAAATAAAGGACGAATCAGACATATTAAGAAAAGGTTTTGAGCCTGTAGATATTGGAGCTAAAGGGAAATTATCTCTTTTGTCAAAATTCAGCGGCAAAGGAAAGAATTTGAACATGACATTTAATCTAAAAGTCACTGATGGAAATGTTGGAGAGTATCCTTTCGATTCCTTTGTTACCTCTGGCATTTATAAAGACGGGATGCTTTTAATAAAGGAGCTCAAACTAAAAAAAGACAGAGGGCAGATTGAGGCAAGCGGACAAATAGACTTAACAGGCCCCGTATCATTAAAGCTGGAATCAAAAAACTTCTCGATCAACAACATTAATACCATAATAAAAACCCCTGCTTCAATAGAAGGAGTGCTCACTCTTAAGACCTCCATTCTGGGAAGCATAACCTCTCCGCTGATCAGCGCGGAAGTATCTGTTGATAACTTTGGCCTTGGCCCTGTTCAGCTGGATAATGCTAACAGCAAGTTCAGTTTTGCCAACAACGTACTTAACATTAACAAACTCGAGATCAGCAAAGAAAAACAGAAAGCAACATTGAAAGGGAAGATCCCTTTTGTTCAAGGAAAAGAGCTGTCAATAGAAACAAAGTTTGATAACAGTAATATAGGACTGCTCCCTTCTATGTTCAGAAGTATTTCATGGAAAAAAGGAAAAGGATCTGCACAGATCTCCCTCTCAGGGACAATTTATAAACCAATAATAAACGGCTACATTAAAATTGATGAGGCTTATGCGAACATTGGAGCAATACAGTCTAATGCAAACAACTTTAACACTGAAATATTGGCAAAAGACAACATTATCTATGTGAACAAGTTCATGGGAACAATAGACGGACAAAAAACACTTAATAAGCCTCTATCTTTTTCAATCGCCGGGCTAATAGATATGACAAGTGCATATGATGAAGACAACATATCAAACGTTGACATCAGTGCCTATGACATGTTCGGATCTGTAGATATACCTGATCTATATGCCGGTGAAGTCTCCCTACAGAACATAAGTATCAAAGGGCCTCTTACATTTAAGTCTCATCTTATGACAAAATACAAACCCCTGTTCACTTCTGCAATTGCGCTTTCAAATGGACTGGTAATATTGCCAAAAAACAAAAAAACAACAATGGAAAAAAATATTGACGTTGCTTTCAATCTTGGCATTGACATAAACAAAAACGTACGCCTTGTTCAAGGCAAAATCGGAAATGCCTTGCCGGTAGATATGGCAACTCTTGATTTTGATATTTCCAAAATGGATTTTGAAATACAGGGCAAAGGATTGCAAGTTTCGGGTAGTATGTCAAAACCTGAAATGGAAGGAGTTGTTGGAATAAACAGCGGAACTTTAAATTTACTTGGAATGTTCGGCAGAGACTTTAAGGTTGTCTCCGAAAAAGATCAGGAATTATATTTCGGGTCTAACCTGGCAAAAGACACGGAAGGAAACAACAAAACAAATAGAGCTGAGTTTAAAAAATCGTACGGAATGATCCCTATGCTTTTTGTAACGGCGAAAACAGAAATTGACGAAAACCCATCCGCCGTCGACTCTGCGTTGGCTTCCGAGAAAAACCCGTCACAAACAAAGACCGTAATAATAACAAAGATGTCGGGAATCCCCTTTACGACCGATAAAGACAGGGCTATCAAGACCAGCCTCTATGCCTTTTCTGAAGACAAACAGACCACTCCATCAAAAATATCTCAACTTTCATATTCTGAAAGCCAGATTATTAATGTGTTAATGCCGGATGTTTTTAAGAATGCACTTTCCAGCATCGGAGTCAAAAGTGCAACGTCAAGCACAGGGCAAAGCGTTAATGTAGAAGATATGGCAAAAGGAGTTATGGTTGATTATCTCAATGCAAGACTCCAATCTTATATACTGGGAGGGGTTTCGGGACAGATAGAAAAATCTCTGGGACTTGAAACCTTTTCACTCGATTACAATTTTGGGAAAGATCTTGCAAAAACATTTAACATGCAGAGCAAACCGGGGCTTGAAAATCAAACTCTTGGGGTCAATTTGGCAAAAGGATTCTTTAATACCATATTTATCAGCGCAAAATATTCTCAAGCGATGGGAGAAACAACGACGACAAACAATATCTCAGTGAATTATCAAATAATATGGAAAATCGACAACAATTACTCATTGGTGTATTACAGAGAACCTGTTACGTTCGCTGACCCTAATAGCACATACTACAAAACCACGTTGCAATCTTCTCGCAAATTTTAGTATATAATACATATATGATGAAAAAGGCTCTAGCTTTCGCCGCAATATCGGTACTCATTTCTGCAAGTGCATTTGCAAAAACAGAATCGTTTGTAGCTCCAATTGCAAAAACAGAAAAAGCTGTATCGGTTTCCCCTATTATTGCCGCAATGAATGTAAAAGGACTCCTTAGAATACCAAAGCAATATGTAATGGACATTGTTGCTGCCAAGAACGGAGATATTCTTTCGCAGGAAAAAATAAATGAAGATATGAAGTCAATCTATGCCACTGGTTATTTTGCGGATGTTTCCGCTGACTTCAAAGGAATAAAGGGTGGAACTGCATTGACTTATGTTGTAAAAGAAAATCCTACAATTAATGATGTTGAGATTTCCGGTAATACAGCTTATTCTACAAAAAAACTTCTTGATCTAATCGATTCAAAAAAAGGACAGGTCCTCTCGTTCAATTCTATTAGAGGAGATATCAAGACTATAGAGGATCTCTATCGCAAAGACGGATACATACTGGGTAAAGTAATAGATGTCTCAACAGATCCAAAAACAGGAATCACTTCATTCAAAATAATTGAAGGAAAAATAGAATCGATCTCACTGGATGGAAACAATGTTACCAAAGACTACGTTATTCTCAGAGAGATCAAAAGCAAAGTAGGAAGCATACTCAACGAAAAAACTTTAAGTAAAGATCTCAGAAGAGTGTATAATCTTGGATTCTTTTCTGATGTTGCACCTGATCTTCAACCCGGAAAAGACGCTAACAGCGTTTCTCTTGTCGTGAAAATCAAAGAGGGCAAAACCAATACCATTAACTTTGGTGGTGGCTATGGAGAACGCGAAGGATGGTTTGGATTTGTTGACCTAAGCGCAGACAACCTTTTTGGAACAGGACAAAGCACTCTTCTTCGAGGCCAATCAGGAACACAACAGCAGTCATATCAGTTCAAATATACTTATCCATGGTTCATGCCAGACAAACTCGGCGATAAGGTCTCTATGACATTTAAGAGATGGCTAACTATAGGAAAAAATGTTTATCTGATGGAAACCCAAGAAAAAGAGGGTATATATAACGGATGGGAAATAAGTTCAAGCAAACCAATTTCTGACGAATGGAATGTAGGATATAGCGTTGGCAGTGAAAAAGTGGATCCAATAACATCTGGTTCTTTTGAAGCCTACAATTCAAATACGGTTGGGCTATCACTTTCTTACGATACAAGAGATAATTGGATGAACCCATCAAAAGGTCAGTTCTACAGTTTTGCTTTCAAAAGAGGATGGACGTATACGTCACAAGAA
>CAZWKB010000010.1:10442-11075 GCA_964633925.1 uncultured bacterium
CAGGTATTGGAGCTATTCCTATCGGCGAAAATCTTTATGCCGGAGGAGCAAATACTATCAGAGGATATGAACCGATCGAAGCAAGAAAAGGCAAGAAAAGAATTCTTGCAAATGTTGAGCTTAGATATTCATTTAACGACATGTTCCAAGGAGTACTGTTCTTTGATTGGGGGAATGCATGGGATGAAGGATGGCCAGATCCTTATCAATTCATTTCCGGTAAAGGCTTTGGAATAAGATTAAACACTCCAATGGGTCCAATAAGACTTGATTATGGGATCGGTTCTAATCGGTCATTCTCTCAGGGAGCATTACACTTCTCTATCGGTCAAGCATTTTAGTTAAGTAATATGTCTAACCAAATTCTGGATATTTACAAAGATGAGCTTAAACCTTACAGCCATTACCAATAGAGACGATATAGAGATAAAGCATTTCAAAGATTCGATGACAGTTGCTCAGGCATATGATTTTACAAAAGGCAATCTAAAATTAATTGATATTGGGACTGGGGCAGGATTCCCTGGCATTCCTCTCAAGATAGCTTTTCCGAATATTAAATTAACTCTTCTAGACAGCGTGAAGAAAAAAACAACTTTTCTGGAACAATTATTACCCAAGCTCGGACTAAAT
>CAZWKB010000010.1:11085-15971 GCA_964633925.1 uncultured bacterium
TTTGGACAAGGGCAGAAGACCTGTCCCATACAGACAAAAGGCAGACATATGATATTGCTGTTGCAAGGGCCGTATCAAATCTTAGTACACTTTGCGAAATCTGCCTCCCACTTGTAAAAATTGGGGGAACATTTATTGCGATGAAATCATTCGATATAGATGATGAAATAGAAGAATCAACAAAAGCAATGAAATTGCTTGGAGGAACTTTACAAAAAGTGCAAACTGTCACAATACCGGGAACAAAGATCAGCAGAAAACTTATTGTCATTTCAAAAGAAAAATACTCCCCCCCGCATTTCCCAAGAAAAGCCGGCACCCCCCAAAATCACCCTCTATTATAGGCTAATTCTTTTATGATATACTAAAGAATCAATGGGAATATCTATTTCAATTTGTAATCAAAAAGGTGGCGTTGGCAAAACGACTACAGCAGTAAATTTAGCAGCGTTTTTGGCGGTACTGGGCAAAAATACGCTACTTGTCGATATTGATCCCCAGGGGAATGCAACGTCAGCGGTCGGAGCTGAAAAAAGTACAATAACAACCTCGGTGTATGACGTGCTTGTCGATAACGCCCCCCTATCCTCAGCAATAATGGAAACCGCCATGAAAAATCTGTTTCTGCTTCCGGCAAATACGGCATTGGCAGGCGCTGAGATTGAGCTAGTTGGAGAAATGGCAAGGGAATATCGTTTGAGAGATGCCCTAAAAAAAGTAAAGGATAATTATGATTTTATCCTGATCGATACCCCCCCATCTTTATCTCTCCTTACATTAAATTCACTTGTTGCAGCTGACGAAGTGTTGATCCCTATACAATGCGAATATCTTGCGCTTGAGGGATTATCTCAATTATTAAAGACCATAGATCTGGTGAGAAAAAACCTCCATCAAGAATTAAAGATCGGAGGCATAGTGCTAACTATGTATGACCAGAGATTAATTCTTAATAATGAAGTTGTTGAAGAAGTGCGGGAACATTTTCCAAACTTGGTATATAAAACGTTGATACCAAGAAGCGTCAGACTTGGAGAAGCCCCCTCTCACGGAATGCCGATACTCTATTATGATCCAACATCAACAGGTTCAAAAGGATACGAAGAAATGGCTAAAGAATTGCTCGAAAGGAGCGAAGTTAAAATATGTCAGCATCAAAACTCGGAAGAGGGCTTGAGGCTTTAATTCCATCAAGCGACGAAAGCAGATCACTTTCTCCTTTTACATCAGGAAGGTCAATTGTCCAGCTTGATGTGGAGCAGATCGTTCCAAATCCAAGACAGCCAAGAAAAAGTTTTGACGAACAAAAACTGGAAGATCTTTCTAAATCCATTTCCGAACATGGAATAGCATCCCCTATCCTTGTCAGAAAAAGAGGGAATACATATGAAATAATTGCCGGAGAGAGACGTTTTAGAGCGGCAAAAAAAGCCGGACTTGACAGAGTTCCTGTCATTATCAAGGAGTATTCCGATGAACAATCTCTTGAAATAGCAATCGTTGAAAACCTGCAAAGAGAAGATCTCAATCCGGTAGAAGAAGCGCTTGCATACAATGAGCTTATTGATATATTCAAGCTTACTCATGAACAAATTGCTAAGAAAGTCGGCAAAGACAGGTCAACAGTATCTAATACATTGAGACTGCTGGATCTTCCAAAAGAGATTACTGCTTACATTGCCTCCGATCAAATATCTGCCGGACATGCGAGGCCCTTGCTGTCTGTTGAAGACAAGGAAATGCAAATCAATATATGTAAAGAGATAATAAGCAAGGATCTTTCTGTCAGAGACGTTGAAGCATTGATAGCATCTCTGAACGATAGCAAACCATCATCACAAAAAAAATCAAAACAAAAAAATCTTGAGCCTATTATGAGAGATGTTAAAGATAAGCTTATCGACAGGCTTGGAACAAAAGTTGACATTATAGGGAATCCTCAAAAGGGAAAAGTAGTAATACACTATTTCTCTCAAGAAGATCTTGAAAGATTGCTGGATAATATCGGAAAAGCCTAATATCCTCCTCTAACAAAGTAAGCCATAAATATTTTATGTGAAATTATTTATTAATTGTAACGACATAATGTTGAAATGACTACAATATCAACATCTCCAAAGATCAGCGCCGCAGGTCTTAATCAATTAAACTGCTGGATTTCTTTACAAAGGGATCTAAAGATAGAGAATATAGACCATAGGGTTATCATCGACCTAGATATGGAAAGCGTATACTCTCCTTCAACTCCGGAGATAGTTAAAATAACATATCCAAACTCATATGAAAACTATACTAGATCTTTCGATTGGATGGAAAATTTAGATATGTCGAAGATCTCAGAGACTATAGAATCATTCAAAGACAACCCTCCTACTGGAGCAGGTGGACTTGGGATAATAAGCGAAACGATAAACTGGACGGGAGCAAGGTTTGGAAAGCTAGATCATTTTGGACTCGTGAACATCAGCCTGCTTCATAGTGCAAAAAGGACTCAAACATTTGAAGGCAACAGACAAATAATCAAATTTGACGAGAAGGATCCTGAGAATATAAACGGATATCACTTTTTAGGACCTCTTGTAGATGTTGATCTTTATGGGGAAAAAGTCCCGGTCAATGTATGGATGTTCGATGGCTATACGTCGGAAAATAATTTTTCACCAGCATTCAGGCTCAGTGTTCCTGGAATAACAGGAAAAATGTATCCTTCCTGTGAATCGGCTGCAGTATTAGAACAAATGCAAGTGCTCGGACAGGGAGGATTCAGACTGGCACAATATCTTGAGTTAATTGGGACCAATAATGCTATTACAGATCTTGTGGTTGGACATGACGGACATACTGCTTTATTTAAATTTAATTTGTTCTTGTGGTTCTATAAACAATATGGAGACGTTGGGGCCGCAATGCAAGCAACAAAGAAACTTTGTGTAGCAACTATACATGCTCCTCAAAATGGTACTGTTCCAAGGACTACAGGAGACATGGTACAAAGACATTATTCAATAGAAGAAGAAAAACTATGGGGACAAATAGGACTTGATCATTATAAAAAAACAAATGCATCATTTGCAGAAATAATGATGAGCAAAAGAACTGGGGTGGTATCTCCAATTCATTTCATGGTAACAAGAGCTGAAGAAGTTGCACATGCCAGACGTTTTTCTGAAGATGCTAATAAGCTTCTTCCTGAAGATTATTCATATAAGTCTCTTGTTCAATATCCTGACACACTAGATATCGACAGCTGGCTTGGAATGGGGACCGTACTGGTCCTTGACAGCTATATTCCTGGATGGAGAAATGAATTCTCGGCATTCCAGAAAAATGATATTGTAGATTTTTACGCTAATGATAGTAATTTCAAAAAAGATATTTCAAGAGCTTTTTCTGCGCAGGACAGGCACTTTATAGATCTATTTAATAATCACTACCCTAGAAAGTTTGGTGTAAACATTCCTCAGAACGCTATTGTATTTGCCTCACTAAGAAGGGCAACAGAGTATAAGATCGATCTACTTACTGGATTCTTAAAAGACGAGAATCAAAGTATTATCAGAAAAATAGCAAAGGAACTGGGAAGGCCAATTTTTTACCTGTTTGGAGGAATTGCCCATCAAGATGACATTGGATCGATGAATAAGCTAGAAAAACTACTTGAATTTGTTGAGGACATTAACCGAAAGGATCATCTTTTTGGCGCAGACTTTCTTGAAAACTATGATTACGACAAAGCAAAGTGGATATTTCCAGGATTATCACTACGAGGGTGCTGGGTTGGGACAACAAATCCTTTGAAAGAAGATAGATCTCAAGGAACAGAAGCTTTTGGCCCAAGCTATTTAAAAGCAGCAATTAATGGAGCATACATTATTGGATCTGACGATGGAGGAGCTGGCTGTCTAAGAAATCTGCCAACAGTATCTATATACGGGCCAACGACTTTTGTGGGGAATCATAGCTTCCACAATGATCTATGGAATAATCAGGACATAGCAAAGCTTTCTAAATTCCTTCTTTCCAATGGTTTTATAAGAATATTCGAGAATGTTGCACATAAGATTTCTGCCGACATGGATAGATTCGAATCTGGCAAAGGCGAATATGCACCTGGCATGCCACTAAAAATCAGATCAATGATGGAAACTATTGCCAAATATAATGGAAGAGTCCTGCTTAACTCCTATTTGAATGAAACCAGGCAAACCCCATAAAAGCCCCGTTGTATTGTATTTATAAAGAATATATAATTAATACTGATAATGGGACAAAATATTACAAAACTTAAGGTTCTCGGAGTTCTTGCACTGCTTGTTGCATCAATAGCTTTTATTCGTTTTTTCCCTCTTACACAAGGCCTTGATATTCAAGGAGGCACAAGAATTGTTGTTGAAGCACAATCAACCGATACTGTAAAAGTTAGCGATGACGCAGTATCTGGAGTTGTGGCCGTGATCAGGAACAGAGTTGACGGACTTGGAGTAACAGAGCCAACAATACAAAGAAAAGGCGGCAACCAGGTTGTAATAGAACTCCCAGGCATCAAGGATCCTGAACATGCTATAAAAGTTCTTGGAGAAACTGCGATGCTTGAATTTGTTGAAGCCGAGTGGGCACCTGTAGATGAAAAAGTACTTACCAAAGAAAAGATCGAGCAGATATATGGTAAAGGAGCCTACCTTGGCAAGTATGAAGAAAAGAGAAATGGCAGATCAGAAAGCATAAGACCAATAATATTAAAGAATGTTCCACTAACAGGGGCAGATCTAAAGGGTGCCTGGCCAAATGTTGATCAATACGGTAATCCTGTTGTCGATATAGAATTCAATTCAAAAGGTGCAGGAATATTTGCGAACGTGACAACAAACAATGTAGACAAGCCAATA
>CAZWKB010000010.1:15981-22277 GCA_964633925.1 uncultured bacterium
CTGTTAGAGAACCAATTCCATCTGGCAAAGCTCAGATATCCGGAAGCTTCACAGCAAGCGAAGTATCCGATCTCGTTGTTCAGCTAAGAGGAGGATCTCTCCCTGTCCCAGTAAAAGTCGTTGAAAATAAGATAGTTGGGCCAACGCTTGGTAAAGATTCGCTAGACAGAAGCAAGATAGCAGGTATCATAGGAATATTAGCAATATTTGTCTTTATGGCATTTTACTATCGCATGCCTGGAATATTAGCAAATTTGTCTCTAATAATCTATTTCTTTCTTACCTTGGCGGTTTTGTCATTATTAAAAACAACGCTTACCCTTCCAGGCATTGCAGGATTTTTGCTAACTTTAGGAATGGCTGTTGATGCAAACGTTATAATTTTTGAAAGATTCAAAGAAGAATTACAACTTGGAAAGAATATTAGAATAGCAATAGACACGAGTTTCCATAGAGCATTCACGGCCATCCTGGATTCTAATGTAACTACAATAATTGCTGCAAGTATGCTTTTCATTATGGGATCTGGATCCATTAAAGGTTTTGCTATAACACTATGTGCTGGTATTATTGTAAGCATGTTCACATCAATTGTAATAACCAAATTCTTTATGGATCTTATGGTCGACTGGAAGATAGTAACTGATGCAAATAGTAAAATGTTGTTCAGAGGTTTTAAAAAATGAACATAATAGGCAAATCAAGGCTTTGGTTCACTATTTCCTTTATTCTTATTGCTATAGGAATAATCGGAATAAGCACAAACACGTTCTTTAAAGGTAAGCCAATGAATTTTGGTATAGATTTTACTGGCGGGACTGTGCTTACTTTAAGATTTGACCAAAAAGCCTCGATTCCAAATCATCTTGGTGGCGTAAGAAAGATCCTTGAATCTTTTGGTATAAAAGACAACACAATTCAGCTGTCAGGAACTGATGACCTGATAATCCGAACAGAACCTCTTGAAACAGAAACAAGAACAAAAGTAATTGACGAACTTACAAAAACATTCGGATCTATTGAGCTACTCGAAGCAGATACTATCGGCCCTGTAATCGGTAAAGAATTAAGGGTCCAGGCTTTCTGGGCGTTACTATTTGCCACGATCGGCATTTTAATATTTGTTGCTTTTAGATTCGAATTCATCTATGCCGTGGCAGCAATAATAGCCCTTTGGCACGATGTGTTCATTACAGTTGGACTTGTGGCGATATTGTGGAAATCCGTTGATGCCCCATTTGTTGCAGCAATGCTAACCATACTTGGATATTCTATAAACGACACGATAGTAATTTTTGACCGCATAAGGGAAAACTTGTTGAAGCCCCGAAAAGGCGGAGTGGATTTTGTGTCAGTAGTTAATGAAAGCGTAAATCAAACCATGTCAAGATCTATTAACACCGTGCTAACCGTGGTGTTCATGAATATTTGTCTTCTGGTGTTTGGCGGCGTTACTTTAAAAGATTTTGCGCTCACATTATTGATTGGATTCACCCTGGGAGCATACTCATCAATATTTATAGCCAGCCCAATCTTAGTGATAATGGAGAACCGTTTTGGCGGGCAAAAAAAATGAAGATAGAGATGCTACTGCCCATCGTCATATAGTTGGCGGCATTATTTCGATAGCCTTCGCGATTTACATATTATTCTGTATATTTCCAGGCGACCCCTCAACGGGAAAAACAGGTTTACTAGGAGTATATTTGATCAAAGGCCTGCTAGAAATGATCCTTGGTTTTGGAGTTTTTCTGATGCCTATTATTTTAACCTTTATTGGAGTTGTTCTATTTACAAAACAAGAGCCAACATCACTTAGAATAAGACTCATAGGGTTCTCAGTATTCTTTCTCACTTATGTTTCTGCATTCCAAATGTTTTTTCCGCAATATTACAGCACAGCAACTTATGTTGCATTACAAGGAGGAGGAGGATTTATAGGATATGTCTTTACTTTTTTGCTTACAAAAGTACTGGGAGCCGGGGGCACATACATAGCATTATCTGCAATGCTCCTTATATCAATAATCCTGTCATTCAATATTACATCTTTAGATGCCTTCATGGCGTTTATTGATGGCATTCTTCCAAAAAAAGACGAAGAAGATGAAGAGGAAACAATAAAACCGAAAAAGGAAAAAATTAAAAAACCTGTTATTACTCTTGATGATAAAAGCTCAATTGCGAATCAAATGCCACTGATCAAAGATGACCTTATTCAGGAAGAAAAAAAGTATGAAGTGCCGATATCATCAACTCCTGTTCTTGAAGAAGCTCCTCATTCATCTCTGGATGATGACACAAAACCAAAGAAAAAATACAAAAGACATACTTATAAGCTACCTCCTCTTGATCTGCTTGGAACCTGTACCGAAGCAGAAAAACAAAAAGCATTAAAACTTCGTGAACTGACTCAACAAAGAAAAATAGATCTCGAAAGAGCGCTTCGCAGTTTTGGAGTTGGAGCCAGCGTAGTAAACATAAGCATCGGTCCTGCTGTGACAAGATTTGAAGTTCAACCTGAACCTGGAGTAAAAGTTAGCAAAATAGCCAATCTTGCTGATGACATAGCGCTCAATCTTGCTTCTGGAGGCGTAAGGATAGAAGCCCCGATTCTTGGCAAAGCTGTTGTCGGCATAGAAGTTCCAAATCCTACCGTCACACCTATTCATCTTGGAGAGATTGCAAGAACATCTGAATTTGCCAATAATCCATCAAAACTTTTCACAGCAATAGGAAAAGACATTGCAGGAACGCCAATATTCGGGGACCTAGCAAAAATGCCTCATATGCTTGTAGCAGGAACTACAGGGTCAGGTAAAAGCGTCGCTATTAATTCTTTGATCATCAGTATTTTAATGAGAGCCCGACCTGATGAAGTGAAATTTATTATGATCGACCCAAAGATGGTAGAGCTTGCTATATATGACGATATCCCTCATCTTATGGCCCCTGTTGTAACAGATGCAAAAAAAGCAGCTGCAACATTGAAAGACTGGGTACTGAAAGAAATGTCCAGGAGATATAAACAATTTTTTGATGTAGGAGCCAGAAATCTCGAAGCCTATAATAAAAAAATCGATGATGCGCAGGCATTAAAGGATCCAGATGTTTTAGTAAACGAGAAGCTTCCTTATCTTGTAGTTATTATTGATGAATTGGCAGATTTGATGATGGTCGCATCCAACGAAGTTGAAACTACGATCGCAAGAATAGCCCAAATGGCAAGAGCAACAGGCATACATCTTGTTGTTGCAACACAAAGACCTTCTGTGGACGTTATTACAGGCCTTATCAAGGCAAATATTCCTTCAAGAATATCTTTTGCGGTTGCAACACAAATCGACTCGAGAGTAGTTCTTGATGTAAGCGGAGCAGAAAAGCTGCTGGGCAGAGGAGATATGTTATACTCCCCTATCGGTGCAATGAAACCTACCAGAGTGCAGGGGGCATATGTAAGCGACGATGAAATAGAGAAGATCGTTGCCTTTGTCAAAAAACAAGCTTCTCCAGAATATTCAGAAGAGATTATTAACATTAAGTATATTGACCCCAAAGAAGCAGCTGCTGCCGTGGCTAACGGAGCAAATCAACAAGATGATCTTTTTGCGGATGCTGCGAGAATAGTAATTGAAAGCGGACAAGCCTCCACATCTCATCTGCAAAGAAGAATGAGGATAGGATATAACAGAGCAGCAAGGCTTATGGATGAACTTACGGATGCCAATGTTGTGTCATTGCCTGAGGGTGACAACAAAGCCAGACGCGTATTAAAAACCATGGCAGATCTTCATTCATTAGGACTGGTCAACGAAGATTCTAAACCCGAATATCCAAAGTTCTAAAATGAATAGAGTTTTAATTTTATTTCTTCTGATATTGCTGCAAACAGTCTCATTTTCTTTCCCTATAACAGTTACCGATGAATCAAATACCAAATTTACCATTCTTTCTAAACCAAAAAGGATAATATCTACTATGCCGAGCAATACAGAAATACTGTTTAATCTTGGGCTTTCAAAAAAAATAGTTGGAGTCACTACCTATTGCAATTATCCAAAAGAAGCTCGAAATAAAAAGAAAATAGGATCTCAATCACTGAACACCGAAATGATCTTTGCATTGAATCCGGATATCATAATCATGCTGGGAGATGCACAAAGAAATCAAATAGAATTACTTCGAAAATTCGGGCTTCCAGTTTTTGTTATTAATCCCCACAAACTTGCAGACGTCCCAAGCTCTATTATTTTGCTTGGCAAAATTACAGGAGCAAAAAAAGAGGCGGAAGATCTGTCTGTAAAAATGTGTGCCAAAATAGGCGAAATATCAAAAATACAAAAAAGTCTCATTAAACCAAAAGTGTTTGTTTGCCTGTATACAGAGCCTCTTCTCACCGCAGGAAGAGACACATTTATTGATGACATGATAAATCTCTCCGGAGGAATAAATATTGGCGCCGATGCACAAGGGACTTACCCACTGATTAATTTTGAAAAGATCATAGAATCAGATCCTGATTACATTATTGTTTCTGGCAAATCAAAAAAAGAAATGGATTATTTCAAGACAAGCTCGAAATGGAATGGACTTAAGGCCATAAAAGAAAATCATATAATGCTTATCGACAGTGATATAATTACTAGGCCATCCCCAAGACTTGTGGAGGCACTTGATCTGATAAACAGATTTATTAATCCGGCGGAAGAATGAAAAACAATTACAAAATAACGTTATTTTCGTTACTAATTTCCCTTGCGTTCCTAATATTGCTTGGAGCAATATCAGGAACTTTGTTTCTTAATCCCTTTGACGGATCAGCAAGAACAGAATTAATCATTTGGCAAATAAGGATGCCCCGAATCATATTAGCAGGACTAGCAGGCGCACTTCTGTCGGTCTCAGGAACAATCCTTCAAAGTATTCTAAAAAACCCGCTCAGCGATCCATATATCCTTGGAATATCATCAGGTGGCGGGCTCGGCGCTGTAATAGCCTTATCTTTTTCGCTTCCAATATATTATGTCTCTGCCGCTGCCTTTTTAGGATCCGCAATAACCATTCTTGCAGTATATCAACTCGCCAGAATATCAGGCAAAGTGAACCCCTTGTCATTAATATTAGCGGGCGTAGCGTTTTCTTCTCTTCTTGGGGCACTGTTGACGTTTATAGTTATTCTAGGAAACAGATTGCAATCTGTATATTATTGGATGCTTGGAAGTTTTTCAAATGCCAGCTGGGAATATGTTGGGATTGCCTCCATTTGTGCAGCAATAGGAATCCCCTCTGCATTTCTTATGTCAAAAAAACTTAACATTCTGTCGCTTGGAGAAGATGAAGCCTTGTCTCTTGGCATAGATGTGAGTAAAGATAGATTCATCGCGCTCATGCTGTGCTCATTTATGACTGGAGTCTCTGTTTCATTTTGCGGTATTATAGGCTTTGTGGGGCTCATTGTTCCTCACATCATGAGACGTATTGTGGGCGGCAACAATACCTATCTAATCCCCACATCTGCAATTCTTGGAGCCTGTCTTTTGATTGCCTCAGATATTTTATCCAGATCTGCTTTTGCCCCAAATGAGATCCCGATAGGAATTCTAACAGCTATGTTGGGAGCTCCCTTCTTTCTGTTTTTACTAAGACAAAAGGGAACATCATGAGCATCATAACTACGGAAAAGCTGTCTTACCATATAAACAGTAAAACGATTTTGGACAATATTTCTTTTTCTGTTGATCAAGGAGAGTTCATTGGAATTCTTGGTCCAAACGGATGTGGCAAAACAACATTACTAAGATGCCTGATAAGAGCGCTGGATCACTTTGATGGTAGAATAAATGTTTTTGATAAATGTATAAAAAGATATAGCCGCAAAGATCTTGCCAGAGCAATCTCATATGTTCCGCAGATAAGCGAGCCCCCAGCAGGGTTTAGTGTTGAGGAAGTCATATATATGGGTCGTTCCCCATATAACGATAACAAAAATAGCAAAAAAGATACTGAAGCTGTAAATAATGCCATGGGGCAACTGAATCTGATACAAAGAAAGAACGATGATATTTCCAAATTAAGCGGAGGTGAGTATCAAAGAGTGCTGATCGCCAGAGCTCTTGCACAGGAAGGAAAAATAATTCTGTTAGACGAAGTAACCGCTCATCTGGATATAAAATATCAAATAGATATCTTGAATACTCTCAAAAACATCGGAGAAAAAACCATAATAGCTACTTTTCATGATATATTTCTGGCCAGAAAATATTTTTATATTTATTTAAAACTTCAATAGCGTCTGG
>CAZWKB010000010.1:22287-42635 GCA_964633925.1 uncultured bacterium
AGAAAATATTGTAGTAGGATAATACTTCTAAATGAAGGTAAAATAGCTTGTGATGGCATGCCGGATGAAATAATTAATAGAACAACGCTGAAAGACGTATTTGGATTTGATCCTGATCTATTTTTCGTATAAGCGTCTATACTGCCAATAACTCCCCATAACTTTTTGAACATAATGTCTTGTCTCTTTTAAAGGAATGTTTTCTACAAACTCATCTGTGTCTGAATAGCCCCTTTTTCTTATCCACTTTCTGACATTGCCCGGGCCCGCATTATAAGCAGCAAGAGCAAGGAAAACATCTCCTTTGTGCAGTCTGATCATATCGGAAAGATATGAAGCCCCCATATGAATATTTAGCTTTGGATCAAGAAGACTCACTGTCTTATATCCTTTTATATTATGTTGTTTTGCGATTATTCTCCCTGTTCTTGGCATGATCTGGGTAAGTCCACTAGCATTAACTCTTGACAGAGCCTTTGGATCAAACCTGCTCTCTTCCCTTATTAATGCGAATAAAAGGAACGGATCCAGATTAAATGTTTTTGAAGTTTCTATCACTTCTTTTTCAAATCCTTTTGGATAAGAAAGCTCAAGTATCAGCCAATCTAAATATTCATCAGCTGAATCACGTCTCTCTGCAATATTGATCGCTTTCCTAAAATCATTTTGGCGATATATTACAAATGCCTCACAAACCGTAGCTAGTTTATTATCAATAATGGCGTGAGCTTCTATTGTTGCTTGATTCAAAAGCCCTAAGTCGTATAAATACATAAATTTTTGAAAATGCCTGTCTTTACTGACAAAAGCCCTTATTCTGTTTATCATCTGATCACTTTGCTCTTGATATGCTGGCAGAAAACTGGCTGAACTACTTTGAAATGCTCGAAGTCCATAATATGTCCACGGAGCTTCATTCGTTATTGTATCCAGAACACCGCAATACTCCGATATTTGCCCCATTTTCTGAGCGCTTTTTGCTTTCCAAAACAGTGCCCTTGAATAGTCTTTCTTTGCGGCTTTCTTTGATATCTTTGAAAAAATATTGTAGGATCCTTTAAAATCACTTCTGGCATAAAGATCAAATCCTAAATCAAAAATCGCACTTGTTGCGCTTTCACTGTCTGGCTTTGTGTCTATGAGATCAAACAGCATCGGATCTGCGATATTATCCATCCCGACCGCTCTGTAATAACTCGCGATTCGATACTTTGCCTTTATTGTAAGATCATCATATGGATATTTTTCTATTAGAGTTTTTATCTTTTCACTTGCCTCAAGAATTTTGCCTCTTCTTAAATATGACATGCCAAGATAATAATTCACCTCCGGATTTGAAGTATCCATTTTGGAAAGAAAATTGATCGCGGATGTTAAATCGCCTTCCTTATAAAATGTTTTGGCCAAATCCAGTTTTGTTAAAAAGCTGGGCTCGGTCTTGTTGTCTTTATTAGAAAAGTATTGCGCTCTCACACTACTCGCAAAGGCACTATCTGGATATTCTGTGACTATCCTTTTAAACGCAGCCTTTGCCATTTCTGTGTCTCCGCTTGTCTCATAATGTTTTGCCAGCTCGTGAGCACAATGATCAGATAATATGTAATTTTTATCTGCGGAGTAAACACGCAAGATATTTACGGCTTCACTTGTATGTCCATCAGCAAAGAGATCCAAAGCCTGCAGATACGGATCAGTTGCTGCATTAACAGGTAAAACAAGTAAAATTAAAACAAACAATCCGATAAACGAGGATCTTAAATTCATATAATCATATTAACATCTTATTCAGAGCGGAGTGTTTCCAGTTTTCTTCTTTGGGGATCATTAATGATTGTTGTTTTTAAAATAGAATTGATGATGGAAAGCTGCATGTTTTTGCCGACATAGCGATAGTCTCTATTTTCCAGAAGAGAAAGGATCTTCTCCAGATCTTTTTCAGCGATTGTTCTGACATTGAACATTTGAGGCAGTTGTCGATAAAGATCATATCTTAAATATCTTGACTCCAGATTTTCCGGTTCTTTTTCTATAGACAGATCCATTTTCGGCATTGCTTCTTTTATATACTGCACTTTATCTGTAATATTAAAAGTCTGCTTGGCCTTTAACATCTGAAGAGATGAGTAATATGCCAATATTACCGGAGGATATTTTTTATAATCTAAAGAATAATCATTTTGGATATCTGTTATTAAAGTCTGAGTCAAAGCCGGATCGGATACGGCTTTAAATATATTATTTCTCAAAATAGATACAGTCTCGCTTGTCCCTGCAAAAGAACTAGAATATAGAGTGACGAGAACAAGCAAGAATAAACTCATAAACATATTCTTAATAATATTAACGATAACAAAACCCTTTGATGGTTTAATTACTCTTCTATAAACTATGAACGGATCCGCCTTAATGGTATTTGCCGTCCATTTATACATATCGGATGCAGTTTTAACAGGGATTAAATATCTTCTTGGGATGAATCGATATCCTTCTTGTGCCTTTTTCTCCCATTCAAGATATCTGTCAATCTGAAAATTCATAAAGGCTATGAATTCCTTTTTTCTGTTCATGACATGTTCATATTCAAGATTTTTTAAGTCGAATGCGCTAAGCTCGTTCGATGCCAAATATGTTCTGCCCAGATCAAGATCAACGTTTATATCTCTGATTGAATTGATGAGCTGCATTGATTGCCCAAGCATCTTGGCAGACTCATATGATTCTTTAGGCAAATTTAATAACTTCGCCATCATGAGGCCAATAACCGAGGCCGAACCGTAAATATATTCTAGAAATTCCCCTACAGTCAGATACTTTGTCTTAATAATATCCATTTCCATGGATTGCAAAAAAGCATCTATCCATTCTTTTTCAAATCCTTTTTGTTTTGCCAGGTCAACAAAAGACTGAATGATTATATCTGTGGATTTCTCTCCTGAATATGCTGCTTCAAACTCTCTTTTTAGATTATAAAACCCTTCTTTATCCTGGGGAATAGCATCAACCATATCATCTGCTTTCCTGACAAAAGCATAAAGGATAAAGACTTTTTCACGAATTTTTTTTGGAAAGAACAAAGAACTATAGAAAAAAGTCTTGCTCCCGTTTTTGAATAATCTGAATATAGTATTGTTGACCATGCTGTAAGATCATTATATTATTTTTGAGAAGGCAATTCAAATTAAAAAGGGGTAGAATAATTATATGATAAAAATCAAAGATCCCGTAAGTGCATGGCTACATATATTCGGGGCGGTTCTGTCAATTGCAGCACTTGTATCATTGTTGATCATCGGAAGGGATTCCTTGCTTAAAGAGATCTCTTTTGCAATTTTTGGAGGATCCATGATCCTTCTCTATTCATTTAGCTCCATCTATCATCTTATCCCTACAAAACTTCCTATACTGAGAAAGTTGGATCATGTTTCAATCTATCTCCTTATTGCGGGAACATACACACCCTTTTGCCTGGTAACGCTTAACGGAATCTGGGGATGGTCATTACTTTCCATAATTTGGACAATGGCATTGATAGGAATAACAATATCTTCTATATATATTAGCCCAAACAGATGGTTAGCCACCGGAGTATATATCATCATGGGTTGGGCGGCAATCGCAGCCATACGACCGTTGATCGACAATCTTTCTGTCCCTGGTCTTCTATGGTTGTTAGCAGGGGGCATTATTTATTCTTTCGGAGGAATAATATACGCCTTTAAAAAGCCCAATTTCTCAACATATTTTGGCTCACACGAGATATGGCATATTTTTGTATTACTCGGATCCATATGCCATTACATTTCCATATTGCTATATGTGGCTTGGTGATATAATCTAGACTATGGATTGGATATATCTTTTTGTTGCCGGCATATTTGAAATTGGATGGCCGCTCGGACTAAAACTTTCGCAAACAACAGGGAATAAGATTGCATGGATTACGTTCGCGGGGTTGTCCATGGTTCTTAGCGGCATCTTTTTGTGGCTCGCCCAAAAAACGATTCCCATTGGCACGGCTTATGCTATATGGACAGGGATTGGGGCGTCTGGGGCCTTTATTCTTGGGGTCATGATTTTTAAAGACCCTACTAACTTTATCCGTTTTGCTTCGGTTCTTCTAATAATATTTGGCGTTATTGGCCTAAAACTAGGACATAGCTAGCTATTTCTCCTTTATACAAATAATCACATGCAAGTAATCATGCTTCACTTGGTGATAGTATATGTATGAAAACATTAACAACAACACTTCTGATTATCTTTTTTTTGTTATCGTTGATAACATTTGCTCAGGCAAATATTACTGAAAAAATAATAGCGGTTATAAACAAAGGCATTGCAATCAATAATATAGAAAATAGCGGGATCTCATTTATTATGAGAACAGATAAAAATGCCTGTTTTCAAAAAGAATTTTATGGTGGGAATCTTGAAATTGAACCTAAAAGCATTAAGCTTTGTTATGCATTTGAATTGAATTAAATATTAATGCTGCCCTGAAATACATTGTCTGCAGGTCCTGCCATTATCACATGCCCGCCGTTTTCCCATTCAATATGAAGATCTCCACCCGGAAGATGAATCAAGACATTTTTTTCTGCAAGCCCGTTAGATATTGCCGCAACAGCCGTTGCGCATGCCCCCGTTCCGCAGGCAAGTGTAATGCCGGCGCCTCTTTCCCAAACTTTAACTAAGATCTCTGTGCTGTTAACAATCTGAGCAAATTCAACATTTGTCTTTTTTGGAAATTGCGGAAGATTTTCAATAATAGGACCGATTTCTTCGAGATCTATGGACTCCAAATCATCAACAAAGATAACGCAATGAGGATTTCCCATGGATATCTTATTTATTTGATAGTTCTCGCCTTCAACATTCAAAGGCTCGTTCAACATCTCGATTTTAGGAATTCCCATGTCAACTTCCACACCTGAAAACATTTCATCTGATATTACAACTGAAGGAACCATGATGCCGGCTAGTGTTTCAACCGAGATAATGTCTTTTTTTTCTGTGCTGCTTTCATAAACAAATCTTGTGAAGCATCTGATGCCATTTCCGCACATTTCAGGCTCTGAGCCATCGGGGTTAAAGATTCTCATTTTATAATCAGCTTTTGTTGAAGACTCTACAAGAATCAATCCATCAGCCCCGATCCCAAAATGCCTGTCACAAACCTTATTTGCAAACATAGCTAGATCGATCCCGGATATATCCGTATTTATTGAGTCAACAACAACAAAGTCATTGCCGGCTCCGTGCATTTTTACAAACTGTATTGTGCGCATGTCTTTTCTGACTCCCATATGATTACTTTGCTCACTTTGATTTCCGATGGAATTCTTTTTGCAAATTCCTCATAAAATACTCTTGAGATATTCTCTGCAGTTGGGTTTATTTCTTTAAAAAATACCATAGTATTAATATTTGTGTGATCAAATTTATTTATTATTTCCCTAAGAATAGATTTTGCTTCTTTAAAATCGAATAGCATTCCAAGCTTATTTAATTGATCCCCTAATAAAAAGATCTGAGCTTTCCATGTATGCCCATGAAGATTTTCACATGGCCCTTCATAGCCTATCAATTGATGTGCAGATGCAAATGTGTCTTCTACCATTATTTCGTACATTATATTTATATTATAACCTGTTTAACATTGTTGATCTGATAGCCGGCAAGTTTGCTGCCAACATCCCTAAACTGTGAAACTGATCCACTAACAAAATACTTATATTCTGGTTTTTGAGTATTTGCAATATTCAGCATGTTCTTTGCTTCAAGGATTTTATTTGCTCTTAAAACTGCTTCTTTGGCGGGATCTACAAACTTAATATTTATCCCCATGATATCTCTTAGAATCTTTGACAAATGAGGATAATGTGTACATCCTAAAATCAGAGTATCAATCCCCTCCCTTTTGAGAGGTTTTAAATATTCTTTTGCAATCTTAACGGTTTCTTCCGACTCTAAAAATCCGCCTTCTATCAAAGGAACAAACATTGGACATGCGATTTCAAAAACTTCAATTCCATTGGATATTTTATTAATCTCCCTTTTATATGCCGAAGAATTGATCGTAGCCTGAGTAGCTATTACTCCTATTTTTTTGTTTTCTGTTACGCTAACGGCGGCATTTGCTCCGTTATCTATTAACGGGATTATTGGTATTTGATATTTGTCTTTGATTATGGGATAAGCGATAGCTGAAGATGTTCCGCAAGCAATAATAACAATCTTCGCTCCTGATGCCACGAGATAATCCATGATCTCATAATTAAACTTTAATATTTCATTTGGAGTTCTTCCTCCATATGGGACCCTGGCTGTGTCACCGAAATAGATAACTTCCTCTTTTGGTAATTGAGCCATAACCTGAGCTAGAACGGTAAGCCCCCCCACTCCTGAATCATACATTCCGATAGGAGATGAAGGATTTAGTTTTATCAAAGAGGACGAATTACCTTGATCCACCATGCTCAGGTGTACTTTATCAAAAACAACTGACTGAGTTCCTGTTATTTCTGGCATTGATATATATTATCCTAATTTCTTTAGAATTTCAAAATACTGCTTTATACCGTTAAATATGCTTTCAGCAATTCTCTGCTGGAATATCGGATCTCTTGCTAGAAGCTCTTCTTCAGGATTGCTTATATAAAGAGGCTCGACCAACACTGATGGCATTGTTGTTTTGAAAACAACAAAGAACTTCACCCTCGAAAGACCTCTGTCCTGTTGTCGCAGTTTTGATACCATATTATTATGAACTAGTTTTGCCAAAAGTTTGCTGTTCCTGTTGTAATAATATGTCTCCGTGCCTGATATTGCAGGTTTATAAATAGCATTATGATGAACCGCTACAAAAATATCAGCATCATTTGTTCTTGCAAAATCTACTCTGCTTTTGAGGCTCACGGATCTATCATCTTCTCTGGTCATTTGAATAATAGCGCCGGCATCAGAGAGAAGCCTCGCTAGTTTATGAGCAACTTTAAGGTTAAGATCCTTTTCCATTACATTCTCTCCTGAATATCCAAAGGCTCCGGTATCTTCACCTCCATGCCCAGGATCGATTACAATCACTTTCTTATCCAATATTTTTATTTTTTCGGTTTCTTTTATCTTTACTTCTTGCTTTTCTACAACCAAAGAAAAATGTTTATTATTTTCCGAAATGGAGGCCTTTATGTTTAGATCCTTTGCAAGGTCAAAGACTATTCTTGAAATGAAGGGATCTGTCTTGAATTGACTGGCACGCATCCTTAGCATCCCACCTTTATTTATCTCCTGAAATACCGGTCCTTTATAAATTGCGTTTGGAATGTCAATAATTATTCTGTCTGGATCACTGAATCTTTTTACATCCGGAACGATGCCTTTTGTTGCAAATATTTCTGCAACGATAGATTTGCCTTCTTCCGTGATCTTTAAGCCCTTTATAATTGGGGGATATGAAATAGTCAGAATATTGTCTTTTACTAACACTTTTGATTCCTGTTTCTCAGACAGAAAAAGAGTAATTTTCGAATTATTGCCAAACTGCTCTGCCTTGATGCCCAAGACATTGTCTTCTTTGACTGTAATTTTACTTTCAGCAATATCAACGATTGTATTTGGAACTGTAATTACCGAACAGATTGGCTCAGTCTTTTCTGTATACTCAAAAGTAGATATGTCTAAATTGCTTTCTATCTCTATAGCCTTCCCTTGGGGGGTTTCTTTCCATTGCACCCTCTGAATCACCGGAGCGATTGAAAGCTTTTTTGTTTTTTCATCCCATGCAAAACCATATCCTATATTTCTGGCAACAGCTTCTAATGGTAAATATATGCGCCCATCATATCTCTTCATCTGGGAAGTAAGTTCCCTTCTTATCCCATTTACCAGAATCCCAGTGTCATTATATTTAAAATTGACCTCTATCTTCTTTCCATATTGCGCCGTTATATTTTTACCGCCTGCATCAAAGGTGTATATAAATCCCGCTTTTTCAAAAAAGTCTTTTGCCGGAACCATAAGATTTTTCTTAACAAAAATGGCATTTTTCCCGAGATCCAGTTTCTCTCCATTTACATTCAGCAAAAATGTCCTCTTGATAAAAAGTTTTGGCATGGTATCTCCGAGGTATGGCTTTATTTCATTTTTATAGTCCGTTGCGCTCTTTTCACTGCGCAAATCCAATGATTTGTCTTTTAATTTTACTATCAATCTTTTACCACTGTTGTCTGACACAACTTCTACATTGGTTTCTTTTATCAGATCAATTACAATCCTTACACTTTCCTGGTCAACCCCGTTCAGCGCCCACCTTATCTTTGATACTCTTCTACTACCTGCATCAATCTCGTTATTCCCTTTTGAACATTTTGCACCTTTGAAATCCATCACAATTCTTGGAGGTTCTTCCAGTTGAAATATTCTCGGATCAATGGCACTGTCCATATTCACATAAACAGAATCTAAAGCCTCAGATGTTGTGATTGTAATATTTTTTATCCCGTCAAATCCCTGATCTTTAGTTTCTTCAAAAAAAGCAGTCATTCTTTTGTTATCATATTTAATTTTTGGGACTTTATTCTCACTCATATAAATGATGATCTTTGCATCATTCCTTACCTGAATAACCTTAATGCCCATCACCTCGTTCTCTTTAACAAATATTTTTGTATCCTCAATATCAACTATATGATTTGGAAGTGTGATGATGCCTACTATTGGGTCCTTTTTCTCTCCATATTCATAGCTCGTTATCTTATGACTTGTTCCAATGACTAACGATCTTCCGCCATCAACGTTTTTCCAATCGATCTTATCCAGTCTAGGCGAGCAATAAACAGCTTTGTCTTTTTCACTCCAGACAATTCCATATCCAATATTTCTTGTTACACTTTCAAGAGGAAGGTAAAGCTGACCGTTAAAGCGTTTTAATGGACTTGAAAGATCTCTTTCCTTTCCATTGACGACCATTACGGACTCGCCCGCTTTTATTCTTATCTCTATTTCTTTGCCAAGCTGCGCAGTAACTGATCTTTCATTTTGTCCCAAAATGAATATAAATCCCGCCTTCTCAAAAAAATCTTTTGCAGGGACCATAAGATTTTTTTTGACGTATATTGCCTTTTTTCCCATATCAAGTTTTTTTCCGTTTACCATGATATAGAATCGTTTTACAGCTTCCATTTTTGGAAGTTGTCCCGTTACATATGAAAGGATCTCCTCTGTGTATGCTGCTGAGTTTGTCCCTTTCTTCAATTCCAATATTATTCTCTTACCATCGTTTTCAGATAATACTTTTGCTTCCGCGTCTTGTTTTAAGTCAATAACGATTCTGGCTTTTGGTTTTTTTGTGTCATTTTTGCCAGCGCGTATAGAATTAATAATATCGCTTGAATATTTTGAGGTGTCTATATCCTTTGCTACTAAAAAAGTCTCAAAATCCAGAACAATTCTTGTGGGATTGCCAAGAGAAAAAACCTTTGGGTCACTGGACGAATCGAGTGATATTGTGATTTTGTCTGTTTTGACGTTCGATTCAAAAGCAATATTACTTATCTCCTGCGCCATGGCTGCAGACGAAGATAGTAACAACAATATCAGCAATATTAATTTTTTTAATTTTTTCATAAAATCATTGTGGACTGATAAACTTCTTTGCCAAATCCAGAAGGACTTCCTTCTCATTAAGCGAGGGTGTCTCTATTACTTGATCCAGCAGGTGATTCAATACTTTCCCAATATTTGGGCCTTTTTGAATTTCTAAAACTTCTATCAGATCATTCCCATTAATCTTGAGATCCTTTACCGCTAAAGCATCGTCCTGCTCGATTATCTTGTCAATCCTACCCTTTAATTCAACAACGTGTAATTCAATTATATATGAATAATTCGGATCTTTCCCCATGGATTTCATGTCTGCGACACGCAACAGGAATTGATTTTTAAGATTGTCTCTTCCTACACGGTTAATAAATCGTCTCACAGCCGAATCTGTCCACTCACTTGTATAATTGAACATATGGTTTCTAACTAATCCTGCAACCTTTTTTATATTTTCATTGCTAAATTTTAGCCTTCTCAGAATCTGCTCAACCATCTCTGCCCCTAAAATATCGTGATTATAAAAAGTTTCTTCCACTTTGCTATCCGGCTTGGCGATATCATGAAACAACCCCGCCAATCTGACTTCTAGGTTGTCTTTCGGAGCATTGTTGCAGGAATAAAGGCAGTGATTATAAACATCATAAGCATGAAATTCTTTTGGCTGTTCAACGCCAAAACATTTCATAAGCTCTGGTATTATTTCTGCTAGCAAACCAGTCTCTCTCATATATTCAAATCCGATGGAAGGCTTATCACTTGACAGCATTTTTACTATTTCGTCATGAAGACGTTCGATAGAGACCATTTTGAACACATTAAGCCTTTCCCCAATTGCAGATAAAGTGTCTCTTTCTATTAGAAAATTTAGTTTTGCGGCAAAACGACAAGCTCTCATGACCCTGAGCCCGTCCTCTGCAAATCTTTCTAAAGGATCCCCAACAGCTCTAATTATTTTTTTTTCGAGATCCTCTCTCCCATTGAACGGATCGATGATTTGTTTTGTTATCGGATCATATGCAATTGCATTTACCGTGAAGTCTCTTCTTGAAAGATCTTCCTCTATATTTTTCGAATACGATACATTCTCAGGCCTTCTTCCATCAACATATCGTCCATCTTTTCTAAATGTGGTGACTTCATAAGTAATCGAATTAAGAAGAATAGAAACTGTGCCAAAATCTATCCCCGTCGGAATAACCCTATCAAAAAGTCTCGAGACTTGCTCGGGTAATGCGTCCGTTGCAATGTCCCAGTCATAAACTTCGTTACCAAGCAAAACATCTCGAACACTTCCCCCGACAATATATGCCTTGTATCCGTTTTTATGCAGTGTTTGGGCGATATGGGTTACATCATTTGGTAGAGTAAACATCTCGATTTAAGTTTACAGGAGGTGCCCTGCATTGTAAAGTAGAGCCGTGCCATGGCACGGCTCTACCATGAACAATTTTATATAATCATCATTGCATCGCCAAAACTGAAAAAACGATATTTACGTAAGACGGCTTCTTTATATGCTGACATAACAAAATCCTTACCCGCAAAAGCACTAACCAGCATCAGAAGTGTTGATTTTGGAAAATGAAAGTTTGTGATCAAGGCATCTACGACATTAAAATTGTATGGAGGGTACATAAATATATCTGCTTCAAAATGACCTTCCTTTATGGTCCCGTTCTTTTTAAAATTATCTTCAAGCGTTCTAGTTGCTGTTGTTCCCACTGCGATTACCCTTCTTTTCTCTTGCTTTGCCCTGTTTATCCTATCGGCAGAATCTTTTTCAATAAAATACTCTTCACAAAACATCTGATGGTCCTCGATCCGGTCCACAGTAACAGGTCTAAATGTTCCTACACCCGTATGAAGCGTTACAAATACGATTTCAATTCCCTTTTGTTTTATTCTTAACAAAATTTCGTCTGTAAAATGAAGCCCCGCAGTGGGAGCCGCTGAAGCCCCTTCGTTCTTTGCATAAACAGTCTGATATCTTTCAATAAGTGTTTTATCTCTGAGTTGTTCTTGCGAAAGCTGCTCAACAATATATGGCGGTAAAGGAACCTCTCCTATCGATTCTAGGACTTTACTAAACTGCTCCTTACACAGAAATTCGATTGTCCTGCTACCGTCCTCAAACTCTTCCAAAATTTCCCCTTTACAAAGATCTCCATAATCCACAACATGCCCTTTCTTCAATCTCTTGGCAGGTCTTACCAAGCATTGCCATATATTCTCTTTGATCCTTTTTAATAAAAGCGTTTCAACTTCTGCCCCGCCCCCAACTTTTTTTCCAATCAATCTGGCAGGAATAACTTTTGTGTCATTAAAAACTAATACGTCTCCGCTATTAAGATGCTCCAATATGTCGAAGAACATATTATGAGATATTGAAGAATCATTCTTTTTCAGTATCATTAATCTACTATGGTCACGTATTGAACATGGTGTGCTAGCGATAAGGTCTTCGGGCAATAGATAGTTAAATTCTTCTGTTAACATATTATTTCAATGTAAATCTAACATCAATTTTTAGCCAGGACGAGGTAGGATATTTTTGATAAACCGAAGGATCAAATATCCAGTTTTCTAGAGCGGCAATGGTTGATCTGTCAAGTGCGTCAAATCCTGAACTCTTATCAATTTCAACTTTTTCAACCCTGCCATTTGCGGAAATGTACATTCTTGCAGCTACAATTCCCTGTTCTGCTTCTTCTACCGATTTTATTGGGTAATCTGGCATTGTTTTATAAACAATTTTAGGGGGAGATGCTTTCTTCTTTGAAAAAACCGAAAATATCTGTTTAATATCAAGCTTTATATTTGCCGCTGACTTCTTTTTTTCCCATGCTTCCAGTTTTTCTTCGTTAAAAGGTTTATTCGCTTTTGCCAAGCTCATAAAATCCCCAATTTTCACAGCATCTTTATTAGTCTTAGAATCTATTACAGGAATTACCTCAACTCTATTTTTTACAGTAAATACCGGCGTTCGATTTTCCGTTGCTTTCAAATTGTTTTCAAGCTTAGAGGTCCCAAAAGAGGCTGCCATCAACAAAAAACACACAACAATAACAGATGGATCTATTCCTATTCCTTTTTTCATGCTGTGATATTTAATGCGCAAGCCAGTTTATCGATATCCTCAATGGAGGTCATTTCGGTAAAGCAAAACAAAGCGGTGTTTTTCATGTCAGGATAATCAATTGATAGATCATACCCGCCCATAATTTTTTTCTTCTTCAAAATATTATTGATTTTTTTTGCTGGAAGCGGCATTTTGAGGCAAAACTCTTTGAATGTAAATGAATTTGATAGAAGAGAATACCCACCGATCTGAGCAATTTTTTTCTTGGCATATTCTGCTCTATCGAAACATGTTTTTGCGACTGAGGCCATACCGTGAGGCCCCATATAAGACAAATATACCGCTGACGCAATTGCACAAAGAGACTCATTGCTGCATATATTTGAGGTCGCTCTTTCTCGCCTTATATGCTGCTCTCTGGTCTGAAGTGTCAATACATATCCGTCTTTCCCATTTTTGTCTTTGGTTTTTCCGACAACACGGCCAGGCATAAGCCTTAGATATTCTTTCTTAACTGCGAATATTCCTAGATAAGGTCCGCCAAAATTTACTTTGTTCCCCATCCCTTGACCTTCTGCAACTACAATATCAGACCCATACTCTCCGACAGATTTCAATAAGCCTAGAGAGAGAGGATCTACACTAACAATAAACAACCCTCCATTATCGTGAATTGTCTTTTCGATTTCTATTACATCTTCAATACATCCAAAAAAGTTTGGCTGCTGGATTATTATTGTTGCAGTGTTCCCATTTATCAACGCACAAGCATTATTAACATCTACTTCCTTAATTATTGCCCCTGTCCCCTCAAGCATAGTTGCAAGAACTTTCCTGTGATTTGGATTCACGGCATGTGAAACCAGGATCTCTTTCCTTTTTGTTGCATTCATTGCCAACATCGCGGCTTCGGCAACGGCCGTAGCTCCGTCATACAAAGAGGCATTTGCCCCGTCCATGCCTGTAATGCGGCATATCATGGATTGATATTCATATATTACCTGAAGCAAGCCCTGGCTGATTTCAGGCTGATACGGAGTATATGCAGTATAGAATTCTGCTCTTGAAGTAATATGTCCGACAACAGAAGGAACATAGTGATTATATGCCCCGCCTCCTAAGAATGATATGCAATCTTTTAAATTCGTATTTTTTTTACTTATTGACTCAAGTTCCTTTAGCAGGCCCATCTCATCAAGCGGAGAGGGTAGTTTTAGATCACTTTTCAATTTTTTAGAATCTGGAATATCTACAAAAAGATCTTCGACTGATGATATGCCAATTTGCTTTAGCATCTCATTTTTGTCTGTATTAGTGGTTGGAATGTAATTCATTAATATATTTCTTATACTCTTCGCTATCCATCATATTTTTTAATTCTTTATCATCTGACATAGATACTACAGCAATCCATCCCTCTGCATAAGGGGAATTGTTTATGAGTTCAGGCTCTTTTGAAAGCTTTTCATTGATTTTGGAAACCTTCCCTGATACCGGAGAATAAACATTTGAAACAGCCTTTACAGATTCAAGGACACAAAGCTCTTCGCCTTTTTTTATTTCTTTTCCAGATTTTGGAAGTTCCGCAAATACAACGTCTCCAAGTTCATGCTGGGCATAATATGTAACGCCGATCATTCCATCCTGATTGATCCATTCGTGCTCTTTTGTATATCTCAAATTTACTGGGTACATTTTGTTCTCCTTATAAAAATTTTATCACACCCTGGATCTTTTATAAAACGGCATTGGGACCTCTTTTATCGGAATTAATTGCTCACGTATCTCGATTTCTAGCGCTGCCACGGCCTCGCTTTCAACATATGCCATTCCAATACTCTTTTTTAAAGTTGGAGAGAAAGTCCCGCTAGTTACTACGCCAATTTGTTTCTCGTTACTTATTATCTTATATCCTTGCCTTGGAATCCCTTTGCCTTCTATCGATATCCCGATCAATCTCTTTGATATCCCTTTTTCCTGTTGCATAAGCAAAGCCTTTCTCCCAATAAAGTCCCCCTTTTCAAAACTGACAGCACGACCAAGCCCAGCCTCTAGTGGTGAGGTACAAGAGTCAAGCTCATGTCCGTATAAAGGAAGAGAAGCTTCCACTCTGAGAGTGTCTCTTGCTCCCAAACCGCACGGGAACGCCCCAGCATCCAGCAATGCCTGCCACAATGCAAATACATTCTCATTGTCCAGGAATATTTCAAACCCATCTTCACCGGTATACCCAGATCTTGAGACAAGACAATCATTATTTAATATCTTCATCTTAACAATGTCTCTGAATTTAACTTCATTTAAATTATGATCAGTAATTTTTGAAAGGATTTCCTGTGAAAGAGGGCCTTGAATTGCTAAAGCGGTTTTTGTTTCGTATGACAAAGAGATGTTTTTGTCTTCTTTCTTAAAAGTTTTCAAAACGGTTTCGGCATTTGAAGCGTTCGCGATCACAATATAGGCCCCATCTATTTTATATATCAGGAGATCGTCTATTATCCCGCCATTATCATTGCATAAAAAAGAATATTGAGCCCTGCCTTCTTTTAGTTTTGAAACATCATTTGTCGTAAGTTTCTGCAATATCGAGATACTGTTTATCTCAATCTGTCCCATATGACCAATATCAAACATTCCACACTTTTCTCTGGTGTTATTGTGTTCTTCAATTATTCCCGAATAGAGAACCGGCATTTGCCATCCCGCAAAATCAACAATTTTTGCATTATTAGACACGTGCATATCATAGAGCGCTGTTTTGTTCATTGATTATATCGCTTTCTTCAAGGTCTGAATAAATTTATTGTTTTGGTCAGGAGTTCCAACAGACACTCGGATACTATTTGGAAGGCCAAACGATGTGAGAGGTCTAATTATTACTCCGTCTTTTAGCATAGTCAAAAAAACAGAGTCTGCAGATTTTACAAGTTCTATACAAATGAAGTTCGACTGAGACTCGATAAACTTTTGTCCCATACCATGAAGTTCATTATATACATATTGTTTCTGAGCGAAATTATTTTCCAACGTTTTAGATACAAACGCATCGTCACTCAAAGCAGCTTCTGCTGCTGCCTGAGCAAGTACATTTACATTGAATGGGAATTTAGACATATTTAAATACTTGATCAACTGAGCATCAGCTATTCCATATCCGATCCTAAGACCTGCCAAACCATAAAGTTTTGAGAAAGTCTTTAAAACAATAATATTCCTAGCGCCATTTCTTATTTCGCCTATTCCAGAATAAAAACTTTGTTTATCGGCAAAGTCCCCATATGCTTCGTCCACAACTATTATTATATTTTCCGGAATTCTTTTTATAAACTTGTCGAATGCGTCTTTTGAAAACATTGTTCCTGTCGGATTGTTTGGATTGCACAAAAAAATTAGTTTTGTATTAACGGTTACTGCATCCGCCATTGCATCAAGGTCATACGAATTATCTTTTAACTCTATAAAATTGATCTTGCCATCCATCAGCTTAGAAACAAACTCATATAGACTGAAAGTATTCCTTGATATTATCACCTCATCCCCTGCACTCAAGAATACCTGGGCTATCATAAGCATTATCTCGTCAGATCCATTTCCGATAATAAAATTGTCTTTTATTAAAGCAAAACGTTCTGCAAGTTTTTCTCTAAGCAATAGACTATTCTGGTCAGGATAGATATTTGATTTTGATAATGCTGATTTTGCTGCCTCCATTGCTTTAGGAGATGGTCCGAATGGATTTTCATTTGAAGCCAGCTTTATTACCCCAGATTGCTCGGCATTTTTTCCTGGGGTATATTCCGGCAAGCTGTTTATGGCGCTTCTGATTATTGAATCGAACATAGCTAAATTATAGCATTACTGAGGTTCTTCGCGCCTCTTTTTTACCTTGACTTTATCCCCGTCTAGCTTGTAATAGCTGTATATTTTTTCTGTTTCAACAACTCTACCGTTCTTCTCTACTTTTCTTAAAACTATTGTCTTAAATGATTGAGATCTAACCTTAACAGCTATTTGCTTACCTGTTTTTGCTTCCTCTGTTATTACCGTAAAATATTTATAGTACATGGCGGGATCTGAGAAGGTAACTTTCTTTCCGGTTGGCTCGCCAATTATGTAAAAAGTCAGACCTTTTTTGAAGGGTTTTGCTTCTATCAAAATAGGATATCCTGTATTGTTTTTAAATTTTAAGTCAAGTCTAGGAGGATACACAGCACTATCACGTCCTAATGGATAAATCCCAAAATACATCCCATGATTATTTCTTGAAATTATTTCAAGATCTGCAAAAGCAGCAGCATTGTATAATGTTGTGGCGATCTGACATGTTCCTCCCCCAAGCTCAGGAACTAATTCATCCTTGATAATTACAAACGCCTCTTTAAATCCTCTTTCTTCCGTAAAATTTCCAACATTTTTCAATACGGAAAAAACCTCACCAGAAAGAACAACCTTGTTATCAACAAAGGATGACACCAAGAAAATATTATGTATTCGATTCTTTGAATCGTGCGTGCCAAAATAAGTCGTATAATCTCCTATTACCGATGGATTTGGTATCTGCTTCAATAAATCAGTAGTAACGTTTGGAAAATCCTTATGAACAACAAGCTTTGTTGTTCCTTTGCTATGCTGCAGATTGTTCTTTAGACTTTCAACTGTATCTCTTGTTATCAACCTTCTCCCTATTTGTGATTCTATAAGAACAACCTTGAACTTTTCCTGCTTTGTTCCACCTGCCATTACTCTAAATGTTGCCTCTGAACTTGGTCTCTCTACATATGATTTGATATAATTTTCCATAAGCTCCAAACATTCTTTTTCATTATCCATATTAAGAACAGGAAAAAACACTCGCTTGTTTTTATTTATTTTCAAAAATATTGCCTTGAAATATCTAAACTCCTGAAAATAATTAATTACATTATCTACCGATTCTGAGACATTTATAACAAGGCCTGCCTGCGAAGGACTAAACTCAAACTTGGTTATCTTCTTTTCGTCTTCAAATGTAAAAGAAAGCGGGGTGGCAACAATATCGTCAGCATCCATGCCAGTAAGTTTGTTTATTGCTTCATCTCTTGTCAGCCCTCCAATATAGATCTTTCCGATATAATAGCCTGTAGGTATAACTTTTTCCGAAAAATACTTTCCGGCAATATATATCCCTCCCACTAGCAATGCTAGAAATATAATAAGGAATAAGAATATTCGTTTTGTTTTATTCATGAATTTATCGCATAAAAGAAGAGACACGCCATGGCGTGTCTCTATCTATTTGATTACAAACCTTTATCACTCAATTATCTTAGAAACAACTCCTGCACCTACTGTATGTCCGCCTTCTCTGATAGCAAATCTTAGTCCCTCTTCCATTGCTACGTCAGTTATAAGCTCTACTGTCATTATTACGTTGTCGCCAGGCATGACCATCTCTACACCGTCTGGAAGTTTGCACTCACCAGTTACGTCTGATGTATTAATAAAAAATTGAGGTCTATATCCTGGGAAGAAAGGAGTATGTCTTCCGCCTTCTTCTTTTCTAAGAATAAGAACCTGTGCTTCAAACTTTTTATGAGGATTTACTGATCCTGTTTTTGCAATTACTTGTCCTCTTTCAAGATCTTTCTTTTCAATCCCTCTCAATAGTAGTCCTACGTTTTCACCGGCTCTTGCTTCATCCATTGATTTTCTAAACATTTCAACGCCTGTTACAGTTGTCTTTTTTCTGGCTCCAAGACCGACGATTTCAACTTCTTCTCCAACCTTGACAGATCCTCTTTGAACTCTTCCTGTTCCTACTGTTCCTCTACCTGTTATAGTAAAAACGTCTTCGATTGGCA
Source organism: uncultured bacterium (assembly GCA_964633925.1). Taxonomy (GTDB): domain Bacteria; phylum Margulisbacteria; class WOR-1; order JAKLHX01; family JAKLHX01; genus CAZWKB01. Next base: position 40,810 of record CAZWKB010000010.1, read on the forward strand.
TAAGGAATGGTTTATCTAGGTCTCTTTTTGGTTCTGGGAAATATGTGTCAAGTGCAGTCATAAGATCAAAAATGCATTTTGCATCTGGATGATCCCATGATGGAGCACTAAGTGCTTTAAGGGCTGAACCTCTTACGATTGGGATCTCGTCACCTGGGAATTCATACTTTTTCAAAAGGTCTCTTAGTTCTTCTTCAACTAGATCGATAAGTTCTGGATCGTCAACCATATCGACTTTATTTAAAAACACAACCATTTTTGGAACGTTAACCTGTCTGGCAAGAAGAATATGTTCTCTTGTCTGAGGCATAGGTCCGTCTGCTGCGCTTACAACCAAAATTGCTCCGTCCATCTGAGCTGCTCCGATAACCATGTTCTTAACATAGTCAGCATGTCCTGGACAGTCAATATGAGCATAATGTCTTGCTTCGGTTTCATATTCTACGTGTGCAATAGCAATAGTGATTCCTCTTGCTTTTTCTTCTGGCGCGCTATCGATTTCGCCGAAAGCTTTAGCTTTCGCCCATCCCTTTGATGCTAATACTGTTGTTATAGCAGCCGTTAGGGTTGTCTTTCCGTGATCTACGTGTCCGATCGTTCCAACGTTTACGTGGGGCTTCTTTCTTTCAAACTTTTCTCTTGCCATTTTTTCTTCCTCCTTGATTTCTATCTTCTAGATATTTCTAATTATAGAACATTGTCTGACAAACCGTCAATAGAGGGTGACGCATTTTCCTTTTTTATCTGAATAGGCGTGGCAGGGATTGAACCTACGGCCTCTTCAGTGTGAATGAAGCGTTCTACCACTGAACTACACGCCCCAAAATAAAAAATGGGCGCGGTAGGTATCGAACCTACGACCTCCTCGGTGTAAACGAGGCATTCTACCATTGAACTACGCGCCCATCAAAATCAATTATATCATCTATAAACGTCAAAAAAAATCCCCCCGAGCTAGTCGAGGGGATTATATTTCAGAGATTTTGAAACGATTACCTGTTGAAGCTTCTTCTGTCGCCACCTGGTCTGTCGCCTCTTGGTCTATCGCCTCTTGGTCTGTCGCCACCTTCGGACTTCGGCTTTGCTTCGTTGATGGTGAGCTCTCTGTCATTCCACTTGTAGCCGGTCATGGCTGCAATGGCTTTGTCAGCGTCTGCATCTTCCATATCAACAAATCCGAATCCTCTGGATCTACCTGAAAACTTATCGGTTACCACTCTTGCGGAAATTACTGTACCAAACTGAGCAAATTTTGCTTGAAGGTCAGCATCAGCAACTGTCCATGGAAGGTTTCCGACGAATATTGTTTTCGCCATTTTTGAGTCCCTCGAATCATTAATTCTGCTGCTTAATGGCGTTTAATCGGACCAGGCATCATCTCGACGCGGCCTTCTTATATAATTAGATCCACAGTCCACCTAATTACTATGTCATAAACATCCAACCATTAAACCTCGACCTTTAGACCTCTACATTATATCATATGGAAGCAAATCTAAGGTATAATTGGATTAGAGGTGTAATACTATGTGGGAAAGACTTAACAAAGATTTGGCAGAGTCCATGAAGATGAAGGACAAGGAAAAACTGGAGACTCTTCGTATGATGAAGGCGAAAGTACTTCATGTTAACGCAAGAGGCGATATTGCAGAAAAAGATATCGTTAAGCTGTTCCAAAATTATCAAAAAAATCTAAAAGAAACCTTCGATTTAATGACCGCAAGCGGAAAAACATCAGAAGCAGAAAAAGCAAAATCAGAAATGGCAATAGTTTCTCTCTATTTACCTGTCATGCTTTCTGAAGAAGAAACAAGAACACTTGTACA
>CAZWKB010000010.1:42645-48086 GCA_964633925.1 uncultured bacterium
TAACAAAGCTCGGAATCAGCGCGAAAAAAGAAATGGGCAAATTGATGAAAGAATTTGCAGGAAAGCAAGACATTGACAGCTCGTTAGTCAATAAAATAGCTTCAGGTATACTACAATAGTAAATACAAATCTTCTAGGTCTGGATCTTAATGAAATAACCAATGTTATGCATGACCTTGGAATAGAAAACTATCGTGCAAAACAGATAATGGCATGGCTTTATAAGCGCGGAGCCGATTCGTTTGAAATGATGACAGATATCTCTAAAGAAACCCGAGAAAAGTTAGAGAATAATACAGTAATAAAACATCTTATATTTATAGCAAAAATACCATCAGAAAAAGAGGCTGTAAAATATCTATTCACAACTCAAGACGCAAAAAAGATAGAAACTATTCTGATTAAAAAAAGCACAAGAGCCACCGTATGCGTTTCTTCTCAAGTCGGATGCCCAATGGGTTGTCTGTTTTGCGCAACCGGCAAAAGTGGATTTAAAAGAAACCTTTCAACTGATGAAATACTATCTCAGATCTTATACTTCGTAAAAGAGCGAAAAGAAGAGATAACAAATGTTGTTTTTATGGGAATGGGAGAGCCTCTATTGAATTATGGGAACCTGATAAAGGCGATTAGAGTTATCAATGCCAAAGACGGAATGAATATGGGAATCAGAAGGCTGACCATTTCTACTTGCGGTTTGCCAAAAGAAATCAGAAAACTTTCTGGAGAAGGGCTTGAATTCAATCTGTCAGTTTCTCTTAACGGGGCAAACGACAAAACAAGAAGCTCTATTATGAAAGTAAATACTAAACACCCTATAAAAGAATTGATGGCTGCCGTAGATTATTATATTCAAAGAACCAATAGAAGGGTCACGTTTGAATATGTCCTGATAAAAGGTGTTAATGACACAATAAAAGACGCAAAAGAAACTGCCGCATTGCTCAGAGGAAAACTTTGTCATGTAAATTTGATCCCGTTTAACAAAATACCAAAAAGCACTTACGAAGCAACGTCTAGAGAGCGATTAACATTGTTCAGTCAAATATTGTCGCATCATGGTGTCAGTGTTACAATTAGAAAAAGTAGCGGATCTGATGTTGGTGCCGCCTGTGGTCAGCTCGCCGGAAAATAAAACTGCTTGTTCATGCTGGAGTAGCTCAGTTGGTTGAGCATCCCGCTTGCGCGGGAAGGTCACCGGTTCAATTGTTTATTTGTTAGTGCTGGAGTAGCTCAGTTGGTAGAGCACATCATTGGTAATGATGAGGTCACCGGTTCAATCCCGGTCTCCAGCTTTTCTTCAAAGGTGTATAATCAATTATCATGATGACGGATATCTCTCAAATGTATTACATAGTCTTTCTAACTTTGCTGGGAACAATCGGCATAGCTTTTTGGGCTGATCAGCTTGGAAGAAGCTTATATTGGGGAGCTACAGGATCATTATCTTTTACCCCCTTACCCGTCGCGATCTATTATGTCCTCGCTGGAAGCAAATATAAATGCCCAAGATGTGCCAAGAAAATCTATAAGAGTTCCAAGATCTGTCAATCATGCGGTATGGAATTGCCAAAAATAAAAAAATGATCTCATGTCCTTTATGTCTTTCTCCTTCATCAAAATATTACTCGTCCAAAAGCGTTGTATATTATAAATGCAATTGCTGTTTATCGGTCTTCGTGGATCCAAGCATTACTTATTCAAAAGAAGAAGAAAAAGAAAGATATGAAAAACACAACAACGATCCAAATGACAAAGGATATTTGTCTTTCGTTTCACCAATTGTTAATGAGGTTATGAGTTCTTTCAATAAAGATCATAAAGGTTTAGATTTTGGTTCAGGAAATGATTCTGCCGTATCTGATTCATTATTAAAAAAAGGATACGACGTAAAGTTATACGATCCCTTCTTTAAAAACGATGAAGAATTGTTAAACAAAACATATGATTATATTGTTTGTTGCGAAGTAATAGAACATTTTTCTGATCCGGCAAAAGAATTTAAAATATTAAAATCACTATTGAACAAAAACGGCAAACTAATATGCATGACAAATTTATATTCCGAAAAAATTGAATTTCCAAATTGGTATTATAAAAATGATTTTACTCACAGATTTTTCTACCATAAAAAAGCCTTTGAATATATTAAAGTATATTTTGGATTTTGCTCGGCTGAAATTAATGAAAATCTAATTGTTTTAAGATGACGGCTTTGACTTGTCCAAAACATCCAGCTCGGCAATAAGAGCCTCCAGATCTTTGTATCCCGTTTCGAGCCCTTGCTGATGCTTGTGGCTTTGAATGCTTAGTTTTTGGATTTCTTCTCCACTGAGTTTGCCTGTCCCTTCGGCTATTCGAAGATTAATCGCTTCTAGCGCTGTTTCTTCGTCATCAATATGTTTCTCGAGTTTTGCTATTTTGCTGTGCAAAGTTTTGTTCTTTTTATTATAGTCCGCTTCAAGTGCTTCCTGTTTCTTCTTTTCTTTAGCTGCCTTTTTTTCTTTATTAACTTTCGGCTCATCTTCCCATCCTACTCTGTCTAAAAAGTCCTGATATGTCCCCTCAAAAACAAATGCTTTATCTTCATTAAATACAATTAATCTATTGGCCAAATGATGTAAAAACATCTCACTATGAGTAACAATGATCACGGCTCCAGGGAACTCATCCAGTGCAGCTATCATAGAATCGCAAGACTCGACGTCTAAATGGTTTGTAGGTTCATCGAGTAAAAGCATGTTTGTTGGTGAAAGCAATATTTTGCCAAGCGAAACTCGACTCTTTTCTCCTCCGGACAAAATTGAGATCTCTTTTAATGCTGCATCGCCAGGGAACATCATCGCCCCACATGTTTTTCGAATATCACTATAGTTCATGTCCGGCCTAGTCTTGATGAACTCTTTCTCGATAGTAAGGTCTGGATTTAACCTCTCAATGTTGGTCTGCCCAAAGTATCCCATCTGACAATTTGGATGTCTATACATCCTACCTGAATTTGGCTCAAGCTCTCCTGCCAATAAACGAAGTAATGTTGATTTCCCTTTGCCGTTTTTTCCTATAACACAAATTCGATCTTCTTTTGCTATTTCTATGGAGAGGTCGTTTATCAAAATTCTTTCCGGAGTGTATCCAAAAGTTATATTCTCTGCACGCATAATATATTGAGCATTGAATTCCACAGAATTAAATCTAAATCCCATTTCGGTAATATTTGCGAGTGCTTCTTTTGTCCCCATTTTCTCGAGAGCTTTTATTCGGGACTGAACCAAAGCGGCTCTTGCTGCCAAGGCTCTAAAACGATTGATAAATTCCATCGCTTCATCACGTTTTTTTTGTTCTTTCTGTCGTGTCTTTTCATAAACATCTTCTTCAACAGCAATTTGCTCAAAAAGTTTTGCAGTATCTCCCTCTATCTTTTTTGCTCTTTGACGGTGAATGCCAAGAGTATGTGTTGTTACACTGTTCATAAAATCCCTGTCATGAGTAATTATCATCAGTTCATTTTTCCATCTTTGCAAGAATTTTGTTAGCCATCTGATTGAAACGATGTCTAGATAATTTGTTGGCTCATCAAGCAATAATAAATGAGGCTCACCTAATAAGACCTTTGCCAAATTCAATCTTACCTGATAACCTCCGGAAAATTCAGAAGGAGATTTATATAATTCATCTTCACTAAAACCCAGACCGGTAAGAATTTTTTCCGCTTTCCATACCTGATCCTGTTCGTCAGGCTTGAGACCTAAACATGCTTCCTGAAGCACTGTCGGTTCTTCAAATTTTAAATGTTGTTTTAAATATCCGATCGTATAATTTTTAGGAATTATTATTCTTCCGCTATCAGGCTCCATTTCTCCTGTCAGCAATTTAAAAATTGTTGTTTTTCCGGAACCATTGCGACCAACAAGCCCGACTCGTTCTCCGCTATGAATAATGAAACTTATCTCTTTGAGCAATACCTGCCCGTCAAAAGATAAGGTTAGATCGTTTACTTGTAACATGTTAGTTAAATATCTCTCTGTTCAGTTCTTTAACTGCAATTTTCTTTTCGGCAGAATATGGGATCAATTTATGGTCTCCAATATTTTTTTGAATTTCCTCAAGCTGGGCTTTTTGTTTCGAGCTTTTTACTTTGTCTAATTTATTAGCAACAACTACAATGTTCTTTTTCGCTTCTTCAAGCGCCTTGAGCATGTCGATATCGGCATCCGTCGGCCCGACTTTCGCATCTACAATTAAAACCACTTTCTTCTGTTCAATTCCCGACTGAAAGAAATACCAATCAATAAGATTTGTCAGTTTTTGCTTCATTTCCCACGAATCCATCGCAAAGCCATATCCCGGGAGATCTAGCAAATAATGCGATTCGTTTATTAAAAAGACATTGATTTGCTGAGTGCGACCAGGGAAAGAACTTGTTCTTGCAAGGTCAATGCGGTTTGTCAAAGAGTTAATCACACTTGATTTTCCCACATTTGACCTTCCGATCAAGGCTATTTGAGGCATTTTTGTCTTGAGTATTGGGTCCTCTCCGACAACGCCTTTTATGAATTTTGCTGATTCTATCTGCATACATATATAATAACAGAGGTTGAGACCTCAAAAAGTCGTCAGCACTCGAAGCCCGGCTAGTGTTTTTGCTTTTCGTGCCTACCGTTCATCATTTTACCAAAAAATCCTTTCCCTTTATGAGGCTTTCTGTCTTTCATGGCTTCTTTCATTTTAGTTCTTTGTTCAGGTGTCAGCATCTTTCTCATGTTTAACATCTCATCCATTCTCATTATCTGCACCTGAGTCATATTCTGATTAACCTGCTTGATACAATCTACAATTAGATTTCTATCCGGCACGTCTTTTAATAACTCTGAATCTATCTTTGCAAACATTTCTTTGTCTTTGCCTCTTAGTTGCTTGGATTGTTCCTCAACTTTTTTCATCCCTGCGAGCATTTGATCCTTTTGTTGCGCCGTCATTGCTAAATCCTTGCCCATTTTCTCAACCATTTTTTCCGGAGAAAAGCCTTTTTCCTGTCCACCCCTCATAGGAGGCTCTGCAAATGATACAGTCGCAAGGATCGTCATCGCCATTATCGCCACAATTACTTTTTTCATCTTTTTCTCCTTTTCCATTTATTCGTTAAACACATAACTTATAATAACGCTGTCAGAGGAATCTCTCTGTTGAAATACATAGTCGGAAGTGTTGAAAGATGCGCCCCCTCCAACCATTGAGGAATATAGCGTCAAAGATCCGAATAATAGCATTGCAATAAGACCTGAAGAGGCCAGCTTTCTGTTTCTTGCCCTTACTTTTATAGCTTTTTCTACTCTCGAAAAAGAATCATTATTTGACACGCTAAATTGCATATTTTTTAATCTGGAAACATACTCTTCATAACTATTATATCCGGCCATCTTTAATCACTTCCTTTCTTACAA
>CAZWKB010000010.1:48096-49905 GCA_964633925.1 uncultured bacterium
TTCTTGCTCTAAACAAATTCGATTTTACCGTGCCGACCGGAATCTTTAGGATCAATGCGATCTCGTCTAATTTTTTTTCTTCCACGTCAGACATAAGAAGAATAGTTCTCTGTCTTGCGCTTAACTTTTCTAAAGGTTTGAGAAGTTTAACCTCTTCCGTCTCCTCCTGTTCATGTTCTTCAATATGTCTCAAACTACCAAACTTATTTATCAGCCATTTAAATCTATTCTGTTTATTCAAATAATTGTTTGCCGTGTTCACAGCTATCCTATAAGCCCAAGTATTAATAGAAGCTTCCCCTCTGAACGCATGCAATGCTTTATGAATATTTAGGAATATTTCCTGAAAAAGATCTTCTCTATCCTGTTCAGATATTGAGTACCGGCAGACAATCTTTCGAATATTATCCTTGCATTGCTCATACGCCTTAGAAAATTCTATTTTGCTCAATTAGGGCCTCCCGGTGTTCTGAAAGATTAGATATGTTTTGTGGCTAAAAAGTTCCATCCCAACGTTCTATTTTTTCTTCTTAGGCAATTTAACTTCTTTTTCGGTTATCCTTATAAGTTCGCTCAACCATTGCCGGTCATCATATTGATCCTCGATAAGAAAAGACATTTTTGCTCCAGAATACGCAGGAGCTAATTTTGCGGACTTCCCGATAAACTTTTGTTTGTTTTACAAAAAGTTGATCATCACAAATGAGCGCAACTACTTTCCCGTTGCAGTATAAAGCATATTCTCCAAACATTTTTCTAAATGTTATAACTCCGGCATTTTCTATTTGATCAATTATGTAATCAACAAATTCTTGTGAGGATGACATTTTCTATCCCTATTTTCTTTCAATTGGAGCTGACCGGAATTGAACCGGTGTCCGAAAAGATTTTTATCCAAAGATCTACAAGCTTAGCTTTTTATTAATTTTGTTCGCCCAACAAGTATAGCCAAAAACGGGGCCACCTGCCAGACTATCCATCTGTTTTGTTTTCCCTATCCACCCGCTGGAGCGGCGGACAAAGTATCCGATTGTATGACGTTTTGACCCGAGATAACCGGCAGATCCCGGAAAACGAAGCTCCAATTAAGTGGGAGCTATTAGGCAGCCATTGCGACAGGAGCGTTCATGTTATTGAATGCCCAATCAACTCTAGCTACCAAACCTTCAAATGTTTCTTTTGCATTTGATTTTTGCTGAAAATTTTACGAGTTCTCAGCAACTCGGCTTGCACCCTGGACCGTCCTTCTCCCGTCGATATCTTTACAGCCCCATGAGACACAAAATTGTAAAATTTTGTGTCTCCCTTGTTATTGTCCTTGTCCTTTACAATTTTGTGTAGGACAATTACAACAACAAGAACAAAAATTCCTACTTCGTATTCTTAATTTCAGTTTCTATTTGTAATAGGAATTGCTCTACCTGCTCCGGTGACATTTGATTCTCTATCAAGTCCGCAATCTCCTGCCATGATTTTGCCTCTTCCATTAATTCCTTATTGTCCTTAATATTATTAAGTTCTTCATCTATATCTTTCTGCAACTTTCTGTTCGCTTCTTCAAATGCGGCCTGAATGTCGGTTAGCCCCGTTTCTTTTAATACTTTTTCAATTACTTCTTCAAATGAAAGTTCTTTCTCTCTGGCTTCCTGAGACAAAGCCGCCATCCTTACCGCGATAGCTTGAGAATCATACTGATACGGGCTAGATCCTACGGAAGTTCTCTGTGGTGCTGTCTGTCTTGTAGAGTCCGTTAGCCCCTCCCCTTTTTTTGCAGGCTGCTGTGGAACCGCTGATGGCGGAACGACATTA
>CAZWKB010000010.1:49915-55659 GCA_964633925.1 uncultured bacterium
ACCATTTATTTTCTCCTTATCATTTTATTTGGGCAGACACAAGGTCCGCCCCTACATGATTATTTATTCTCTATTTCTGTCAACCAACTCCCTGTTCATATCGCGGTCAAGATCTTTTTTCTTGATGCTATCTCTTTTATCAAATTCTTTTTTGCCTTTGCCAAGTGCGATTTCCACTTTTGCATAATTACCAAAAAAATAAATTTTCAAAGGAATTATCGCAAGGCCCTTTTCACTTGATTTTGCGATAATTCTTTTCATTTCAGACTTATTTAAAAGAAGTTTTCTCTGCCTTAGAGGATTAATGTCGTCAATCCTTCCAAACTTATAAGGACTGACATGCATATTAAAAAGCCACAACTCCCCTTTTTCTTGCCTCGCAAAACTGTCTCTTAAATTAACCCTACCTGACCGGATCGATTTAACCTCATTGCCATTCAAAACAATACCGGCTTCCAATGTATCTAATATATGGTAATCAAAAAATGCTTTTCTATTCTCTGCGACGACCTTCTTATATTGTGCCATTTATTATATCACCTCAATTTTTGGCCATCAAGGAAATGACTTTGTTACGAACATCTTGAGTAAGCTTTTCCAGATATTCATCATCAGACGGATCCCCAGCTTCTATATTGAAAGGTTCTCCTATATTGACAAATACATTTGTGGGATTAACCAAAAGACTTCCTCTTTTCTGTATCTCATAACTGCCAGATATAGCAACCGGAACTATTTTTGCTCCAGCAGTCACAGCGGCAAGAAAGCTGCCTTTTTTAAATGGGCCAACCTTGCCGTCATAAGATCTTGTTCCCTCAGGAAAGATCACAATACTTCGGCCTGATTTTATTAGCCCCACAACTTCTTTTATAGATTTGTATGCTTTTTGCCTATTTGCTCTATCAATAGGAATGTCCCCTCTGCTGCTCAAATACCAACCTAAAAACGGGAGCATTGTGAGTTCTTTTTTTACAAAAAACCTGAAAGGGTGATCTGTTGATACTAATATAATAGGAATATCAAAATTGCCCTGATGGTTTGCAACGATTATTTTCGTGTCTTTTGTGTCCAAATGTTCCCTGCCTCTTACTGTTACCTTTATTCCTGCACTAAACAACACAGCTTTCGCCCAATATTTTGAAACAAAAACAAATGAATTAGCACCATTTCTACAGAAAGGAGCCAGCAATATGCTTGAAATGCTTCCTATAAAATATCCAATAATACCAACAAAATACACAAATAACGTTTTAAATATTTTCATTATTTTGTCCTTATAAATTCTGCGTGTGAAACCTTCTTAAAAACTTCTGCATATGCTCTTGTCGGAAAGTGTACACATCCGAACATTTCCAAAATATGGCCGGTAAGCCTGTTCCTGTCTCTTGCTCTTTCAAAAAATTCTCTGCTGTCCCAGCTTGGAAACTGCGGCTTCATTTGGGACTTATGAACCCTAATGGCCATAAGCTTTTTTCTCATAACCGATGTATCAAACGGTACAATTATTAGATCTTCACATTTATGAAGTGGCCATTCCTCATGAACTCCTCGATAGCCCCAGAACGAACAGTTCCAAAAAGACAATAACCATTCCAGTGCTTTATTAATAATTTCCGCACATAAACCATGCGCACCATGAGGATCTGCTTCGGATGAATAAAAAATGTGAGTAGGTCGTATTTGAAGTAAAATATCCTTAACCGGCCTAACATCTTTATCTAGATCTATTGCGTTGACATCTACAAATCCTCTGTGATAGTAATACGGGAGATCTAGGAACATTAATCTATGCTCTGGCATCCCCAAAATTTTTGACGCCGCAATGGCCTCTTTCTTCCTTACCGTTACTCTTGCATGTCTTAGCATTTCAGCTTTTTCAGAATCATCCACTTCATCAATATGGAACATTCTAACGTGTTTTTTGTAGAGGTCCTTATATATTTTCTGTGTCGTTGCATCGGTATTTCGCACAGAATTCTCACCATTCACCATATAAACTATCCAAACATCGTTCTCGTTCTTCAAAAGCTTTTGTATCGTTGCATACATGGTTATTACATCATCATCTGGATGCGGAGAAAAAACAATTACTTTTTCTCTTTTTGGCAGGAGGGACCTTTCTGTTTTGTGCACAAAGTTAGAAAGATATTTAGAGGTTTCTGTTTTTATCTTCTCCATCCCGCCAAATTTTTCAATTATTTCTCTGGGCACTCGCAGATCCATAAGATTTTTCTCATCAATATCCTCCAGTTTAAGCTTTGGGTGTTGTTTAATTGACCCAATAATCGCCTGTCGCATGGTCTCATTGGTCCATTTTGTTGCTTGTCCAGATATATCCCATGGTGTTTGAATTTGAGGAAGACGAACAGCCGCCTCTTTGTCTATCATCCAGCTCACATTTTGATGACTTCTCAAATATGTCACGGGAAACTCTGGGTTAATTTCTTTTTTAAAAGCTTCAACCAAAACAGGCGCTTTATCTTCCGAGCTTGCAAGCATAAGAATCTTTTTTGCTTCCAATATGTTGGCAATACCAAGCGTTATGGCATTACCAGGAACTTTGTTAGTGAGCTCTTTGCTAAAGCTACTGCAGTATCTAAGATTTTGAAATCTAAATGCCGTATCTATTTGCGTTTTTTCGGTAAGTTTTACTACTCTGGTTCTGTCGTTGATCTTTGATCCTGGCTCGTTAAAACCAATATGTCCTCCGCAAATCTTCAAGTGACCGTGAACTTTTTCTAAATAAGCTCCGCCCAGACCAATAATAGCCAGATCCGGGGCCTGTCTTTGACTTTTGCTTACTGCTTCGGCATAATACTTTTCATATTTCCTTGCCGCTTCCGCTGGATCCCCATTTTCTGCATCTGGTATAAATCTATTTGAAATTTCAGGAGCTCTTTCCTTACTGATCTTGTCTAGTTTTTCATAAAAAGCCTTTTGCATATAATGTGAGTAACTAAGCGGATGCCCCTTTGAAAGTCCAACATATTCATCGAGATTAAATATTGTAACTTTTGAGAAATTAATAGATCTGTCTTCCTCAAACTTCTTTATTAGTGAATTGTACATCGGCAAAGGAGTTATTCCCGTAGGTAAAAGTATAAGAGCATCAGGGATAGATCTGACCGTCTCTATTAATACATTTGCTGCATTATCTCCGATTTCAACAGTATTTCTGAACACGTCTATTGAAACTGGGTCAAAAAGTTCTTTATAGGTCATTTTTTAGGCTCATTTTGTTTATCCTAGCATGTAAAAGGATATTACTTCAATATCTTGCCGGTTTCGAGATACCAAAGATAGAGGTCAAGCTCTGCCAGCGTAAGATTAAGTTTTTCTGCTAAAATATAAAGCACATTTTCAATTTCCAAATATGCACTTTTTGATAATGTTTTATATGGCTTGATGATCTTATTATCTACAAGGATATCAATAATATGGAAATCTATGATTGCGCAATTGTCTCTCCCTATATTTCTTAAAAAATGACTTGATTCCTTATATCCCAATCCCTTCACATTATCAGCAAGCCATAATCTCACTGATGTATCATCTACGTTCTTCTTTAATAATTTTATAAGATCTTTTTTGTGTTTTCTGGCCTCAACGATAAACTTTGCTCTCATATTTGGAAATCTATGCCCTAAAACTTTTAACTGTTTCGCCAGTTCCGGCTCTGAATATTTCCTAAATCCTGCCCCTATATCCTTTTGTATCTGAATGGCTCGCTGGGCATTGTAATTAGCGGTTAAAAGACAAAAACAAAGTTCATCAAAAATAATGTTTTCATTTTTGGAGGGTATTGCTTTAAACTCTAATATTCTTTTGTCGATAATATTTTTAATGTCTGATTTTTGGAGGGATTTGACCTGATTGATTAATTTTTGCATGTTTAATGATAGGGCGGATACAAGATCCGCCCGTACGATATATTAATAATTTTCTGCCAAAACCTCGTAATATGACTTTGCATGCAAACATGCTGGGCATTTATCCGGAGCCTCTGATCCTTCATGTACATAACCACAATTTCTGCAATGCCATTTTGTTTTTACATCTTTCTTAAATACTTTTCCTTCTTTAACATTAGCAAGAAGCTTTCTGTATCTTTTTTCATGTTGTTCTTCAACCTCAGCAATTTCTCTAAACGCTTTGGCTATTTCCGGAAAGCCTTCTTTATCCGCAATCTCTGCATTTTCTTTATAAATGATCGTCCATTCCATATTCTCTCCAGCAGCTGATTCCGCTAAATTATCGGCTGTTGTACTGATCTTTCCTGCGGGATATGTTGCAGTAATTTCGAGATCTCCTCCCTCAAGAAACTTAAAGAATACTTTTGCGTGTTCTTTTTCATTATCGGCTGTTTCGAGGAATATTGCGGATATCTGCTCTAGGCCCTCTTTCTTAGCTACTCCAGCAAAATAGGTATATCTATTTCTTGCCTGAGATTCTCCTGCAAAAGATTTTAATAGATTCTGCTCTGTTTTTGTCCCCTTAACTGATTTCGACATTGTTTGTTCCTCCTTTTTTTAATGAGGTCGGACACGAGGTCCGCCCCTACGTTAATAATTTATGATTTCCAAAGACCGTGAATATTGCAATAGGCTCTGGCAGTTACGCCTTCTGCTTTAATATTGAATATCGCTTCTGGAGCTTGTCCCGGCTTTAAGAATTCTCTATAAGTTTTTTCTCCAACAATGGCCTCAACAAATTCAATGTAATGCTTGTCCTCCATCGGATGAGCAACACTTCCAACTTTAATTTTAATGCCATCTGAAGTAACCTCAATTACAGGAATATGTTTTTCTTTTGCTGCTTCTACTGTATTTTCTACAAGTTCAAGCATTTCTTTCCCGCAACAAACCAAGACTCCTCCTCCGACATGAACGACCTCAACTATATTTCCACACAATGAACATTTATAAATCTGATTATTTTTTGATACTGACATTGTTTTCTCCTTTCTATTCCACTACGCTAAACTGATCCTTCGACGCTCCACATACTGGACAAACCCAACTATCTGGAATTGCATCAAACGGTGTTCCTGCCGCTATTCCGCCATCTGGGTCTCCTACTGCCGGATCATAAATATATCCGCATAAATCACATATCATGCTTTTCATCTTTTTTCCTCCTTTCGATTTTATTGATTGCAATTTTCTTTTCGTACAGACGCATTGCAATGCGTCTCTACAAAATTATTGCCCCCTACATTTTTTACAAATTCCCTTAAAATATCCTTGAACCTCATTGATTTTGTGACCGCATATTTCGCCCTTATTCACCTGAGGACACACAATATCTATGTCCGTTATGCTATTGCATTTTTCACATATGAAATGATGGTGGCTCTTAAGATCTCCATCGTATCGAATTTCTGCCCCTCCGGTTGATATGGATTTCACCAGTCCGTTTTTGACAAACATATCCAATGTATTATATATAGTAGTCTTGGACATGGTTGGAATTACTTTTGATAAATTAACATAAATTAAGTCTACCGAAGGGTGTACTTTATTCTCATAAACATACTTTAGTATCGCTAGCCTCTGAAGTGTGGGTTTTATTTCTTTTGCTTCCAGAGCCCTCTGTAACGCTTCCGTATTTGTAATCATTACACTATTGTAAGCATTATTCATGTAAATGTCAAGCAATAGCTACTAGTTTCCTACATAGACCAAAAATGTGAGAATATCGGGGACATGGTGACCCCTCCTGACGACATATTGATATAGATCAAA
>CAZWKB010000011.1:0-27578 GCA_964633925.1 uncultured bacterium
CATTACCTCTCACTGCTGGATTTGGTGTAATACTTGTTATGTTAGGCATTGGAGGAGCTATTACAGTAAACACTACTCTATTACTCGTTTGACTATTTACCGTTACATCTAAACTTCCTGTTGTTGCTCCTGTTGGTACTATTGCTACTATTTGTGTATTGCCCCATGAAGTTATACTGTTTGCATTCACTCCATTATAAAATCTCACTGTACTTGCCCCCTGACTTGTACCAAAGTTTGTCCCCGTTATCGTTACGCTTGAGCCTATCTGTCCTGATGTTGGATTTACACTACTGATTATTGGTGCTTGGGAACTGATTGTTATTGAAACATAGTTACTATCTCTCAATAATGCATCCTGTACATACACACTTCCTGTATTCGCATTGTTCGGTACTGTTACTGTTATCTGTGTATTGCTCCAAGTCAAAGGTGATATTAATATCCCAGGATTTGTGAATCCTACTAACCCGGGTGTTGCCCCAAAATTAGTTCCTGTAATAGTTAATACATTACCTCTCACTGCTGGATTTGGTGTAATACTTGTTATGTTAGGCATTGGAGGGGGGATTGGTAATATAGTTATTGGGACATAATTGCTATCCTGCAACATCCAATCCTCGACATAGATATTTCCCGTATTTACATTATTCGGGATCATAATTGTTACCTGCGTATTGCTCCATGTTAAAGGAGGAAGCATAATACCAGGATTGGTGAACCCCACCATTCCGGGGATAGCACCAAAATTATTTCCATTAATAACCAATATCGTTCCCCTAGCAACGGGATTTGGCACAATTGCGGTTATTGTTGGGACTGCCAGAGCATAAGAAGCCAATGACAGAGAAATTGCAAGGACTACCAAAATGCTCCTAATAACAATTTTTAAATGCTTATTCATTTTATCCTATCTGTTTATAACTAACATTTGAGTGATTGACCTGTCGCTTGATATCATTGTTACAAAATACACCCCTGAAGCAACACTGTTTCCGTTTTCATCTTTTGAATCCCAATTAAGAAACTGCTTTGCTTCACCTGTAGATTCGCTCTGATGCCTCATTACAATATTCCCTAACGTATCTGTAATTGTAACTTCTGTTTTACTAGAACTGGAATTATTGACTTCTATCGACACCTCTCCTGAAGATGGATTTGGATTGCATGACAAATTAAAAATGTCGACATTCAAACTGTCACTGACATCTGTCACTTTTTTCTTTATCTCATAGGAATCTATTCTGACCGGATAAGCGCCAGAAGCATCCTTAAAATTCTCTTCGATGAAGAATTCTACTATCTTGTCTCCATCAACATCTATAGCATTGAAATTCGTGAATTTTATATTCGCGGCATGAGGAAGTGTGAAGGAGAAGAGAATATCCATGCTTGCTCCGCCCATTCCAATTACTGTTGGCTCTCCGGTTATCTTGTCTGATCCTTGGACAAGAATTTGATTTGTTCCATCACCAACAAAGTCAGCATGCGCAATGCCATTTATCTGCGTAAATGGAATTGTATAATCTTTTTTTGTTCCGTCAGCTTTGGTGACCCTTAACACATTCATATAAAAAGGTGAAGAATCTGACATTGGCAGGGATAATACTTCATCAATTCCGTCTTTATTAATGTCCCCTATTCCCTTAAAAACCGCTCCGTTCTCTTCCCATGCAAGAGTCCCATCTTTTTCATAAACAGCAATATGTTTTTCCCCATAAACCAGAATCCCTTTTGTCCCTTTAGAGTCTATATTTATCAGCTTGCATCCTGCATTATTTGTCCCAACGCGAAGTGGCCAGTTGGTTAATTCTTTTCCTGTGCTGTCGACTACAGTAATGTATCCGTCTGTATATGCAGAATTCGTATCGTATAGATTCCAAGATATAGCTGTTAATGCTTTTCCATCTAGATCTGTTCCTGATGCGATCTTGTTCAATTCTCTGTATTTTCCGATTGGAACGTCTATATTATATTGCCACAACTTTGTTCCAGTCATATCGTAGCAGGCCGTCTCATTGTATACCAATGTTTTGGACTCGTTAATTAACAGATTTGCTCCATATTCATTAATTGTACCGACATTTATTGCCCCATTTTTTTTTGCTGATGCATCATATTTGTTTATTGCTATTAAATCTGAAGTAAAAATGGTGGTTGAAGCTCCTAGAAATAGATTCTTTGCAAATCCAGAATCAGCGACATTATCTCTAGCGATTATCGGAAAAGACGGCATTGAGGTTCCGTTGGAGTTCAATCCAATTATTTGCCCCATCCATGTACCATCAGCCTTCTTCGAAGAAAAGTCTGCGATAAGTTCTCTTTTACCGTTACTATCCACATCAACAAAATCTATCCTGTTCATTGAACCTTCTCCACCTGTTGGCTTTGCTATCTCTGCCGGCCATCCCTGTTTCGCTGTGATAACGTAAGTCGTCATTATAAATCCTCCATTTCTTTTTTTAGTCTTACACCTTACCTTTCGAAAAAAGAAATAATAAATTGCAGCATTATTAGATTATTTACAATTAATTAACCGAGAATTTCCGTTTCAGAAACATTCTGCCCCTTTTGTTCATATCGGTCAATAAATGATAAAATATTCTCATGAAAAACGTAGCTCGTTGTGCCCTTCTAATGTTGCTATTTATATTTTCATGCTCCACATCGTATTCATATCAGGAATATGATGGACTGTGGTTTCTAGGATTCAACACGAACAAAGATATTTTTGGAGACAACAAAAGCAACGATGTGAGAAAGGCACTTAATTATGCCATCAATAGAAACTATATCTGCAAAAAGATGATAGGAGATAATCTTGTTCCTTCTGGCGTCATTCCCTATGGAATGCCAGGAGCAGACTCTGTAATAAAAGGCTTCGAATACAATCCTGATAAAGCAAAAATGGAATTGAGCAAAGCCGGATACAGAAAAAATGACCAAAGACTGCAACGTCTGATCCTTGTGCACACAAATGGAGAAAAGACTGTAAAGATCGCAAAACAAATAGCAAAGAATTTGTCAGAAATAGGAATAAAGGTATCGCTAAAAGAAGTTCCGTATGAAAAAGACGGATTGTGGGAAGATACATTGGCTAAAGGCAAGTACCATATGTTCCTTATGGGATTTAAAAGTAATAGCGGGACTCAAGAAATATTGAGCGACAATAAAATGGCAACAGATTTATTAAAGCCTCTATTTACATCGAATGGAGAGGCTAATTTCTTCTACATAAATGATAAGTTTCTTGACAGCAAGCTATCAGAAAAGAACCCTTCACTGTCAGAGAAAGAACTAAAAGAACTAAACTTATACTTGCAAGCAAACCCAATTACTGTTAATCTTTTTTATATAAAGAAAATTCTATTGTAGATGCCAAAATTAAGAACAATACTCACCAGCAATGCGATTGCAAATCTTCTCAAACCAACGAGATATGTGCAATCTATTCACGATATCAATCTCGAAGAGTTGCTAAATAAAGGGATAAAAGCAATTATTATCGATCTTGACGATACCATTGTGCCAAGACTGGAATCAAACATCTCTGAAAAGTCCGCAAAATGGATAGAGAAAGTCAAAGGCATGGGATTCAAAATCCACATTGTTTCAAATGGCAAACGATTGAAAAGAGTCGCCAAAGTAGCAAAGGATTTAAACATAACCGGCAGCGGCCTAGGGTTTAAGCCATTCCCTTACATATTTAAGAGAACACTTAAGAAACTAGCTGCGCAACCAAAAGAAACCGCCGTTATCGGTGATTTACTAACAACAGATGTTCTAGGAGGCAATATACTCGGAATGTTCACAATACTTCTAAAACCCATGACAAAAGAGACTTCTATTATAAGGATCCCCTACAGATTGTTTGAAGAATTAGCTGTTAGAATTCTCGGCATTAAAATGACCCCTTAAGATAATCTCCTTAGTGACTGCTTGATAATTTCTTCTATGGTTGCTTTTCCGCTAAGATCAACGCCACTCCCAGCTATTGCACTTCTCGCTTCTTTTGGAGTATATCCGAGAGTCATAAGAGCAGAAACAGCATCTTTAATCACGGGTTCTTCAGGATTCCCTGAAGAAGAAAACACCTTATCATCTATTTCTAAAGAATATGCCTTAGCAATTTTTTCTTTTAATTCTATTATGACTTTCTGACCGGTCTTTTTGCCTATGCCCTTTGTAATGGCAACAACAAGCCTGTCTATTTCAAAGGCAGAAAGAATTGAAAGAGCTCCTTTTGGTCCAATTCCTGAAACTGATATTAAATGCCTAAATAGACTTTTTTCTTCTTTTGATGCAAAGCCATAAAGTATCTGGGCATCTTCTCTTACGCTAAAAAAAGTAAGGATCTTTACCTTATCTCCTTTTTTCGGAAGCGATCTTGCAACAGATCCCGTAACCAATATTTCATATCCAACCCCGTTGACATCAACAACGATCCTGTCAAATTCGATCTGCTCAAGAATTCCAGATATATGACTTATCATTTTAAGTTTTTTAGCCTCCAAGAATTTATATGGCAAATTGCTATCGCCAAAGCATCTGCCGCGTCATCAGGCTGTGGCGTCTCCTGCAATTTTAGCAGGTTCTTGACCATGTATTGTATCTGTTTTTTATCTGCTTTGCCATAGCCGGTAATAGCTAACTTCACTTCTAGCGGAGTATATTCATTAATCAAAATATTTTCTTTTACGATTGTAAGAAGTATAACGCCCCTTGCCTCTCCAACCTTGATTGCGGTTTTTGCATTTGTAGAAAAAAACAGCTTTTCTACGGCGCAATGATCCGGCTTAAAATCATTGATTACTTTTTTTAGATCCGCAGCAATAATCTCAAGCCTTTCAGATGCTGTTTGTTTTGGGGATGTTCTTATCACTCCATACTCTACCAGTTTAATTTTTTTATCGATTTCATCAACAATGCCATAACCCGTTATTGCTGTCCCTGGATCTATTCCTAATATTCGCATGAGCAAATTATATCACTATGTTTGAAAGATCCCTCTCCCTCTGGGAGAGGGAATGCCCGAAGGGCAAAGGTGAGGGGTTATATTTGAAACCTCTCATCCATTCTCACAAACTCCACATACTCCTTAGTTCTGGGATGAATAAAACCAAGAAGAAAGCTGTGTAGCATCATGATTTCCGATTTGTCTTTTTTAAGTCCGTAAAATTTATCGCCAACAATCGAATGGCCGAGATATGCTAAATGTACTCTTATCTGATGAGTCCTGCCTGTCTCCAATTTGAGTTCTACTAATGTCTTATCCTTATCTCGCTTTATCACTTTAAAATGAGTGACCGCATCTCTTGATTTTGATTTTCTATGCTTGCGATTATTCATGGCCTTTTCACTGTCCGTAAATATTTTTATTACTGCCATCTTTTTTCTGTCTGATTGGCTTCGTCCAATTGGCGCATTTATCGTGCCTTCGTCCTCTTTGATGACTCCATTAACAAGAGCGATATATTTCTTGTTTACAGTTCTGTCTTTAAAATTGTTAGAAAGATTTTTATGCGCATTATCATTTTTGGCAATCACCATTAATCCGGATGTTTCTTTGTCTAGTCTATGTACTATCCCCGGTCTTTCAACTCCTCCAATCCCAGATAAGTCCTTACAATGCGAAAGTAGTGCGTTTACAAGAGTTCCACTTTGATGCCCTGGGGATGGATGAACCACCAGATTAACCGGTTTATTGATCACGATCAGATCTGCATCCTCATAAACTACATCTCACTTGATGTCTTCGGCTAAATATTCATTTACTTTAGGTGCTGGAATATCGATGGTTACAATAGAGTTGTGAATCATCGTCTGAGAAACTTTAGTAGAGATCTTTCCATTTACAGTAATTTTTTCTGACTTTACCAGTTTTTGTATCAAAGACCGGCTCATGCTTGGAAGCTTTTTTCCTAAAAACATGTCTAGCCTATAGCCTTCAAATTCTTTTGGTACGTAGTATTCTCTCATGTAGCCCTTCTATTCAAAAATATTCCCTATATTCAATATCATTCTTGGATCATATATTTTTTTTATTCTTTTCATCTCTTCTATTCCCGCTTTGCCATACATTTTTTCAAGAAATCTATGCTTAAGCTTGCCAATTCCATGCTCTGCCGAAACTGTACCTCCAAGAGATAACGCCTTATCAACAAAACTCATATATATCTCTTTTACTAATTCATATTCTGCTTGATTTTTTGGCAACATATTAACATGCAGATGACTGTCTCCTATATGACCAAATATTAAATGCTGCATACCAGATTTATTTAGCTCTGTCTGATAATATTCGAACATTTCTATAAAGTTATTCTCAGGAACCGCTATATCTGTCCCTGCTTTTGGAAATCCGCTCTTTGATACGATTTCATTTACCAAAGATGGTATCCCGTGCCGTATTTCTTTTAATTCTTTCTCTTTTTTTGGATTATCAGCGATCCACACTTCGTCCAGCGAGACCTTATTTTTTTCAAGAAGTGCAGCTAAAGTATCCAGACAGGTATTTTCGTTTAGAGCCGTGATTTCCTCTTCATAAAAAACAACCGCTTCTTTATCTGTTGGGATGTTCGCATATTTTGTTTTCAGCAGTTCAAGTGCGTTTTTATCAAAGAACTCTATTGCCAGAGCTCTGTTCTCGACTTTAATGTCTTTTACAAACTGAAGAGAGTCCTGCAACTTATTAAAAAAAGCAAAACACGCAAAAACATGCCCGACTTTCTTTAGTAATTTGAGTTTTGCCTCAACAATAATCCCCAGCGTTCCTTCACTTCCAATAAACAGATCAATCAGATCCATATTTTCTTTTGAATAATATCCAGCCGCATTCTTTATGTCAGGATAGATATATTTTGGCCTGTCTTTTGCAACATATTTTCCTCTCGGTATTTCTAACGCTTCTCCCGTTGGCAAAACTATCTTGATCCCCTGAATATAATCTCTGGTAGATCCGTATTTATATGTTCTTGCTCCGGACGCATTTGTTGCGATATTCCCTCCTATGAAACCGTTAGTTTCTGTCGCGTCAGGAGGATAAAAAAATCCAACTTTCTCTACTGCCTCGTTAATTTTTGCTATTGTTGCCCCAGCCTGAACAATTACATAAGGGTTTTCCGCGCTGGTATTGATTTCGATTATGCTATTTAGCTTCTCTAAAGATAGGACACTCCCTTTTAAAGCTATTCGTCCACCGGTCGTTCCTGTTCCCCCTCCCGAGATCGTTATTAATTCATGATTTCTATTTGCTTCAAAAACAACTTCGACTACATCTTGATAACTTTCCGGAATATAAACCTTTTCAACTCCCGTGCCCTTTAACCCGGAGCTGTCCTCAAGGTAGGATAATAATTGTGACGGATCGGTTTTGATTATCATAGGATGATTTTACCACTTTAATAAGACCTAGCGGTCTTATTATCATCGAAAGGCCTAACGGCCCGTTAGAATCCCACAAACGCCAAATGCGGCGCTCGTGCCCTCACTGCCGCCCTGGCGTTTGATCGCTAAGGATTCAGAATATTAAAAATTACAACTAATTTTTAGACTATAATTTCTCCCAGGCATTGGATATCCGTTAGTTTCACTGTACGATTCATTAAAAGCATTGCTTAGGTCGATCTTAGCTTCCAATGATCCAAATCGCCTTGTAAGTGAAATATCAACAACTTTATAACTTGGCAACTGTTGAGTGTTGCTTGCGTCGCTAAATCTTTCTCCAACATATCTATATGTTATTTTTGAGCTGACCGCTTCTCCGTCAAAAGAAAAGCCGCCATTGTAACCGAATTGAGGAGAATATATAAGATATTTGTCTGACCCTGAATCCTTAGCAGACTGATTCGTATAATTTGCAAACATGCTTAAATTACCGAATAGTTTTTTCTTATAAGATATTTCCATTCCGCTTATTAATGCATTTGCAATGTTTACCGGAGTCCATAATTCATCAACCAAAGAAGTAGATATGTTTTGCCATTTGATAATGTCTTTAATCTCCGTCTTGTATAAATTAATGTCAAAACTACTGTCGTCTTCCCATTCTTTTCCAAGAGAAAAATCAAAACTATATGAGGTTTCTGGTCTCAGCAAAGGATTTCCTTCTGTTGTTGAAACCCCTCCCATCCAGCTAGGATATGTGGGGCCTGCCCAATAAAGATCGTTTATAGAAGGGGCTTTAAATGCCGTTCCGTACGATCCCTTAACAACATATCCAGACAAGTTACTTGAAAACCCGATTCTTGGGCTTATTCTTTCTCCAAAAGATTGATTCTTATCATATCTAGCACCGGCAATTAAATTAAACCGCGGAAAAAAGATCTCATCTTGAATAAATAGAGCACTATTATCAACACTCTTTCTTCCTGAATCCGTACTATTTGTGGAATCGTTTTTAATATCTAGCCCAGCCAATATATTATGATTAAAAACCCCTATCAATTGTTGGACATTTAAATTATTCGTTGTTGCCTTGTGATCAGATAATGTAAACCAATCTGGGTCTTCATATTTGTTTTCTAAAACGTTCTGAGAGACTGACAGCTTTAGTCCATTTTCTGTTTTGATTCCAAGATCAACAAATTGATTGTTATCATTTTGTTTTGCCTTCAAAGATGGGAAAGTAATTGGACCGGGGATCCCTTTATCGCTAGAAAACTTTTTTATGCCAAACTCAATATCATAATCAGAAATACGTTCCGAGATTCTCAAAGAGAGATCGGATGCTTTGTAATTACTATTAGGCCTGTATCCCGCAGAAGACATTGTTTGCGTTGAAAATACATAGTTTTTTCCCTGTCCGGACAACCCGTATGTCTGCGTTGAATAATCTCCATATCCGGAAGAAACCTTAAAGCTGGATATGTTGCTTGGTTTTTTCGTGATTATATTTATAACTCCGCCCAAAGCATCTGATCCGTAGATAGCAGATAATGGTGCTTTAACTACTTCTACTCTTTCTATGTTGTTCAATAAAATATCATTTAAATCTGCAGTTCCTAGCAATGGAGAATTCATTTTGATACCATCGAGCAATATCAGAACCTGCTGAGGGGTTGACCCGTGAAGCCTGGCAGATGAAACAGCCCCTAGACCTCCATTTGACACCAGCAACATTCCTTGCTCTGTCTTTAAAACATCCGCCAATGTCTTTGATGTTGAATTTTTTATGGTTTTTTCATCAGCAACTGAAACATTCCATGGGACTACGGATCTGAGTCTTGGCTGCTTCGTTGCCGTAACAACTATTTCCTGTAGTGAATAAACAGTCATGGTAGAAACAAACGAGACTTGGTCTGCGGCAAAAGATTTGGAACATATCAACGTGAGGCAAAAAAGAATAGCAAAACGCTTCATCATACACTCCTTCCCAATCCACGAGGGGTTGGTGTAAATACTATATAGGCAGGTCTTCTGGCTTATTCGCTTTGAAACTGCCTTCCCGTTCCGGTCTTAGCAGAACAGTGGCTGTTTAGCTTCAAATTTTTCTTTTCCGGGCAACTCACCGCAAAAGAGCGAACTTACAGCATCGGGTATGCTCCTGAATTTAACAGGATTCCCTTGGCCCATACGCAAATGAGATTATAACACGACAAAATCAGGGTTTGGGGGTATTCTTTTTTGGTGAAAGGAATTTATTAACAAAGTTATTTTTTCTAAAAGGAACTACTTTGGGCTTTAATTCTCTCTGAGTCTTTTGTCTATTTGTCATTTGATCTCTTGCCATAATTAACCCTCCATTTTTCCGTCTACTATCATTGTTATTTCTCCCAATACTTCTTTGGCAGCAAAATGACTGATTGACTCTTCGACATTGCCCCTAAAAAGTTCTTCATGAATTTTTGTAAGTTCTCTTGCAATACAAATATTTCTGTTGCCAAATATTGTCATAATATCTTTAAGTGCTTTTAGTAAGCGATGTGGTGATTCATAAAACACCATTGTTCTTTTTTCTTCGATCATATCTCTAAGTATTCTTCTTCTCATCTTGCCTTCTCTGGGCAAGAACCCTTCAAAAACAAATCTTTTTGTGCTACAGCCGGAAATTGCCAGAGCCGAAATAACAGCAGATGGGCCAGGAATAACTTCTATTTTTATTCCGCTTTTTATTGCTTCTTTTATTAGTTCTTCTCCGGGATCGGAGATGCCCGGCATACCTGCATCACTTACCAACGCGATATTTTTCCCTTGGACTATCTGATCTACTATATACGAAGTTTTGTCTTTAATATTATGTTCATGATAAGAGGTTGTTGATGTATTAATTTCAAAATGATCCAACAGTCTTTTTGTATGCCTTGTGTCTTCAGCAGCAATTAAATCAACTTCTTTAAGAATTCTTATTAATCTCAAAGATGAATCTTCAAGATTACCGATTGGAGTTGCGCACACATAAAGAATTCCCATTTATCTCATATCCGCATTTGAAAGATTTATTACTTCATATTTTAAAAAATTGGCAGGATTTACTTGGGCTCCGTTTAATATCGTTTCAAAATGAAGATGAGGCCCTGTCGCAAACCCCGTCATCCCGACATAAGCAATAACATCCCCCTTTTTTACTTTTTCACCTTTAAATACTTTGTATCTTGAAAGATGCCCATACAATGTCATAGTGCCAAAGCCATGATCTATTATTACTGTTGTCCCATACCCCGGCTTGCTACCTGTAAAATTGACTATCCCGTCTGCCGCCACTTTTACAGGAGATCCCATAGGAGCCGAAATGTCTAATCCAGAATGAAAACCTCTCCAAGGATCTGTTCTAAAACCAAAGGTAGACATGACAGGTCCTTTGATTGGCCAAATTGAAGGGGTAAATGCAAACTTCTTCCTAAAATCATCCACAAATTGCATAAGAGTTTTTAAACTCATCTTCTTTTTTTCTATCTCTTTTTTATTGCTTTTTATGTTCTTCTTTATCTCTGGCATGCTCTCTTTTGAAACAACAACCTTTTTTATTATTGAAGTTTTCTTAGTTCTTAAAATCGTTTTTGACTTAACTGGAACATCAATAGGTTCCTCAAGTTTTAGTCCAAGAAGCTTTCTTATACGGTTCTCGTTTTGGCTCACTTCATCCAGACCCGCTGTCATGTTTGAGACTTTTACCCCAAAATCCGAAAGTTGTCTGTCCTGCCAAACAACCTTCATTTTTAAAGCTTCGTAGGACACGAGTCTTCTTGTTATATATGACCCATAGATCAAAGAAAATATGAATAGAACGATTGAAGATAGAGTGATCATGAATAGAAGATAAGTCCCCCAAGATGGCATGGAAAACTTTATTGGTTTATTTTTATTTGGCACATATATTTGAAACTTAAAATCATTTTTACTCATTGGTTATTCCTGTGCATTTGGTTAAACTCAGCGGCTCTTGTTGATTTATTAATTATACCTTTTTCTTAGCTTCATTCCAAATCGTATCCATCTGCGCAAGTGACATATCTTTGAGTTGTTTTTTCATCTTCTTTGCTTGATCTTCAATAAATCTAAATCTTCTAGAAAATTTTTTTGTTGCATTTTGAAGAGATTCTTCCGCATCTATATCAAGTTTTCTTGCAACGTTCACAACAGAGAATAATAGGTCCCCAATTTCTTCATCAAGCCTCATTTTATTTTTCTTCTTTTTACGAAGCAGTTCATTTATTTCTTCTAGCTCTTCATGAACTTTGTCCCATGCACCGGCCACGCTATCCCAATCAAAACCAACCCTTGCCGCCTTCTTTTGAGACTTTTCAGCCTTGTAAAGTGCCGGCAATGCTTTGGGAATGCTATCTAATATGGACTTCCCGCTATCTTTCTCCGTTTTTTTGATCTCTTCCCAATTCTGCCAAACATTGTTTATTTTGCTATCAATTTTGTGGAGCCTTGCCATGGCAAGGCTCTGCTTGTTTTTAAATACATGAGGGTGCCTTCGAATCATTTTTTCGCTGATAGAATTTATCACGTCTTTTATAGTGAACTCTTTGTTTTCCTTGGCTATTTGAGCATGTAACATTACCTGAAGCAACAGATCCCCCAGCTCCCCTTTGAGCAACTGTGCATTTTTCTTGTCTATCGCCTCATTTGTTTCATAAGCTTCCTCAATAACAAATGGCTTGAGACTTTTATGGGTTTGAACTTTATCCCAAGGACAACCATTCTTCCCCCTAAGCTTTTGGGTAATTTTAGCGAGCTGATCAAATTCTTTCATTAAATCAATTATATACCATGTAAATTATGCAAGTTCCAGACTCCCCAATACGATATATATATAGAGGTGCAGAAATGGTGACAAATACATCGATAGCAGAAGTCAGTGCGTCAGATCTGTATGTAAGAATTCACAAATCGAATACGGCTCCCCCTCCAAAACAAGCTCAAAGAACCATTAATCATGGACCAATACAACCGCAAGATGCTAGAGATATAGCGGGAATAATAACTTTAACAAATGGCAACGAACAAAGACTTCTTGAAGAAAGTTTTTTCTCAAACAATTCTGAAGCGATGCCAAGGATTGTCCAGCTGATAAAAGAAACTCGAAAAAACGGAGGCCCGATAACGTTTGGGGACGACGGAAGAATTCATATACCTGAAGATTATTTTCAAGCTATAGTAAAAATGGCAGGATCAACAGATCCAGTTTTTCAGGACAAACCTAAGATACATTTTCAATAGCTTTGTTTAAGATCTTTTCCAACCTTGCCAGCACTGCGTCAGAATTCATACCTTCTATTCTAAAATTATATTTATTACTTGCGCTTTCAATATATACTACATTTTTAGTTTGATGGATCTTATTTATCCCTATTTTTTGGCACTGGATTTTGATCTTAATTACCATAAAAAGATTTTCGACTTCTTTTGGATACTTTCCAAACCTATCCTTTAATTCTATTTGAATATCGGAAAGATCCGATTCCTCCACTGCTAGATTAAGTCTTTTATAAACCGATATCCTTTCAGGCTTATCAACAATATAACCATCAGGAATAAAAGCATTAATATGAAGATCAATAAGAGCAACTCTAGCTTCTTTCGGTTTTTCACCCTTAAGCTCGGCTGAAGCCTCTTGAAGCAGCTCACAATAAAGATCAAAACCTATGGAGAGCATGTGCCCGTGCTGCTCTGCTCCAAGAACATTCCCGGCTCCTCTAATTTCAAGATCTCTTAAGGCGATTTTGTATCCAGACCCAAGAGCTGTAAAAGATTTTATTGCAGAAAGCCTGTCGGTAGCTTTTTCACTTATTTCCGCACCGTCTTTGTATAATAGGTAGGCATATGCCTTTACAGAAGACCTCCCTACACGCCCCCTGAGCTGGTATAGTGTCGACAGCCCGAATCTTTCAGGATTATCGATAATTATTGTATTTACATTTGGGATATCTAGTCCAGATTCAATTATTGTTGTGCATACCAAAATATCCTGCTTACCTTCAATAAAGCTTGTCATTTTTTTCTCAAGCTCAATTTCATCCATTTGTCCATGTGCAACAGTAATTTTCAATAATGGGAAAAGTGCATTAATTTTTGCAGCAATAGATCCTATGGTTTCTACTCTGTTATGAACATAAAAGATCTGTCCACCTCTTTCTATTTCCCTTTCTATTGCTTGCTTAACTACCTTTTCACTCCAAGGCAATACGGACGTTGCAACATGAGTTCTTCCAGGAGGCGGAGTCGTTATCATACTGACATCCCAGATTCCTGACAATGACATATGAAGGGTTCTAGGAATTGGAGTAGCGCTAAGAGACAAAACATCTACATTCTTCTTTAGGTTCTTTAATTTTTCTTTGTGTTCCACTCCAAATCTTTGCTCTTCATCAATAATCAGCAATCCAAGATCTTTAAATTTAATATCTTTCTGAAGAAGTCTATGCGTACCAATGACAATGTCTACGGTTCCCTGTTCAAGTTTTTGCACCGTCTCTTTTTGCTCTTGCCTCGAGCGAAAACGTGAAAGCATATCAACACTAAATGGAAAGGGTTTAATTCTTGAAGCAAAGTTCTTATAATGTTGTTCTGCCAGTATCGTTGTAGGAGCAAGAAGTGCAACTTGTTTCCCGTTAACAATTGCTTTAAACGCTGCCCTCATGGCAACTTCTGTTTTTCCGTATCCAACATCTCCGCACACCAGTCTATCCATGGCTTTTTCAGACTGCATATCAGACTTAACTGCTCGAATAGCTTCTTTTTGATCCGGAGTTGCTTCATATGGAAATGCACTCTCAAATTCTTCCTGCCAAACATTGTCTTTTTCATATACAAATTGTTTTCCTGATCGTCTTGTCGCATATATCTGTAGAAGATCCATTGTAAGTTTTTTTATTGACGACTTGGCTTTATTCCTTGTATTGAGCCATTGACCAGTGCCAAGATTACTTAACTTTGCAGACGCCTCTGCAGGACTGGAATACTTTGAAATGAGATGCATTTTATTGATCGGGATAAACAATTTATCGTCGCCACTGTATTGAATGTGTAAATAATCTGAATCTACCCCGCTGATGTTTTTTGTTTGTATGCCTTTATATATCCCTATACCATAATCTTTATGAACTACGTAATCATCTTCCTCAAAATCTACATATAGTTTTGAGGAAATCGCTTTTTCTTTTTGAACAGTAAACTTTCTTTTTCCTGTATCTTCCCCAAACAATTCGGAATCTGTGTACACCTCTATTCCAAGATCCTCAAAAACAAAACCCCTGGACAGTCCGCCTGATAACACTGTACAGTTTTCTATGTGCCCCATCTCTGCCATAACCTCTTTTAGCCTCAGAGCCTGCCTGCTTACAATAAATTTCATATTCTTACTCTTGGCCATTTCCAAAAACAACATCTCAATATTTCCATTAAATGCATCTAATAAATTGCAATTTAGCTGGTAATCATTTTCGCTCTGAGCAAGAGTGCTTATCAAAAGATTATTTTTAAATATATCTTGAGATAAAGTATCAAACGCTGCGTATTCGTCTATAACGGACAGCATATCGCTGTTGAATATTTCTAAAATGCTTCCGTCTTGGTGTTCTTTTGCAGGATAAATTGTTACACGATCAATAACCTTCGTCGATCGTTGACTGACTGTATCAAATTCTCTTATGGAAATAACTTCGTCACCATCGAATTCTATTCTTACAGGGACTCCGCCCGGAGAATAGACATCCAAGATCCCACCTCGCAAAGAAATATCTGTCTCTTCTTCAACAACAGGCATTCTTTGATAACCTTCTTCAACCAAGGAATTAATCAGTTTGTAAGGATCAACTATAGTGTTCATGTTTAAGGTGACAAAGGTATTGTTTAGCGTTTCTCTGCTATAAGTACTGGAAAGCAGACTGTTCTCCGACGCAATAACGATCAGCTTTTCCCCTCCTGCGATCTTTGCAATTACAGGGATTCTTGCAAGTTCATCGTCAGCATCAAGCAAATAAATATTGTCCTTCCCTGAAAGAGCTTTTATCTCTTCAAAATATCTCTCGGCTTGTTCTGCATGATGAGTGACAAAAAGTATTTGTGTTTTTGATCTTTCTTCTAAAACTGACAGAAACACTGATTTTGAGCTGCCCATAAGCCCGCTCAAACATCCCGATTTTAGGATGTGCTCAATATCAAACTTATTAGAAAGGGCTTTAGTTATTAGATTTAAATTCATTGTGGGGACTATGCCTTATTATACTCGTTCATTGCCATGGAAGTTCCATTTGACAATATGCAAACTACCGACTTAACCGCCTTATCTATTGCATTGACTTTTAGCTCTTGTTCGTTCTTTGGTATTTTCGAGAGGACATGCTCTGCTCCGCTAATTTCAGGATTATCGGATCTTCCAATGCCTATCCTGACTCGTACAAATTCTTTTGTCACAAGCCTTTGAATAATTGATTCAATCCCATTATGTCCGGCACTACTACCACCGATTTTGATCTTTACATCCCATGGATTAAGATCCATTTCATCATAAACAACAATAATATCGCTTACAGAAATTTCATTGTTCTTGTATATCTCATAAACGGCTTCCCCGCTTAGATTCATAAAAGTCTGCGGCATAGCAAGGATCACCTTTTTACCATCAACATTTCCAGACCCAACAAGTGCTTTGTATTTTTGTTTATTCAAAAGTGGAATAGAATATTTATTACTAAGTTTGGTTAATACATCAAAGCCAATATTGTGGCGTGTATTTTCATACTCTTTACCAGGATTCCCGAGACCTACTATTAAATGCATTTGAGTAAATTATAACAAAAAAGGCCCTCCGGTATCCGGAGGGCCTTAATAATCACATCAAGTATTTTTGATTATTGCTTTATTATTTTCTTGCTTACCTTAGAATCTCCAACAGCGATTACTATTGTATATTCGCCAGCGGCATTCTTGCTGCTGTCCCATGTCTTAGAATTAGTCCCAGCATCAACTTTAAAGCTTGCTACTACGCTTCCATTTAGATCATAAATCGTTATGTCAGCACCTGATAACAACGATGGCATTTCTATGGTCAAACTGCCTGTAGTTGGATTTGGAAATACATTTATTCCCTCAGCCTCAGGATTTTCAATCACAGAAGTAACCTTATCAACTTCCAATATCTCACAATCAATCTTAGAAATGAACTCACTTATCTCCGGATACGGACGATACAGTTTCAACAGAGCTTCTTTGGTTTTTAGAGATATCTTATTATTGGCAACTAGCTGGTTAAGAATCGTTTCGAAGTTCGGATTGAACTGTCTGAAATCTGGCTTTGAACCGATTTTAGAAAAAAGAGCCGCTTCGTTTGCAACAGCATCAGCAAATTTCTCAACATCAGACCATTTTACCTGAAACATTTTCGCGGCATTGCTCAATTCTTCCTTCATTGCGTTAAGTTCTCGTAAAGCCAATGCTTTATTTGCAAACTCAACAGGAAAACTTATTTGTCCAATCTCTCCTGCTGCATTTATATAATCGAGCTTACAGGAAATATAATCCAAACTGTACCATATAGCATCTGATCCAGGCCTTGTATGCTGTGACTCGGTCTTCATAACTAAACCATCAGCACTTTTCGAACTTAGGAATGCATACATTTCACCTTCCGGAGACTCATTCGTCAAATTGTAGCCTATTACTACAGGAGAAAAACAGTTTTTTAATGCTTCACATTCTGTTTCAGTAAGAATAGTATCTCTTACCGACATATTTACAACACTTCTTGTATTTGATTCCTCTCTTTTTACCGGCGCCTCATAGACCCCTCTGATTTCAATCGGTTTTAAACCTGACATTTCATTCTCCTTCCAAAAAATTTTTATAGCTCTTTTTGGCCTACAAAGGTATATCGTTCATTAATTGCACAAATTTCACCTGATTTTGGTATTTTGACCAACATTTTCTGTATAATATGTATATATTATGTATATAAAGGAAAAGGTGTAATTTGAAAGACTTTTGGAAAAACTTAATTATATATGGATTTATAGGGATAATAGTTATGGCACTGGTGTCGCCAATGATAAGTGGTAGCCAAAAACAAAAGAAACTCTCTTTTTCAGAATTCTTGGATAAAGTTGAAAACAAGACCATTAAAGAGGTTGTAATCACCGGAGATACAATATCGGGAAAATTAACTGATGGTAAAGAATTCAAAACAACATCAACAAACTATCCTGATCTCATTGGAGATCTCAGAAAAAAAGAAGTAAATATTAAGATTGAACAAGCGACTGAGTCTGGCTGGGTTTTTTCCTTGTTCATGAACATATTGCTTCCCGTAATCCTTTTCGGTGGACTTTGGTGGTTGCTGATGAGAAATGCTCAATCTTCAAATAATTCTGCAATGTCTTTCGGTAAGTCTCGCGCAAAGCCATATGACAACAAAAACAAGATCACATTTGCTGATGTTGCCGGTATTGAGGAAGCTCAAGAGGAATTAAAAGAGATAGTTGAATTTCTAAAAACACCAAAAAAGTTCCATGATATTGGAGCTAAAATACCAAAAGGGGTTTTGTTGATGGGCCCCCCGGGAACTGGAAAAACTCTTTTGGCAAAAGCAATCGCAGGAGAAGCCGGAGTTCCTTTCTTTTCTCTATCAGGATCGGACTTTGTGGAAATGTTCGTTGGAGTAGGTGCTTCCCGCGTCAGAGATCTTTTTAACTCAGCAAAAAAACAATCTCCCTGCATAATATTTATGGACGAAATAGATGCTGTTGGAAGGCACAGAGGAGCAGGTCTTGGTGGAGGACACGATGAAAGAGAGCAAACTCTAAATCAATTGTTAGTTGAAATGGATGGATTTGATCCAAAAGTAAATGTAATAGTAATCGCTGCAACCAACAGACCAGACATATTGGATCCCGCCTTATTAAGACCGGGCCGATTTGACAGGCAAATAGTTCTTGATAAGCCCGATATCAAGGGAAGAAAACAGATTCTCGAAGTTCATGCGAGAAACAAAAAGATGGAAAAAGCTGTTGATCTGGATGTATTGGCAAGAAGAACTCCAGGATTTACCGGAGCAGATCTTGAAAATTTATTAAATGAAGCGGCCATACTTGCCGCGAGAAAAAATAAAAAACAGCTTGGTATGCAGGATGCTGAAGAAGCAATCGATAGAATATTGGCTGGCCCTGCAAAGAAAAGCAAGATCATCAGTGAAAAAGAAAAGGAAATGGTCGCCTTTCATGAAGTCGGACATGCACTGTTAGCAAAGCTTCTTCCAAATGCTGATCCTGTACACAAAATATCCATCCTTCCAAGAGGCTTTGCACTGGGATATACTTTGCAGCTACCACTCGAAGATAAATATCTTATTACCAAAGAAGAGTTGCTA
This sequence comes from uncultured bacterium, assembly GCA_964633925.1. Taxonomy (GTDB): domain Bacteria; phylum Margulisbacteria; class WOR-1; order JAKLHX01; family JAKLHX01; genus CAZWKB01. The sequence goes on from CAZWKB010000011.1 coordinate 18,809, forward strand.
GAAAGAATAATAGTATTTCTTGGCGGACGAGTTGCAGAAGAATTGGTGTTTAACGAGCTTTCGTCAGGTGCACATAATGACCTTGAAAGAGCTACAGAGTTAGCAAGAAGAATGGTCTGCGAATATGGAATGAGCAATCTCGGTGTTAGAACTTTTGGAAAACAGAACAGACAAGTGTTTTTGGGAAAAGATCTTGGGGAACAAAAAGACTACGGAAATGTCACTGCTGATGCCATCGACAAAGAAGTCAGTATCATATTCTCAAAATGCTATGAACAAGCCAGATATCTTCTTTCAAAGAATCGTGACAAAATGGCAGCAATAGCAAAAGAGCTGAGAGAAAAAGAAACCATGGAAGGTGAAGATTTTAATAAATACTTTGACCTTATAAAACCGGAAGAAATAGCTCCTATTGAACCTCCAAAAACGGATCAAGGTCCTCTGTTTGCATAAGTGGTATAATTAATATATGTCCATGGAAAGAATAATAGAATGCGTTCCTAATTTTAGCATCGGAGCTAACGAACAAAACATAGCTCCCATAGTTGACTCTATTCGCTTGGCAAATCCTGATGTAAAAGTCCTTGATTATTCTTATGATAAAGATCACGGAAGGCTTGTCGTGACAATTATCGGAGACGGCAGCGGATTGATTGACGCTGTATATCAAGGTGTAAAAAAAGCAGTAGAGCTTGTAAACATAAAATCTCATACGGGAGTTCATCCTTGTATGGGCGTTGTTGATGTAATTCCTTTTGTCCCTCTAAGAAAAGCGACTTTTAATGACTGCGTTAAATTAAGAAATGACATTTCGAAAAAAATATCCGAAGAATTAGGAATTCCTATATATATTTATGGGAGCATTGCAAAACTTCCGGAAAGAAAAGAGCTGTCTTCTGTAAGAAAAGGCGGAATAGAAGGAATCACAGAAAGAATTTGCACCCCTGAAGGGAAACCGGATTTTGGACCACAAAAAGTACATGCAACAGCTGGAGCCATTGCAATTGGCACTCGGGATATATTAATAGCATTCAATGTCAATCTTCTGACAAAAGACTTGCAAATCGCAAAAGAAATTGCCGAAAAGATTCGAGAAAAAAATAGCGGACTTAGAGGGATAAGAGCAATTGGAGTCTTACTTGAAAGCAGAGAAATGGCTCAAGTAGCGATAAACATCACCAATTATATGTCTACCTCGATAAAAGAAACATTTGATGCTGTTTCTGCGCAAGCAGCACTAAAAGACGTTAAAATATTCGGCAGCGAAATAATCGGATTAATCCCAAAAGAAGCCGGCTTTGAAGGAATGGAAAAATATCTAAAGCTGGAAGAGTGGGATGGCAAAAGGATTATCGAAAACTTTTTATGATGGACCTCCCAAAAGTCTATAGCCCTACAGACGTAGAGGAAAAATGGTACAAGATCTGGGAAGAAAACAATTATTTTTCTCCAGAAATTATTAAAAACGCTAAGCTTGGTCCTTTTGTTATTGTTATCCCACCTCCAAATGTCACAGGAATGCTACACATGGGACATGCACTTGACGAAACCTTACAAGACATTCTTATAAGATATAAAAGGCTTCGAGGATATGAAACTCTATGGGTCCCAGGAACCGACCATGCAGGCATCGCAACTCAAAATGTTGTTGAGAAACAACTCGCAAAAGAAGGCCTAAAAAAGGAACAGATAGGTCGTGAAGAATTTTTAAAAAAAGTGTGGCAGTGGAAAGAACAATATGGCGGAACAATAACAAAACAGCTTCGTCGACTCGGGGCTTCATGTGACTGGACAAGAGAAAGATTCACCATGGACCAGGGCTTGTCAGATGCAGTAAAAAAAGCTTTTGTATCTTTATACAATGACGGATTAATATATCGCGGGAAGAGAATGGTAAACTGGTGCCCAAGATGCACAACAGCAATATCTGACATAGAAGTAGAACATGAAAGTAAAAAAGGCTCTTTGTGGCACATAAAATACCCCATAGAAAATAGCAAAGAATATATTGTTGTTGCAACTACAAGACCAGAAACAATGCTGGGAGATATGGCTGTAGCGGTAAACCCTAAAGATGAAAGGTATTTACATTTAATTGGCAAAAACCTTATTCTTCCACTAACAAACAGATCTATTCCAATTATTGCAGATGATTTTGTAGATACAACATTCGGAACGGGATGCGTAAAGGTGACTCCTGCTCATGATCCAAATGATTTTGATATGGGAGAAAGACATAATCTACAAAAGTTAAATATATTAACTGTTAACGGAAAAATTACTCTTGAAGATTTCAATGCAAATGAAATAAACACAATTGCAAAATATGAAGGGCTTACCAGAGAAAAAGCCAGAGAAGAAATAATAAAAGACCTTGAAGAAAAAGGACTGATTGATAAGATTGAAGATCATGAAAACTCTACTGGCAAATGCTATAGATGCAAAACCATAATTGAACCTTATCTTTCCGATCAATGGTATGTGAAAGTTGCTCCTCTTGCAAAAAAAGCTATTGAGGCCGTTAAAAATGGCAGCATTGAGTACTTTCCGCAAAGATGGACAAAAGTATATCTTGACTGGATGGAAAACCTTAGAGACTGGTGTATTTCAAGACAAATTTGGTGGGGACACAGGATACCTGTATGGTATTGCGATTGTGGTGAAATCATTGTATCTGAAACTGAACCCGAGGAATGTCCAAAATGCTCATCACAGAAACTCAGACAAGATGAAGATGTTCTTGATACTTGGTTTTCTTCATCGCTTTGGCCGTTTTCAACCTTAGGATGGCCTGATCAAACAAATGATCTCAAAAAATATTATCCTACTTCAGTGTTAGTAACGGGTTATGACATTATCACCTTTTGGGTATCAAAAATGATAATGATGGGAATCAACTTTATGGGAGTAAAACCTTTTGGTAAAATTTTTATCCATGGGCTCATCAGAGACGTCACCGGTAAAAAAATGAGTAAATCTATTGGAAATGTAATTGATCCGATAGAAGTAATTAATAATGTCGGAGCAGATGCGCTAAGATTTTCTTTATCATCTCTCGTAACATCAGGAGGCCAAGACCTTAAATTGTCGGACGAAAAAATATTAGAGGGCAGAAATTTTGCAAACAAAATATGGAATGTTTCCCGATTTGTTCTGATGCAAGGAGATGTTAAACAGACAAAGATCGATCAATCAAAACTGAGCCTCGCCGACAAGTGGATATTATCCAGATATAACTCTGTGGTTAAACAGGTTTCGGATCTTCTTGATAATTTTGAATTTGGTGAATGCGCTAAAATTCTTTATGAATTTATTTGGAGCGAATTCTGCGACTGGTACATAGAAATGTCTAAAAACACCATATATTCCGCTCCAGACAAGCCAATCAATCCCAACAAGGAAAACACCTTACTTGTTCTGAGAACCCTGCTGGAAGGAATATTAAAATTACTGCATCCGTATATGCCGTTTGAAACGGAAGAAATATATTCATATCTTGAAAAAGAAAAAACAATCATGCTCAGTGATTGGCCTGAATATAAAAAAGAAGAAGTAAACTCGCTAATTGACTCTAATGTAGGGCAAATGATAGAAATTGTAAGGGCAATAAGGAATATTAGAGCTGAAATGAATGTTGCCCAGAACAAAGAGATCGATGTCCTTATATCCGCGGGCGAACATTTGGAGAATGTTGCTGGATTAAGTGAATATATAAAAAGCCTAGTGAAAGCATCGAGATTAGAGGTAAAAGAAGCTTTTAAAGAAAAACCGAAGCAGTCTGCAACGGCAGTCGCTGGATCTATAGAAATATATGTCCCGCTCGAAGGATTGATAGATGTTGCTATAGAAATTCAAAGACTTGAAAAATCAAAAGCCGAAATGGCTGAATTGATAATAAAAGTAGAAGCTAAATTATCGAATGAGAACTTTGTCGGCAGAGCAAAACCAGAGCTTGTTGAAGCAGAAAAAGTAAAACTAGCTGAATATATAAACAAAAAAAAGATCGTTGAAGACCGACTACTTCTTCTTAACTGAAAAGCCGAAACCTCCCAATTTTTTTCCTAAAGTATAATATTGTCCGTGACTGTAACAAATCGGATCAGCCGACTGAAGATCAAATGCCCCATTTTTATCTATATATTTTTCATCAGCATTAACGGCCATAACATTTGCAATAAACATATCATGAGATCCGAGTTTCTTTATCTCTACAACTTTACATTCTATATTTATCGGTGATTCTTTTATTAATGGGGCTTTTACAAAACTTGCCTTGACGGGTGTTAATTTGCATTCTTTAAACTTATCTATTTCCCTGCCGGATTTGACGCCGCAATAATCTGTTGCGAAAACCATTTTTTGTGTTGTGAGGTTTACAACAAACTCTCCCGTTTTAGAAATTATTTCATGAGAATATCTTGAGGGTCTAATCGATACCGAAAGCATAGCCGGTTCTGAGCAAATGGTTCCTGCCCATGCTACTGTAATGATGTTTGGCTTATCAAATTCCCCACATGAAAGCATTACAACGGGAACAGGATATAACATTGTGCCGGGTTTCCAGAGGCGTTTTGTCATTGTTTTTTTCTTGGGCCCACTAGGATTCGAACCTAGAACCTGTCGATTATGAGTCGATTGCTCCACCCTTGAGCTATAGGCCCTTCAAGCTATATTATAATTATAGCCTAAATTATTACCTTTGCTCCAACAGCCTTGTTCAATTTTGCTTTTGCGACTTGAAGATCAAACTTTGCAGTCCAAAGATTAGTCATTGCAGCTTGATATGCGGTCTGAGCGCTCAAATATGCCAGGTTAGTGATAGTGTTCGCATTGTAATTAACCTCTATGGACTTTAATGCTCTTTGAGAAAGATCTGCGGCTATACTGCTTGCGCTGACCTTGTCTTGCGAAGCTATTAATGTTAAATAAGCGGCACTGACTTCCATTTCTATCCCGTCTTTAATCGATGATTCGTTAGCTTTTGCATTATTATACTGAGCTGTTGCTTCCTTTATTTTACTCTGGGTGTTGAATCCGTCAAATAGCGTCCACGAAGCAGAAAGCATCATCCTCCAATTTGAGAGGTCATAAGAAGTTGTAGAATAATTACTATGTGTTTTACCCGTTGAATACAACAATACAACACTAGGCAAATAATCACTATAATTCATATTAACCGCCTGTTCAGCAGCTTTCATAGCAAGTTTATAGGCCTTCCAATCAGGCCTGTTTACAAACGCTTTTGCTATAATCGTCTCTTTATCAGAAAAATCTCTGGGTATCCCTGGTCCGATATCATCTTTCAGTGTATATCCCAGTTCAATATCTTTTCCCAATGATGTTTCATAAGCTAATTTTGCTATCATCAATCCGTTTTGAAGCTGGATTCTTGATACTTCAATATTGGCGATCTGGGTCTGCATCTGAAGAACATCAGAGTTGGTAGAAACCCCAGCAAGATAATAAACCTCAACCTGCTTAAGGGTCTTTTTCATATTGACTATTGTTTCATTCAAAACATCCAATGCTTTTTGTGCTTTTAGAACATCGTAATATGCGCTTGTAATGTTGAATGCGACATCATTCTTGGTTTTGCTTAATAATTCCAGCTCTGCGTCATAGGCTACTCGAGATATTGCTATTCCGGTTAAAATTTTACCCCCCATGAATACGGGCTGAGTAACCGACAAGCTGTATGTTGTTACATCCGCAGCTTCGTTTGGTGAAGAAGAAAAACTTCCTCCACCTAATGCTGCAGGTAAAACAATGCTTGGAGATTCTGAATAATTTTTTCCCTTGGCTCCTTCCACTTTTACATGTGGCAAAAGATTCGATGCCGCCTGACCAAGCTTTGCTGCTGCAGCATTTACTTTTTCTTGCTGCGCAATGATCTGAGGATTATTTTCTATAGCTATATCTATGGAAGCCTTTACATCTAGTTCTTGTGATTGTCCGCTTTGCATCATCAGGATAACTAGCAATACAATCCCCTTTAATCCTAATGAAACTACTTTTATAACAACGAAATCTTTCATTCTTAATTTTTTCATCAGATTTCTTCCTCCACTGGCATTACAAAGGCCTTTATGCCGTCTTCAAGATATTCCTGTTTTAGTTTTTTTATAAGCGCCATTATTAAATCTTTCGTTTTGATGTCAGTTACAATGAAGAGTGCGGTATTTGTGCCGGGCCAGACCTGTGTATCAAGATGAGGTTCACTATGTCCGCCAACCCCCTGAAGATTTGTGAATTTAGTATATGTTTTTTGCCCTACAGCCTCAAGTCCGCATAATATTTCTGATTCTATTGCTGGAGCGTATACAATTAATATTCCTTTCATCATTTCATCTCCTTACCGCAGAATTCTCTTTTTTTAAGTCTGCTCTCAATTACAAAATATATCACTGGAACAAATAACAAGCTTACGCTGGCAGAAACAATCAATCCGCCAACAACAGATATTGCCATAGGTTTCCAAAATCCTGAACCTTCCCCGTTACTTAAAATAATAGGCATAAGACCTAGAATTGCAGCACATGATGTCATGAGAATTGGTCTAAGTCTTGTTTTTCCGGCTTCCTGAATTGCGATTTTCATTTCTATCCCTCTTGCTCTTAAGATGTTTATATAGTCGACCAGAACAATAGAGTTTTTGACTGCAACCCCTGTTACAAGGATTAACCCCATAAATGCCATAACACTGAAAGGAACTCCTGTTAAAAACAATGCAAGTGCAACTCCCACCAAAGCGAACGGAACTGCAAACATAATAATAAACGGTTCAAGCAAAGATTCGAACTGTGCAACCATAACAAGATAGATGAGCATAATTCCAAGTATCAAAGATATAAACAAAGACTTGAAGCTCTCTGCCATTTGCTCCGAATTTCCTGCAATCTTGACTGTCATATCAGTTGGTATTGCCGTTTTCGAAATTATTTTTTTCACATCGCCTGTAATATCCCCCAACGCTCTCCCAAAATAATCTCCTTCAATTTTTACTATTCTCTGTTGATTTTGTCTCTGAATAACTTGAGGGGCATTGCTCAGAGTTACATTTGCAATATTAGATATTGCTATGTTTTGTCCCTGTCTGTTTGTAATAAATACGCTTTTTATATCTTCAAGATTCTTTCTGTCACTATCTTTGAGCCTTACAAAAATATCGTATTCATCTCCGCCCTCTCTATATTTTGAAACTGTATTGCCGTAAAGATAATTCCTTGCAGACATTGCAACATCGTACATCGTCAGCCCCAAACTTGAGGCTTTTGACCTGTCAATATTAAGAGCATACTCCGGATTGGTTTTTTCTCTTGACAAAGACAAGTTCATTACTCCGTTGACTTTTGTTATTTTATCAAACAATTCTTGCGCAACTCTGTCTATTTCATCAAAATCAGATCCGTAAATTTCAACCGTTACGGGCTTTCCTCCGCCGGCCATAGAATTTGCTCCGGATTCAGAAAAATCTATGGATTTAACCCCAGGAATTGATAATGCTATTTTAGAAATCACAACTTCTAATTGCTTTATTGTTCTTGTCCTTTTACCGGATGGCTGCACTTTAACATAGAATTTCCCATAATTTGGGCCGTTCTTTTGAGACATCCCCATTCTTGCACTTGACCCTGCAGACACCATAATAAATTCTGTTTCTGGAATAGCCTTTTTCATTTGATCTTCTAGATTTTTCATTACCCCGGCAGTCTGATCCCATCTAGTTCCGGATGGCATAACAACTGTTGCAGAAAGCATTCCGGAATCTTCTTCAGGGAAAAACTCTGAACCGATTAATCCGAAGAGAAACATACTCGCAATGAACAAAGCACTTCCACCTACAATTATTAATCTTTTTCTTGAAAGCGCCCATGCTAATGTATTTTTATATCTGTCCTCAATGCTTTCAAACAGCTCCTCACTCCAGACATAGAATTTATCAAACCTGCTCTCTTTACCTTTTACAACTTTTCTAACCTCAAGCATTTTTGAACAAAGCATAGGGGTGAGAGTCATTGCAGTAACAAGAGACATGGCCATAACCACTATAGATATGGCGGATAATTGATTGAAGAATATTCCAATAAATCCTGAAACTAGTAAAAGAGGAAGAAATATAACAAGATTTGTTGTGGTTGATGCAATAACAGCTCCTGACACTTCCCCCGTTCCATATATGGCAGCTTCTTTTGCCGGTTCATGTTTTTTATCCCTATGTCTGTAAATATTCTCAAGAACAACTATAGAATCATCGACAACAACCCCAATAGAAATGATAATTGCCGAAAGTGAGATAATATTTATTGATGAACCTGACACATACATATATATGAAAGCAGCAATAATGGATATTGGCATTGCGAGAGAAACAATAAAGGCTCCTTTGATATTTCTTAAAAAAAACAAAACTGTCAATGTTACGAAGAGAAATGACCACAACAATGTATTCCTGAGTTCATTCACTTGTCTGACAATTTCGTCAGCCGTATCATAAACATAAGTGACCTTAAGATCTGATGGCAAATCCGGCAACAATTTTTCAAGCTCTTTCTTTACCCCTTCAACAACTGCAACAGTATTTGCACCGGATTGTTTTTGAACCTGAATCATCAAACCTTCTTTTTTATCAACTTCTGTCATCGATGCCTGCTCAACAAAAGAATCGGTAACACTTGCTATATCAGAAAGATAAACGTCTCTTCCCTGAGAGCTGCCTATGATTGTTGTCGAAAGCTGTTCAACATCTTTGTATTCGCCAGGTACCCTTATC
>CAZWKB010000011.1:27588-30643 GCA_964633925.1 uncultured bacterium
TCCCCGACTTAAGGTTCCCTGCAGGCATAGAAAGATTTGCTGCTTGTATTGCGCCATTGACTTGGCCGATAGACAGTTTATATGCTTCAAGTCTTGTTTTGTCTACATCAACATTAATTTGTCTTTGCCTTCCTCCGGAAATAATAATGGTCCCAACCCCTGGAACTCTCTTTAAAGCATTAGAAATTTTCTTATCAGCAATATCATATAACTGCAATAGAGATTTATCTGCTGTAACACCAAATGTCAGAACAGGTATCTGTGATAGATCAAATTTATAGATTGTCGGTGATTGAGCATCATCTGGCAGTTTGCTTTTTATAAGATCCATCTTGTCGCGAACATCGGCTGAAGCCCCGTCAAGATTTGTCCCCCATTTAAACGCTAAAGTTACCATAGAAACATTTTCTTGGCTGTCAGATGTTATTTTATCAACATTTGGAACAGTCGCTACTGAATCTTCAATAATCTTTGATACTGTTGTTTCAATATCATTTGCACTCGCTCCTGGATATGAGGTAATAATAGTGAGCGTTGGAATAGAGATGCTAGGCAAAAAATCCAGCGGCAATCTGAAATAGCTATACAAACCAAATAACATGAATATTACAAATAATGCAACCGTAAAAAGAGGTCTTGTTACAAAGTTTTTAATCATTGGCCTTTACCTCAATCTTTGAACCTTCTTTGACCACTCTTTGACCTAATGTAATGACCCTATCTGAAGATATAAGCCCGGATTCAATCTCTACTTTGTTATCCTGCAATATGCCAAGGCTGACATTTTTCTTTACGGCTACTCCATCTTTAGCAACAAATACATATCTTTCGATGTCTCCAAGTACAGCATCATAAGGAATGATAGTTGCTTTCGATTTTCTTTTTAAAACTATATCTACAGAAGCAAACATACCTGGTTTGATCTTGTATCCAGCATTTGGAATATTTATCTCTATTTGTGCCGTTCTTGTCATTGGATCGATAATCGGCCTTATAGTGCTAACATTTCCATAGAATACTTCTTTAGGATATGCGTCTAGGACAATTTCTGCTTTTGTTCCATTACTTACAGCTGAATAATACTTCTCAGGAATATTTGAAACCACCCTCACTTCATCTATCTTATAAATTGTGAATACAGGACTAATGCCCCCCTGTCCGCTTGTCAACTGCTCTCCTATTTTGGTCATCTTCATTCCAACGATTCCCGTTATCGGAGCTTTCACAACCATGTCATTATACAGTTCGTCTTCTGGCTTGATGCCTTCTACATAAGAAAGCATTTTATCTCCCTTGTTAACAAAAGACCCTTCGTCAACATATATCTCTGCAACTCTTCCTGGGATTGCTGGTCTCACCCCAACCTCTGTATCAGCCTTGATATCTCCGGTAAGCTTAACCTTGTCTTCAATTACCCCTACTGTCGGAGCTAAGGCAACGACAGGAATTATTCTTTCTTCATTTACTATACTCTCTCCTTTAGACCTGTTTGCAATTCTCATCCCTGTCAATAGAACAACAACTATCACTACAATCCATAAAAATCTCTTCATTTATTTTTCCTTTCTTTTATTCCATCATTTATTTCTTCAATTATTTCTGCAAGCACTTTCATATGTTTGTCTGAAATATGCTCCAAGATCCCTCTAATATTATCGCGTCTGTGAGCACAAGCTCTTGTAGCAATATCAATCCCTTTTTGGGTCAGCTTTACCATAACCACGCGTCTGTCGTTTGAATCGGAAAACCTTTCAACAATTAATTCTCTTACCAATCTGTCAATCATTGCTGTAACATTCCCCATTGTTACTTGCAACATGTCACTTATATCCGACATTTTACAACTGCCTTTTTGATAAATAACCATAACAAGAGGAATTTGTGCAATTGTTATATCAAGGCCTTCATGAGCATTCGATCCTGTCATTCTTTTCATCAGCGAATTTAGCGCTGTTTCGAATTTATCCAAATACTTTTCAAGATCTTGTTTTTTCATAATACTTTATACGGCGAATGCTTCATCTGTTAAATAGTTTACTACATGAAGTATTATTTGTCAAACACGAGGAGTATGAGGTGGGACTGGAAGAGACGACGCCCTGATCAGATAGCGCCGGCTCTTCTGGCAACATCATCAAGATTTGAAGCCCTTGAGTTTATTATCTCTATTACTGTAGCCGCAAGAATCATTGTTATCGTTAATATTTGTTTCATCTTAGCTCTCCTTCCATATTAGTATCTTCGCTTGCCAAGATGAAAAACTTGCATTCAATTTGTTCTATCCTGCCCCTGCTCTATATTGCACCGCTTCAGCTATATGCCTTTGGCTGATAATATCTGAGCCATCAATATCGGCAATTGTTCTTGAAACTTTTAATAATCTATCATATGCTCTGGCGCTCAAATTGAGATGAGAAACTGCTTTTTTTAAAAGATCCTCTCCATCCTTGTCCATGAGACAATATTGACGTATCTGCTTAGGTGACATTCTTGAATTTGATGTTATATGGGTCCCCTCAAAACGCCGATATTGAATTTTTCTGGCAGCAATAACTCTCATTTTTATACTCTCAGAAGATTCACCAGATGGCATAGAAACAAGCTCGTCTTTGTTCAACCTGGGAACTTCTACATGTAGATCAATTCTATCTAACAAAGGACCTGACAGCTTTTGACGATATCTCTGGATCTTTATGGGGGGACATGAACATTGAACAGTCTGATCGCCAAAATTTCCGCAGGGACACGGATTCATTGCTGCAATAAGCATAAATCTTGCCGGATACTTTACCGATGATGAAGCCCTGCATATTGTAATTTCGCCATCTTCCAGCGGCTGACGTAATACTTCAAGAACATTCCTATCAAATTCCGGAAATTCATCCATAAATAAAACCCCGTTATGCGCAAGGCTTATTTCTCCGGGTCTTGGGAACCTGCCTCCTCCGGTTATTCCAACATCCGAAGTTGTATGATGAGGCGACCGAAAAGGCCGTTTTGTGACCAGCGCCTTACTTTTTGAAAGAAGACCGCTAACACTGTAGAGCATTGTCAC
>CAZWKB010000011.1:30653-37535 GCA_964633925.1 uncultured bacterium
GTAAGAGGAGGAAGTATGGTTGGAACACGTCTGGCGAGCATCGTTTTTCCGGAGCCAGGAGATCCGTTCATGATAACGTTGTGAGAACCTGCGCAAGCAACCTCAAGAGCTCTTTTTACATGAAACTGTCCTTTTACATCAGCAAAATCAACCTCATAGCTTTCTTTGAGATTTTCTATTAATTTTTCTATATCTATTTTGTGAGGAACAATTGTTATTTTGCCAGTCAAAAACTCTATAGCCTGCTTAAGACAGTCAACAGGAATAACTTCAACATTCTCTACAATTGCAGCTTCATCAGCATTAATTTTTGGCAAGATAATTCTTTTTACTTTGTTCCTTGATAAAGAAAGACACATAGGGAAAACACCCTCAACAGGCCTAAGCGCCCCATCAAGAGACAGTTCTCCAATTATTGCCGTTGCTTCTAGATCTGACGCTTCTACCTGTCCACTCGCAACAAGTATCCCAATAGCAATTGGCAGATCATAAAGAGAGCCCTCTTTTCTCATGTCACCTGGAGCAAGATTAATAGTAAAATATCCCAAAGGATATTCATATTCCGAATTAACTATTGCCGCTTTGACTCGATCACGACTTTCTCGTACCGATGCATCCGGAAGTCCAACAATAGACTGCCCTGGCATCCCACGGCTCGAATCAACCTCGACATCAACAATATAACTCTCCAGTCCCAAATATCCTGCACTGATAATTTTGGAAAACATAACGGCCTCCTTTTCATATATATTTCGTACAGCCGCAAAATCTTGCGGCTCTACATTACAATCCAAACGCATTAACGAAATGATCAATACATTGTTGCCCTCCTTCATCACGATAGATCGTGACTATATCAAATCTGCAATTTGTATTCTTGATGCGCATTTTATGAATATAGTATTTTGCGGTAAAAATTATACTGGTCTTTTTTGTCTTGCTAACAGCATATATTGGTTTGTATAAACATCTATAGGAATAATTCTTAACTTCCACAAAAACCAAAATGTCTTTATGCATGGCAATTATGTCTATCTCTCCGTGATGAGACCTGAAATTTCGTTCAATTATCACAAATCCTTCATCCTTCAATAATTGACTTGCGATTGTCTCCCCGTCTATGCCGGTCTGATAGTTTGCATTACCCATATACGGTCACTTACAGCAATTTTGTTGCCAAGCACGACATATTGTAGGAATTTTCGACAGTGGGGGAATTAGCTCCGTCTGTTCAAATTAGCATATTTAAGCAATAGAGTCTTTTTACCAATACCAGAAAAAAGTATATCAAGTTTCATATTCTCACCGCTACCTTCAATCTTTACTATCTCTCCGGGTCCAAACTTTGGGTGATTTATCATGTCGCCAATATTATACATACAATCCATATCGTCATAATTTGTATTTGAATTTTCATTCGATTCAACGGATAATGATTTGAACATTCCGGCACCGACATTATTATTCATATCATCAAATCTTTTTTCATCTAAAAGGTTTTTTGGTATTTCGTCCAAAAACCTTGACGGACCGTTGCAAAATGTTTGACCAAACAACATCCTCTCAACAGCATGTGTGAGATAAAGAGTCTCTTTTGCTCGTGTAATGCCGACATAACAAAGACGTCTTTCTTCTTCAAGCTGTTTCGGCTCAAACATAGACCTAAAATGAGGAAATACTCCCTCCTCAAAACCGGCAATAAATACTATAGGATATTCCAATCCTTTTGCTGCATGAAGAGTCATCAATGTAATATAAGATTTTGTTTCGTCAATTGAATCCTGATCGGTCACAAGTGAAATTTGAGTTAAAAATGCTCCCAAAGTATTATCTTCTGATTTCTCTTCAAACTCTTTCGTTACAGATAAGAATTCTTTGATATTCTCTATCCTTGTCTGCGAATCTTCAGTCCCTTCTGCCTCAAGCTCTTTTAGCATTCCTGATTTTTCAATTGCTTCCTCAACAATTTTTGAAGCCGCTTCCGTTTCAACGTTTACGCGTAATAAACTCAATATACTATAAAGACGTCTAAATCCATCCGTGGCCTTTTTTGGAAGATCAGAAATACTATTCATTGCCTCGAACATGGATATTTTTTTGTCACTTGCATCTTTCTCAAGCTTAGATATAGTTGCTTTTCCTATGCCATCAAGAGCAAATGCAAACACTCTATTGAGACTAAAAGAATCTTGTGGATTAAATATCACCTTAAGATACGAGAGGAGATCTTTAATTTCTTTTCTTTCATAAAAACGAAAGCCGCTTACTATTTTATAAGGGAGTCCGTTCTCAAGAAGTATTTCCTCCATAACCCTGGACTGAGCATTTGTTCTGTACAATATCGCAACTTTATTAAGCTCATCCCTTTTTGCGATTTTCAGAATTTCGCCAATGATAAATCTAGCTTCAGATTTTTCATTTGGAGCAAGATAGGTAATTACTCTATTACCACCTTCATTCTGTGTCCAAAGATTTTTACTCTTTCGCATTTCGTTGTTTGCAATAACGATATTTGCAATATCGAGAATATTCTTCGTCGAACGATAGTTCTCTTCTAGTTTGATTACTTTTGCTTTTGGATAATCATTTTCAAAATCAAGGATATTTGTAACATCTGCTCCTCTAAAACTATAAATACTTTGGTCATCATCTCCAACCACACATATATTTGTATGTCTCTTGGCAAGAAGACTCGTCATCATATATTGTGCATGATTTGTATCCTGATATTCGTCAACGCTTAAATACTCGAATCTGTCCTGATAATATGTTCTAATGTTTTCGTAAGTACTTAGAAGCTCAACTGTCATCATAAGCATGTCATCAAAATCAAGGGCATTGTTCTTTTGCAACCTGTCTTGATATTCTTTGTAACATAGGGCTACTTTTTCTTCCCATATATCCATCGCCTTTTCTATATACTTATCCGGTTTTATAAGATTGTTTTTTGCGGTGCTGATAGTATCAAGAATAGCTGCGGGCTTATATCTTTTATCATCAAGATTTAGATCTTTGATGACTTTCTTCATTAGAGAACGTTGATCATCAGTATCAAAAATTACGAAGTTCTTGCCATATCCCAGTTTATCAATATCTCTGCGTAATATCCTTCCACAAATAGAATGGAATGTTCCAACCCACATGTCTTGTGACAAAACACCAATAAGACGAGCTAATCTATGTTTAAGTTCTGCAGCTGCTTTATTTGTAAATGTTACTGCTAATATTTTATGAGATGGAACTTTCAACTCCTTGATAATATAGGCAATTCTATGAGTAAGCACGCGTGTTTTGCCTGACCCTGCACCGGCAATTATCAGTAAAGGGCCCTGAGTGCATAGGACAGCTTCTTTTTGTCTGTCGTTTAATGATTTTAATAACATCTATTCAATTATTAGAGAGTGCGCCGTCATGTCATCAGACTTACTTAGACCCAAAAGATCAAGTACTGTAACACCTATATCGGGGATTGTTCCCTCTGCCTTTAATTTTTTATTTGAACCTATTGCCCAGAACGGAACTTTGTTCAGCGAATGCTGAGTACTTACAATATCTTTATCGATCTGCTCAAAAAGCATTTCGTCGGCATTTCCATGATCTGCTGTAATAATAAACACTCCGCCTTTTGCAACAAACTTTGGCACAATTCTTTCCAGACATGTTGAAAGATGAACTATTGCAGAAACAGCAGCATCCATATTGCCCGTATGCCCGACCATATCACCATTCTGATAATTATGAACTATCAAAGAATATTTACCAGACTCGATAGCTTTTTCTGCATAATCAGTTTCAAGATATGCCGTCATTTCCGGAACAAAATCATAGTGTTTTCCGTTCTCTGTTCTAGCCTTAAGCCCTTCATCCTGTGCAAGATATCTGTCTTCCCCTTCAAAGGGATCAGATTTTCTTCCTGAAAACCAACCGGTCACATGAGCATACTTCTCAGGTCCTGCTAATCTCAATTGTTTTAGACCTGCCTTTGAAACCAACTCACCAACTGTATTTGGAATGGCTTTTTCCGGAAATGCCGTGAGTGCATTTATTCCCGGATAATATTCTGTCATTGCAACAAAAACATTCCCAGAAATAATTTTTTGTAGCTCAATTATTTTATTGTACATTTCTTCGTCAATTGGCTTTGTTCCTTTTTTATAATTAAAGAATTTGTGCTCTTTTTCGCAAAATGCAACAGAGAGCTGCATCGCGCGATCCTGCCTAAAATTGAAGAAGATTACAGAATCGGCAGTCTTCATCCCCTGGTAATCCCCAATTATTGTGGGGCTTATAAATTCGTCGGTATCTCCTCTTTTATAAGCTTCATCAATTGCTTGTCTCGCACTTACAGCCGTCTTCTCCCCTGATCCTTTTATCAATGCATTCATGGCAACAAGCGTTTTTCCCCAGGCCGTATCTCTGTCCATTGATATCTCTCGTCCCATGACAGTACAAATCTTGACGATTGAGCTCATCCCAAGTTCTGCGATCTTATCTTCAAGCATTTTTAAATAGATATCACCTGCTGCTTTAGGGCTTGTATCTCTTCCATCTGTGAATAAATGAAGACAAACATCCTTGATTCCATTATTCTTTGCCAGCTCAAGAAGTGCAAACAAATGGGCAATGCTGGAATGAACAGTTCCCCCATGACCCTGCAAAAGCCCCATCAAATGAAGTGATGAATTATTCTTTTTACAATTGTCGATGGCTGCCATCAAAGCATCATTGCTAAAGAAGCTTTTGTCGCTTATGGCTACATTTACTCTTTCAATTGACTGATAAACAACTCTTCCCGCTCCCATGTTTAAATGATTTACCTCTGAATTCCCCATTGTTCCTTCAGGGAGCCCCACGGAAAGCCCAAAACATTCTAACTTTGAATGGGGCTTATTAAAAAGATCTGCAATAAAAGGTGCTTTGCCTGAGTTGACGGCCATGAATATTGCATTGCTTTCATCCATTTTCCCTAGTGCGAAACCGTCTAAGATACAAAGGTATACAGGCTGTTTGATTTTCATTTTTTTCTCCTAGAAGCTGTAATACATTAATTTTACATTAATTAACTGAAATCCGCTGGTAGTTTTGACGATATATTTGTGTACGGGGTTAATCCTCAATAAATTAATTAGGAGAATAATATGGGAACATTAGTTACAAACTCTATAAAACTAGCACCGCAAACAACAATAGGAATCTTTGGAGGAGGACATATATTTGTAAATGATGCGATACGTCCAGACCTGAATTCACTGTCAGCAGCGATTAGTGAGATCCCATCAAATATAAACAATTTATTAATCCACGGAAGTGAGGTTAATGTCCAAGACCTTAATGAATTGTCAATTACTGGTATAGATTGCATGCAGATACACAATGTAAACACTAAAGGATTAAACAATCCTTTGCTTTTCAGTGATGCAAAAATGATTAGCATTACGGCCAGCTCGGAAAATGTTTCGTTTTTTGGGGACGAAGAGTTGGCTATTAATCTTGGATCTACAAAAAACCTGAAAAGTCTTCATATATCAGGAGGGATTTTTACAGGTAAAGGACTTGCGGGCAATATGTTTGAAGCTCTTCAATATTTAAACATAAGCAGCAATTCAAATTTTGAGACAAATAATCTGAGATATTTGGAATCTTCAATAAATCTAGAAACACTGATTATTTCTAATACAAACACAATAAATAATAATATTATGCTGATAAAGTCCATGTTCAAAAATCTTAAACGATTAGATATTAGCAATACACTAGTAACCCCTAATATAGTTGATTTACTGTTAACCATGAATCTAACCTGTTTGTTTTTAAGAAATATGCCTTTGTTTAATTCAAAAGCAGAGGAATTGAGTGCAAAGCAAACAACTATTTTAGGGAATTTTCCTTTTTAAACATTAAATCTAAAAACGACAACATCTCCATCTTTTATTTCATAATCTCGCCCTTCCAGGCGTATTAATCCCTTTTCCTTTGCGGCAGCATATGACCCGCACTTGATGAGCTCGTTATAGTGGATTGTTTCTGCAGCTATAAAACCTTTTTCAAAATCTGAATGTATCTTACCAGCTGCTTGAGGTGCTTTTGATCCCTTGGCAGTTGTCCATGCCCTTGTCTCCTGAACACCGGCAGTTAAAAATGTAATTAGATCAAGTATTGCATAGCCTTCTCTAATAAGCTTCATAAGCCCGCTCTCTTTGACTCCCACTTCTTCCAAATAGTTCCTTGCTTCTTCTTCAGAAAGATCCTTGAGTTCTGCTTCCAGTTTTGCGCAAAACGTAACAACTTTTGCATTCTGAGATTTTGCGATTTCTTCTACTTCTTTTACATATTCATTTGTATCTTCATTCAAAGAATTTTCATCTATGTTCGCCGCATAAAGAACAGGCTTTGATGTCATTAAATTATTCATTCTTATTATTTCTTTTTCATCATCTTTAAACGCTATTGTATTGACCAACAATCCCTTTTCTATCTCTACTTTAACTTTTTCTAATAATGCATGTTCTTTGATTATGGCCTTGTCCGCAGTTTTTAATCCTTTTCGCAATGACTCAATTCTTTTATCTACGGTAGACAAATCTGCGAGTAACAGTTCCATATTTATTATTTCTATGTCTCGTTTTGGCGAAAGATCCCCTTCTACATGCATAATGTCTTCATTCTTAAAACATCTCACAACATGAACAATCGCATCAACTTCTCTTATATTTGCTAGAAATTTATTGCCCAAGCCTTCGCCTTGTGCGGCGCCTGGAGCTTCGCGCTGACGGGCCCGGTGCTCGGGCTTTGCGCGAACTGGCCGGTCTATGCGCTCTGGCTCGCGTACGTGCCGCTCGGCCTCCTGGTACTGATCGTCATTATTGGTATGATTGTGCGCGC
>CAZWKB010000011.1:37545-41811 GCA_964633925.1 uncultured bacterium
TTGCTAGAAATTTATTGCCCAGACCTTCGCCTTTGCTGGCTCCTTTTACTAGCCCCGCAATATCAACAAATTCTATAGCAGTTCTTATTGTTTTTTTTGTAGCACACATCTTGGCAAGGGCATCAACACGTTCATCTGGAACCTCTACAATCCCAACATTTGGATCTATTGTAGTAAATGCATAGTTAGACACTGTTGCCTTGCCGTTTGACAAGCAATTGAACAAAGTTGATTTTCCTACATTTGGCAGACCAACGATTCCTAATTTTAGCGCCATTTATTTTCCTTTTGTAGTGGCATGGTCAACATGCCCCTACGTTATATTATTATTTCGACAATGTCCAAAGAAATATCGAGAGCATCAGCAGAATGAGTTAGTGCCCCTACAGATATGAAGTCCACCCCGGTTTTTGCAATATTTCTGACTGTTTTAAGATTAACACCACCCGAAGCTTCTATTTGAACTTTTTTCTTTCTCCATGACCTTATCGCCTTAACAGCTTTTTTCATCATCGGAATATTCATATTATCCAAAAGTATCCTGTCGGCTCCAGCCTCAAGTGATTGTTTTACCTGATCCAAAGATTTTGCCTCAACCTCTACAAATCCGAATTTCTTTGTTTTCTCAACTGCTTTTTTAATGTCGCCAACAATTGCAATATGATTATCTTTTATTAGGATCGCATCATACAATCCCATTCTGTGGTTTGATCCTCCACCATTCTCTACAGCAATCTTGCTCATTATTCTTGTCCCTGGCATTGTTTTTCTTGTATCAAGAATAACAGCCTTTGTTCCCTTAATTTTTTCTACAAATTTAGATGTATATGTAGCAATGCCTGACATGCTTTGCAGAAAATTAAGGACCACTCTCTCTCCGGTAATTATAGAAGCCGCGCTGCCGGATACTGTTGCTATAACATATCCTTTTTTTACCTTGCAACTTTCTTTACAGAAAGACATAAATTTTAATGAAGGATCCACATGCCTATAAACTTCTTTAGCAAAAGCAATGCCAGCAACAATTCCGTCTTCTTTTGCTATGATCTTTGCTTTTGCCATAGTTCCTTTTGGCACAAGCGATTTTGTTGTGATGTCTCCCCGTCCTATGTCTTCTTGCAATGATCTTTGAATTATATCTTTCATGCTATGTTAGTTATATCCTATACATATGGAATATATATATATAATAGTACAAAATCGGCGCTGTAAAAATAAAACTGTCCATTCTATCCAAAACCCCGCCGTGTCCTGGAACTAAATTACTAGAATCTTTAACCCCCGCGTCCCTTTTTATAAGAGATTCTGCTAAATCGCTTAACTGTCCAAAAACTCCAATAATAATGCCGATGATCACAAAATGAAGCCAATTATCAGGTATAAGGCTCTTTGCAATAAAGGCCCCAAAAAAATAAGACGTAATTACGGCCATAACAAATCCCGCAATGGCCCCCTCTATCGTTTTATTTGGACTAATGTATGGACTAAGTTGTCGTCTTCCAAATTTCTTGCCAAAAACATAAGCCATTGTATCGGTTGCCCAAATTGCAAACATTAATAAAAATAAAAACACCCCATGAGGAGTCAATGCTCTGAGTAAAATCAAATAACTGAAAAGCCAGCCGATATATATGATCCCAAGGATTGTTATTGCTATATTTGCTATCGCCATAGAACTTCTTCTAATAAAAACTGCTGTTGAAAAAGTAATGATTACTGCTGCTGTAAGAATAAATGATGATACTGATTCCCAGCTTGGATGTTTTATTGTGTTGTATACGAAAACCAGAATTGCCAGAGTAAAGACATTCCCTATCGCATAATATGGATTGAGTCCTTTAGTTTTAAGCATATTATAAAACTCATTCAAGGATATCACGGAGAGAATTGCGACTAGAGTAAAAAAGAATAATCCACCTTCGAATGTGCATGCAAATATTATTGGAACGGACACCAAAATAGTTAATATACGCCTTAGCATTTTACTTTCCAAACTTTCTTGTCCTGCTTGAATATTCCTTAATTGCTTCGAGCAAGGCATCTGTCCTAAAATCAGGGAACAACTGCTTAGAGACAACAATCTCTGAATATGCTATCTCCCACAACAAAAAGTTACTAACCCTAAATTCACTCCCGGTCCTAATTAACAGGTCTGGATCCGGAATCCCTGCCATATATAGATTATTTTCTATCAAGGCCTCATCTATGACGAGCGATTTATCGTTCCTGCTTTTTTCAACTATCGCCTTCACCGCATCAACAATCTCTGCACGTCCTCCATAATTAAACATTACCTGCAATCCCATGCCGTTACAGCTTTGCGTTGCCCTATGTGCACTCTCTATCTTTTCTTTTAAATCATCTTCTACTTCGTCTATTCTTCCGAGAATCCTAAGCCTCACGTTTTTTGCTTTCAGTCCTTCTACCTCTTTGTTAAGGGCTTCAATGAACAATCTTTTTAAATAATTAACCTCATCTGACGGACGATTTTTGTTTTCTGTAGAAAATGCAAATATTGTTAGATATTTCACATTCAGCTCTAGACATCTTTCATAAATCTCTCTAAGTGCTTCTACTCCGACTTTATATCCTGCAACTTTTGGAAGCTTCTTCCTATCAGCCCATCTTCTGTTGCCATCCATAATTATGGCTATATGTGCGGGGATCTGCATATCAACGGTCTTAATCAGGGTTTTTCTTTTTTTGAAAGGAAACATTAAATTTCCATGATCTCTTTTTCTTTTAATACAACTAACTTTTCAGATTCGGCAATATCTCTGTCAGTCAGCTTCTGAATTTCTGATTCCAAATGCTTTGCCTGATCTTCAGTAAATTCCTTTTTATCCTTTTTTGCCTTCACTTCATCATGAGCATCTCTTCTGACATTCCGGATAGCAACTTTTGCTTCTTCCAAATGTTTTTTGATCCCCTTTACGAGATCTTTTCTTCTCTCTTCGGTTAGCGCAGGAAGAATTATTCTTATCAATGCACCGTCAAGCTTAGGCATTATTCCCAATCCTGATTTTTGTATGGCTCTATCAATATCTCCTATTGATCCTTTATCAAATGGTTGAATCATAATTTGTTTTGCTTCGGGAGTAGATATATTTGCAAGCTGTTTTATCGGACATGGCGTCCCATAATAATCTACAATAATATTTTCAACAAGTGCAGCGGAAGCTCTTCCTGTCCTTATCCCTGAAAGCTCTTTCTTGAAACTGTCTATACATTTCCTCATTCTATCTTCTGTATTTTTTATTACTACTTCCATTATTATTTCTCCACAATTGTACCGACAGTTTTGCCGGTGACTGCTTTTTCTATATTTCCCTTTTTTGTAAGGTCCAAAACAATGATCGGGATATCATTATCCATACATAGCGAAACAGCTGTAGAATCCATAACTTTTAGTCTTTTGTTTAAAATCTCCATATAGTTAATTTTATTGTATCGTTTGGCATTTTTATTCTTCATCGGGTCCTCGGAATAAATCCCGTCTACTTTTGTTGCCTTAAGAATTACATCCGCGCCAATTTCCGCTGCCCTAAGAGCTGCTGTTGTATCTGTAGTAAAATACGGGTTCCCGGTTCCTCCTGCAAAAACTATTATTCTTCCCTTCTCCATATGTCGCACTGCTCTTCTTCTGATGTATGGTTCCGCTATTGCGAACATTTCAATTGCTGACATAACTCTGCAGTATAGACCAACTTTTTCGATAGCATCTTGAATAGCTAAAGCATTAATTACAGTTGCAAGCATTCCCATATAATCGCCAGTTGTTCTGTCCATTCCACCTGCACTTGCCGGCATACCTCTAAAAATATTGCCGCCACCAACAACTATGGCTAGTTCAACATTGTGTTTTTTTACTTTTTTGACTTCTGCTGCTAAGAGCTTTAAAACTTCTGGATCAATTCCCATTCCCTGACTTCCACCTAAAAACTCGCCGCTTAATTTGAGGAGAACACGTTTATATTTTGGTTTCATAACTTGTAGTTATTATAACAAACTATTGTTGATATTTGTCAATAAGACCTGGCGGTCTTATAATCCACTAAAGGCGCGAGCGCCTTTAAAACCATATTGCCACTTTTCTTGCACCACCAAGAAAAGTAGGCGGAAAAGAAAAGACGCTGGGGCTCTGCCCCAAGACCCCGCAAGCGATAAAACTCAGCCGCTGCGGCCTCCATCTATTCTATCCGTCAGCCTCGCGGCTTCAAACAATTATCGCTTGACCCGCAAGGAAGGGGGAATATTTGAAATTAA
>CAZWKB010000011.1:41821-53716 GCA_964633925.1 uncultured bacterium
CTCCGGCTCTCAATATCAAAGCGGATGTAGCTTTCGGTTCTATAATTATCTGTCAGAGATCTTTAGAGAACCGAAAGCTACATCCGCTTTGATATTGAGAGCCGGAGATCCTTCTTTAAATGATGGGGATTCGTAAATACTTTTGCCAAAGGCGACAGTGTTGCCGTTGGGTAATACGGCTTCGCCAAAAGCTGAACCTGCAACTATTCTGACGGGCATGTTTGTATTGACTTTCACTTTTGCTTCTCCGAATACAACATTAACTGATGCATTAATACTTTTTCCTTCAAGAGAAATTGCTGAAAGGTCATAATTTGCTTTTCCAAATACGATACTATAATCGTTATCTTTAACAGAACTGGAACATACTGTTTTTTCATTGAAACAGGCATTCATTCTGTCGTTGCGCCAACAGCTCCCGCCCGTTAATATTTTGATTCCAATATATATGAGTATAAGAGCAAAAATAATTCTAAACAAAGGAATATGAATACCAAAAACCGCATTCAATATAATAGAAAGCCCCATCAATATAACAACTGTTCCCCAAAATAATCCGCTGCATAATAATCCCATTTTCATTTTTCCTCCTCCTTGGTGATTTTATAGAGAAATTATATCACCAATCCAATCCCTCTATCCCTTTTTCACCTGTATCGTAATAGTGCTTAATCTTTTGCATTCTAGTTATGAGATCGATATGCTTTGAGATTTCTTCAGGAAGAATTCGACCAGTGAGAATGAGATTTACTTTTGCGGACTTGCTTTTGCTTATTAGCTCATCGATATCTTTAATTGATATTAATGCTTGTGCATGCGCATCTAGGATCTCATCTAATACTAACAAAAACAACTTGCCTGATTCTATTTTTGCTTTGCAAAGCGCTACTCCTTCTTTTGCTTTCTTTTTATGAATTGTTCTGTCTGTTGTTTCATAAATAAAAGATTTATCGCCGCATAGGTGGATTTCGATATTTTGGACGTTGCATGCAACGTCCCTACAAAACGAATATTCCCCTGTATTATCTCTGCCCTTTAAAAATTGTATGATCGCAACTTTTTTTCCGTGCCCTGCAGCTCTCATTGCATGTCCGATAGCTGCGCTCGTTTTGCCTTCGCCATCGCCGATAAATGCTAGGATTTTATTTTTCATGGGCCCTCATCCCTGCCCTTTGGGCATCCCTTCTCCCAGAGGGAGAAGGGTCTATAATTATTTTGACGCAGATCCCTCTCCCTGAGGGAGAGGGGGGACCCGTAGGGTGGGTGAGGGTCCTAGATACCTATTACCAACACTTACTATATCCGCAGGATTTACAAATTAAACATCCTTCGGAATATTCAACAAGATTGCCGCATTCTGGACATTCAGGATTCATGTCAGTTCTAATATCAGAATCTTCGAGAACAGCTACAGTCACCCTCTCTGGTTCTGGCATAGAAACTGCGCTTATTTGAGCTACATCATCATGATGATGATTTCCGTTACCATTTGTAATATATTTTTCTATTGTCTTTGCAATAGCATCAGGACAAGAAAGTGTCATTCCTCCATTGACCCACAAAGGAGATGGGCAACGTATTCCTTTTACCTGTTTAACAATTGCTTCTTTATCTATTCCTGATCTCAAACATAAAGAGATCAATCTGCTTATCGCTTCAGACTGAGAGGCCGCACATCCTCCTGATTTACCCATTTTTGCAAATATCTCGCATATGCCGACATTGTCTTCATTAACTGTTACATAAAGGTTGCCGCATCCGGTTCCTACTCTCATGGTCTTTCCAAGTGTTTCGGTTGGCCTTTCCCTTGGAACTATTCCTGTAGGCTTCTTTTTTATTTCTTCTTTTGCGCCTTCAATGTTTAGAACCTGATTTTCTCTGCTCTTGTCTCTATAAATTGTTATCCCTTTGCATCCTTCTTTGTAAGCAAATAAATATGAATTCCTTACATCATCAAGAGTTGCCGTTGTCGGGAAATTAATTGTCTTTGAAACTGCATTATCGGTATATTTCTGAAAAGCTGCTTGCATGAGAATGTGGCTCTCTGCATTAATATCATGGGCCGTAACAAATACGCGTCTGACATCTTCAGGGATTTCATCAAGACCGGCAAGAGTACCATGTTCTGCAATTTTCTTCATCAATTCTTCGCTATAAAATCCTCTTTCCTTGGCAACTCTTTTAAACTCTGGATGAACTTCTATCATTTCTGTATTGTCCATCACTCTCCTGATGTATGATATGGCAAACAGAGGTTCAATACCTGACGAACATGAAGCAATAATACTTATTGTTCCGGTAGGAGCCAATGTGGTCGTTGTAGCATTTCTGAGTTTCTTTGAATCTTGAAGATCGTACATACTTCCTTTGAAATTAATGAACTCTCCTCTTTCAACTGCAAGTTTCTCAGAAGCTTTTTTACTTTCTTCTTGAACAAATTTCATAATTTTTTCAGCAGTGGCAATTGCTTTTTTTGTGTTGTATGAGATGCCAAGCTTTATTAGCATATCTGCAAAGCCCATGATACCTAGACCGATCTTTCTATTAGACTTTGTCATTTCATCTATCTTTTTTAAAGGATATTTATTCATATCTATAACATCGTCCAAGAATCTTACTGCAAGGAATATAATTTTTCTAAGTTTATCCCAATCGATCTCATTTGCTCCTTTTGAATCCTTTTTTATCATCTTTGCCAAATTGATAGAGCCAAGATTGCACGATTCATACGGAAGCAATGGCTGCTCTCCGCATGGATTGGTAGCTTCAAGGTCTCCAACCAATGGAGTTGGATTAAATGCATTTATCTTATCTATATAGATAATGCCCGGATCTCCGTTCTTCCAAGCCATTTCAGTAATAAGGTCGAAAACTTCTCTTGCATTATATTGTTTTGTTTTTTTCTTAGTTCGAGGATTTATAAGATCATACATTCTGTCTTCATCGACTGCATCCATAAATTCATCTGTCACGGCCACTGAAATATTAAAATTGTTTATTTTACTATTATCTCTTTTACATGTAATAAAATCTAAAATATCAGGATGATCAACTCTGAGAATGCCCATGTTCGCTCCGCGCCTAGTCCCGCCTTGCTTGACAGCTTCTGTAGCAGCATCAAATACGGACATAAAAGATACAGGACCTGAAGAAACTCCTTTTGTTGTAAGGACAAGATCATCTTTTGGACGCAGATGAGAAAAAGAAAAACCTGTGCCGCCTCCACTTTTGTGAATCATTGCAGTTTCTTTTACGGTCTCAAATATGTTTTCAAGTGAGTCGTCAACAGGAAGAACAAAACAGGCTGAAAGCTGTTGAAGATCTCTCCCCGCATTCATAAGTGTTGGCGAATTTGGAAGAAATTCTGCTTTTGACATCATCTTATAGAATTCTTCTTCATATTGCTTTGCATCTATAGTAGAAGAGTATTTTACTTCTGCAGATGCAATATTGTTTGCAACCCTTCTGAAAAGATCTTCGATCTTTTCAATAACATTTCCCTTATCATCTCTTTTCAAATATCTCTTCTCCAGAACTTTGATCGCATTTTCAGACAATTCAATTTCGTTGCTTGGCATGATCTTCTTTCCTTTCTATGACAAACCTTTTATTTCTTTCACAAAATCCGTTACACTCTCAAACTCTCTATAGACAGAAGCAAATCTAACATAGGCCACTTTATCAATCTCCTGTAACTTATCCATCACAATCTCCCCAATCTTTACTGTAGGAACCTCTCTCCCGAATTCGGAATAAAGATACCTCTCAACATCATCTGCAATGGTCTCTATCGCCTCGGCACTTACAGGTCTTTTCTCGCAAGCTCTTCTTATTCCACCGGACAGTTTTTCTCTGCTGTATGATTGCCTACTATTATCTTTTTTAATCACCATCAGGGGTTTTTCTTCTACCCTCTCATAAGATGTGAAGCGGGTTTTACAATCAATACATTCTCGTCTGCTTCCCGTAACCGCTTCTTGTAGCGTGGAATAGCAGTATAGCACGCTAGATATGATGGTTGTCAAGATATTTTTTTACAATTTTATTACGCAAATATTTTTGGCAATATTTCAATAAAAAACTAATGTCACAAATATTTTTTGATTGTTTAAAGATAATAAAAGGCCCCCCGCAAATGGCAGAGGGCCTTTCAATTGAGCCTTTATTCAGTAAACTATTATGCTTTTTCTATTGCCGTTACTGGACAAACTTCAGCACATGCACCACAGTCTGTACATTTTTCAGGATCAATTGAATAGATATCACCTTCTGATATTGCGTCAGCAGGACATTCATCAATACATGCTCCACATGCGATACATTCTTCGCTAATTTTATGCCATTATTTTGACTCCTTTATCATAGATTCACCTTTGTTAAGTTTCACTGCGACAGCCACCATCAATACTGTTACAACGATTATTGCTATCTTAACTTTCATAGAAACTCCGGTAACAATTATAGGAGCTATCAAGATTGCAACCAAGTTCATTACTTTTATCAAAGGATTTAATGCTGGTCCTGCAGTGTCTTTGAATGGATCGCCGATAGTATCACCTATGACGGCTGCTTTATGTGCATCAGAACCTTTTCCACCATAAAGACCCATCTCAATTGCTTTCTTTGCATTGTCCCATATTGCTCCAGAATTTGATAGCAATACCGCAAGCAACTGACCTGAAAGAATTGCACCGGCAAGGAATCCACCAAGAGCTGCTGTACCGAAAGCAAATCCAACTCCGATAGGAGCTGCCACTGCCAACAATGCTGGTCCGATCAATTCCTTTTGTGCAGCTGTTGTAACAATGTCTACGCACTTAAAGTACTCTGGTTTATTTTTCCCTTCCATAATTCCTGGAATTTCTCTAAACTGTCTTCTCACTTCTTCTACAATCTGGAACGCTGCTCTGCTAACAGCCTTGATCAAGAATGATGAGAATAAGAAAGGAACTGCGCCACCAAGCAGTAAACCGATAAATACATCAGGCATATTAATCTGAATACCCGTTGTCAACAAACCGCCTTCTTCAATAAAAGATCTAAACAATGCGATAGCCGCTATAACAGCTGTAGCAATAGCAAATCCCTTTGTTAAAGCCTTTGTGGTATTACCAACTGCATCAAGCTTTGTAATTATCTTTTCTGCTTTTGTACCCTGTCCTCTATATGTACCAGACATTTCAAATACACCGTTAGCATTGTCTGATATAGGACCAAACGTATCCATGGCCAGAATAAATCCTGTTGTTGTTAAAAGACCAAGACCAGCGAGTGCTATTCCATATGCTGAAAGAGCAACGTTTCCGCTGAATATTGTCATTGAACAAAGAATAGTTCCAGCGATAGCAACTATAGACCATACTGAAGATTCTTGTGCAAGACCAAACCCTGAAAGAACAATTGTTGCTGGACCGGTTTTTGATGCGTGAGCAGTTTCCTTCACGGGCTCATGATCTGTGCTTGTGTAATAATTTGTCAGCAATTCAATTATAACGGCAAGAACAATTCCTGAAAATGTCGCTAAAGAAAATCTCCAATCAGGCAATCCTGTGTTAGGATCTTTTAGATAGAAATAGTTAATAGCAACAAAGCCAACGATTGACGTTAGAGCGGCAACATAGAAACCAAAATTGATCGGCTTCATTGCATCTCCAGCTTCGTCCTTCTCATTATCTTTTCCTCTTACAGCCCATATTCCTATGATAGAAGAAAACACTCCGACGGCTCTTACCAATAGAGGGAACATGATTAATTTTAATGCCATCAATGGTGCATTTGCAGCTCCCCAGATTGATGTATCAAGCATTGTTGCTGCTCCAAGAATGATAGCTGCAACCAATGTTACTTCATAACTTTCAAAAACATCGGCAGCCATTCCTGCGCAGTCACCAACATTGTCTCCAACGTTATCCGCAATAACAGCAGCATTTCTTGGATCGTCTTCAGGGATACCCTTTTCTACTTTACCTACAAGATCTGCTCCAACGTCAGCAGCTTTGGTATAAATACCTCCGCCGATCCTCATGAACATCGCAACCATACATCCGCCAAATCCAAATCCGATAAGGATTTTCATAGCGTTCTGTTGGAATATCATGAAAATAATAGTTGCGCCTAATAGTCCAAGTCCGACTGTAAACATTCCTGATACAGCACCGGCCTGGAAAGCAACTTCAAGAGCTTTTTTGAAACTTGTCAAAGCTGCATTTGCAACTCTTACGTTTGCTCTTACTGCAACGCTCATTCCAACATATCCTGCTCCGGCAGACGCAACAGCACCAAGAACAAATGCTACAGCTACTCCAAGCGCAAGCTTAACATTTCCCGCATAGACATTCAGATAACCGAAATACAATATGAGAGAGATCAAAGCAATAAAAATACCCATCACTTTGAACTGTCTTGATAGGTAAGCCGCTGATCCTTCCTGAATTGCTTTTGAAACATCTATCATTTCCTGTGAACCTTGAGGAGCTCTAAGAACTTTCCAAGCAAGATACATTCCATACACTAAAGCGACTACAGCCGAAAACATAACAAACCAAAGGATATTCGTCTCAAGCGGTCTTAAGGCCGGCAACAAAATACTAGACTCTGACATAGATGGTCTCCTTTCGAAACTTATTTATTTGCAAAGGCTGATATGCCTTTGTATATCGCATCAGCTCCGAGCTCTTCTTCAATTCGGAGCAATTGATTATATTTACACACCCTGTCTGTTCGAGCCGGTGCGCCGGTCTTTATCATACCGGAATTTGTAGCAACAACGAGATCTGCAATTGTTGTATCTTCTGATTCTCCGCTTCTGTGAGAAACGATAGAGGTATATTTTGCTTTTCTTGCCATTTCCATTGTTAGCAATGTTTCTGAAAGGCTTCCAATCTGGTTTACCTTGATGAGAATTGAATTTGCAACTTCATCTTCAATTCCCTTTGAAAGAAGAGCCGCGTTTGTAACAAAAAGATCGTCCCCGACCAATTGGACTTTCTTTCCGATCTTACTTGTTATCAGTTTCCATCCTTCCCAATCGTTCTCTGCCATGCCATCCTCTATTGAAATGATCGGATATTTTGAAACTAGATCAACGTAGAAGTCTGCCATTTCCACAGGGGTCAATGACTTTCCTTCGCTCTTTAATTCGTATTTGCCTTCTTTGAAAAATTCTGACGATGCAGGATCTAAACAGATATTAATCTGTTCCCCTGGCTTATATCCTGCTTTCTCTATCGCTTCAATAATAAGCTTGAGAGCTCCTTCGTTGGATCCAAGAGCAGGAGCAAATCCGCCTTCATCTCCCACTGTTGTAGGCTGACCTTTAGACTTAACTACCCCTTTTAAGGTGTGGTAGATCTCTGTACACATCCTCAATCCTTCTTTAAAGCTCTTTGCTCCTGTTGGAGCAATCATATATTCTTGAAACTCTGTATTCCATCCTGCATGAGCTCCTCCGTTGAGAACATTCATCATAGGAACTGGAAGTGTGATAGCTTTTTTGCCACCGATATATCTATACAAAGGAACTCCAAGCCCAACTGAGGCTGCTCTGGCAACAGCAAGAGAAACTGCCAAAATAGCATTTGCGCCTAAATTCTTTTTAAAATCTGTCCCGTCAAGCTTTAGCATAAGGGAATCGATTTCAAATTGACTTGTAACAGGCTTCCCTTTTATCTCTGCTGCTATTTTTGTTACATTTGCTACAGCATTTAGAACGCCTTTTCCCAAATATCTTGATTTATCTCCGTCTCTCATTTCAAGAGCTTCGTTTGTTCCTGTTGATGCACCAGAAGGAACGATTGCCCTTCCAAGTGTTCCATTTTGTGTAACAACATCAACCTCAACCGTCGGGTTGCCCCTTGAATCAAGAACTTCTCTCCCGAAAACTTTTTCAATTATCATCCCCTGAGCCTTTGAACTTTTCTTGCAAAACTTTTTTGATAGATCTTGAAACATATCTTTCTCCTTTCGATATCTAGTCATTAATATTCTACCAAAAATCCATATCGAAATGGAGATTCTTTGCAAAAAATGCAAGTTATGCCAAATGAATAACGATGTTAATTATAGAGAGCAATTTAATAATACATCGAAAGGAAGGTATTAACTGATGAAAAATGGCAGAAATGTGCCTCATGATTCGGTGCTAGACGAAGACTCATATTTGGAAGAAGACAAACAAAGTCACGAAGCATTATCTCTAGAAGAGTGGGTAGATCTTGGTCTTGACGAAAATGCTTACAGTTGCCTGGTCGGCGCTGACAAAGGGTACAATTAGGTTTAAGCTAGGACGCTATTTCCGGAAAACAATCTTTTTTCACCAAGGAAAAAAGTACTGTTCATAAGCGCAACTCGTGGGTAGGGATAGGAAAACTTTATTACATTGAGACAACAGTTGTCTTGTTTTACTCGCCAGAAGTTGTTCAGTTCTAGATTCAAATATTTAAATAATATTGCCCGGTTGATACCTCCGTGTCCAACTATCAAAATTGTTTTGCCTTTATGCCTTTTGACGATCTTCTCTATTGCCTTTATCCCTCGATCTTGGAGTTCCTCCAATTTTTCTGCCCCAGGAATTACTGCCGTACCAGGATTAATTTCCCAAGTCGCATACAGGTCTTTATACTTCTTTTGAATAGCGTCAAATCTCATTCCCTCCCATTTACCATAATACCTTTCTCTTAAAGCTCTTACCTTTGTTGGTTTAAGGCGATGAGGTTTTCCGATAATAGAAGCTGTGACATAAGACCTTGTAAGATCGGAACTATATACAAAATCAATCTCTGTCTTTTTTAGAAAGTCGCTAACTAACTTTGCTTGGTTTTTTCCACACGGAGAGAGCGCACTATTCCCCTGCCCCTGATATATCATTTTAATATTGGAGAGAGTTTCCCCATGCCTGAGCAATATAACTGTAGTTGCAATCGGTGCTGCCATAAACTTAAGTATAGCATTTAACTCTAGAGAACACGGCACTGTGATATAATCCATAATTAGAAGGATACTTTTTAGAGTGCAATTGCAGGAGATGTCTTATGTCGATAAAATTGGCAAAGGCAAAAAAACAAAAAAGAAAATAAAAAAGAAGCCTATTTCTAGGGTTAGATATGCGCGCCCAGAACAAAAAGAAAGACTTAATCCTGTCAATCCAAATTCAATAGAAAGCTTGAAAGAACAAATTAATGCTTTTAACGAGATTGTCAGGCTGGTCTATTCAAATCCCGGCATCACTAGCACAAAAAGGAAGCTCCTTTTGCTTAAAGTTAAAGAGATCGGGAAGCAGCTGGTAAATGCCGGAAATATTGATTCTCAAAAAGTAGACAACACAAATGCAATCGAATTGGATATAAACAATGCTGCGAAACATCTTGAAACTGTATTCTTGTCTTTTGATACCATGTTCAAGGTAGAAGTTCAAAAAGAAGCAGCCCCGATATATAATCCGTTATTCCACAGATCTGTTTTTTCAAACATAATTCCCCTTGGCCTAAGATAATCTACTTACCAAAATTGACCAGTATTTTTCATAATGATAAACTATACTCAGTGAACATCCATGAATCTCATATATAAACATTTCGCATTCATAATAACCGTCATAATTTTACAGGGATTGGGATCTGCTGCGCCGCAAAGTTATTCTTTTGACCAGGATCTGGGCCTTTCAATTGGTTTTAAAGCTGTTGGAGGCTCTGGACTTTCCGGAGCTGGAGGAGATCTTTCATATTCAATTGCAAAATATATACCTGGGCTTTCTGTCAGGGGAGGCTTTGGATATATGACAGGAGGAACAAACGCAGATGTGGATCCTCTCAAACTAACAACCGTTAATCTCGATGCAGTTTATCAAATAGACACTCAACAAGATTCTCCTCTGAGCATATATGTCGGTGGAGGACTCTTGATGCCTTGGAAAGTAAACAAAAACCGAGGTTCTGGAGCATGGGGGGCTCATGCATACATCGGAAGCAAATACACCATCGAAGATAATTTTTCTATATTCGGGGAGCTTGCCTACCGTGGAATAAAGTATCAAGCGGAAGAAGCCGCAATAAAAGGGGTAGAAGCTACTCTAGGATACATTTATTCTTTTTGATTTTAGTCTTTGAATCTCTTCACTATTAATATCGCGTTATGTCCGCCAAATCCGAAAGAGTTACTCATCGCTGCATTTACTATTACTTCTTTCCCTTTGTTTGGAGTATAATCGAGATCGCATAATGGATCTGGAGTTTCATAGTTAATCGTCGGATGAACAAAATTATCTTGTATAGTTTTTACACATGCAACGAATTCAACAGCTCCTGCAGCACCAAGCAAATGACCAATCATTGATTTTGTTGAACTGATAGCAACTTTCTTTGCATGTGAACCAAAAACGGCTTTAATGCCAGCGGTTTCAATTTTGTCATTTAAATTTGTTGATGTGCCATGAGCATTGATATAATCGATATCTTCAGGATTCATCTTCGCATCTTTGAGAGCTGACTTCATGGCTCTTATGGCTCCGTCTCCTTCACTGTGAGGAGCTGTCATATGATAAGCGTCTCCACTCATACCATAACCAATAACCTCTGCAAGAATTTTTGCTCCACGTTTTTTTGCATGTTCCAGTTCTTCAAGAACAACAATTCCAGAACCCTCTCCCATTACAAAACCGTCTCTATTTAAATCGAAAGGTCTTGAAGCATGTGTTGGATCATCATTTCTTGTTGATAACGTTTGCGCTGCACAGAATCCAGCAAATCCAAGTGGAGTGATAGCGGCCTCTGCTCCTCCTGCAATCATTACATCGGCATCGCCGCGCTTGATAACTTCAAAAGCATCTCCGATAGCATTTGTGCCGGAAGCACAGGCTGTTGTTGTGCAACTATTTGGGCCCTTCGCTCCGCTATGAATAGCAACAATACCTGCCGCCATATCATTGATCATCAATGGAACCATAAAAGGGGAGCAACGTGATGGGCCTTTTTCAAAAAGCACTTTAGCCTGATCCTCTAAAAATTGAAGACCTCCTATACCTGAACCAACCTGAACTCCGATATTGGCAGAATTAGAATCGTCAATAACAAGATTAGCGTCTTTAATCGCCATCTTTGCTGCAGCAACTGCAAATACAATAAATCTTGAAAGTCTTCTGGCTTCTTTTTTATCAACATATTGAGAAGCATCAAAATCTTTAATTTCACCGGCTATTTTACTGTCATGAAGGGAAGCATCAAAAAGTGTAATAAGAGAAACTCCGCTTTTCCCTGTTTTTAAATTGCTCCAAAAATCATCGGCGCCTATGCCGATAGAAGTTACTGCTCCAAGCCCCGTAACCACCACTCGCCTATCTTCCGTCATAATATATCTCCGCTTCTTTTACTAGATCTGCAATAATTTCTTTTGCAGGTCTGATGGTTTTATTTTTTATTTTTGATACGCTTTCACCCGAAAAAACCACTCCGTTATCAACATCTCCTTTTTGAGCGTTTCTAAGAGCATCAAAAATACAATAATGTGCCGTACATGATTTCAAACAATTGTCGCAAAAATCAACTCCGGGATAAACTCCCTTTTCTTGTTTTTCCGTAAATTTTGTTCTTATCGCACGCCCCGGCATTCCAACTGGACTTTTTATCAAAATAACATCTTCTGGCTTTGTTGCAAGCTGATGAACTTTCTTATATTCTGCTGCTGCTGCGCATTCTTCTGCAAGAATAAATATCGTTGCAAGCTGCACTCCATCAGCTCCATTTTTTAGAACCTGTGCAATCCTTTTCCCATCAGGGATTCCGCCTGCTGCTATGATCGGAATACCTTGAACTGCTTCTCTTACTTCTTTTAGCAATGTGTCCGTATCTTTTTCGAGTGAGCCCAAATGTCCACCGGCTTCTTTGCTTTCGCAAACAATTGCAG
>CAZWKB010000011.1:53726-55332 GCA_964633925.1 uncultured bacterium
TCCCAATCCTTGAGATAATTTTGCCAAACGGCCGGAAGAGACTATAGGGATAATAGGAGTATTGCTTTCCTTGCCTATTTTAAAAATATCTTTTGAGAAGCCCGCCCCTGTCGCAATAAAATCAATTTTTGATTCGATTGCAGCTTGCACTATACCAAGAAAGTCTCTGGCAGCATAAAGAATATTTATTCCAAATATGCCTCCATTTGCCAGCTCTCTAGCAATCTTAATCTCGTTTTTTAATTCTTCATATTCCATTCCGGACGCACCTATCACACCAACAGCTCCTGTTGCTGCAACGGCACCGGCAAGACGCCCAGAAGAAATCCTTATGGACATCCCGCCCTGTATTATAGGGAGCTTAGCAACAAGCTCCCCTATTCTTAATTCCGGTAATTTCATTAATTACTTCTTTGCATTGTTCTTAATATAGTTTACTGTGTCGCCTACTGTTTTGATCTTTTCAGCTTCTTCATCAGGAATCTCTATGCTGAAAGCTTCTTCAAGAGCCATCACTAATTCTACTGTATCTAGTGAATCTGCTCCTAAATCGTCAACAAATGAAGCCTTTTCTGTTACCTCAGCCTCATTTACTCCTAACTGCTCAACTACAACCTTTTTCACATCCTCAAATACTTTTTTATCGTCCATTCTTCATTCACCCCCTTTTAAAATATTGTCTTATCAAATATGATCATCGGCAATTTATGTAGGGACGTTGCAATGCAACGTCCCTACGATATCGTTACATATACATGCCACCATTAACCTTAATTACGTTGCCTGTTATATATGGTGCGTCAGCACACAAAAACACAACTGCTTTTGCAACATCATTTGGTTCGCCCAATCTTGCCATTGGAATCTGCGCTCTTAATTTGTCTCTCACATCTTCCGATAATTTTTTTGTCATGTCTGTATCAATAAAGCCAGGAGCAATTGCATTGACAGTAATCCCCCTGCTTGCCAACTCCCTAGCACACGTTTTTGTCAAAGCAATAACTCCACCTTTTGCTGCAGAATAATTAGCTTGCCCTGCATTTCCCATTTCTCCGACAATTGAAGCAATGTTTACAATTTTTCCTGATCTTTGTTTCATCATGATAGGGGCAACGGCCTTTGTTGTGTTGAACACGCTCTTAAGGTCTACATTAATTACTAGGTCCCAGTCCTCTTCTTTCATTCTCATGATCAATCCATCTCTTGTTATCCCAGCATTATTTACAACAATATCGATTTTCCCAAACTTTTCACTTGCTTCTTTTAATGAAGCTTCAACTTCAGCATAGTTAGCAACGTTAGTTTTCATAGCAATAGACTTAACACCCATTGCTGATATTTCTTTTGCAGTTCCTTCTGCTACTTCAAGGTTGACGTCCGAAACAATAATATCTGCGCCTTCTTTTGCAAGCTCCATACATATTGACTTGCCAATACCTTGAGCGCCTCCAGTTACAAAAGCCACTTGCCCTTTAAGCTTCATATTATCGTCTCCTTTACTGATATCGAGTCTTCAATATTATACACTTTAACATGTTCGTTTGTCTTCTTGATTAATCCCGCCAACACTTTTCCGGGTCCCACTTCAGTAAATAAAGTCGCACCA
>CAZWKB010000011.1:55342-55620 GCA_964633925.1 uncultured bacterium
TCTTCTTGATTATTCCAGGCAACATTTTTACTTTTTTTTTCTAAATGATACGGCGACCACCGAGAGAAGAAAGCATATTTATGGAATCTTCCCATAATACAGAGCTAGTAACTTGCTTAATTAATAGATTTTTTATTTCATTTGCATTTGTAACTGGCTTAGATGTAACGTTTGAAATTATTGGAAACTTTGCATCCCTCAAAGAAATTTTTTCCAGCTCGGCTTTTAATTTATCAGCAGCACTTTGCATAAGTGAGCAATGAAATGGCGCGCTAACT
>CAZWKB010000012.1:0-31305 GCA_964633925.1 uncultured bacterium
TGAATTTTGCAATCCTGAAACACCAATTCTCTTGTTGCCGAACATCTGATGCCCATCTTGTCTTCTTTTTTACCAAAAGTAAATCCAGGAGTGTCTTTTTCAATAATGAAAGCAGTTGCTCCTCTTGCCCCTTTTTTCTTATCCGTCATTGCAATGACAGTATAGATTTCTGCTTCTCCGCCATTCGTTATCCACTGTTTTGTGCCATTGATTATAAAATAATCTCCGTCTTTTTTTGCTGTTGTTTCAATTCCTCCTGCATCAGAGCCGGCGTTTGCTTCGGTAAGACCAAAAGCTGCAAGCTTTGTTCCTTTTGCTATAGGTTTGAGATATTTTTGCTTCTGTTCTTCTGTTCCGAACATTACAATAGGATATGATCCAAGTGCAGACGCTGCAAATGTTACGCCGACTCCACCGCAAACTCTGCTGACTTCTTCTGTTGCAACACAGAACTCTATTGCTCCTCCACCAAATCCGTCATACTTTTCTTCTATATAGAGTCCGCAAAGATCTGCTTTTGCAAATTCCTTCATGATGGCCCACGGGAATTCCCCTTTAATGTCCAGCTCAGCCCTAACAGGTTTAACTTTTTCTTCAGAAATTTTTCTGGTTGTTTCCTTTATCATCTCGAGCTTTTCTCGTCGTTCCTCATCTAAAAAATAAAAATAATCCATCTTTACTCTATACCTCCCACTTTATTATGCTGGCCCCGCAAGTCAATCCTGCGCCAAAGCCAATTACCGCAATTATATCATCTTTTTTTATTCTCCCGCTCCTTGCAGCTTCATCAATTGCGATAGGAATAGATGCGGCAGATGTGTTTCCATATTTATGAAGATTTACAAAAAATTTATCTGTCGATATTTTTAATTTTTTTGCTACGTGATCTATTATTCTCACATTCGCTTGATGAGGAATTATTAAATCTATTTTATCAAGACCTATCCCTGCTTTTTCTGAAGCCTTTTTTATTGAGCTCTCCAATACTCTTACAGCAAACTTAAAAACTTCTTTTCCATCCATTGTTATGCATCTTTCGGATTCATTTTTTGGCTTTGGATTTCGGCTTCCTCCTCCAGGCATAGTCAAACAAGCCCTGCCTGTTCCTTCTGCAGTCAGATGATTTGAAAGGATCCCTTCTCCAATTTTTGCTGCAGAAAGGACTACCGCTCCTGCCCCGTCTCCAAAAAGAATGCAAGTGCCTCTGTCTGTCCAGTCCAGATATTTTGAAAGAGTATCTGCCCCTATTACCAAGATATTTTTGTATTGCCCGCTGGCTATGTAGCTATATGCGGTCGTAAGTGAATAATTAAATCCGGAACATGCTGCAGAAACATCAAAAGCTGCTGCGTTTCGGGCACCAATAAGATCTTGAACAATACAAGACACCGAAGGGAATAAAGTGTCGGGAGATGTTGTCCCTGTGATGATAAGATCTATCTCTGATGGGTCAATTTTTGCTGTTTTGATGGCCTTGTCTGCCGCGATAAAAGCAAGATCCGATGTAGAAACGCTTTCTTCAGATATTCTTCTTTCTCTTATTCCTGTTCGTGCGGCTATCCATTCGTCAGAAGTTTCAACAATTTTTGAAAGATCATCGTTAGTAACAATTTTCTGTGGCAATGCCGACCCGTATCCGATTATCTTTGCGCCAATTATTTCCTGCATGAATCTAATTATATACTATTTTAAGCCATGCCTTTTGCTATGCTGTCTAGTGCATTGCTTGAAACCGCATTGGCACAAACTTTTATTGCGTTTTTGATTGCTTTTGACTTTGCTCTGCCGTGTGCTTTGTAAACAATACCTTTAAGGCCAAGAAGAGGAGCGGCTCCGTATTCATCATAATCGATTTTCTTTTTCAATCCTTTTAATGCTGGCATCAATAATAGAGCTCCAACTTTAGAAGTTACGCTTTTATTCACTTCATCCTTAAGCATCGTTGTAAACATGCTTGTTGTTGCCTCAGCCAATTTCAAAACAATATTGCCTACAAAACCATCGCACACAACAACG
Organism: uncultured bacterium; assembly: GCA_964633925.1. Classification (GTDB taxonomy): domain Bacteria; phylum Margulisbacteria; class WOR-1; order JAKLHX01; family JAKLHX01; genus CAZWKB01. The sequence continues at coordinate 2,017 of CAZWKB010000012.1, forward strand.
TCAACTTTTCCAGAAAAAATATCCCCCGGCTCAACATATCCAATAAAGTTGATATTGGATTTTTCAAGTAACGGATATGTTTGCTGGACTAGCTCGTTCCCTTTCTCAAGTTCTGTGCCAATATTTAAAAGTCCAACTCGTGGATTATCTATATGCATAACATGCTTTGCATATAGAGAGCCCATTTGAGCAAATTGATTCAGGTGTTTTGATTTACAATCAACATTTGCGCCCATATCCAGCAAAAGAAAGTGCTTGCCAAGAATATTTGGAAATACGGTAGCAATTGCAGGACGTTCAATATTGTCCATTCTTCCGAGCTTGAAAAGAGAAGAGGCCATTATTGCACCAGTATTACCGGCCGAAATAACCGCATCGGCCTTATTGTTTTTTACAAGTTCAATGGCGACATTGATTGAGGAATTCTTTTTCTGCTTCACTGCTTGAACCGGGGATTCGTTCATGCCGATAATTTCATCGGCATGTTCGATATCAATTTTTTGAGAATCAACGAGTGGGATAAGCCTATTTGAATCACCTACTAAAACTAGAGAAATATCAAGCTCCTTTACAGCCTCAAGAGCTCCTTTTACTATCTCTTCGGGAGCATGGTCGCCTCCCATTGCATCTACTGCTATCCGGATCAATTGCTATTTCCCCTCTTTTTTGCCTTTTTTTTCTTTAATAGCAACTACCACGCGTCCTTTATACATTCCGCAAGCTTTACAAGCTCTATGTGGAAGGATGGGAGCCGAACAAGCCGGACATTTTGAGCTTTTTACTGATTTCGCTTTCCAATTGGCCCTTCTTCTATTCGTTCTCGTATTAGTGTGTCGCTTCTTTGGTACTGGCATCTATAAAGCCTCCTTTAATTTTAATAGTCTCGGATCTATTCTTTTTTTACTCAGCTCCTCGGTTACAAAGCCTTTACAGCTTTCATCACAGACAGAACTTATCGGCAAACTTGCTATTAGATTTTGCCTGATCGCCTCATCAAGATCGATAGTATTGTCTTCCTCTATCGGATAAGCAAAATCATCTTCATCAAGCTCCACTTCTTTAAAATGAACATGTCTGTCGATCTTTTTGACATATTTGTCATCAACAGAAACATCAAACGCTGAGCTAAATTTCTTTAAACATCTGCCACATTCAAAGAGAATATTTGTCTTTATCTCTCCATGTGCAATAACAAACTCCCCGGCATTGATAAAACTGATATCAACTGATATGGGTCCATCAAGTTCAACTTCTTCTTTTGGGAATGAAACAGAGAAATTATCCTTAAATTCGAGTACGCTGCCTGTTGTATTAAGTATCTCTGTCAAGTCGAGTTTCATTATATGGCTTAATTATATCATTTTCATAAGATAAATTGTAAAATCGTGTGGCAGATATCCATTTGAGACTTTTAAATCTTTGGAGATCTCTTTCAGATGGCCAAGAACTACTTTTTCATCATGAAAATAAAATCTCTTCATTTCTTCATCTACAAATTTCTTCGGTATTAAGGGGACGGCATTTTTACTTTGAAAGTTTACCCCAACCCCATATCTTGAAATATCGTATAGTTTTTTTAAATCGGACTTAAAATGAGCATAAATATCAAACTCCGGCGAAAACTTAAGATTGTAAAGTCCTGAACAAAAAACAAAGTCAAATTCTTCGTTAAATATCGTTTCGTCCTTAATCCTTACGTTTATCCCTGGATATTTTAAATTGGCCTCTTTAACAAAGTTTTCGTTTATATCGACTCCGGTATAATTAATGCGAAACTTTGATAAAAATCCGTTATCTTTTAAAAATCCGTACAAATGCGCCAGCCCACAACCATAATCAAGAATGGATATCGTCTCTCCCAAATCAACAAATGTAAACATTTTCAGCAATTCGACAAATCTTGCATTTTGCGTATATGGAGATTCCCAACAAAGTGATTTATGGCTATAGCCATATTTTTTGTGCTTGTCTGTAAAAAACTCGTTCTGTTTTTCTTCGTAAAAGTTCATTGAGATTCTTACATCTTTTCTAAAGCATCTTGCCCGATCATCCCGACCTCTACCCCTAATTGTTTTGCAGTTTCATTAGAATCCTTGACAACACCCTCAAGCAAATCGTTAACATCTTTTACTCGATCGCCTTTTGGTTTTATTCTGGCAGCTGGATAATTAAATCTATCCAAAGCAAAAACATCTATCGCTCCACATGCAATCATCCCTGTATTTGTTTTTGCAAAAACAAGATTTGCGGGTCCAAGAGGGATTACATATCCTGTGGCTTTTTTCGTTCCTAAATTAATTATTTCGGTATTCATGTCTCTCCTAAATTGATAATATCTGCGTTAAATCATAGCCCTCTTTATCGATTTTTGTTTGTGCCTTTAGCACTGTATCTATAGGCCAAGAGGTAATTTTATTGCCCGATATCCCAACCATCCGGTTGTATTTACCCTTAAGCAAACAAGAGACTGCCTCAGCTCCAAATTTACAGGCAAGCATTCTGCTAAATGCTGATGGGACTCCCCCTCTTTGCATGTGGCCAAGTATGGAAACTCTAACATCTAATTTTGTTCTTTTTGATATCACTTTTGCTAAATCAGTAGCGCTGCCAGCACCTTCCGCCATAACAATAATGCTGCTAGATTTGCCTTTATTGTAGCCTTCCATTAATTTTTTAACGATCCCATCTATAGAAAACTTAATTTCAGGGATAAGAACGATCTCGGCGCCACAAACCAAACCAACTTCAAGCGCTAAAAAACCGTGTTCTCTTCCCATTATTTCTACAATAAAAACCCTTTCATGAGATGTTGCTGTGTCCCTAATTTTATCTATTGCATCAACAGCCGTATTAACGGCAGTATCAAAGCCTATCGTATAGTCGGTTAGAGGAAGATCATTATCAATTGATCCAGGAATTACTACACAAGGAGTTCCGTTCTCTTTAAATATTTCTTTAGAACCATGCAAAGATCCGTCCCCTCCAATTATTGCTAGAGCATCAATATTGTTGTCTTTGATGTTTCTATATGCATTTTGTCGGAATGGTTTTTCTCTAAATCTTTTTGATCTCACTGTCTTTAGAATAGTTCCGCCCCTATTTATAATATTGCTTACGCTTCTTACATCCAGCATTTTCATTGACCCATCGATTAACCCTTCATAGCCTCTTTCAATTCCAACTACTTCAAGATTATTGTAAATGGCCGATCTTACAACGGCCCTTATCGCCGCATTTATTCCAGGAGCATCTCCTCCTGTTGTCATAACTCCGATCCTTTTAATTCGATTTTTCATCTAATCTGTCCTCCCATAAATAATATTTTGTTTCTTTAACTATCAACCCGCTGAGCAAAAGCAATGAAATTAAATTTGGTATTGCCATCAATCCATTCGCGATATCTGCAGCGTTCCAAACGATTGACATAGAAAATGTTGCTCCTAGATATACAACAATTATCCATAAAATCCTATAAGGTATTATTAATCTGCTACCTCCAAGATATTCAATAGCTTTTTCTCCATAATATGACCAACCTATTATTGTCGAAAAAACAAATGTCATCAATGCAACAGTTAGCACAATGGGGCCTATTACGGGAACAAACTCAAAGGCGGCTTTTGTCAGCAACGGAGCAGACAATCCTTTTTGCCAAACACCGGTATTCACAAGGACTAGTCCTGTTATCAGACAAACAACTACTGTGTCCCAAAAAGTTCCGGTCGAAGATACAAGTGCTTGTCTTACCGCGTTTTTTGTTTTCGCAGCTGCAGCAACAATAGGAGCACTTCCGAGTCCCGATTCATTCGAGAATAGCCCTCTTGCAATCCCATAACGCATTGCCATTAACCACGAAGCCCCTACAAAGCCTCCCGTTACTGCCTGTCCTGAAAAGGCTGATTTTATGATCAACATTATTGTTGCAGGTAAAGTGCTAAATCCGAAACCAAGAATAATAAAACATCCAACTACATAAAAAATTGCCATAAAAGGAACTAGAGCATCACAGACAGCTGCAATTTTTTTTATCCCGCCCAATATCACAAATGCGGCAAGAACAGACATTGTAAGCCCTGATATCCATGGAGCAATATTAAAAGTTTCTTTCATAAGAGATGACAATGAATTTGCCTGCACGCTGCACCCGATGCCAAAAGCGGCAATCGCCGTCAACATTGCAAAAACAACACCAAGCCACTTCATATTTAGTCCATGCTCAAGAACATACATCGGCCCCCCTGCCATAGATCCGTCTTTAGTTTTTACTCTAAATTTTACGGAAAGAAGTGCTTCAGAGTATTTAGTTGCAATGCCAAATACCCCTGTTATCCATAACCAAAAAACGGCCCCTGGTCCACCAATCGAGACGGCAGTTGCCACGCCTATTATGTTTCCTGTGCCTATTGTTGCTGCTAGCGCTGTCATGAGAGCCCCAAATTGACTAATATCACCTGTAGATTCTTTATCATTAGCAACTGAAAGTTTTACTGCCTTTAAAGTATATCGCTGAATAAACCGCAGCCTGAAAGTTAGAAATATATGTGTGCCCAGCAAAAGAACCAGCAAGGGAAGCCCCCAAACATATCCGCTTATTGTTGAAAGAAGATTTTCTATTTTTTCTCTCCTTCAAGATCATGATAGCTGTCCGGATCACAAAGATCGATTATCCAGCCAAGCCCTCCACCGATTATCACAACAGAAAAAACTACAGGTATGATTATTGATGGATATTTCACGGCTATAATTATTGAAACCGGCAGGAAAAAAATTGCTGTCAATAAGACTCCTTTAAAAAAACCATCCAATTTGCTATCAACTTCGGATATCAAAAATCCTACAATCACCCACATCAAAAAAAATGACAGCTCGAGATGTCGAGGAGCCTGCATTACAATAAGAGGAACGCAACTAAGTATCCCTGCAATCACACCTGAAAGCACTCCGACTTGTATTTTTACTGCCTTCATCACAATGTTAAAAATCTTGTTGTCATCCATTTTTGCACCTCCTGTTATAGAATCAATAGAATTGTAGCACTTTTACCTAGGGAATCTTCTTTTTTAGGATTTGGATTCTATCAAAAGACTCCTCGATTCGATCTCTGCTTATACTTCCTTCCTTAACTGCTCTCTTAACGGAAGCAACAATTGTAGAAGGGGTTGATTTTTCATATCCTGAAAAAAGCAAAATATCCGTGCCACTGTTTATTGCTGCGATTATCGCTTCCTCCATGCTAAAAGATTTCGCGATCGCTCCCATCTGAAGATCATCTGTAATAACAACACCGTCATAACCAAGATTATCTCTCAAAATACCTTGAATCCACATTTTTGATAGAGAGGCAGGGTATTGATCATCTACATTAGAATCAAAGACATGGGAACTCATTATCATATCAACATCGTTAGTTCTTATAAAATCCTCGTATGGAATCAGTTCCGTTTTTGACCACGTATCGGAAATATCTGTAAACCCCTTATGAGAATCAAAGCTAGCACTTCCATGCCCTGGAAAATGCTTTAGACATGTTAAGATTCTGTTTTCCCTGTGTGCATCAACAAACGTTTGAGCATACTTTATTACAGTTTCTGGCTTTTTACCATAGCTTCGTTCCATTTTTCCTATAGCCGGGGATAGTGGATTAATATTTAAATCCACAACCGGACCAAAATTTAGATTGACTTCGTTTTCATTGATCATTTTTGCCATCTTTGCATATATCATGGCAGCTTCTTTAGTTGTCTTGCTGGTCGCAATATTTTTTGCTGATGGAAAAACATCAAAACCTTTTGATTCACTAAATCTGGCAACTTTTCCACCTTCCTGATCAACAGCGATTAAAAGAGGATACTTTGTTTTTATTGCCTTCACCTTTTGTATCATATGTTTAAATTGTTCGTGGTTTACTATATTTTTTCCTAGAGCCATTATTCCGCCAATTCGTCCGTCGCGAATTTGTTTGGAAAGTCCTGAATTTTCTATTGATGCAGCGCTCGTGCCATCGAATCCGATCAATATCATTTGCCCTATCTTTTCATCAAGGGAAATCTCTTTTGAATATGCACAATTGAATAATAATGCGAGGACCAGAATAGTTAAGAATATTTTTTTTATTCCCATGGTTTTGGTTATCTGATAAACTTTGCCGAGACTATCCTGACAACATCATTTATCGAAATAATTACCATAAGCAACAGCAATGCCATTAGACCATATTGATGTATTCTGTTTTCCTTAATAAGGGCTATCGGCTTTCTTCTTATCGCTTCTATAGCTACAAAAACAAGCCTTCCGCCGTCAAGAGCCGGAAGAGGAAGTAGATTTACAACTCCGAGGTTAATGCTAATAAATCCTGTGAAATATAAAAGTGTATAAAAACCTTTTGAGGCTGCCTGCCCACTGATTTGAGCAATTCCTATAGGACCGGCAAGATCGGAAAGCGCGATTTTACCTACCAACAATTGCCCCAATACAACCAAGATCGTCACAACAAGAGTCCATGTTCTTTCTATCCCTTTTAATAAAGCATCAAAAAAACCGTATTTTTCATATGTTACTTTCATCGCAATTCCAAGAAGTGCTATCTTTGAACTCTTCTCGGCTTGCGGAATTGCTTTAATTTCAATTTCTTTTTCATCTCTTAATATCTTTAACACAACCTCTTTCCCTTTACTCCCGTGTATTTCGTTAATCATCTTTTCAACATCTTTTACCGGAGCTCCTTGAAATGAAACTATAGTGTCGCCTGCAATAATCCCTGCTTTTGCAGCAGGTGAATTTGGTTTTACCTGATCGATAGTAGGAACTGATTTTGGAAATCCTATAGCAAACCCTATAATCCAAAAAATAAGAACTCCAACAATAATATTAAATAGCGGACCTGCTGCAATTGATTTAAATTTCTGTAATGGTGTTTTAAAAAAATACTTCTCATTGTCCGGACAGTTTTTTTCATCCTCTGCTTCTTCGTCGATGCCAGCCAGTCTGACATATGCAAGTATTGGAATCAGATTTAATGAGTAAACTGTATCTCCTTTTTTTGTCTTCCAAATATTCGGCCCAAACCCCATCCCAAATTCCAAAACCCTGATACCTACTTTTTTTGCCCAAATATAATGGCCTATCTCGTGCGACATCGCCGCAATGGTAAAAACAAACGCAAATCCTAGTACAGATAAAATCATTAAATTTTTCCTTTCAATTCATCCAGTATTTCATCGGCTGCTTTTTTGACGGCTCCTGGGCTGCCAAGTTTTGATCTTACAAAACGATAGCCTTCCTTCATCCTACTTAACATGTCTTTGCTTGTCAATAATTCTATCGCCGCTGAAGCTATAGCATCTGGAGTTGCTGCGGATTGAATCAATTCAGGAATTATTTCTCTGTTTGCAAGAATATTTGGCATTGCATAGAACGGAAGTTTAATCTTCAATACTTTCTTTCCGATAAAGTATGTTGCCTTAGACAATTTATATATCATTATCGCTGGAGCATCAAGTATTGCGGCCTCCATTAGTATCGTGCCCGAAGCCGCGATAGAAACATTTGAAAAAGCGAGAATGTCATGGCTTTTTCCATAAATAAGACTTATTTGCAGTTTGCTTTTCCTTATGGCCGCATCAACTTCATTTGAAAAATCATGCGTTGCTTGTGCAATAACAAACTGGGCATTTGGAACTTTTTCTTTTATGATCTTTGCCGTTGCTAACAGAACCGGCAATAGTTTTTGTATTTCGTGTGAACGACTGCCGGGAAAAAGACCAAAGATCGGGAATTTATCATTCAAATTTAGTCTTTCACAAAATTCGTTTTTATTTAACATTGGTTTTACCGTATCTAAATTTGGATTACCTATATAAGAAACGTTTGCTCCTGCGTTTTTGTATATTCTATATTCATCCTCAAATATTGCCAGTATCTTCGAAACGGTTGACGAAACGTTTTTTATTCCTTTTGTTGTTCCCCATAGCCATTCCTGTGGAGGAATATAATAAATAGTTTTTATACCGAGTTTCTTTGCATACCTGGCCAGGATCATGTTGAATCCCTGATAATCAATCAAAATGAGAAGATCCGGCATTTCACGCTTCATCTCTTTTTTCATTATAAATATGCCGTACAGAATTTGAGGGATATGAGAAATAATTTCGATAATACCAACCGTCGCTCGCGAAGAAAGATCGTATTTGATTTCTACGCATGCATCTTTCATTTTGGAACCGCCCATACCAAAAAGATGAACGTTCTTGTTTCTGCTCGTTAACTCCTTGGCAAGAGAGGCTCCATGGATATCACCGGATATTTCACCGGCAGACATCATTATCTTGATCATGAATATCTCGTTATATTCCGAGTTCGGGAAGTTCCGGAAAAAGAAGATCCTCTGATTGCTCGGCCTTTTTTAATATGCCCCTGCTTGTTTCTTCTTCTAAGAATGTCACTAAAATATTTATTTCTTCAACCGGCTTGCATTGTTTTTTTATTTCTATTATGGCCTGCGAAATGTTATTCGCAGATTTATAAAACAATTTGAAAGCTTTCTTTAATTCTACTTGAGACTCAAAACTTACCCCTCTTCTTTGTAATCCTATTATGTTAAGAGCTCTAACTTGCAGAGGATTCCCATCTGCTAACATATATGGAGGAATGTCTTGGCCTATCTTTGAAGACCCCCCGATCATTGCCATTCTTCCTATTCTCACAAACTGATGAACAGCTGTCATTCCACCGATTATTGCATAATCATCTACCTCGGCATGCCCGCCAAATGCAACATATCCACCAATTATCACATTGTTTCCAATTGTCGCGTCGTGAGGAATATGAGCATGAACCATTATCATGCAGTTGTTTCCAATTGAAGTTTTGCCGTTTTCTTTTGTAGGCAAATGTATGGTTACAAATTCTCTAATATCGCAATTATCTCCTATCGTTATCTCTCCCTTTTGTCCTGCATATTTTAGATCTTGAGGAGGGGTTGCGATAGAAACATTGTTGCTTATCTTGCAGTTGCTTCCGATCGTTGTCCATTTTTCTATCATGACGTATGAACCTATTTGTGTATTGTCTCCTATGATAACATCTGGTCCAATCATAGTATTCTGTCCAATTTTAACCCCTGCTCCTATTTTTGCTGTCGGATGTATTGTTACGGTTTTATGGATCAGGTCAGCGCTTGTTTCTTTGTTATCAAATATTGAGCAAGTTAACTCTCCTTCACACACAATCTGATCATTTACTTTTGCAACCCCTTTCATCTTTGCGATCGGTCCTTTTGCTTTGAGATATTCTACCTCTATCCTTATTTGATCTCCTGGAAAAACAGGTTTTCTGAATCTTACTTCATTCACCGCTGCAAAAAGAGCGATTTTGCCCATATTTTTCGGATCTGACAGCATTCCATAAGCACCTGCTTGAGCCATTGCTTCAACGATCAAAACTCCTGGCATAATCGGATAGTTAGGAAAATGCCCTTGAAAAAAACCTTCATTCATTGTTACATTCTTGATTGCAACTACTTGTTTCCCAATTTCAAGTTCAACGATTTTATCAATCAACAAAAATGGAAATCTATGAGGCAACACCTTCATTATCCCGTTTATGTCTATATCAACTTGCATTAATAATCCTCCTTACGAGCTCAATATTTAATTTGTGTCCGGCTTTTTCCGAGACTATTCTAGCATTGATCTTCTTGCCTGCCAAAACAATATCTCCCATTATATCTAGTATTTTATGCCTTGCCAACTCATTGGGAAATCTAAGAGGAGAAGAATAACCGCTATCAAGAATGGCCACGGCGTTTTCAAAGCTTGCTCCTTTTGCCAAACCTCTCTTTTTTAGCTCTTCAACTTCCGACAAAAGCCCAAATGTTCTTGCAGGTGCTATGTGTTCTCCAAAAGAATTTATGTTCTCGTCAAATTCTGCGGTTTGCTTTCCGACAATTGCATGTGGATAATCTATTGCTGCCTCTATTGACAAATGATCTTGTGGAAAAGCCGAGATTCTTGCACCATTACTTTCTATCAATATTTCTTCTTTCAAAAATATCATTCGTTTTGGTTCTTTTTGCTCGACAAATCCGGCTGAGTTGAGTAAATCGAAAAACAATTTGGAGCTCCCGTCACCTGCCGGCATTTCATCCCCATTAACAACTATCTCAACATTGTCTATTCCAAGACCATTGATAGCTGAAAGCACGTGTTCTACAGTTCCTATTCCTCCAACATTTGTCCCTCTGTCCGTAGACAAAACATTTTCAATAGTTGCCGAGATTCTTTTCCCATTATGCAAAAACAACACGCCCTTATTTGGATCGGCGGGATGGAATTCTATAGAAACATCCGTCCCATAATGGAGAGAAATTCCTTTAAAGTTTTTTGATATTGCTATTGTCTTTTGATTCATTAGAACGGACTTACAAGACTTATTCCTGCAGTCACACTTTGAGAGCTTCTTGATGAAGAACTATTCGTAATATTTATTCCCCTCAAGAGAAAAGACATCTGTTTGTACAACGTATATCTTATGCCTGCATTTGCCTCAAATATTGTTTCTCCTGCAAAAACCTCTCCCATAAGAGTAAGAGGCATTCCTCCTATTGGCATTCCTATACCTAGCATCCCAACCGGCCTAAATTTTGGCCCTGACAAATCGAATAGTGCTCCAAAATGCAGACCTGCACCACCCTTAAAATATTTGGAGGCAACCATATATGCATCGGTATCATTATATGACGATAAATTTTCAAGCCCAATAGCCAAATACAAAGAGTCGTTATCATCATCGCTGCTTAGGCTGTATTTCATGTTAATAAAAACGCCTTCCTTGATTCTTTCGGTTGCCTTGTCGGTTCTACCAGAAAAACCAAGCTCAAAACCTTTTCTTCCCCAAACAGACCCCATATTTACATTATAGGAAAGTAATGGTTTTGATGGAGCCGAAGATGAGACTTCACTTCCATAATCTATGCCAAAAGAGTAGTCTCTGTTATCAAGAACATCTCCGGTAGGCATTCTTACAAGTCCCGTTCCTCCAATTATTGTTGGAGTCTTTGTTATAGCCAGTGACTGTACCGAGAGAATAAATACAAATATAAAAAATAAACTAACTAGTTTTTTCACTAAATCTCTCCTTAATTTTTTTAATTATCTTCAGTGAATTATAGACCGTTTCCATTTTTTTTGCAACCAAATCGGATGAAAATTCTTTGTACGAATTTTTCACCGCCTGCTCTGACATTTTTTTCCAAAGACTCGCATCATTTAATATTTCTAAAACTTTTGATGAAAATTCTTTGGGATCTTCTTTGACCAAAAAACCATCAACCCCATTATTAACACTTTCCACAACCCCTTGGGCCGCAACAGCAACAACTGGAAGCCCACATGCTTTTGCCTCAGCAATAACAAGCCCTTGGGTTTCCGTCTTTGATGAAAAAACAAAAAGATCTGCACACTTATAATAATTTAGGACTTGAGGATATGGGATCGTTCCGGCAAAAACAACTTTACTTTCAATATTCTTTTCGATTACCATTCTTTTGAAGTTTTCTTCTTCCGGACCTCCCGCAACAAGAACAAGAAAAGTATCAGGTTTTTTCAGTAAAGTCTCTCGAAAAGAATCGAAAAGAAATTCTATGTTTTTTTCTACCGTTAATCTTCCCACATATATAAGAACTTTTGCTATGTCTGGTATTCTCAGTTGTTTTCTAATGCCAAAACAAGATGCTGCTTTTGTTTTATCAAATTCCACACCTGAAGGAACAACGGCTATTGGAGCGCTAAGCTTTAACGTCCCCAAATATTCTTTAATTTTGGTGTTAGGAACGATAACTGTATTGCATTTATTACAGAATTTTTTTAGACTCGACCCAAGAAGCTCATTGCTTATTGCCTTGGGAAGCGGAATATAATGCAAATATTCTGTAAAAAGAGTGTGAAATGTATAAACATAAGGAATATTTTTCCGTTTTGCATAATTCATTGAATAATGCCCAAGCTGAAACGGAGAATGAGAATGTACAATATCAAATTTTATGTCGGGGATCATTCCTGGATAAGGAACAGCTATTCTAAATCCTGGGTATTTTGTCGGGATGGACGGGATACGAAAAATATTGGTCTCGTTTTCTTTTATTCCGGGATACTTTGGAACAAATAGAAATATTTCGTGACCAAGATCCGCTAATCCTTTACTTATTACTTCTATAGAACGGGTAACTCCGCTGATATGTGGCTTATATGATTCGGAAAATATTGCGATTTTCATTTTTGTAATCTCAGTCTTTTGGTTTTTCGAGATCTTTTACTCTTTGAAATAGCTCCGGAAGTTTTCTGACTAGAGCAAGAATTTTGTTCTCTTTCATATGATCTTGTGCTGGATATCCAAGTATGACGGATTTTGGAGGAATATTTTTTGTTACTCCTGTTTTTCCCATTATTATGGTATCTTCTCCGACATGCGTATGAGGAGCAACGGCACACTGGCCTGACATTTGAACCCTGTCTCCAATTGTTGCGCTGCCTGCAAAAGCATTCATAACTGTAATCCCGCAATCCTTACCTATCTTTACGTTGTGGGCAATATGATTCATATTATCAATTTTTGTTCCCTTACCAATTACAGTTGCTCCCATAGTTCCTCTTGCAATAGAATTATTAGAATAAATTTCCACATCATCCTCTATCACAACATTTCCTATTTGTGGAACTTTAGTAAAATGACCGCCTTCATTGTTAAAACCAAAACCATCTACCCCTATTACATTTCCCGCATGAATAATGCATCTTTTCCCAATATTTGTCCTTGAGTAAAGAACGACATTGGGGTGAATTATCGTATCGTCTCCGATAACGCAATCGTCTCCAACAAATACAAAGGGATATATAATGACCCTCTCGCCAATTTTAACGTTTTGGCCAATATGGGACCTGCTGTCTACCCCGTAAGGCATGCTATCAAAAGGCTTAAATAGTTCTAAGATTTTTGATAAAGCGCCTCGCGGGTTTTTAACTTGTATGCATGGCTTTGATATTCCGGAAAATTCTAAGGGAACGACAAGCGCTCTTGCCAACGAAGATTCACAGGCAAAAGATTTGCTGTCGTCGAGAACAAAAGAAAGGTCGCCCTCTTTAGAATCTTCAAGAGAGGCGACCCCTAAAATCTCTGTGTCAGGATCTCCGACGATCTTGCCGTTAACAATTCTTGCAATATCGCCCAGTTTTTTCAATTTACTATTTATTCAGCTTTGTAATGACCATGTCTGTTACGTCTTGGCCACCATCAATTATTACCTGTTTATCAAGAACAACATCTATGCCCAGGCTTTTTTTGACCTCTTTGGTAGCGTCAATAATATCTTTTTGCAGTTTTGCAGTAAGCGTCTGGTTAAGCTGGATTAACTTATCTCTTTTTGGGTTGAGCTTTCCTTCAAGATCCTTAGTCATTTTTTCAATATCTTTGTCTGACTTTTTTGCTGTCTTTGCATCTTCAATTTTCTTTTGGCTTTCTTCAAATTCTTTTTTGAATGCCGCCTCATCCTTAGCTACCTGCTCCTGTGCTTTGGTAGCTTCCTTATATTCTTTAAACACTTTCTGTACGTCTATAAACCCTATTCCTGAAAGTGAGGCCGCCTTAGCAAAACTTGAACATGATACGATTACTCCAAAAACAACAGCTGTTACAATCAACCCTTTTGAAACTTTATTCATCTTCTTTCTCCTTTCTTCGTCCTAATAATTTGAATTCATTCTATCACTACCTTTTAAAAAAATCAATCGCCCCTAGCTCTGAAATGCAACAGCTGAAGGAAACTCCATTACGAACATTGTTCCCTCTCCTACTTTGCTCAAAACCTTCAGCGTGCCTTGGTTTTCTTCGATCAAACGTTTTACTATCGCCAAACCAAGACCTGTGCCATGTTCCTTCGTTGTAAAGAAAGGATCAAATATCTTATCGATAACTTCCTGGGACATGCCCGACCCTGTATCTGCAACAGAAAGAACAATCTTATTGTTTGCATTCTTTGATTCGATCGTAAGGCTTCCTCCCTTTTGAATGGCGTCAATGGAGTTCATGAACATATTTAGCAATACTTGCTTCAGACTGTTCCTGTCAGCCATTATTAAATTGTTTGCATCTGTTATGTCGGATATCTCGACATTTTTTCCTTTTGCACTGTCTCTGACAAGAACAATTGTTTCCTGAACAAGCTCCTTAATGTTCACCTCTTCTACTTTTAATACTGTGGGCGAAGAAAAATCCAGGATTCCCTGCATTATTAATTTTATCCTCTGAACCTCTGCAGGAAATGCGATCGCTGCCTTATCCATAAATTCGCGACTATCGGCCTTGATGGGAATAAGTTGGGAAAAAGATCGTATATATGCGAGAGCATTTTTTGCTTCGTGAGCAACACCTGCCGTCGCTGACCCTAGAGATGCGAGCTTTTCTAGTTTAAGGGATTTCTCAACTGTGTTTATCTGTTGCTTATAGAGTAAAGAATTTTCTATTCCAATGGCCGTTTGATTTGCAAGTGTTTCCAGGGTCTCTATTTCTTCACCGGAAAAATGTCTTTTGTTAATTTTTTCACCGGCTGCCAAAAAACCCAAAAGCTTATTCTTTTTATTTTCAGAAACACTTGGAACACAAAGAAAGATATCCATCTTTTCCATGTCATTCAATAATGTTTCGATGCCTTTTCTATCTCTCGATTCTTTGTTGTTCAACTTAAATCTTAATTCTTCAGTATATATGATCTCTTCTTTGCCCATCATTTCTATAATCATGGAGTTGCTTCTTAAAATCGCTGCCCCAGTTTTAATATCTCCTTCGCCTCTTGATTCAAGACAGATATACTCATCTTTGTCTTCGTTATAAATGAAACAAGCAGCCCACTTCAATTTAAATGTTCCGCGGGCTGTTCTGGTAATATATCTTGCAAATTCCTCAGGGGTTGTAAACTTTTTCAGTCCTTGCGAAAATCTGCTAACAATTTGCTCTGCTTCATATTTTGATCGAAAAAAAGTTCTGTCTATAAAAGTTTGAAGAAGATCTTTTATAGGAGCAAATAGGGCCGCAAGCAAAAAGATTGCGGGTATTGTAAAAAATAATTTATTGGTATTGCTAGCATGCGCAAAAATTGCTTCTGACGTATAGATAATAAGGTAGTAGAGAACGCTCATTACTGCAGTAACAACCGAATACACCGCTCCCTTTCTTAGAATTACCTGGATGTCCATTAAACGATAAGTGACCATTGCATAGGCTAGAACAGAAATAAAAAAAAGACCGCACAAATAACCAAAAGGATATATTGGAACCTGATACTTTATGATGTAGTCTATAACCCCGAGTGTTCCTCCTCCAAATGCAATTAACATATATTTAATTTGCTGGGATCTCAAGTATTGATTGTTCTTTGCCGCTATTAAGTATTCCTGCAACAGCAAAATTGCCCCACTAACAAACAACGAAAAAAATGCAATTACATAAAAGATATAAAGTTTTCCGGCTGTCGGATAATATCCCCAAAAATATGTGCGCATCCCTTTATAGACCAGATCCGTTCCTCCAATAATTATCGACGGGACAGCAATAATATATAGGATAGGAAAAAGGTATTTGTTCACGCGCCTATTTAAAAAATAAACGACAAAATTAAAGGCGAAAATTGGGATCAACAGGATCCCCGCAAATCCTATTCTTGCCCAATACAGTGCCGTAACAGGATCTGTGCTTGCATACATCATTGAATAGGCAAAAAGCCAGTGAACAGAAGCAAAAGCAAATAATGAAAAGACTTGATTAACCTTTGATCTGTAATCCTGAAATATTACAAACGTTCCTATCATAAGTATTAGCACGGAAGTAATAAAGGGGGGAATAGCGAAGAGATTCATGACAGGACCCTGATACTATTCTGGGGACATGCCAAAATTCTTGCTTTTTGCATACTCGATAAGCACTTCAAAGTTTTCTTCGTCCATAACAGGGCAGGCAAAATTATTTTCCATTCTATATTTTTTTGTATTTGATGTCTCAAATATAATTGGTTTTCCCGTAATATACGGGGTAAAAATCTTTCCAACCGTTTTATAATAAAACTTCTCAATTTCATTTTTGTCTTCAGGAATGTCTTTAACATACTTAAACCCGCCTATTCCCAGACATTTGCACATTACATTGTTATATATAATGTGCCCAATATCGTCATCGCTAGCCAAATGATAACAGTTTTCCGCTGAATTATCCATACTTGCGAAATACATTATTTTGGCAGCATAATCAGCTGGAACGATGTTCAATCCTGACCCATGATTTACAGCAACTCTGACTGGCATGTTCATTTGTTCTGAATACAATTTTTCAATGCTGCCGAGTGCCTTAAACTTAATTCTCAGGAAGAATCCTGCCCATCCATAAAACACATCAAATTTATTAATGCTGCCGAGAGGCTTTTCTATTAATCTTCCACAAATTGTCGTCGGTCTAAATATTATATATGGCAAGCTTCTTTTTTTCGCAAAGTTAACCGCCGCTATTTCCGCGATTAGTTTTGATTCTTCGTATGGATTCCTAAAGATTTCGTTTGTGTTTACATAATCAGGATCAACTATTCCGTATTTGCTCCCGCATGAATATGCGGATCCTACATAACAAAGCTGCCCTATATCGAGTTTGTCAATAAGATTAAGGACTCTATCCGTTCCTCCAATGTTGATGTCCCATAATTTTTTCTTTGTCGTTTCATCAGATCTAAAATCCGTAAGAGCAGCAATATGGTAAAACTTGTCAATCTTTTTAGTCTTTAAGTAATTCATGTCTTCTTCGCTTATAGAAAGATCTTCTTTGGTTAAATCAAATCCAATGGGTTTAATCCGTTTTCTAAGCCAGTGAAGGAAGCGTTTTTTTCTGTGCTCTTCGATTCCAATATATTCGAGTCCGTCTCGTTCAATTATATTTATTATTCGATCGCCGAACTCTTTTTCTCCAAGAGATCTGCCAAATATAATTATTTCGATTTTGGAAAGCTTTTTTTTGTTTTGCAAAATGAACTCAAAAAGAAAATTTCTCCCCAAAAGTCCTGTTACACCTGTTATTGCTACCCGCATGACTTGTTATCGAAATTTTTTGAAGTAAATTTCAGTAAAGATGCTCTAAAGAGAATTTTAATATTGCCTTGGTTCCGTGAGGGAAATTGCTTTCAATTTCTATAGCCCCTTCGCTGGATATCATTATGTTTTTTACCGTTGTTAAGCCAAGACCTACCCCGTGTTCCTTCGTACTAAAGAAAGCATCGAAAATCTTGTCCTGTATCCCATTAGAAATGCCATTCCCTGTATCAGATATCTCCAGAATGATACACTTATCT
This sequence comes from uncultured bacterium, assembly GCA_964633925.1. GTDB lineage: Bacteria > Margulisbacteria > WOR-1 > JAKLHX01 > JAKLHX01 > CAZWKB01. Next base: position 19,391 of record CAZWKB010000012.1, read on the forward strand.
CGTCTTCCAGATCTTATGGATATGACGCCTCCGTTTTGCATAGCTTCAATCGAATTCAAAAAAAGATTTAAAACTATTTGCTTAAAAAGATTTTTATCAAACTCTATGACCAGTCCGTCCTCGATTTTTATGTCGAACTCTATGTTTTGCTTATTGATCATGTCCGCAACAAGAACCGTCACAGACTCAATCAATTTCTTTGCTTTTAATGGCTCTTTTAGTACTTTTGATGGTTTTGAATATTCCAGTATTCCCTGCATCAAAAACCTCATTCTCTCGATCTCGGAAAATAAACGTTCTGAAGATTCCAGTAGAAATTTCTTTTCATATTTTTTTTCGGGGAGTTCTTTCGAAAACTTCTCGACAAAAGACAAAGCATTTTGCGCTTCTATCGCGACCCCTGCGGTGGCCTTTCCCAAATCTGCCAGCTTTTCCAGTTTCATTGACTTCTCTAATGTTTCGGATTGATTTTTATATAGCAAAGAATTTTCTATGCTCACAACTGATTGATTGGCCAATGTTTCGAGAAGTTTAATGTCGTCATTATTAAATCTATCGCCGGAAAGTTTTTTATCGGCTATTATAAAACCGATTAACTTGTATTCTTTTTTACTGGACATGCAAGGGATTATCATTTCGTATCCATAATTTTTTATATCCAATATCATTCTCTGGCTTGTATCTTCTTTTGGTTTGTTTAGCCTGACAATTGCATTTTTTACCTTTTTTAATCGCTCGGGCGTAAGAATAGATCCCGAAGATTTCATTTCGTTTATTAGCAAATCATTCTTAATGTATTTCTTATCAGACATTGCAACGAGAGTCCCTCTCGCTGCTACGCATTCATATTCATTTTCGTTTTCGTTAAATACATAACAGGCGCAACCGGAAAGTTTAAATGTGTTTTGAGCAATGCGTACAATGAACTGCGCTAGTTGCTTGATATCAACCATGCTTTTTACGCCCTCTGAAAATGCTTTTATGACCTGATCGGCTTCATATCTCACCTTAAAAAAATTCTTGTCAATATAATCCTGCATCCATTTTCTTATTGGCTCAAACAATAAAGCAAAAATAAATATGCCCGCTACCGTTAACCAAAGCATATTAAAACCTGTGACTTTTCTTGTTATCTGATCGAGCAAATAAATAAAGGAAAAGTACGAGGCTGAAAAGGCCGCCGTAATAAAGAAGTAAAAAACGCTTCTGGTAATCATTTCGATTTCATTTTAGCATAGATTGCAAATGACGTCTAATGGCTTTTTTGGCTTTGTTGTGCTATTTTATCTTTGCTGATAGTAAGCAGTTTTTCATGAGCATAGCGATTGTCATTGGCCCTACGCCTCCTGGAACCGGTGTGATAAATCCTGCCACTTTCGAGACAGGTTCAAAATCTACATCCCCTACCAGCTTGCCTTCAATTCGATTCATGCCAACGTCTATGATGACGGCGCCGGGCTTTACCATGTCTGCCGTAATCAATCTCGGAACTCCAACAGCCGCAACCAGGATATCTGCATTTCGCGTAAAAGATCCAATATCTTTAGTTTTGGAATGGCAAATAGTCACTGTCGCATTTTCATTTAGAAGCATCTGTGCAATTGGCTTTCCTACAATATTGCTTCTACCTACGACAACCGCATTTTTACCAGTAATTTGAATGCCTGATAATTTTATCAATTCGATGATACCAGAAGGAGTGCACGGGCTTGATAACGGAGTCTCTCCTGAAAAAAGCTTACCAGCATTATAAATATGCAAACCATCTACGTCTTTTGAAGGCAATATACGCTCAACAATCTCTCTTTCTTTTAAATGCTTTGGCAAAGGCAATTGAACCAAAATGCCATGTATGTCCTTATCACTATTTAGCCTGTCAATGGCCCGAAATAACTCCTCTTTTTGGGTCGTATCCGGCAATAATACTATTTTGGATTTAATACCAATTTCATTAGCCTTTTTTTCTTTTCTTCCTACATAAACTATTGAGCCAGGGTCTTCGCCAACACGAATAACTGCCAAGCCACACTTAATATCATTTGCGATTATATCTGCCTTGATCTCTTCACATATCCTATTTGATAACTTGGTTCCATCCAATATTGTTGCCATGTCTTCTCCTTTATTGTTTCACGTGAAACATCGTCGCGTCCGTTTCACACATGAATGTTTCACGTGAAACATTCATATTATACCATTCTGACAATTTCTTGGAATGCTATATTTGCCTGATCGTACAGACGCATTGCTATGCGTCTCTACAATATGATTCCCTTGTACAATGTTTCACGTGAAACACTCACTTCCCGATACAAAAACGATCGAATATGTTATTAACAATCTCTTCCGAGACCTTTTCTCCGGTGATTTCCTGCATATCCTGAATTGCTTCACGTAAACAATTTGAAGCCACGACTAGGTCTACCTCTATGGCTGCCGCTGCATCAATCAGAGATTGATTTGCGCCCTTTAGGTTGCTTATCTGTCGTTGGCTATATATCAACAGCGAATCATTGGAGTTATTGTATTTATTAACAGAGTCAGATATAAAATCTCGGATAAGGTTGATATTAAGGCCCGTCTTTGTAGAGGATTGAAGATATTTCTCTTCAAAAGTCATAGTATTTGAAAGATCTGCTTTGTTCATGACAAGCAAATGCTTCTTATCGCTGATTAAATTTAGAAGCTCTTCTTTGTATTCGTTCTGACCTGTCGGATCAAACATTGCTATTATGGCGATAGATTCCTCTATTGCCATTTTTGTTCTTTTGATCCCCTCTTCTTCTATATTGTTTTGTGGTTTTCTGATTCCTGCTGTATCAATCAGCTTAACTGGCACGCCATCAACATACAAGATCTCTTCGATAGTATCCGTTGTCGTTCCGGGCATTTCGTTCACAATTGATCTGCTTTTAGACAACAAGACGTTAAGTAGGCTTGATTTGCCCGCGTTCGGCTCGCCAATTATTGCAATAACGGCCCCTTCTTCGAGAATTTTTGCGGTCGCGTTAGTATTGATCAGATGCTGTATTTGTTGAATTAGTTCATTTACAGTGCTTCTTAGGCTTTCTTTATTTTCATCTACATCGTCAGGAAAATCTATAGCGGCATCTATTGTCGATACTAATTGAATTAGGCTGCTTTTGATTATGTTAATTTCTATGGATAGTTTTCCATCAAGTCTTTTTGCTGCACCTATAATTCCTTTTTGAGATCTTGCGTGAATTAGTTCGATAATTGCCTCCGCTTTCGTTAGATCCAGCTTGCCATTCAATAATGCCCGTTTTGTAAACTCTCCATTTTCTGCAATTCTAGCGCCTGCCCCTATTAACATACTCAAAATCAGTTTTTGTACACTAACACCTCCATGACAAAATATCTCTACAACGTCCTCGCCTGTAAAAGAATTAGGCCCTTGCATGTATGCAAACATGATTTCATCTATTTTTTCATTTGTTAATGGATCGATAATCCATGCATGATTAATTTGTTTGTGCTTAATAGAATTTGATGTGATATTTATAATGCTGAATGCTATTTTTTTGGCTTGGTTGCCTGATATTCTTATTGCGGCAATAGCAGCCTCTCCACTTGCCGTAGATATGGCTGCTATTGTATCATCAGCATAATTGATCATTTTGCGGCAGGGGTTACTACGATTCTACGATTAATTCCTTCACCTTCACTTGCAGATTCTACATTCTTCATTTCTTTGATTGTCATATGAATTGTTCGTCTATCCTTTGAGTTCATCGGTGGTAAAAAAACTTTTCTTCCAGAAGCAATGGCCTCTGCTGCCGCGTCTTTTGCAATCATTTCTATTTTGTGTTCCTGCTTTTTTCTGTACCCGCCTGCATCTACATTAACCCTTACCTTATTTTCCAATCCCCTATTCGCAACTATATTTGTAATGTATTGTATGGCGTCTATCGTGTGACCCTCTTTTCCAATTATCAAAGAAATCTCATCTGATCTAATATCAAGATTTATTGCCCCTGGCTGTGCCGTCTCAATAGTCACGTGAGTAATTAATTCCATTCTGTCTAGGACTTCCTGTAGGAATTTCATGGCCTTCTCATCAGGTTCCATTTTTTTTGTAACTTCTACTTCCGCTTCTTTTGCTCCAAATACGCCCAAAACTCCGCCTTCTCCTTCGCAAAGGACCTTGATGTCTGCCTCATCCTTAGAAACACCCAAAACCTGCAAAGCTCCATTCACTGCTTCTTCCACAGACTTCCCCTTCATTCTTACCATTTGTTTTCCCCCTATTTGCTTTTTATTGCGAACTTGTAAATGTATATTTGTTGCGCTGTTGTCAGTAAATTTTGCACCACCCAATAAAGTTGAACTCCGCCTGCAAAACTAACACTAATAAAGGTAATGAAAAAAGGCATAATCATCATTACTTGCTTCATTTGATCATTACCGCCTGAAGACGGCATTGTTTTTTGAGACCAGTATGTTGTTATTCCTATAAGTGCGGGTAAAATATAGAGTGGATCTTTTAACGATATGTTTGGCAACCATAGAAAAGCAGCCGCTCCTGAAGCAGCAACCGCGTCAGTAAACTGAGGACTTGTAAGTGCCATGAACAATGCAATAAATATTGGCATTTGTAACAACATTGGCAAACAGCCTCCCATAGGATTAACTCCGTTATCTTTATATAACTTCATCATTTCTTCCTGCAGCTTGCCCGGATTATCCTTATGCTTTGTTTTTAATTCTTCGAACAGCGGCTGGATTTTTTGCATTGCTGACATTGATTGCATCGATTGGAGAGTAAGTGGATATAGTGCTATTTTTACTGCAACAGTGAGAAATATTATTGCTAACCCATAATTATGCCCACTTATTGAATAGAAAAAATTTAATATCTGAAGCATTATGTCCACCAGTGTTTGCATTATATTCATTTTACTGGATCATGTCCCCCTTTAAAGAATTGATTGCATCTCAACAATCTAGTTATCCCCAGCCTCAAACCTATCACAACCCCATATTTTTCAACTGCATTTTGAGTATATTCTGAACACGTCGGATAAAACCTGCATGACCCTCTTGAAATTAATGGCGAGAGGTATTGTTTGTACATTTTTATCGAGCTAATAACCAGTTTTTTGATAGTTTTGTGCTCCCACTTTTGTTATCAGACTTCTTATCCCCTCTTCCACCTGCCAAGTCTTAATATCCTTATTTAGATTTCTAGGGTAAAGAATGAGACTCTTATTATTTATATAACCCTCACTAATAATTCTTTTAACCGCCTCTTTAAACATTCGCCTAATTCTGTTTCTTTTCGTTGCTTTTGTTTGTGTTTTTTTTCCTATAATTATGCCAATATTAACAGTATTTTCGACATTTGCCTGTATGATTTTTATGCGTGCAGTTGCATTTGACTGCGCTATCCCATTACGTATTATATTTACAAAGTCGCGCTCCTCTTTTATAAAAGAAGCTTTTATGGGATTAATACTTTTCTGCCCTTTTTCCTGCGTCTTGATAATACTTTCTTTCCCTTTTTGCTTGAATTTCTAGACATAAACCCAGAAACCCTTTTCTTGTGAACTTTGCTTGGTTGAAATGTTCTTTTTACCATTGTTATACCCCTTTTGTCTTGATTATAACTCTAATTTATTATATCTGTCAACAAAAGATATGCTTATATTTTTACATATGGTATAATTTGGGTTATGCACAGGCACTATACCGTAACAATAAAAAGTTTTCCACAGCATTATCACAATTGTGGACAACATTGTGCACAATATGTTTTTTTGTTTAAAATATGCTGAATTATTTAATGAGAAAGGGCAGGGGACGTTTATAAATTGATCATTCTTTTCAATACACCCCTGTGGATATCTTAATAATATGTTAGAAACTTTTGATATGAATAAAACTTGGTCAGAAACGCTCGAGTTAATCAAAGATAAATTAAACAAGCCCATATATGAGACAATATTATCTTCAACAAGACCTATATCTATTGATGAGGGAGTATTTATTATAGCCGTGCCTACACAATTTTCACACGACTATCTACATGACAAAAAATGTGATCTTTCTATTCTTGAGGCAATCAACGTTTTGCTTCACGAGAAAATTAGAGCCGTAAAGTTTGTTATCATACCGAAGGAGGAAGCGGCATCAGGAGATGCTGAGATTGAAGAAAAAGAAGATAGGGGACAGGTAACCTATTCTCAACCAAAGGTGCAGGCTTCATTCTTAAACCCTAGATATTCATTCGATAGTTTTGTTGTCGGAAATTCCAATAGATTTGCTCACGCAGCAGCTTATGCAGTTGCTGAATCACCCGGCAAGGTTTACAACCCATTGTTCTTATATGGAGGGGTTGGACTTGGCAAAACACATTTAATGCAGGCAATTGGGGCTAGGGTTATTAAAGCAAATCCAAATGCAAAAGTTGTTTATATTACCTCTGAGAAATTCACGAACGAGCTTATTCATTCAATACAACACAATACAATGGCTCAGTTCAGAAATAAATACAGAAACGTTGACGTGCTTATGTTAGACGACGTTCAGTTCATTACCGGAAAAGAAAGAACTCAGGAAGAATTCTTCCATACATTTAACACATTGTACGAATCATCCAAGCAGATAATAATAAGCAATGATAAGCCGCCCAAGGATATTGTTGATATTGAAGACAGATTAAGATCTCGCTTTGAATGGGGTTTAATAGCGGATGTTCAACCGCCTGATTATGAAACAAGGATAGCGATTCTAAAAAAGAAAGCGGAATTAGAAGAAATTGATGTGCCCGACGACGTATTTGGCCTTATAGCAGAAAAGATTTCAACAAACATTAGAGAGTTGGAGGGGGCATTAATCAAACTGATCGCTCATGTTTCAATAGAAGATAAAGAATTTACAAGAGAAGCCGCGGAAGAAACTTTGAAAGACATTCTCCAAACAAAAAAGTCTAAACCACACGTAACCGTCGATATTATTAAAAAAGCAACTGCCGATTATTATTCATTAAAAATTGACGATATGACTGCAAAAACAAGAAAAAGAGAAATTGCCACGGCAAGACAAGTTGCCATGTATATTGCTAGGGAAATGACAAATGCTTCTCTACCAAAAATCGGCGAATGTTTCGGCGGAAGAGATCACACAACAGTTATGCATGCTCATGACAAAATAAAAGATGGGCTAGAAACCGACGGAGAGTTAAAAGAAGCTGTAGAAAAAATAAAAAGAAAAATTCAAGAATTATGTGTGTAATATCTGTTAATAAAATGTTGAAAGGTTAAAGAATTTTATTTTTCAATTATTATTAAGCTCTTATCCATATTTTCGTATTAGATTTTGTTAGTTAGTTTTTTAGTGTTTTTTGTTTATGGTATAAAAAATTGCGGGTTTGCTAAAGTTATCAACAAATCCACAAATACTATTACTACTGTTTCTTAATATTAATAAAGAATAGAAGACAGTTAGAATGGTTGCGATTGTGGAATACTTTGAAATTACTAGAAATTTGATCCTTATTTATAGTAAAATAAGGAAGGGAGGAAATTAAATGGAAATTTTGTGTTTAAAGGAAGACCTCTATTCTGGCGTACAAGCTGTAGAAAGAATAGTTTCAACAAGAAGCACTTTACCTATAGTAGGTAATATTCTTTTTGAAGCGAAAGATAATAAATTAAAAGTATCAGCAAACAATCTTGAAATGGGGATAGAGATTATTATTCCGGCAGAAATAAAAGAAGAAGGATCTTTACTGCTGCCAGCAAAAACATTAGCAGGTATTGTTGCGAAATTGCCATCGGAAAAAATAAAACTAAAAAAGCAGAATAAAGGTGTTGTTAAAATATCATACAAACAGTCATATTTTAACATTAACAGTTTATCGCCAGAAGAGTTTCCGGCGCTTCCAAAAGAAAAAGAATCAAAGTTAGTCGTGGTTAACAGAGGCGTTTTTTCGGATATGATAAAACAAACAACATTTTCGGTTTCTACAAGCGAAGATAAGTTTGTTCTTAATGGTGTTTTGTTAGAAACCGGAGAAAAAAAAGAATCAGGCGAAAGCAATATCAGAATGATCGCAACTGACGGCTTTAGACTGTCTAAATGTGGAGATAAAATTTCCGGCACTGTAACAAGCACAAGCGTAATTATTCCGTCAAAAGCTCTTATAGAAGTTAATAGGATTATACTAAATGGAGCAGCTGAAGATGAGATTAAAATAAATATATCAAACGAACAAATTTCTTTTAGATATAAAGATGTATATTTGGTTTCACGCCTTATCCAAGGTCAATTTCCAGATTATAAACAAGTAATTCCGAAAAAGAGCACGGCTGAAATAGTTTTAAACAAAAAGCAATTACTGGAGTCTTGCGAAAGAGCAGCTGTTATTGCATCAGGGAGCGCAAATATTATTAAAACAAAGATCGATGGCGGAAAAATGCAAATAATCGCTAACACTCCTGATGTCGGAAGTATTGAAGAAGTTATTGATGTAGAAAGTATGACAGGAGAGGAAAACTCATCCATTGCATTTAATGTAAGACTTATTACAGATGTTCTTAAAGTTATCGACAGTGAAAGAATAAAAATCGGATTTTCTGGTCCGCTTAGTCCGGGAGTTATCAGGCCAGACAATGAAAAAGATTTCTTATATATAATAATGCCGATAAGGACAACCGATACGGTTTCTTGATGGATCATATAAAGAAACTGATCGAATCCATGGTTGCGGGAAATCCCGCTATAGAAAAGAAAATTAACAACCAACGAGTTGTAGAGATATTTAACAATAAGTATAAAGAAAAAGGAATTATGGCATACAACTTTTCAAACGGGACAATTTTTACAGTTTGCGAAAATGCATCGACAAATCAAGAAATGGTTTTTTCAAAAACAGAAATAATGGATCAAATTAACATGGAAATAGGGGAAATAGCGGTTAAAGATATTAGGGCAAAATCCGGTACGGGAGGAAGGCAATAATGGCAACCAAAAGCGGCAACGGGAATTATGACGCATCAAACATTAAGGTGTTGGGCGGGATAGAGGCAGTTCGAAAAAGGCCGAGCATGTACATTGGCTCAACATCAAAATCAGGACTTCACCATTTGGTATACGAGGTTGTAGATAATTGTGTAGATGAGGCACTTGCCGGATATGCAGATTCTGTAACTGTGGAATTGGGCGCTGACAATGCGGTTACAATCGTTGATAATGGGCGAGGAATCCCGATCGATATTCATAAGGACACAAAAAGACCAGCCGCGGAGGTTGTTCTTACAACCTTGCATGCGGGTGGAAAATTTGGTTCAGGCGGGTATAAAGTTTCTGGAGGATTGCATGGAGTAGGCGTTTCTTGTGTAAACGCTTTGTCCGAGTGGATGCAGGTTGAGATCAGAAGAGATGGCGAAGTTTATAGACAAAAATTTCAAAGAGGAGTTCCTTTAAAAGAAGAAAGAAAAAAAGATAAAACAGCAGATGAAAGACGCGGGACAACAATTCAATATTTTGCCGACAAAGAAATATTTGAAGACACGGAGTATGACTACGATATTTTAGCTCATCGCCTTAGAGAATTAGCATATTTGAATAAAGGGTTGAAAATCGAGTTTACGGACAAAAGAGATGAAAAAGGGAAAAAAGAAGTTTACAAATATGATGGAGGTGTGATCGAATACGTACAGCATATTAATTCTGGTAAGGACCCTCTTTATAAGCCTCCGATATATATGATTGCCGAAAAAGACAACGTGTTTGTTGAACTCTCACTGCAACATTGCAAGGACTATTATGACGACAATATTTATTCTTTTGTAAATTGCATAAAAACGAAAGAAGGCGGGACTCATGTTGCAGGTTTTAAAAACGCTTTTACGAGATGTATAAATAAGTTTGCAAAAAAATATGGACTGATAAAATCTGATAACGAATCCCTTTCAGGGGATGATGTAAGAGAAGGACTTTCAGGAGTTCTTAATCTAAGGATTCCAAATCCTCAATTTGAAGGACAGACGAAAACAAAGCTAGGAAACGGAGAGGTCAGAGGGATTGTTGATTCTGTTGTGGATGAAGGAGTAACTAATTATTTAGAAAAAAACCCTGGAGCAGGTAGGGCAATAATTGAAAAATCTCTTATTGCGATGAGAGTTAGAGCAGCAGCCAGAAAAGCCCAGGAACTAGAAAGAAAAAAAGGCGCATTGGACACGGCGACTCTTCCTGGTAAGCTGGCCGATTGCAGCGAAAGGGACCCGGCTAAATGCGAATTATTTATAGTTGAGGGAGATTCTGCCGGTGGTTCTGCAAAACAGGGAAGAAACAGGAAATTTCAGGCAATACTGCCTCTTAAGGGAAAAATTTTAAACGTAGAAAAAGCGAGACTAGACAAGATCTTGAATAATGATGAACTTAGATCACTAATTACAGCAATTGGAAGCGGAGTAATTACAGGGATAAGGGATAATGGCGGTGGGGACGAAGAAAAAAGTGAAGATCTTACACCAGAAGAAATAAATAAGAGACTCTCTTATCACAAGATCGTGATAATGACAGATGCTGACGTAGATGGAGCTCATATCAGAACGCTCTTGATAACATTCTTTTATAGATACGCAAGACCGATAATTGAGAATGGCAATCTTTATATTGCACAGCCACCATTATATCTTGTAAAAAAAGGGAAAGCCCAACACTGGGTATATTCGGAAAAAGAAATGGGATCTCTTCAGCAAAAGATCGGGAAAGACGGGCTTTCGATCCAGAGATATAAAGGTCTTGGAGAAATGAATCCTCAGCAGTTATGGGACACGACAATGGACCCTAAAACAAGAACAATGCTTAAGATAGAAATTGAGGACGGAGAGCAGGCTGATGAAATTTTTAAAATGTTGATGGGATCAGAAGTTGCGCCAAGAAAAGAATTTATTCAAACGCATGCCAAGAAAGTCAAATGGCTGGATATCTAATGAAAGGGGACTACTAAATTGGGAGATGAGGAATTTTTACAAGAGATTAACTTTTCAGCTAATAGTAAAGAGTCAGAGGCTGGGGAAAAAGCCATTCTTTCAGAAGAATTTATGAACAGAGTAGACGACGAGATAGAGAGTAAAAAAGCAAAAAAAACAGCAAAAAGAAAAAACAAAGATAGTTCAGATGAAAATGGCGATAACGGATCAGGTGATGATGGAGGTCTTCCCTCATCATCAGGGGACGGAGAAGAGAAGAGAACATCCATAACAGTTGAAACGGAAATGAAGACATCCTATATCAGCTATGCAATGAGCGTTATTGTTGGAAGGGCATTGCCTGACGTAAGAGACGGTTTGAAGCCAGTGCATAGAAGAATCTTATATGCGATGAATGATCTCGGATTGGTACACAATAGACCGCATAAAAAATCTGCAAGGCTGGTCGGAGAAGTTTTGGGTAAGTATCATCCGCATGGCGACAGTGCAGTTTATGATTCGATGGTCAGAATGGCCCAAGAATTTTCTCTTAGATATCCGTTGGTTGACGGACAGGGTAACTACGGATCTGTTGATGGAGACTCCGCCGCTGCAATGCGTTATACAGAAACAAGACTTACCTCTATAGCAGACGAAATGCTTGCAGACTTGGAGAAAGAAACAGTTGACTGGATGCCTAACTTTGACGAATCATTGGAAGAACCAAAAGTTCTCCCAGCAAAATTCCCAAATCTATTGGTTAACGGCTCGTCAGGTATTGCTGTTGGTATGGCAACAAACATTCCTCCACACAATTTGACGGAAGTAATAAACGGAGCGATAAGACTAATAGATAATCCTGAAACAACAATAGAAGAGCTTTCGAAAATAATTAAAGGACCTGACTTTCCAACCGGAGCAATAATTTGTGGCCGCACTGGAATAAAAGAAGCTTATCTTTCTGGTAGAGGATCA
>CAZWKB010000012.1:31315-36333 GCA_964633925.1 uncultured bacterium
TGACTCTTAGGGCTAAAATTGAATATGAAGAGCTTAAGGGTGGGAAAGAGGCAATAATAATAGAGGAGCTTCCTTATCAGGTAAATAAAGCCGAGCTTGTCGCGCAAATTGCTTTCTTAGTTAAAGAAAAAAAGCTAGTTGGAATATCAGATCTTCGAGACGAATCCGATAAAGACGGAATGAGGGTTTACATAGAGTTAAAGAGAGATGCAAACAAAGAGATTGTTCTAAATCAGTTATTTAAACATACAAGCATGCAGTCAAACTTTGGAATTAATATGGTCGCGCTTGTAAACGGAGAACCGAGACAGCTGAACTTAAAAGATATGCTGTCGGAATATATTAAGCACAGAGAAGAAGTCGTTACCAGAAGAACAATTTTTGACCTTAAAAAAGCAGAGCACCAGGCACATATCTTGGAAGGTCTCATAATTTGTCTGGATAATATTGATAAGGTAATAAAATTAATCAGGGCATCAAAAAACGTGGAAGAAGCAAGACAGGGCTTGATGGCTAATTTCAAATTGTCATTGATACAGACGCAGGCAATTTTGGACATGAGGCTACAAAAACTGACACAGCTAGAGAGAGACAAGATACAAGAAGAATATAATGCATTGATAAAACTGATTGCAGAATTAAAGGCAATTCTTAACAGTAGACAAAGAATACTCGGAATAATTAAAGGTGAGTTAAAAGAAGTCGATGATAAATTCGGAGATAAAAGAAGAACTTCTTTAGGTGCTGAAAATGAGGATATAAATATAGAGGATCTTATAGAAGATACAGAAGTTGTGATCCCGATTACAAAAGATGGTTTTATTAAGAGAATGCCGATAACAACATTTCGAGCACAGCTTAGAGGCGGAAGAGGGGTTGCCGGAATGACAACAAGGGAAGAGGACCAAATAGAAAAGATACTGGTGGCCACGGCAAAAAGCAACATACTTTTCTTTACAAACCTTGGCAAGGTCTATAAAATCAAAGCATATGAAATACCAGATGCCGGAAGAACTGGGAAAGGGCAGTCTGTAGTCAACTTTTTACAGTTAACGGAAAAAGAGACCGTATCTGCTTCTCTAACAATAAAAGATTTTGAACAAAAATCCTATCTAACAATGGTTACAAAAAATGGAGTAGTAAAAAAGACCGGGCTGGAAGATTTTGCAAATATCAGAAGAAGTGGAATAATTGCTATCGGTTTGAAAGACAACGACGAATTAATGTGGGTTCGTGAAACAGATGGAAATAGCGAAATTGTTCTCGCAACAAAAAAAGGTAAGGCTATTAGATTTAAGGAAAAAGACGTAAGAGACATGGGAAGATCTGCAGCAGGAGTCAGGGGAATTAATCTTGAAAAAAGCGATAGTGTTATTTCGATGGGCATTCCTGAAAAAGATACCAGTCTTCTCGTCATCAGTGAGGCCGGTTTCGGCAAAAGATGTCTCGAAAAACATTTTAAAGTTCAACATAGAGGCGGCAAAGGGGTAAAGCTTTTGAAGCTTAGAAAAGATGATCAGGTATCAAGATTGTTGATAGTTAATCCGGGAGATGAAATTCTTATCATCACAAAGAATGGCACAATGAGCAGGCAAAAAGCAGATGCCATATCTTGTCAGGGCAGAGCAGCCAGCGGGGTAAGGGTTCAACGAATAGATACAGGAGATAAAGTAGTTGATGTGGCGAGAGTAGAAAAAGAAGAAGCAGAAGAGATTAAATAAATGGCAAAGAAAAGAAGATCCAGCGGCAAAAAAATCGGCATACTATTTTTGATAGTTGCCGCCATGGTTGGGGTTGCAAGCTATTACTTTTATATGGCGGACAAAGACAGTGCCAAGGTCTTCTTTTTTAAAAAGGACGGGACATTAGATTTTGTTAAAAGACACGTACCAAATGATGCAAAACTTATTAGTTTTGTCGCCGATGAATTATTAGCCGGGCCAAGCGTCTCAGAAAAAGAGTCTGGATATTTCTCATTAATTCCAAAGAGCGTTAAGATATTAACTGCTACAAAGGAAAAAGATCAGATCATCCTAAATTTCTCAAAAGAGATCGGACTGAATGGAGCTGGCAGCACGCGAGTTGATCGAAGATTGTCTCAAATAGTTTATACATTTACTGAAATCTCAGGAGTTAAATATGTGCAGATATTGGTTGACGGTGAAGAAGGGGCCCCTCTAGGAGATGAAGGATTTATCATTGAAAAGCCTCTTTCCAGAACAGATGTTTCTTCAAAAATTTAAATTCTGGGTCCCATCCATTTTATATATGTTGCTTATTTTTTATTTGTCATCATATCCAGCACCGGAAACAGCAAAGGCCGCACCTATATATTTTAGCCATGTAAAAGTCGTTCATATTATTGAATATGGCGTTCTGTCTCTGTTGTTTTATTTAGGATTATCTAACACCATAGATGCAAAAAGTTCAAAACTAGCTATCTATTCCGTAGGGTTATCCACCCTATACGGAATAACAGACGAGATCCATCAATTGTTTATTCCTTCGCGTTCCGCATCTATCTACGATGTAATCACCGATCTCTCAGGATCTTCATTATTTATATTTTTACTGTTTATGGTTTTAGCTCTTAAAAATATCGCAAAAAGTCGCAATAATGCCATTGAATAATGCCGGACTATTGCTATAATTGATTAAGAGTTTCATTGAAGAAATCCACATCCATATCCCTATTAAAGGAGGGTTCCCAGTGAAAGAGTGGTTGATCTCAAATGAAGAGTATACGGACGTAAATAGCAAGTCTCAAGATGACATCCTAACAATGATTTCTTCTCACATAAACAAAATGGAGCCCACGGAGGTTTTTCTAACTGTAAGTGATGCGATCAGAAAACATCCGGACATGAGAGCCAATATCATTAAAAGTGTAGAGAACTATATTCCGCACATGTTAAACGGCTGATCATTATATTTCAAGCATTCTGTCTATACATATCTTTGCTTTTTTTGCAGTTTCCATATCAACAAAAATCTCATCCTTTTCATCTTCAAGGCCCCATAATAGTTTTTCAATGTTAGTTAATTTCATATTGGGACAGTTCGCATTATCATAGGCGGGATAGAAAGAGTTGTCCGGGTAGAATTTTTTTAGTTGATGTATTATTCCTGTTTCTGTGGCAACAACAAATTCTTTTTCTCTTCTTGTTTTAGGAAATTCAATCATTTTTGATGTGCTAGCAACATAGTCGGATATATTTCTTACTCCTGTTGTACATTCCGGATGTGCCATTACAATAGCCTGAGGGTGTTGCTTCCTTTTCTCTTGGATGTGATAGGGGAGTATTTTTACATGAATATTGCAATATCCGTTCCATAAAACAAGATCTTTTTTCAGCTTCTCGCTTACAAAGCTTCCCAGATATTGATCCGGAATAAATATTACTTCTTCATCTCCCAGAGAACCGACAACTTCTATAGCGTTTCCCGATGTACAGCAAATATCTGAAAGAGCCTTGACCGCAGCAGTTGAGTTTATATAACAAACCACCTTTGCTTTTGGATATTTGATTTTTAAATCTTCAAGTTGTTTTGCATTGATCATGTTTGCCATTGGACATCCGGCTTTTGAATCTGGCATCAATACTTTTTTTGATGGATTGAGCATTTTTGCTGTTTCCGCCATAAAATGAACACCGCAAAACACAATTATATCGGCATTTGTTTTTGATGCCTCTATGCTCAGCCCTAAAGAGTCTCCAACATAATCTGCAATATCTTGAATTTCTGGAGATTGATAATTATGAGCAAGAATTACAGCATTTTTCTTTTTCTTTAAACGTGAGATCTTTTCAGATATATAATTGTCAGTTAGCATATTATTCCTCCTCCGATGACGAGGCTGTTTTTATAGAACACCACAGATTGTCCCGGAGTAATCGATTTTATCGGATTAATAAAATCTACTTTTGCAGTCCCGTTTCCTGCGGGAGAAATAATGGCATCTTCAAACTCAGCAGAGTATCTAATCTTCGCTTTTGCTTTAAAGGAATTATTAGGCTCAATAACGGACGTCCAAATAATATTGTTTGAGATTAGTTCTTTTGACAAAAGAGCATTTACATTGCCAACAACGATAGAGTTGTTTTCTTTGACTATCTTTGTAACATAGTATGCATCCGGAGTGTTGAGGTTTAATCCTTTTCTTTGGCCGATGGTATAAAAAGCGATTCCTTTATGTGTTCCTATTTTTTTGCCGGAAGAATTCATAATAGGGCCCGGGGTTGCGCATTCAGGGGCGTGTTCGGTTAAAAACCGATTGTAATTATTATCTTCAACAAAGCAGATTTCCTGGCTATCTTTTTTGTCAGCAACGCTCAGACCCAGTTCTTTTGCGAGCTTTCGTGTTCTTATTTTTGTTATCCCTCCGAGAGGAAAGAGTGTTCTTGAAAGTGCTTTTTGATTCATTGAATATAATGCATATGACTGATCCTTTGTTTTGTCTTTAGCTTTATGCAATTCAAATAGAGCTTTGCCTTTCTTTATAATTGCATAATGTCCGGTAGAAATATATTGAGCTCCAAGCTCATCCGCTTTATCAAGTAGGTGTTCAAATTTAACATATTGGTTGCATCTAATACAGGGATTCGGAGTTCTTCCTTCTTTGTATTCGGAAATAAAATTATCAATTACTTTGTTCTGAAAATATTTTTTGAAGTTAAGTACATAATGTGGAATATTTAAGGAGTAGGCGACTTTTTTCGCATCATAGACAGCAGAGGCGCTGCAACATCCGCCAAAATTGTCAGTTTTTGCAGGCCATATTTCCATTGTTATTCCGATAACATCATAGCCATCATTTTTTAGCAAGGCGGCAGCGACAGAAGAATCTACCCCTCCGCTCATAGCAATTATTACTTTATTATTCTGGTGGATGCTCATCGTGTGGTTTAAATCCTGGGATGCCTTTTCCTGTGCTTTTTTTCAAATAGTCATCAATCGCTGCTTTTAGAGCATCTTCAGCAAGAACTGAACAATGTAGTTTTTTTGGAGGAAGACCA
>CAZWKB010000012.1:36343-46940 GCA_964633925.1 uncultured bacterium
GAGCTTCCACAACTGCTTTATTGGAGATCTTTAAAGCTTCTTCTATGGTTTTTCCTTTTACAAGATCTGTTACCATTGAACTTGTCGCTATAGCTGCTCCACAACCGAAAGTTTTAAATTTAACATCAACAATGATATTATCCTTTACTCTGATATATAATTCCATGATATCTCCGCATGTTGGATTCCCGATATGTCCAACCCCGTCAGGATTTTCCATTTCTCCCACATTATGCGGATCCTTAAAATGTTCTAAAACTTTGCTACTGTAATTCATGCGATAAACCTCCGTTTTTTTAATTGGCCTTTTTTGTACGGGCGTATTGCAATACGCCCCTACGAAATTATTATTTCTTATACAATGGTGACATTCTTCTTAATTTATCAACGATTTTTGGAAATACATCTAATACATGGTCGATCTCTTCTTCTGTTGTTAATCTGCCTAGAGAGAACCTCATAGAGCCGTGAGCTGTTGCATGGTCTCTTCCGCAGGCCAGAAGAACATGCGAAGGTTCGAGAGAAGCTGAAGAGCATGCCGACCCAGTCGATGCTGCGATCCCTTCCATATCAAGATTAAGAAGAATAGATTCGCCCTCAATAAATTCTATAGAATAATTTACATTGTTTGGAAGTCTATTTGTAGGATGCCCGTTCAGCAGCGTATGTTCTATTCCGTTCTCAATTCCTTTCATTAATCGGTTTCTAAGATATGTCAGATGTTCAATGCGCGCAGGCATCTCTATTTTGGCAAGCTCTGCTGCTTTCCCAAAACCGACAATTCCAGGTACGTTTTCTGTTGAACCTCTTCTATTCATTTCTTGAGCTCCTCCATGAAGAAGGGGAGTTAGCCGCGTTCCTTTTCTAATATACAGAGCGCCAATCCCTTTCGGCCCATATAATTTGTGCGCTGACATAGAGAGCAGGTCTACATTTAGAGTGTTTACATCTATTGGTAATGCGCCTGCCGTCTGTACGGCATCAGTGTGGAATATAACGTTGTTCTCTTTGGCTATTTTCCCAATTATTTCAATTGGTTGAATTGATCCTATCTCGTTGTTTGCATGCATTACGGAGATTAATATCGTTTTCGATGTTATGGCTTTTTTTATTTCATTTGGATCTACAATCCCAAATTTATCTACAGGAAGAATAGTTATTTCAAACCCTCTTTTTGCAAGAAACTCGCATGGTTCGCTGATGGCGTGATGTTCAATTGGAGATATTATTATGTGATTGCCTTTTTTCTCATTGGCAAAGGCAACTCCTTTGATAGCAAAATTGTTTGATTCTGTGCCACCGGAAGTGAATACTATTTCATTTGTTGTTGCTCCAACAAGATCTGCAACTTTCCGTCTGCCATTTTCTACGGCTGCTCTTGCATCTTGTCCGAATGAATGTATTGATGATGCATTTCCGAAAATATCAGAAAAATAGGGAAGAATCTCTTTTACTACAGAAGGGTGTGTTGGCGTTGTTGCAGCATAATCTAAGTATATTCTTTTCATATAAGATCCCCCAGTTTTACAGAATCAAGAGCAGATTCTATCATTCCATTTATTTTCTTCCAAACAGGATAAGACTTACAAGAGGAAGCTCTTTTGCAATTATGTTTTTTACCTGATTCTCCTACACAAATAGTCAGGCTGACAGGGCCTTCCACGCATCTGACAATATCTCCAATTGTAATTTTTTCAGGTTTTTTGTTAAGAACATATCCGCCCGCAGGCCCCCTGGTGCTTTTTAGTATGCCGCCTTTTTTGAGTTTATTAAAAAGCTGTTCAATATATGTTTTTGATATTCCTTCATTCTTTGCGATCTCGCTTATTTGTACAGGTCCTTTATCGCTGTGATGAAGAACATATATTGTCGCCCTTACTGCATATTCACCCTTTGTTGTTAGTCTCATAATGAAATTATATTATACTTGAGTAAAACCGTCAAGTATGGGAAAGGAACCTTTTGTCTCTTCTATTTCTGTGAAAAGTAATAACAAATCTATGAACCTCATCCCTGATCAATTGCAGCATTAATAGGGAGGGGGAGTTTTTTGGAAGAATGATAGGAGAGGATGTGTTTGGTGTGAATATTTCTTCATCACGTTTAGCAAGGCCGATGATTGTTGGTAAGGGCAGACGGCCGGCCCTTACGGAACGTATGGCCTCCATTGCTGCAGACAGTTGTCCTTTGCCGCCATCGATCAATATCAGGTCGGGCATGGGTAATTTGATGTTTCGGTATCTTCTTAATATCATTTCATTTATAGAGGCAAAATCATTTTGTTCTTTGCAGGATATTTTATATTTTCTGTAATGTTCCTTTTTTGGACTCCCGTCTTCAAAAGTCACCATCGCCCCCACGATTTCTGTCGAACCAAGATTGGATATATCAAAAGCTTCTATTCTTCTTGGGATTTTTGTCATTCCAAGCCACTTAGAAAGTTCTTCGAGTGCAACGGCTGTTTTTCTTTTTTCAAAAGCGGGAGTGAATTTTTTGTCCATGGAAGCCGCCTCAAGCCATTTGATTTTATCTCGTAAAACTCCTGCTTTTTCAAAGTTGTGTTTGCGGCTCTCTTTTTCCATTTTGTTTTTGAGGTCTAAAACAGTGTCTTCAACTCCTTTATCAAAAAAGCTTTTTATACCGGACACGAGTTCTTGATATTCATTTTTTGTGATTCTTCTGGTACACGGGGCGCTGCATCTTTTCATATGAAAGTTCAGGCAGGGTTGCTCGCGCCTTTTGAGTGCTCCGTATTTGCATTTGCGTATGCCAAAAAGAAGACTCAATACTTTTAGCAGTGTTCTCACAGAGCCCCCTCTGAAAGGTCCAAAATACTCCGCCCCGTCATCTTCAATCTTTCGCGCAAAAGCAAGGCGAGGGTATTCATCGCCAACAGTTAGCTTTATATATGGATATGATTTATCGTCTCGCATGGAGACATTGAATTTGGGGCGATATTGTTTTATAAGTTTTGCTTCGAGAATAAGGGCAGAAAGCTCAGATGCCGTTAATATGTGTTCAACGGAAACAAATTTGTCGGCGAGTTTGGTTCTGAGATGAGAGTATATGCGTTTTCTTATGGAATTGGCTTTTCCAATATAAACAATATTGTTATTATCATCTTTGAGAAGATAGACCCCAAAAGAATTTGGAAGATCACTCAGCTTTTGATTGCGCAACATTTAGTTTGCGGAAACAACTACCTTAATCTTTGCTTCTACATCAGCCATAAGTCTGACAACGACGGTGTATTCGCCAAGCATCTTTATGTGGTTTTCCATGATGATCTTTTTCTTTTCGATGTCTTTGCCACATGCGGCCTTGATTGCGTCTGCAATATCAAGATTGGTGACAGATCCAAAAAGCTTTCCTGCTTCGCCTATATCAGCTTTTATCTCGAGATTCAATTTCTCAAGCTCTTTTGCTACTTTAACAAGTGCAGATTTCTTTTCGGCTTTCTTTGCATCTATTCTTTTCTTGTTTCTTTCTTGTTCTGCAATTGCTGCAGGAGTAGAAAGAATCGCAAGCTTTCTTGGGAAAAGATAGTTCCTAGCATATCCCTCAGAAACATTTATGGTCTCGTGTTCGTCGCCTACATTATTGATATCTTTTAATAGTATTACTTTCATTATATTACTCCGCAGTATACGATACTGTCCCGATCTCACGGGCTCTTTTTATTTGTTTTGCAAGCATTCTTTGATGTTTTGCACAGCAGCCGGAACTTCTTTGGGTCATTATTTTAGATCTCTCTGTTGTGAATTTTTTCATCAGGTCTATGTTTTTGTAGTCTGGGATGAATTTGTTAGCACAAAAAAGACAAACCTTTCTCCTTTTCTTTTTCGGATCTCCAGGAGCATTTCTGCTGTCTCTGCTTCCTGCATTTCTGCCAAATTTCGGTTTACTATCTCTTTTTTGATACATTAGAATGGAACCTCCTCTTCAGATTGTTGTATTTCTTTCGTTTGCACATTTGTTACAGGTGCTTCATCAGAATCAGACCTTTTGCCGAGCATTTGAAGGTTGTCCGCAACCACCTCGGTGAAGGACTTTTTCTCACCAGCCTGCTCATATTTCCTTATTTGCAATCTACCTTCGAGAGCAACTGGCTTGCCTTTTTTTAAATAATCTCTGCAAATTTCGGCCAAACGTCTCCAAGCAACAATATTGATATAATCAACTTCATTCGCTCCGCCCTTGCTTGTGGGCCTGTTTACCGCAATGGCAAATCTTGCAACGGCTATCCCTGCTGTAGTATATCTTACTTCAGGGTCGCGAGTCAGATTACCAATTAAAAAAACTTTATTGTACATTAAATACTCAAAACGGCAGATCGTCTTCTAAAAATTCTTCAATTGCCGTATTATCATTTGCAACCACTTCCTGTTTCTTTGGTTTCGCTGCTACCGGTGCTAAAGCACCTTCAAGTACGGTGATGTTGTTTGCATTTATTTCGGTAACATATTTTTTTGCACCTTCTTTTGTTTCGAAAGATCTGTTGTGAATCTTTCCTTCAACAAGTGCTAACATGCCCTTTTTTAAGGAGTTTTGGCTCAGGTCTGCCAAGGCCCTCCATGCAACAATATCAACGTAATCGATTTCTTTTTGAGATCCGGCAGAAAAACCGCGCTCAACAGCAAGCTGAAATTTTGCGATAGAAGTTCCGTCTATTGTAGAACGGATTTCAGGATCTGCTGTAAGGCGACCGACAAGAATTATCCTATTCAGGCTTGCCAATTAACATCTCCGGATTTATCTCAACAGCTTCTTCGCTGGTTTTTTCAACTTCTTTAGGTTTTTGCACTATTTCTTTGGTAAGAATATATCTCATGATATCTTCGTTAACCTTGAGTAGAGAAAAAACTTCCTCAGGAGTTTCAGGCCCACAGCTTAAGTTGATTTCCAAAAAGTAGCCGTCTTTGATCTTTTTGAATTTTCTTAGCAAAGTCTGTACCTTTTTGATACCATGCTTTGTAACTTTTTCAAAAGACCCACCGGCAGAAACAACCTTCTTTTCCAATTTGGAAACAAATCCATCGATCTTTTCTTCTGGAAGACTCGGCTTAAACACACATATTAAATCATATTTTTGGTTCATATATATTAAATTATACCATGTAAAACGCTTGCTATCAACATTGGTCAGCCTTTCTTCTCATTATCTCAAAATGAATCAAAAGCACGGAAATATCGGCAGGCGACACGCCCGCTATCCTAGAAGCCTGCCCTAGAGATAGCGGGCGAATTTTGTTTAGCTTTTGTGCGGATTCGGCAGATAAGCCATTAAGAGATAAAAAGTCCAAATTTGGCGGTATTACAAGATTTTCTAGTCTTTTAAACTTGTCAACTTGCTTCAATTGCTGGGCAATGTATCCGTCATACTTTTTTTGTATTGCTATCTGTTCTTCTATTTCTTTTGATAATAAATCCTTATTTAGAATAGCCGACATTTTTTTATTAAAACACTCAAATCGATTATTATCCACTAGGCCAACGTTCTTGCCAATAGCAGTAAGACGAATATCCGCATTGTCTTGTCTAAGCAAAAGACGATATTCTGACCGAGACGTGAGCATTCTATATGGTTCATTTATTTCTTTAGTTGCAAGGTCATCTATAAGTGTTCATATGTATGAGGTTTCTCTCCCAAGTATCAGAGGTTCTCTTGTTTGTATTTTCATGGCCGCATTAATTCCTGCAATTATTCCTTGCGCAGCGGCTTCTTCATATCCAGACGTTCCGTTGATCTGGCCGGCTAAAAACAGGCCGGCGATATTTTTTGTTTCTAGAGATCTGTTTATTTGCTCAGGAGGAACAAAGTCATACTCTACGGCATATCCCGGTCGCATTACTTCCACGTTTTCTAGGCCCGCCATAGTACGCAAAAACAATAACTGAACATCTTCCGGCAAACTGGTTGCCATTCCCTGGGCATATAGCTCTTGTGTTGATCTCCCCTCAGGTTCAATAAATGTTTGATGTCTTATTTTATCTGGAAATCTAACTACTTTATCTTCAATCGAGGGACAATATCTTGGGCCTGTTCCTTTTATTTTGCCTTCATATAACGGAGATCTGTCAAGATTTTCTCTGATGATATTATGTGTTCGTTCGTTCGTATATGTTAAATAGCAAGGGACCTGTTCAAGACCTATTTGAGGATTATCTTCAACTTCAAGACCATATTGCTTATATTCCCATACAAATGAAAATAGTTGTAGGTCTTTGTCTGGGGGTTGAATATTCATTTTAGAAAAATCCACGGTTCTTTTATCAAGTCTTGGTGTTGTTCCTGTTTTTAATCTTCCAAGTTTTAAGCCAATATGTTTTAGACTATTGGATAGTTCTTTTGCGGAAAACTCTCCCATCCTGCCGGCTTCCATATGTTGCATTCCTACATGAATGATGCCATTAAGAAAGGTTCCTGTTGACACAATAACTGTTGAAGAGTTAAATATTACGTTAAGATTTGTTCTTACTCCAGTAGTGCGACCTTCTTTCGTTAGGATTTCGTCAACAACAGCTTGTTTCAGGTCCAGATTGGCTTGATTTTCGATGACTTTTTTCATTTCTATATGATAAAGTTTTTTATCTGATTGGGCTCTAAGAGAATGAACCGCAGGGCCTTTGGACAGATTCAGCATTTTCATCTGTAAAAACGTTTTGTCAGTATTTTTACCGATCTCTCCTCCAAGGGCGTCCACTTCTCTTACAAGTTGGCTTTTGGCAGGGCCTCCAACAGCAGGGTTACATGGCATTAGCGCTAACGTATCAAGATTCATTGTCAATAAAAGCGTTTTACAGCCAAGCCTTGCACTTGCAAGCGCGGCTTCGCAGCCAGCATGGCCGGCGCCGACAACAATCACGTCATATTTTTTTGAATATATTATCGAGGACGACATATAGTAATTTTAGCACTTATACGGTGCTATAATCATTATCGATGAAAGAAACAAAAGCGCAGACAAAGAACCGGGCAAATAAAATATTTAAGACGTTGTCAAAAACATATCCTGACGCTCATTGTGCGCTGAATTATGACACCCCTTTTCAATTGCTTATTGCAACAATACTATCTGCGCAATCAACTGACAAACAGATAAATAAATTAACCCCAGAATTATTTTCAAAATATAAAAACCCTTCAGACTTTGCAAAAGCAAAACAAATAGATGTAGAAACATTGGTGCATTCATCGGGATTTTTTAGGAATAAGGCAAAAAACATTATTGCTGCTTCTAAAATGATAGAAAGAGACTTTGCTGACGTAATGCCAAAGAACATGGATGACTTGATAAAACTTCCCGGCGTTGCACGCAAAACTGCGAATGTAGTTCTTTTTAATGCCTATGGGATTAATGAAGGTATTGCTGTTGATACACATGTTATGAGATTGTCAAAGAGACTTTCTGTAACGAAAAAACAAGATCCAAAAGATATCGAAAAAGATCTAATGTTATTATTTCCGCAAAAATCATGGGGAATGGTTACACATTATTTAATAGACCACGGCAGAGCGATATGTGAGGCAAAAAAACCAAAATGCAATATATGCGAAATAGCAAAATATTGTCCTTGTAGGGGCGCCCCTATGTGGGTGCCCAATATGAAATCATGAAAAAAAGATTAGACATTGTATTGTTAGAAAAAGGATTATTCGAAAGCAGAACAAAAGCCCAGGCAATGATTATGGCTGGGAAAATATTGGTCAACAATCAAAAAGTAGACAAAGCCGGC
Organism: uncultured bacterium; assembly: GCA_964633925.1. GTDB lineage: Bacteria > Margulisbacteria > WOR-1 > JAKLHX01 > JAKLHX01 > CAZWKB01. The sequence goes on from CAZWKB010000012.1 coordinate 44,081, forward strand.
TCTTTAGTTGACGAAAACCATGAGATAAGAATACTCGGAGAAATTTTGCCATATGTGAGCAGGGGCGGCTTAAAATTGGCGCAAGCAATAATTGATTTTAATGTTATTCCGAAAGATAGAGTATGTTTAGATATAGGAGCTTCAACCGGTGGTTTTTCAGATTGTCTTTTACAAAATGGTGCAAAGAAAATTTTCGCGATAGATGTCGGTTATGGGCAGCTCGACCTAAAGGTCAGAAACAATCCAAAAGTTGTAGTAATTGAAAAAACGAATGCGAGAAATTCGAAAAGTAATGATATCTATGAGGATGGTGAAGAAAAAGCTTCTCTGGCAGTTATGGATGTTTCATTTATTTCTATTTTAAAAATATTACCGGCACTTAGAGATCTTCTTGCAGAAAATGGAGAAATAGTTTCTCTTGTGAAACCGCAGTTTGAAGCCGGCAGGGAATTTATTGGGAAAGGTGGGATAATTAAAGATCCTTCAGTACATGAAAAAGTCTTAGAAGATGTTATCCAAGGATCGAAAGAGGCAGGATTCGAATTTATTGCAAAAACGCAATCTTCTATTTATGGAGCGGACGGGAATAAAGAATTTTTTATCTACATAAAAAAATCCCTTCCGCAATAGCGAAAGGGATCATAAAATCGAATAAGCAATAATTAGATCTTTGCGTTGTATCCAACGGTTATCTGAGTGCTGGTTGAGGTTGCCCCGCTCCAATTCTCATTGTTGAATGCGATCTCTCCCATTACTGCTGAACTTGCTGACAATAGCATCTGTCCTCCTAGAGCTAACTCAAGGTTTGACCCTGTTGTTCCGCTGCTACTAAGACTGTGATAAGCTAATGCGCAATATGGAACCCAAGGAATAATGACTTTGCTTGCTATAACAGCCACAGCTAAATCTCCAACAACAGTTTGTGAGCTAACAAGCCCTGAAAGGGTTGTTGTCTTTGATTTATAGCTAAGCCCTACAGCTAGATCTGCAGGCATGTCTTTGGCAGTTGCCAACAAATATTTTGCTGCAACTCCTATTTCTATGCCATTAGCGCTTATCCCTGAAGGAGTGTTTGATCCTGTCCCATAAGCTAATTTGCCAAATACATCAAGCTTATCATTTATTCCATAACCAATAAAACCACCCAGATTATAAGAGTTTGAATTGGCAGTGGTTGTTGCATTTGACTGTGCAGCCCCTAACCAACCCAAGGCCCCTTGTCCAAGAGGGTTTGCGGTTACCATAACCTCTGCATTTGCAGAAGCGATAACAAATAATGTGAACACCAAAACAGAAATGATCTTTTTCATAATTCACCCCCTTTACGTTTTAATCTGTTCGTAATTATAGCAGTATCTGCAATATCGTCAAGAATAATTTGGAGTGTGTAGTATAATCAACATAGATGCAATATAAAGAGATCCTCGAGTTTATCAAGAATAACCACAATAAAAAAAATGTCGAAGGAATGGCCCGTTTCGGAATAAACTGCAAAAATGCCTACGGAGTATCTATTCCTAAATTGAGAGAGCTTGCAAAAAAAATCGGGAAAAACCATGATCTTGCTCAGAGATTGTGGAAAACCGGGATCCATGAAGCCAGAATCTTGGCTGGTTATGTTGATGATCCTCTAAAAGTATCAACCAGCCAAATGGATCAATGGGTTACTGATTTTGACTCTTGGGATATCTGCGATCAAATTTGCTCAAGCCTTTTTGATAAAACACATTTTTCATACAAAAAAACATATGAATGGGTGGCCAGCGAAGAAGAATATGTGAAAAGAGCAGGATACGTAATGATAGCGGTTCTTGCTGTTCATGATAAAAAAACCTCAGATAAACAGATTGTAAAATTTTTGCCTGTAATCATCAAAGGATCGAAAGATGAAAGAAAATTTGTAAAAAAAGCAGTGAACTGGGCCCTGAGACAGATAGGGAAAAGAAGCAGGTTCTTAAACGAAGAAGCTCTTAAGACAGCACAGAAAATATTAAAAATAGACTCAAAAGCAGCTAAATGGATCGCAACAGATGCGATAAGAGAGCTAACCGATAAAAAGACTGTTGCGAGAATAAAAACTTAGTATACTTATCATATGAGCTTGTTTAATGTTTACTACTGGCTATTTCTGTTAACGACAGCATCAGGAGAAAGTTGTGTTTGATAATCTGATACAAGCGATAGACCACCTCTCTTCATCGAAGAGAATCTTTATTATTTTTATCGCATTCGCAATAATGTCGTCTTTTGTCAATCTAAAACCTTACGGAATTGCTGCAATCAAAGAAATGTCGGGAGGAATAGGGATAATAGATATGGAAAGAAGCTATACTCCTGACAAAGCATATCTGATACTTGCGAGTCTAGGAGCTCAAGGACGACAAGCATATCAGACTTTTTATTTTTTCGATTTTGTATTTCCCTTGACTTATGCGCTTCTTTTAGCAACATCAATTAGATTCCTGTTTAAAAAAATATTTAAAATAACCAGTCGTCTTCAGGTTTTTTGTCTAATCCCGATCTTGGCGGCTTTTTTTGATTATATGGAAAATCTGGATATTATGAGCATGCTTTGGAACTATCCCGTAAAGATGATATCAACAGCTACGATTTCCAATATTTTTACCGGGGCAAAGTATTTATTGTTGGATGCCAGCGTATATCTTGTAATGTTTGGAGTTGCTGTTGCATTTATTAGGACGTTCCAAAATATGACCAACAAAAGAAAAGGAAAAAGAAGTGGACACAAAAGCATTTAATAAATTCAGTTACGGCGTCTACATAGTAAGTAGTTTTGCGGATGGAAAAATGAACGGTCAAATAGCAAATACTGTTTTTCAGGTAACATCGAATCCTCCCC
>CAZWKB010000012.1:46950-48288 GCA_964633925.1 uncultured bacterium
ATTCGGTTTTAAGAGCGGAAGGGTTGTTGATAAATTTGACAAAATAAAACACGCGGTAAGCAATAACGGCATTCCAACTGTATCAGAATATGCGGTTGCAACTGCAGAAGCAGAGGTTGTTTCCTCCGTTGATGTCGGATCTCACACCGTGTTTATTGGTAAAATTATTGAGGCTAGTATTTTATCGGAGCAAGAGCCTATGACATATGCATATTATCATGCAGTAAAAGGTGGAAAATCACCAAAGACGGCGCCGACATATAATCCTGTTACATAGAAGGAGACCAATAATGGCAGTTAGAAAAATTATTGAAAACATCTATTCGGTCGGAAGCATCGATTGGGATAGAAAGATGTTTGACGAGCTCATTCCGTTGCCCGACGGCACAAGCTATAATTCGTATCTGATAAAGGGGAGCGAAAAAATCGCTTTGATAGATGGCGTTGATCCGACAAAGGAAAAAGAATTATTAGAGAATTTGAAACAAGCCGGGGTTGATCGTCTTGACTATATTGTTTCCCAGCATGCCGAGCAGGATCATAGCGGATCTATTCCAGCTTTGCTCTCGAGATTCCCCTCTTCAAAGGTTGTTACAAATGAAAAATGCAAAAATCTATTAATGGAGTTTCTTCTTATACCTGAAGACAGAATAATTGTAATCAAGGACAAAGAATCTCTTTCTTTGGGGGACAAAACACTACAGTTTATGCTTTCTCCATGGGTTCATTGGCCTGACACAATGTTCACATATATCAAAGAAGATAATATTCTTTTTTCTACAGATTTTTTGGGTTCACATAATGCAACAAGCCATATGTTTGCAAATGATAAAGGGAAGATATATATAGGTGCAAAAAGATATTTTTCGGAGATAATGATACCTTTTAGAAACAGTGCAAGGTTGTATCTGGAGAATATAAAGAAGCTTAATATAAAAATGATATGTCCAAGTCATGGCCCAATATATGATGAACCAAAATTTATTTTGGATGCATATGACGACTGGGCAAGTGAAGATGTAAAAAACAAAGTGGTATTGCCCTATGTTTCTATGCATGGAAGTGTTCAGAAAATGGCTGATCATTTTGTCGAAGCATTAATAATGAATGGAGTAGAAGTTGAACCGTTCAATCTACCAAAGACGGATATTGGAGAGCTTGCAATGTCTTTGGTAGATGCTGCAACAATAGTTATCGGAGCATCTGCCGTGCTTGTTGGCCCACATCCAACCGTTGTCCATGCAGCATATTTGGCTAATGCGCTTAGGCCAAAGGCAAAATTTGCTTCTATTATCGGGTCATACGGATGGGGATCAAAACTTGAAGAGGGGATAAAAG
>CAZWKB010000012.1:48298-51431 GCA_964633925.1 uncultured bacterium
ATTGCCAGGGGTAATAATTAAAGGTTATCCAAAAGAGCTCGATTTACAATCTTTATCAGACCTTGCAAAAACAATTGCAGAAAAGCACAGAGCCGCGGGACTGTTATGAAAAGATCTCAAAAAGCAGGACTTCCTCCTGGGACTCTAAAATATATTGGGCGAAAGAATGATTCAAAGGTAAAAATATCTGTTATTGAATATAGCGAAACGAGTTGTATTTCAAAAGAGATTTCTTTGCAGGAATGCATATCAATTAGAAAGAACGATTCAAAGGTTTGGGTTAATATTGACGGAGTCCATGATGAAAAAACTCTCAAAGAAATCGGAGAGTGTTATAAGATACATCCTTACAAAAATTTATTTGAGAGATGTTTATGATCATGTTATACAGGTGATAGATAATGTGGAGATGTTCAGGGAAATGTCATCATCTATTCTGGATATATATCTTTCCAGCACTAGCTACAAATTGAATGAAATAATGAAAGTTCTTACGATAATTTCTACAATTTTTATTCCTTTAACATTCATTGTTGGATTGTATGGCATGAACTTCAAGTATTTTCCAGAGATAGATTGGAAATACGGGTATTTGTTTGTTTGGGGAATAATGCTGGGAGTTACCACGTTGATGTTGTATTATTTTAAAAAGAAGAAATGGTTGTAGGGGAAATTATTCGGGTTCGATCGCAAGTATTTTATAATATTCTTTGAATTTCTCGATCAGGGGCTCTCTTTCTCCTCTGAGAGCTGTTGCATTGCTTTTCTCGACAAATATTAACAGATCTTTCCCGAGTTTGTCTGCTTTGAGGCGGCTAAGAGCGGGAGAGGAAATACAATTTCTTATATTCTCACAAATATCCTCAAACCCGTTTTGTATATACAAAGATGCAATTAAGGAGAGCTTTATACGCTCTTTGGGAGGAACTTTCTCCCAAACTTCTTTTATAAACCTTTCGCCAGTTAAACTTTTTGGTAGTTTGCTTTTGCATATATCCGATATGACGTGAAGCTCAGGAGCCATTTTATAGAACATCCGAAGATCAGCCAGCATTTCTAGAAGACGATTCAATTGAGATCTGGTCTTTTCTGAAAGTGTTACTTTATCGTTCAATTTATCCATGCTATCAATATCTTGTTCTAAAAAAAACAAAATCCCTTGCATGACATTGTTGATATCGTGAATTATTCTGCGAATGAACAGATAGGTAGGATTTGATTCCAAAGCATTATTTTCTATGAAGGGCTCTTTTTTCCAATTCGTAGACTCTTTGCTATCCGAAGCGAAGATTCCCGTTACAACATAGTCAAAATATTTCAGGTCGACACCTTTTTGTATCAAATGCACTCCATTGTTCATGGCTTCTTTTAATGGATCCTTTGGGTCTGAAGAGGGGACATTTCCGCTGTAAATAGCGAATCGAGAATTGTTTGATCCGGAGAGTTGTTCGATTGTTTGAATAAATTGATGTCCGTTCATGTTTGGCATTGTTTCGTCTGTAATGACAAGGTCGGGCTTTGTTTTTTGATTTTTATACCACTTAAAAGCTTCTTCTGTATCGTTAAATGGTTTGACTTCGAACCCAAGATTCTTGAGCCTGTTTTCTGTAGCTTTTAAAATACTAGGCATGTCATCCAGAAGCATTATTGTATAATTTGCGGCTTTTTCCTTTGTAATTTGTGGGAGATGATTGTTTGGACGGTCAGATATTTTATTATCGAAAACAACTATCGGAAGTCTTATTGAGATCTTTGTTCCTTTTGCAAGTTCAGAGACAATGTCGACAGTTCCACCTGAAATATCAAGAATCCCTTTTACTGAAGACAATCCAATTCCGCTGCCTCCTATTTTTGAGGATGCTACCGCTTCATTAAATAGTTTGTCCCGTATGCTGGCAGGCATTCCTGGGCCGTTGTCCTCAACAGAAATAGTGACCTCGTCATCTTTGTCTTTTGTGGCAATAATATTAATTTGCATAGTTTTGTCCGAGTGAGCGTCGTCGAATGCTTCGGAAGAGTTCATTACAAGATTTCTTATGATATCTCTCAATCCGTTATCCGGCAAATTAATACCATCACTCTCTTCAAGGTTTGTCAGGTCAAGATTCAGTTTAATGCTTTTCTGCATAGTAAAGCGTTCCAAGACTTGAACAATCCCCAGCAATTCTTTTTTTATGCAGATTGCTTTTTTTGTTTCTGAGCCTATCCTTGAAAATGACAACATGTTTCGCATCATCTTCTCCATGTATTCCAGGGATTCGCAAGACTGTTCATTATTCTCCGCCTTTTCTTTCCTGTTTGTAATGATTTCATTGTGTATATCAATACTTCCATTTTGTCCCAAAGAATTATTGCCTGGCAACAGCAACAACACATCAATAAGACAGTTTTGTCTGTTTGTCAGTCTTTTATCGTTGTCATTGTTGCTGGCAAGCTCCAACAACATGTTTTTCATTGCATGAGCGATTGCTGCTGCGGTATTTCCGACAGCTGCTTTTTTTTCATATGTTTTTGCTATATTCCATGCTTGTTTGATATCGGTGATATCTCGTGATACGCCGATTACTACAGGAGTTCCTGTTGGGTCAAGGAATAATTTTGCGGACATCTCCGTCGATATGTAGTTGCCATTATTATGTCTTAGTTCTAATTCTATGACCCTGACAACTTCCTTTGCTCCATTTGTGAGATGCTCCATCCCTTCAGCCAGTTCTTTATTTATCAGAGCAAAAGATTTTGGGGAAAGCCTTTCTCCAAATATTAAGTTGTTCGCTTCTTCTTCAGAAAGACCAAGCTGTTTTTGTATAGAAGGGCTGATGTAAACAAACTCAAGACCATCCACCACTCTTGCTTTCCAAACAACATCATGGATATTATCCGTTATCTCAGCCAGCTTTAAATCTCCGGCAATTTTTGCTTTTTCTGCATTTAGATAACCTGACAGCATCTTTTTTGTTAATAACTGGGATCCGAGTCTTTCCATGATGATAGCTGAAGCAATCCATGCTGCAGCTGCTGGGAGAAATTCTACCGGAAAATGACCTCTTTCAACATAATGTGCAAAAGAAAAAAATATAGGAGGAGAAATGGCTCCAAAAGAGAACATCCTGTTGTTCCATTTTGTAGATTGGGC
>CAZWKB010000013.1:0-997 GCA_964633925.1 uncultured bacterium
ATAAATGGAGCAAACAAAGGGGGCTATTCCCCTCCAACCATGAGGCTATCAACGAGCAGAGTAGGGGATCCGCAATTTCCCGAGTAAACAAAGAATCTCAGATCATTGCCGACGTCAGCGATCGATGAAAGGAGCTCAAGGAGATTTCCTGCAATGGTTATTCCTCGGACAGGAAAAGTCTTTTTTCCGTTTTCGATCATAACCCCAGCTGCTCCGACAGAAAAATCTCCTGAAATAGGATTGACTGAATGCATTGCCATTACACGAGTAATATATATCCCTTTTGTAACATTTGAAATGATCTCATCGGAAGATCTTTTTCCTGGGGCAAGATAAAAATTGGTTGAACCTATACCAGGCAGGTTTTTGAACGAACCTCTTTGAGCATTTCCTGTAGACCTTGTTTTGTCTTTTGATGCAGAATATAAATTATATAAATATCCTTTTAATATGCCATTTTCTATTAATATGTTTTTCTGTGACGGAGTCCCTTCTTCATCAAAAGGGGCCGTTGCTAATGCGTTTTGAAGGGTAGCATCATCGATAATAGTAATAATTGAAGATGCTGTCTGTTTGCCGATTTTTCCTGCCAGAGCTGATTTTCCTTTTTGAACAGATTCTGCCGAAAGTATTCCTGAAATAACCTCCATAAAGTCTGCCCCAACTGACGGATCAAATACGATTGGAAGCTTTTCGCTCTTGACTATTTTACCGCCGATAAGTTCAATTGCTTTTTGTGCAGCTTCTTTACCAACAAGATCTGCACTAAAATCTTTATAGTTTCTGTAATACAACGCACTGGAGCCATCTTCAGCATCACTCCCTTGTTGCGCAATTATACTGGCAGAACCACCGCAGGCATTTGAAACAAAGTGGGCATTAAGCCCGTTTGAATTTGCAATATACAGTTCCGTTTCAAAATCGCTAAATGAGGCAGATTCTGTTTTTGTTATTCTTTTTTCCATATTATATGCTGCTGTTTCGATGTTTTTTGCGA
>CAZWKB010000013.1:1007-29834 GCA_964633925.1 uncultured bacterium
CGTACATTCTTGATTCTGTTAAATTATACGAATCGGCAAATATATTGTTTTCATCTGACGGGAAATAATCGGATACTTTTACGGCTTTTTGAATAAGATCATCAATATTGTATCCTGATGCATAGGAAAAACCGAGTTTTTTATCTTTTATGATTCTTAGCCCAATTCCAAAATCTGACCCACAGTTAATAGATTCAATTTTTTGTTCGCGTATTTCAATATTGTTGGAACTTGATCTAATGGCAAATACTTCAGCTGGGTAGGGGGCCTTTTTGATTATTTCACTGGCAAGCTCTCGGATGTCCATATCACTCACATTGAATAGCGGTAATAGCGGTTATGTTTACAATGTCATCAACGCTGCAACCGCGGGAAAGGTCATTAATTGGCTTTGCACAGCCCTGAAATATTGGGCCAAGAGCGGTTGCCCCAGCAAGACGTTCAGTAAGCTTATATGCAATATTTCCTGCGCCAAGATCCGGGAATATCAACACATTGGCTTTCCCTGCAACTTTGCTGTCAGGTGCTTTCGATTTTCCAATAGCAGGAATTAGAGCGGCATCAGCCTGCATTTCTCCATCAATCATAAGGTCAGGATATTTCTCCTGAAGTGTTTTTGTGGCATTTGCAACTTTTTCTGCAGAAGGAGACTTTCCGCTGCCTTTTGTTGAAAAAGAAAGCATTGCAATTTTTGGTTCTTTATTCATTAACTGTCTGAACGATCCTGCTGTGCAAACAGCAATATCACACAGCTGATCTTGTGTAGGTTCCGGCACAACACCGCAGTCTGCATAGAACAATACTCCGTTGACACCAAATTGATTGTTTGGAAGTATCATTACAAAAAAGCTTGATAGTGTTTTTATGTTCTCTTTTAGTCCAACTGAATATATGGTTGCTTTTATTGTATGAGCAGTTGCATGATCAGCACCTGAAACCATTCCATCAGCATCCTCAGCCTCAACCATCATTGCACCAAAGAAAGGATAATCATTGCTTAATAAGTCTTTTACTTCAGATGTTGAGACATCTTTTCCGCGTTTTTTGAGCTTATTTATATACATTTCTACATACAGATCAAGCTTTTCTGATCTTGTAGGCTCAACTATCTGGGCTTTTGAAATGTCGAGGTCGTTTTCTTTAGCTAATTTCTTGATCTTAGCGCTGTCTCCAACGAGAATTATCTTTGCAATATTGCTTTTTGTAATGAGTTCTGTTGCTTTTAGTACTCTTATGTCTTCAGTTTCAGGAAGGACTATTCTTTTTTCTAGCTTTCTTGCTTTGTTCCAGACGTTTTCAAGGAATTCCATATACATATTATAACAGGTAGGGGCGCCCCTTGTGGGCGCTAACATATTTTAGACGAAATTATTGTGTAATATTATCGATAAATAACTGTTGAGGGGGGAATCTTGGTCAGCATAAACGTTAAGAGTAATATAAATCCAATGATGAATAATATTAGAGGTGTTTTTTGTGATCCTCTTGTTATTCCGTCAGACAATATCAGAAATAGCATTGTGATAGATATTAATACTCAATTGAGTAATGTTGATATGCCTGTTGAGATAGAAACTGTAAATAGCAATATTTTCATTAATGAGAATTCAACAATATTTGCGAACTTTTTTAATTCAATAAATATCGAATCTATTTCAACCTCTGTGATATGTGCAGGTATAGGGATTGGTTTACATCAAACAATAGATCCTTCTCTGTTGTCGTTCAAGATTGGTGGAGGCTTGTTGTATGGTGCAGGTGTATTAACGGATGGTGAATATTTGAAACGTCTTGGCCTTTCTATGTTAGGAGTTGGCATGATTATTTCACAATCTGATAATGATTTAAGTAATGCGTTGGGGCTTGCTTCTTTTTTTGCTGTACAAAAGGGAGAAATATGTACCATGTCCGGTACAGCAAATGTCGGCAAAGACGGGAAAATCTGGACTTCTGTCGGAGGAATCTCTGTTGGAAATGAATATGCAGGAACAAAAGTATTCTATAGGTTGGTAAGAGATATCAATCATGGAATCGTTATTGAATATTATTCACCTGAAGATAGAAACTATGAAACGATGCTGAATGGTACATATATACAAAAAGGCAAACCAGTATCTCTGAATGCCGGAGCAGCAACAAAAAGAACATGGGCATTTTTGGATCTTGTGAAGATGTTGAAAGGGGAGCATATTGCATTTAGGGATGGCAATGGGACCTATTCATTTGGCAATGCCGAAGTTGGGGCAGATAGTAAGATCTGGACATCTGTGATCGGAGTGTCAGTTGGTAATGAATATTCAAAAAAGAGTATTGTCTTCAGACTGCTCAAGGATATAAATCACGGAAATGTTATTGAATATTATTCACCGGAAGATAAAACATTTGAAAGAATGTTGAATGGAACATATATGAAAAATGGTAAGCCTGTATCTTTAAATACTGGAGCAGCAACAGGAAGAACATGGGCATTTTTGGATCTTGTGAAGGTGTTAAAAGGAGATTCTATAGCTTTTAGGCAAGGCAATGGCACGTATACATCGGGCAATACTGAAGTTGGTGCAGATGGAAGAATCTGGACTTCTGCAATCGGAGTTTCTGTTGGTAAGGAATATTCAAAAACGGATGTTGTCTTCAGACTGCTCAAAGATATTAATCATGGAAATGTTATTGAATATTATTCACCGGAAGATAAAACATTTGAAAGAATGCTGAATGGAACATATATGCAAAACGGAAAGCCTGTATCTTTAAATGCCGGAGCAGCAACAGGAAGAACATGGGCATTTTTGGATCTTGTGAAGATGTTAAATGGAGGCCAGGTAGCTTTTAGAGATGGCAATGGAACATATACATCAGGCAAAACAGAAGTTAATATTGATGGCAGGATATTTACCGGTTTTGGAGATATATATGTTGGTTATAGATATGCAAAACAAGAAGTCGTTTATATAATAGTCGAAGATAATAGCAACAATTATATGATGGATGTCTATCTGACCGATAATGACGGGCAATTAACAGGAGATAAGATAAGTAGTTTTACTGTTATAGAAGGTAAGTTAGTTAAAACAAAAAAGAATTAGAAAAAACGGGAAACAAATTGTTTATCACTTCATGAACTTATTTACGTCATCAAAAGTATCTATCCCTTTAGCCTTGATTATCTCAATCAGTTTGCCCCATAACATTGTTGTTATCTCAACATCGCCCATTGCTCTGTGACGGTTCGAGATCGGTATGTCAAAATGTTTTGCGACCGTATGGAGTTTGTAATTAGTAAGTCCAGGGATAAGTGCTCTGGATAATTTTACAGTACAAAGTATTTTGTTTGGGATGTCTTTTTGAAGTGCATTCTTAATATGGTATTTTAGAAATGAAAAATCAAAGTCTGAATTATGGGCAATCAGAATATGCCCTTCAATGAAATTGAGAAAATCTTTAAAGACACTTGAGGCGTTTCTTTCATCCTCTACCATTTTGTCTGTTATCCCTGTAAGTCCTTCAATGAATGCAGGAATAGGGTTGGATGGTTTTATCAAAGATACAAATATTTCTTTGGTGCCGTTCTGAACTTTCATTGCACCGATCTCTATTATTTCTGTTTTTGTGGGATCAAGCCCGGTTGTTTCTATATCAACAATGACAACTGGTTGTTCCGACAATATTATTTTTTTGTTTTCGATTTTACTTGTTTCTTTTTCTCTAAATCTCGATAGCAGGGGATATTGCTTTTCTAATTTCAGGAATTCATCATCGCTTGTCAGATCTTTTCTCATTAGATTTCTATAAGCTCATATTTTCTTGAACCAAGCCCGATTGCTTCTCCATGACTTAATTGTGAAGTTGCGTCTATTTCAGGATGAGTTTGTTTAATAATGTCTTTTCCTGCCGCCTTATTTACAAGATCTAGAGAAGCCTGGTCTATTGCGACAGGATCAAAAGATGCGAGTACTCCTATATCTTCTACAATTGGGGGTTCATTAAATCCGTAGCAGTCGCAATTTGGTGAGACATTGTTGATGATATTAAAATAGGCAACTCTTTTTCCCTTAACCGCACCAAGAGTATATTCCGCCATTTTTTCCTGAACAGAATTTGGAGATCCGTTCCATGATATCTTTATGGCATCAAATCGGCATGTAACAACACATTCTGCACAACCAGTGCATTTGCTGCTGTCGATAACGGCCTTCTTTTTAATTAAAGAAATTGCATCAGTGGGGCACCATTTTACACATAAACCACAGCCAGTACATATCAAGTGGTCAGGTTGGGGAGAGACATCCGCATGCATTTGTTGTTTTCCTGATCTTGATCCAAGTCCCATTCCAACATTTTTTATTGCTCCTCCAAAGCCGGCCACTTCATGACCTTTGAAATGTGTCATTACCACCATGGCATCTGCCTGGGCCACTATTGCTCCAATATTTACTTCCTTAAAATGTTTTCCATCGATCTTTACTTTCTCATATTCTTTGCCATGGAGACCATCTGCAATTATTACAGGTGCAAAGCAATATCCGTGGGCGAGTGCTGTATTGATATGATCAACTGCATTTGCTCTTGTACCTTTATACATTGTGTTTGAGTCTGTTAAAAACGGTTTGCCTCCAAGAGCAATGATCTTGTCTGAAATCGGCTCAACAAAATTCGGTCTTAAATATGCTTCATTTCCCATTTCGCCAAAATGAACCTTGATCGCAACGATATTGTTTGCTTTGATCACTTCATTAAAACCGGCCTTTTCAAAAAGTATTGACAGACTTTCAGGCGAAGAGTTTTCTATCTTTAAAAAATAGACTTTTGATTTGCTCATATTAAATCTGTATCCTTGTTGATGTCTTTATAAACTGGGATATAATTTCTGGCGTAGTCAATTTGAGACAGATCGATTTTCGAATTAATAGTTGTTTCAGAGCTCCCCGCCATGTCAATTACTTCTCCGAGAGGATTAATGATCAGAGACATTCCTGAATAATCTTGTAGTTTGTCTTTTCCGATACGGTTGCAGCCTGAAACAAATATCTGGTTTTCTATCGCCCTCGTTTTTAATATTGTATGCCAATGAGATTCTCTGACAGCAGGAAATTGTGCGGGTACAAATAATAGTTTCATTCCTTGAAGAGACTGTTTTCTAATAATCTCAGGGAATCGTATATCATAACAGATAGCTATTCCGATCTTTCCAAACTCAGTTTCGATCAACGGGTATTCATTGCCGTTTTTGAAGTGTGTGTTTTCCCTGGTAGGTGAGAACAGATGAGTTTTCTTATATCTTCCGATCTCATTTCCTTTTCTGTCAAAAACGATAGAGGCATTGTATACATTCTCATTTTCTTCGACTGGGATGGATCCTCCGATGATATATGAATTTGTTCTTTTTGCTTGTTCCGAAAGAAATGATAGGCTGTCTCTGTAATATGCTTTTGAAATCCCCGAAAGATCGTCATAGGCAAAGCCCGTAGTCCACATTTCAGGAAGGACAATAAAATCCGGTTTGAATTTTGCTGCCTGAGATATCAGCATTTCAGCCTTGCCAAAATTTGTTTCGACTTGGGCTGTCCTTACGTCAAACTGTATAAGAGAAATAACACAATTGTTCATATTTACACGCTCTTCATTGCAAGTTTAACATATATTTTGTCGATATATAAATAGAGGCAAATATAAGTGGAAATCAGGAAACATATAAAAATTAACAGCTGGAATAACGGCATGGAACTTGCTGCATTGGATTACAAAACAGAGAATGGCGATACTTTACACACAATTTACAACGAATTGGAACAGGTCGGATATAAGGGAGATTTTAATACGTTTGTAAATACTGTAAAAAGAAACAATCCGGATATCGCCTCAGTGGCTAATATTATAAATCTTGGGCAAAATGTAATTTTCGAATTCATCAGGCATTGAGAGATTTCACTTTCTTCACGGCATCCAATGCATTTTTTACCTCGATCATATCCTGCCATGTCAGCCATTTAGGTGCGCCTTTTTCTTTCGAAGGACTTCGAAGAAGATATGATGGATGAAATATTGGCATTATCGATATATCTTTGTCTTCCATTTTGAACCATTTTCCGCGCAGGCTGGACATGGGCGATTCGTTCTTTAAAATAGCTCTACAGGCAGGAGATCCAGCCAATAATATTATTTTTGGGTTTATCAGACGTATCTGTGCTTCAAGATATGGTGCGCATGCAATCATTTCATCTTTTGCTGGAGTTCTATTTTCAGGTGGGCGACATTTCAGTGTGTTTGCTATGTAAACATCGGTTTCTCTGTTTATTCCAACCGATTCAAATATCTTTGTCAGCATCTGTCCTGCTCTTCCGACAAATGGCAGTCCTTTTTCATCTTCATCTGCGCCGGGAGCTTCGCCGATCAGCATAAGATCACAGGGAACTGGTCCGTTTCCAAAAACTACTTGTTTACGAGTTTTACATAATTCACATCTTGTACACTTTGATGCAACATCTTTTACTTCTTGAAATGTTAGATTTTTGAGATCCATTAATATAAATATAGCATTTTTAGGCCAAAAAGACTATTTTGTAACATGCAAGATTGTTACTTTGATATTCGAATGATATATATAGAAGCAGTTTTTATATTACTATTGATGAGGAGGATGTAATGAGCGGAATTAATGGTGTTGAATATGTAGTTGGAAAAGGTGAAACAATAAGTTCCATTGCAAGGAAATTTCATGTTGAGCCAAAAGATATTGAAAGAACAAATTCACAAATTAAAAACCCGGATAAAATATTGCCTGGAGATGTCATCGTAATTCCTAAAAATGAGAGAGTTGATCAAGAAGAAATTCATGCAGATATTCTAAGTGAGCCAAATGAAATGGAAGAGTTTAATGCCGCATTTCAGGAATATATGTTGACAATAGTGAGCAAATTAAAGAAGACATGATACAGTTTATAGATGAGTCGACGATTAATAATGATGATGAAGTGGAAGCGTTAAATACCCGAGAGGCTGTTGATGGATATTATGTTGTAGTTAAGGAAGATACATTATCAGGCATCGCTTATTCATTCAATATTAATTTGGATAAATTAAAGGAGATAAATCATATCCCAAAACATTCTGACAAAATTATGATAGGCCAGAAAATTAGAATTGATTATCAGGTAATTCGGGAAGATAATATTAAAACAGAAAATACTGAAAGAGAAAGAAGAAAAGCAATTAATGGCGTTTATGTTGTGTCTTCCGGTGATACTCTTGGAGGAATTGCCTATGATTTTAAGCTTAATGTTGAGCAATTGAAGAAATGGAATGGTCTCAAAAACGATAGTATTGGAATAGGTCAAAAACTGATATTGTCAAAACCGAATGAACCTGAAAGAAAACTGACTAAAAAGCAGGCAAATGAGATTAAAGCTACCGTTGAAAACCTTCATGGGAACCAAGGGAAGACATGCCTTGTTTCGTTTTATGATGAGTCTTGGAATGGCAGAACGACAAGATATGGCGAGAAATTTAACACAGAAGAAATGACATGCGCAAATAACAAGTATCCTTACAACACAATATTGTTGATAACTAATACAAAAAACGGTAAGCAAGTTAAGGTTAGGGTTACGGACACAGGTGGATTTGATAAGAAAAAATATAATAAAGATGGTCTTTCTAGATTCGTCGATATTACTAAAAGGGCAATGCGCGAGCTAGGAGGGGTAAAAGATGGGCTTATTGTTTGTCGTGTCGAGGTATATTCAATGCCAAAAAACGGTAAAATGGCCTCTAATGGCACATCAAAAAAGAACCGGTAACGTATTCTGGCTTTGTATTCATGACCTGAATTTTGACGATATTTCCAATGTTGTTGACATCTCCTTTCATAAAGACTCTTATATAGTTACCAGTTAGTCCCTCTAGTAATTCATTTTTTTTATTTTTGTTCTCGATTAAGACCTCAACAGTTTGACCCATTAATTTTTCATGATGTTTCCTTGAGATCTCTTTGCCAAGTGTTTGTAATTGTTTGCTTCTATTTTCGCTTATTCTAGGATCCGTTTGTCCTTTCATTTCAGAAGCAGGTGTCCCTTTTCTTTTTGAGTATTTGAATATGTGGATCTTGTTGAATTTTATTTTATTGACGAGATGCAGGGTGTCTTCAAAGTCTTCTTCAGTCTCTCCCGGAAATCCAACGATGATGTCTGTTGTGATGGCAATATCAGGGAGCAGCATCTTTAAGTACTGTGTCATTTTATAGAAATCATCTCGGGAATATTTTCTGTTCATTTTTTCAAGTATTTTGTCACTTCCGTTCTGAAGAGGGATATGCAAGTGACGGCACACCTTAGGGTTTTCAATAATAGAATCGACCAATTCCTGGGAAATATTAAAAGGCTCTATTGAGCTCAATCGTATTCTTTTAATATCTTCAATTTTTGAAAGATCATTCAATAGGAGAGGGAGTTTGTTGTATGCTCCTGTATTAGTTCCCGTCAATATTAATTCTTTGATGCCTTTGCTAGCCATTCGTTTTGCTTGAGATAATATTTTTTCGTGATCATAATCCGTTTCTCTCCCTCTGGCATAAGGTACTATGCAATATGTGCAAAAATTATTGCAGCCCGTTTGTATAATAAGATTATCCCTAACATTGATCTTCCTCTTTGTTGTGTTGTGCTTAAGGATCTGAGGCAGATGCTTATTGAATGAAGCTTTTTCTTTGTTTGTTAATATAACATCTACTCCGTTGATTTGTTTGATTTCATCGATATCTGTATCTGCAAGACAACCGGTAACAATGATCTTTTTTGCTTTTCTTCTTATGGAAGCTCGAATTGTTGCTCTGGATTTTCTGTCGGCAAGAGATGTGACAGTGCAGGTGTTTATTACGATGATATCAGCTTTCTCTTTTGGTCCGATAATGCTAAAGCCTTTTTTTTCAGCAATATCCTTCATTAGTTCTGTTTCGGCCTGATTAGCCCTGCAACCAAGTGTAATAAATGAGATTGTTTTCATTTCTTTTGAACGATTACTATCCTTTCGATATCTGCATAGTCTTTTATTATTTTAGCTTCGTTAAACAGGCCTGTATCTACAATGATTTTATTAACTGACAAAAACTGTCCTTGCCCGATCTCCAGTATCAAATAGCCTTTGCTTTTCAAATATGCGATAGATCCTGGAATTATTTTTGAATAAAGAGCCATTCCGTCATCTCCGCCGTCAAGAGCTTTGATAGGTTCGTATTTTATTATTTCTTCCTGCAGTTTTTCTACTTCAATAGATGGAATATATGGAGGATTTGAAACTATGACATCAAATTTATTTAAAGAAGGAATATTTGAATATAAGTCGCTTTGCAGAAATGTTATTCTACTTTCAACTTCATGTTTTTTTGCGTTTTGTTTTGCAATTAACAATGAATCGTTAGAAATATCAATAGCCATAACAGTTGCATTCTTAATATAATTTGCAAGACTGATTGCAATTGCTCCGCTTCCTGTTCCAATATCGAGAATATTTATCGGATATTCAACCGTTTTTGAGTAATCAATAACAGCTTCAACAAGATGTTCGGTTTCCGGTCTTGGTATCAGAACAGCAGGGGAGACAATAAAATCCAGAGACATAAATGCTTTATTGCCGATAATATAAGCCGATGGTTCTTTCTTTGCCCTTCTTAATATCAATGTTTTGTATGAAGCCAATTCACTTTCATTAAGTTCTTTGTCATGTTTAATATACAGTTCGATTCTTTTTAGTTTTAATGCATGTGATAAAAGTATTTCTGCTTCAAGATGCGGATTGTCAATGTGGTGTTTTGTAAAATATTCTGTGGACCAGGTAAGAAGGGAGCTAATTGTCCAGATCACTGCGAAACAATGGACTCTTCGAGCTTCTTGACTCTGTCGGCCGATGATAATCCTTCTATTAGCTCGTCAAGATAACCGTCCATGACCTCGCTGATATTAAATACAGACAATCCGATTCTATGATCTGTAATTCTGTTCTGAGGGAAATTATAGGTTCGTATCTTTTCACTTCTGTCTCCGCTGCCAACTAAAGATTTTCTCATCTGAGATTCTTCAGATTGTTTCTTCTGTTCTTCAAACTCGAGTAATTTAGCCATTAAGAATTTATAGGCTTTTTCTCTGTTCTGATGTTGAGATCTTTCATCCTGGCATTGAACAACTATTCCTGTCGGCATATGAGTTATTCTTATGGCAGTTTCAACTTTATTTACATTCTGACCTCCGGCACCACCAGACCTAAAAACGTCTATTCTAATTTCTTTTGGATCTATCTTCACATCTACTTCATCTGCCTCGGGCATTACAGCTACCGTGGCTGCTGATGTGTGAACTCTCCCAGATGCTTCTGTTGCCGGAACTCTCTGAACTCTATGACCGCCACTTTCATATTTTAGTTTTGCATATGCAGATTTGCCTTTGATCTGAAAAACAACCATCTTGTAGCCACCAAGACCTGTTTCATTAGCTTCTATCATATCAACGGTGAACCCGTGTCTGTCGGCAAATCGAAGATACATTCTAAGAAGTTGACCGGCAAATAATGCCGCTTCCTCGCCACCCGTGCCAGCTCTGACTTCCATAAATATGTTCTTATCATCGTTAGGGTCTTTTGGTATAAGAAGGATTTCGAGCTCTCCCTTAAGCTTTTCAACGGTTGCTTCAAGTTCTTTTTGCATTTCTTTGAAATCAGCGTCTTTTGATAATTTAATCTCATCAATATCGTTTTGAGCAGATCTAAAGAGACGGAATTTATCTACAAGTTCTCTAATGTCAGATAGTTCTTTACCATACTTTTGTATCTTGTCTGGGTCCGAAAGCGTGTCAGGTGAGGAAAGGGACTGTTCAAGTTCCATGTAACGGTTTTCAAATTTAGATAGTTTTTCAGTTAAGCTCATATAATCTTTTGGGGAATACTAAATTAGATACTGCTACTTGCTTGCTTTTACTTTTGGTTCAGGCTTTACCTTTGGCTCTGCTTTTACAACAGGAGCCTTTATCTCTTTTTTCTCTTTGATAACGGTAGGTTTCTTTTTCTTTGGAGCAAGGGCTGTTCCTGCATACTTCTTAGTAAACTTCTCTACTCTGCCTTCGGTATCAAGAAGCTTTTGCGTTCCTGTGAATAATGGGTGACAACCGCTGCAGATATCAACCCTGATAGTTTCTCTGGTAGAACCAATATCAAATGTCGCTCCACATGCGCAAGTCGCTTTTACGTTGTAATATTTAGGATGTACTTTGTCTTTCATAATTGAATTATATCACATTAAAAAACAATCAGGCAATAGCTGCCTTCAAGTTTTTAACAGTTAAATACCTTCTCCAAATCTGCTCATATAACAAGCGCCTATGGCTGTAATGCCGATTATAAAATTAATGAACTGTCCAAGAAAAGGTATTATACCGATGAGCAGCATAATAGCAGTTCCAAAGACAATCTCAATGATAATAGGTTGGTTGAATTTTTTTACAATTGATAATGTCTTTTTGCCAATAACCTGGAGCGCAGAAATATATCCAAGGACAAGAGCAAGTCCGTAGAAAATAAACTGAACGTTAAGAAGAGGAATTCCTATAATGCTGAGCAATAGTAACAGGGCGATAGGCAAAAACAAAGCAATCCATAGCAATCCGATCAGAAAAGCTTTTAAGGGGTTGTGTTCAATTGCCGCTCCTGTCCATCCGATTCTCTTTGGAAATACCAATCCTCCAAATATACCTATTAACGCTATGCATACATAGAAAATAAAGTTGCTGAATATTGAGGTCATATATTTCCAGAAAAATCCATGGCTTCCTGTCATTGAAGAGGCAATACTAATTTCCTTTATTGTTCCTGCAACTTTTGCTCCTGTATCTTTAGAAACTGTGCCTCCGATAGAAACAACATTTCCGAGAACTTTTGAGTCCGGAGATAAAAAGACATTTCCTCCGACAGATACAGCATCTTTGACTACTTCGCCGCTCACATAAACGTCATCGCCAAATGAGACAACAGAAGAAACTGTTGTTTCTGTTGGGACTATTGCTTTTTCTCCGATCTTAACAATCTCTTCAAACTTAATGACATTACTATCTATATCCTTTAGTGTTTTTGCTATTGCGCAAGAATTTACGGAAGTAAATAGCAATGCTAGAGATAACAGAGAGCTGAGAGCTATGTTTTTGTTAATTTTCATGTTTATATCTTCTTAATCCTTTCAGCTAGGCTTTCATTAATGCCTTCTCCGAAACCTGATAGATAAGATGCTCCTATTCCAAGAATGATCACAGCTAGGTTGAATAGTATTCCTATGACAGGGATGATTCCTATTAATGTTAATGCGCAGATCCCCCAAATAATTTCAACGTGTATCGGTTGATTATATCTCTTTACGACATTGCAAAGGATGTTTTTGCCAAAAAGCTGTGCTGCAGAAATAAATCCGAAGGCGAGAGAAACACCATACACTAGAATTTGTCCGATTATCAAAGGGATCCCGATGATGCTGACTATCAGCATTAGTGAAATGGGGACAAACATTAGTATCCAAAACAACCCCCATAAAAAAGACTTCACTGGATTTTGTTCAATTTCTGCGGATATCCATCCGATTCTTTTTGGAAAAATAACCCCAGTAGCTACACCAAGAAGCAAGAGCCCCACAAAAACAAAGAAACTCAAAAACAATATTGGCATAAATAGGGCCAACGAACTCCAATTCTTATAGACAAACGCAGTGACTACAGACAATAATTCTCCCATTTTACGATCCTCCTTTATATTTTGGACAATTGATATTATGTAATTTGTTTTGTGTTTTTAGAGACAATGTGATGAATAGAACGAAGTTTAATGGGCTTTTTTTGAGATTCATAGATCCTCCAAAAGTTTATTGATTTTATTTTACAATACGAAGCTAATTATTGCAAGTGAAAAACCGAAATAACCTGAAATTTATACTTGTTTTTGTCGATGTAATTGTGATGTCAAGTGGAATGAGTAATTCAATAAAATTATCGGGGGGGTATTTTCAACAAATATATCCTGTCCAGATTTCTAGTATGGCAAGAATATTATCGAATAAGCTTAGTGAAGTTGACGACTGTCACAATAATGTGAGTTATTTTGATTACGGTTCCGTTACAAATAATTTAGATGATCAGCAATTGCAGCTAAGAGAGATGGTTTTTTTAGTTAAACCTGAGCTGTTATCTCCGGAGGTTGATAATCAGGCCATATTTACAAAAGCCCTGGAAGTAATCGCTAAAAACGGATATAGCATAAAAGCATTGAAAATTGTCTCCGGATCATATATCGATAAGAACGATATTGTAAGCCGTCATTTTTTAGTTGGCAACAATGCATACAGGAACGGAGTTTTAGCAATTTCTGAAAATGCCTTATTGCAGATAAAAAATATTTGCGAAGGACATATCTATGGGGGAGGTCAACTCATAGAAAAGACCGGGATATCGGGAGAAGAAATGGTCGGTTTGTGGAAAGAACAGTACGATCTGGGCAATGTGAAGACAATTGATCATATCACTAATGTTGCGAAGATCTCGTATAAGGATAAAGTGTATTGCGTTCTTAATGCCTCTCATTATTTGAATGTTGCCAATTACTCCTCTTTTTCATCAAAGGTTGTTGCTATTGCACTGATTTCACAGAATATTTCTACCCCTTGGATGGATATGCGAAAAAATGTTCTTGGCAAAACTGATCCGACAAAAGCTTTGCCCGGTAGTTTAAGGAATTGGGTATATTCAAATATGGATGAATTGAGAGTTAAGGTGTCGAGTAAAATATTTAACGGATTTCATCTTTCAGACGGGCCGTTATCTGCAATGAATGAGATCAACGTTTGGTTTCCTGAAGTCTCTCTAGATGCAACGTTCATGGGGCAATTGCTTATAACTAAACTTGGAAAAGATTTTAATTATGATCGATGTTTCGATATATTGTATAACATTTGCAAGAACCCGTATATTAATTACAAAATTGATGATGATGTGTTTAACGAGCAAATATTCTATTTCACAAGGGGAATGAATCCTTTAGAAGCGGTCAGTTTTGTGGTTAAGGTTATAGATCAATTGCAGTAAAAACCATGCCATAATGAAAACATGAAAAGAATACTCTCCATTGCGGTTGCTGTAATTATTGCTCTGTTTTTTCTCTCAACATGCGGGTTCTCTTATGATCTTGGTTCGATTTCTATACAATTACCTGTAAATGGCAAAATCGAAAAATCCAAAAAGACACCAAGCAAGAAAAAGGGGCCTTCTTTAAGTATTCCTGTATCTGAAAAAATCAATAAAGAAAAAATGGTCAATGATTACCTCTCTGTTATTTATAGAAAAATTCAGGCAAATAGGCATTATCCTGATGATGTAAGAATTGGTGAGAGTTCTGTTGATGTCAAAATAGGTGTAATTGTTAATAAAAATGGGAATATCTCTGATCGCTTTATCATTAAAGGATGCAATTACAAATCCATAGATGCAGCTGCAATAAAAACAATAGTAGATTCATCACCGTTTCCGCCTTTTCCAATTGGGCTTGAACAATCAACATTGCAGTTTACAATTGATATTATCTATAACAATATATAACAAAGCATTATTATATTGACACAAATTCATTATGTGCTAAACTAGTTAATTATTAGTCAAGGAGGTGTTTTATGGTAGCAGAAAGATCAGAATATCAGGGAAAGCCAATTGTAATTCTTAAAAGATCAGAGGATGATAAATATCCTTTTTCTTTTGGAGTTTCTAAGGCTAAATTGATATTGGACAACGTTAGCGAGATCAAGAAATTCGTTGACGAAACCGATAAAAAATAAATTGTTCCGATAGAACAACTTTATAAGATTAAATTTTGTATGGACAATCCTTGGATTGTCCATACATTTTTTTTAATATCAAATAAATTGCTTGACAAATACAATTGCAACCTGTTAATATACTAGTAAAACCATAGAAATGGTGGCAAATGAAAATATCAACAAAGGGCAGATACGGGACAAGATTAATAATAGACATCGCGGTAAACGGGGCTAATGGTCCTGTATTGCTAAAAGATATTTCTAAAAGACAACAGATATCAGAAAAATATTTGAGTCAGATAGTCATTCAATTAAAAAACTTGGGATTGCTAACTTCTGTGCGCGGATCAAAAGGTGGATATAATCTGGCAAAAAAAACTTCTCAGATAACATTGCTTGACATAATAACAGCGGCAGAGGGATCTGTTTGTCTTGTTGATTGTGTTGATGATGAAAAATCTTGCAAAAGAGCATCTCGATGCGTTTCTAGGGATATCTGGAGAAACCTGGCAAGAGGAGTAAAAGATATGATGCGCTCCATAACTTTGGAAAGCATGGTTGAATCTCAAAAGAAAATAACGAATAATATAGTTTATCAAATATAAAAAAAGGGAGAACTAAAATGAGTATAGATGAATCAAAATTGAGTTTGGAGACTATAGCTGTTCACGGTGGGCAGGCGCCTGATCCCACTACGGGTTCTAGGGCTCTTCCAATATATCAAACTACTGCATATCAGTTTAAAGACACTGATCATGCGGCAAATCTTTTCGGATTAAAAGAATCTGGGAATATTTATACACGATTAATGAATCCAACTACAGATGTGCTGGAAAAGAGAGTTGCATTGATAGAAGGCGGAGTAGGTGCTCTTGCAGTTTCAAGCGGACAATCGGCAATACTTCTTTCTATCTTAAACATTGCGCAATCGGGCGATGAGATAGTATCTGCAGATAATCTTTATGGAGGATCATACAATCTCTTTCATAATACATTGCCAAAATTCGGTATCAAGGTAACGTTTGTAAAGTCTAATGATTTTGAAGAATTGAAAAAGGCTATAACATCAAAGACAAAAGCTGTTTATGCTGAAACGATAGGGAATCCAAAAGTTGATATTGCTGATATATCAAAATATGCAGAAATTGCTCATAATAATGGGATCCCTCTCATTATTGATAATACTTCAGCGCCTTTAATTGTTAAACCAATCGAGCATGGCGTGGATATTGTAGTTTATTCTGCTACAAAATTTCTTGGAGGGCATGGGACCAGCATGGGCGGAATTATTGTTGATTCAGGAAAGTTTGAATGGACAAATGGAAAATTCCCTCTGATAACGGATCCTGATCCAAGCTATCACGGAATGAAATTTGTGGAAGCATTAAAGCCAATGGGGAATATTGCATACATAATTAAAGCTAGGGTTGTTTTGTTGAGAGATCTTGGCCCAGCAATATCACCATTCAATTCTTTTCAAATTTTGCAGGGAATTGAAACATTGCATCTGCGTATGCCAAGACATTGCGAGAATGGTCTTGCCGTGGCAAAGCATCTTGAAAAACACCCAAAAGTATCCTGGGTAAATTATCCAGGACTTGATTCAAGTCCTGAAAAAGAGAGAGCAAAGAAATATCTTTCAAAAGGGGCAGGCTCGATACTTGGATTCGGGATAAAGGGTGGAATTGAAGCCGGAAAGAAATTTATCAATTCGCTTCAACTTTTATCACATGTTGCAAATATTGGAGATGCAAAGTCTCTTGCCATTCATCCGGCAAGCACGACTCATCAACAATTGTCAGAAAAGGAACAGCATGCGACAGGGGTAACAGCTGATTTTATCAGATTGTCCATAGGGATTGAAAATATCAATGACATAATTGCCGATATAGACCAGGCATTGGCTAAAATTTAATTAATGTAGGGACGTTGCATTGCAACGTCCCTACGGAATTGGGGAAAAATGAAAATATACAATAATATTACAGAAACAATAGGAAATACTCCACTCGTCAAATTGAACAAGATAGTAAAGGGGCTTTATGCTGATGTCTTTGTAAAGATAGAGTCATTCAATCCTCTTTCTTCTGTAAAGGACAGACTTGGAATTGCACTGATTGAAGCTGCTGAGAAAAATGGGCTTATTAAAAAAGACACAGTGATAATTGAACCTACATCAGGCAATACTGGGATAGCATTGGCATTTATTTGTGCAAGCAGAGGATATAAATTGATACTTACTATGCCCGAGACGATGAGTGTTGAAAGAAGACAACTGTTAAAGATTTTGGGTGCGGAACTCGTATTGACTGAAGGACCAAAAGGGATGAAGGGGGCAATAGAAAAAGCGGAGGAATTAGTAAGAAGTAATTCTAATAGTTTTATGCCTGCTCAATTTGATAATCCAGCGAATCCTGAAATACATAAAAAAACAACGGCAGTTGAGATCTGGAATGACACGGAAGGTAATGTTGATTATTTTGTAGCAGGGGTCGGAACCGGAGGAACAATCACCGGAGTTGCTGAATTCCTAAAATCAAAAAATAAGGAAATAAAAATAATAGCTGTAGAGCCAAAAGATTCTCCAGTAATATCCGGAGGTAACCCTGGACCTCATAAGATACAGGGCATAGGTGCCGGATTTATCCCAAAGGTTTTGAAAAAAGAACTAATTGATGAGATAATACAAGTATCTTCGGATAATGCAGGAGAAACGGCAAAGAAGCTTGCAAAAGAAGAAGGAATACTTGTAGGGATATCCAGCGGAGCTGCTTTGTGGGCAGGTCTTGAGATAGCAAAAAGGCCACAGGCAAAAGGGAAGAAGGTTGTTGTTCTGCTTCCTGACAGCGGAGAAAGATATCTGACTACTTGGTTATTCCAGGAGTAAGAGTTGTTATTTAACGATGTAAAGCCTCTAAAACTTGAAAGTGGAGAAATTATAAGTCCTCTGACTGTTGCATATGAAACTTATGGCACTCTTAATGAAAAAAGATCAAATGCAATATTGATACTTCATGCTCTTACCGGAGATTCTCATGCCGCTATCTGGTGGTCGGATATGATCGGGCCAAAAAAAGCATTTGACACGGACAAGTATTTTATTATATGTTCAAATGTTCTTGGTGGTTGCATGGGGACAACAGGCCCTGCTTCTATAAATCCAGCCACAGACAAACCTTATGGATTGGATTTTCCGTTTATTTCAATTAACGATATGGTTGCTCTTCAAAAGCGGTTGATAGATTCCTTAGGGATAGAGAAATTGCTCTCTGTTGCAGGAGGATCTATGGGAGGAATGCAGGCTTTGTCATGGATGGTACAGTATCCTGATAAGATAAACAGTTCAATAGTAATTGCAACGTCACACAAACATTCACCTCAGCAAATTGCTTTTCATGAAGTCGGCAGACAAGCAATAATGGCAGATCCTGACTGGTGCGGAGGCAGTTATTATGACAAAGAGTTGCCGGCAAAGGGGCTTTCTATTGCAAGGATGCTTGGGCATATTACATATATGAGCGAGCAGTCCATGGAAGCAAAATTTGGCAGACACAAAAAGGGTGATTCTGAAAAGTTTAAATTCACCGCAGATTTTGAGGTTGAACATTATCTTCATTACAGAGGAGAAACATTTGTAAAAAGGTTTGATGCAAATTCATATCTGTATCTTACAAAAGCACTTGATCAGTTTGATGCCTCAGGGGGAGAAGAGCTTGAAGATAAGATAGACGGTCACAAATATCAGACAATGGTTCTTTCTTTTAAATCTGACTGGTTATATCCGTCTCATCATTCAAAGGAGATTGTTAAGGCTTGTAAAAGAGCAGGTGTAGATGTTACATACTGTGATATTGATTCAAAATACGGGCATGATGCTTTTTTGCTTGAAATAGATGAAGAAACTCATCTGGTAAAACATTTTCTGGAAAAAGTTTCCAAGGAGATATTATGAGACCTGATCATAAAGCAATTTTAAACTTAGTAAAACCCAACTCTAAGGTTCTGGATCTCGGCTGTGGAGATGGAGAGCTTATTGCTCTCTTATCATCAGAAAAGCATGTAAAAGTTCAGGGCATAGAGATTGACGACAAATCTATATTTGAATGTATTGCAAAAGGACTCAGCGTTTATCATGGGGATATTGATACAGGTTTATCTGAATTTAGAGACAAGTCTTTTGATTATGTCATAATCAATCAGGCAATTCAGCAGATACAACATATTCAAAAGGTTCTAGATGAAGCAGCAAGAGTCGGAAATAAAGTTATTGTTGGAATACCAAACTTCGCATATTTTAAATCCAGGATACAATTATTCTTTTTTGGAAAAACCCCGAAAACATCCTATTTGCCTTTCAAATGGTTTGAGACCCCGAACATAAGATGTCTTTCTATAAGTGATTTTAAGAAATACTGTAAAGAAAAAGATTTCATCATTGAAAAGGAATTGTATATCGGGGAAAAATTCAAAGTAAGGTTTTTACCTAATCTTGTGGCAAATGTAGGGATATTTGTTGTGTCAAAAAAGGTCTCGTCTTAAAATGGCTGAGATAAAATTATTGATCAATGATGAGGAAAAGATTCTTTCAAGCTCAAATTTGTCTCAGTTGCTCGATGATCTTAAGATAAATAAAGACAAAACTGCCATAGAGCTAAACGGCAAGATAATAACAACCGATAAATGGGCAGAAACAAAACTAGAAAGCAATGACAGGATAGAGATCGTAACATTTGTTGGCGGTGGCTAAGATGAATGAGTTTGAAATTTCTTTATTGAAATATCTTTCTTTTGACGAGATTAACAAAATACAAAAAACAAAAATAGGAATCGCAGGATGTGGGGGGCTTGGATCGAATATTGCAATGGTTTTGGTAAGAACCGGATTTGTGGATTTTGAGATTGTAGATGTAGATATCGTGAACACGGATAACCTGAACAGGCAAAACTATTTCCTTCACAATATTGGCAATGACAAGATAGATGCTCTTGAACTAAATCTAAAAACTATTAATCCGGATGTCAGAATTAAAAAGAGCAAGACCTATCTTACGGAAAGAAATGTCATAGAATATTTTTCTGACAGGGATGTTTTGTTCGAAGCTTTTGATAATGTAGAATCAAAAAAAATGTTTTTCGAACAATTCGCAAATAGTGGAAAACTAATTGTTCTTGGGAGTGGCCTTGCAGGTTACAGAAATACAAAGATGGAGATAAAACAAATTAAAGAAAAAGTATACATTGTTGGTGACGGGGTAACAGAGGCGGGAAGTCAAAATCCTCCATTAGCTCCGCGTGTTACCGCCTGTGCTTCTTTAATGGCATCTGTTGCGGTAGAAAGGATACTATGGAAACAAAATACAAAAGACTTGTAGAGCTTCCTTTATACAAACTAATAGAAGAAAGCAATCTTGAAAGATTAAAATCCCCCAAGCTTGAAGCGGATATTTGTACAATAATAAGTGCCAAGTCCGGTGCTTGCAGTGAGGATTGTCGTTTTTGTGCTCAATCATCACATTACAAGACAGACTCTCCACTTTACGAATTAAAAAGTGTTGAAGAGATCGTGGAAGCTGCAAAAACTGCAAAAGAAAACGGTGCCAAAAGATTTGCTATTGTTACCAGTGGGAATTCTCTTTCGGCAAAAGAATTTGCCTCCATCATGACATCAATCAGGGAAATTAACTCTAATGCAAATATTATTGCCTGCGCATCTCTTGGTAAGTTGACTGTAGAGCAATTGTTGGAACTTAAAAGTGCAGGATTAAAAAGGTATCATCATAACATTGAAACTTCCAGAGAGTATTATTGCAAGATCGTTTCAACCCATGAATTTGATGAAAGGGTACAGACAGTATTAAACACTAAGGCTGCGGGTCTCGAGATCTGCTGTGGAGGAATACTCGGGCTTGGGGAAAGCTGGGAAGATAGGATAAGTATGGCTCTTACATTGAAAGAACTTGATGTGGATGCTGTTCCTTTAAATCTTCTTGTTCCGATAAAAGGTACTCCGCTGGAAAATTCCAACAGCATTTCACCTGTTGATGCCGTCAGAACAATTGCCATATTTAGAATAATTCTCGGAGATAAATCCATTAAAGTTGCAGCAGGGAGAGAGACAATACTAAAAGATCATCAGAGCATGGCTTTTCTTGCTGGGGCAAATGGAATGTTGATCGGTGGATATTTGACGACGAGGGGGCGAAGTGTTGAGGAAGACAAGAAGTTTATAAAAGAGATAGAGGAAATACTGGCAAAATGAAACATATTAAACAGTTTCTTGAAGATAAATCACACGAAGATCTGTTGCGTTCATTAAAACCATTACCAAGTGGCAGTAAAATGGTTGACTATTCGTCAAATGATTATTTAGGTCTGTCAAAACATCCAAAACTTAAAGAAGCATCAATAGAAGCGGCAGGAAAATATGGAACTTCTTCAAGTGCATCACGACTTTTGAGTGGTGATCACGATTTGTTTCACCAACTTGAAATCAAAGTTGCATCTTTCAAATCAAAAGAAAGCGCATTAGTATTTAATAGCGGATATCAGGCAAATATAGGTATCATTCCAGCACTGGTGAAAGAAGGAGATGTTGTATTTATTGACAAACTTTCTCATGCCAGTCTGATAGACGGAGTGTTGCTGTCAGGGGCAAAGTTCTTTCGTTTCAAGCATAACAATGCAGAAGATCTAAAAAAACTATTAAAACACGAGAGAGGTAAACATTATAATTCCCTTATAATAACCGAATCCGTTTTTAGCATGGATGGAGATATTTCCCCATTGTCTGAAATTGTTGCATTGAAAAAGGAATATGACAGCATTCTATATGTTGATGAAGCTCATGCTACAGGTATATACGGTAACAATGGCAGCGGAGTAGCAGAAGAGCTCGGATTGTCAAATGATATAGATATCATTATGGGAACTTTTGGCAAGGCTCTTGGATCTTTTGGCGCCTATATTGCCTGTTCTCAAGAAATAAAGGATTACCTGATTAACACTTGCAGGAGCTTTATATTTTCTACTGCACTTCCTCTTTCTGTAGTTGCCGTGAATATGAAGGCAATTGATATCGTTAATGCCGAATATGACAGAAGAGAAAGATTAAGGCAGTTATCTGTATATTTTATAGAAAAACTTAAAGCCTCAGGAATAAGAACCTCAAGCCTCTCACATATTATCCCGGTAATAATTGGCGAGAATAGAGAAACGATAGAAGTGTCTGAATTTTTAAAAAGCGGGAATTATTGGGTTTTGCCGATCAGATATCCTACTGTGCCAAAAGGGGAGTCAAGATTAAGGTTTTCTCTAACCAGTGAAATATCACATGCAGATATTGATGGAACTATAGATTTGTTGTCAAAATCAATAAAACATTAATGATCAAATACTATAACAGACAAAAATCAAAAGATATTATTCTCCTTTCAGGATGGGCTATGGATCACAGAATTTTTAGCGATCTGGATATTGATTACAATTATTATGTCTATGAAGGTTTCATAAATGCGAAAACCGAAGAAGAGCTGTTAGATCTCATAAAAACCAATAAGGGGATCTCTATTCTTGGTTGGTCTCTTGGCGGCTTTGTTGCATATCAGATTGCTATCAAAATGCCCCAGATATTTGAACATGTAATATTATCAGCGGTAAGGAACAAATATGATCCTGAGGTTGTTAAAAAGATTAAGGGATTTATAGAAAAAAGTAAAGCAGCATATTTAACGAGCTTTTATAAAGCATGTTATGAAAATTGTGATAAATCTAAATATTTACTGTTTAAAGACGAATTGTTGAAATACTATTTGGCAGAAACAATTGTAGATGATTTGTTCTTTGGGCTTGATTATATGGTAAATAATGAGATCGGTAACAATACATTGGCTAATTCAAGGGTGACGATTATTAATGGTCTTAAGGACACAATCGTCACCGATTCGAAATGTGGAGGCCTTCCGTCTTTAGGCATAGATTGTGGACACATGACAATACTATGTAATGATATTAGTGCTATACTTAATAATAATCATCACCATGGCAAAACAAGAATCATTTAAAGACCGAATCAAAAAGAACTTCTCAAAAAACGCAAACGCATATGATAAATATGCAAACATTCAAAAGATCTTGGCAGAAAAGATGTCAAAGCTTCTTCCCTCAAGGCCAATAAAAAATATTCTTGATATCGGATGCGGCACGGGCATATTTACAAAGGTTTTGAGAGACAAGTACAAGACCTCCCACATTACTGCGGTGGATATTTCTCCTGAAATGATAGAAATAGCAAAAAAGAAAATGGATAAGGATGTTAATTTTGAAGTTGTGGATGCAGAGGAAATCGATGATAATAATAAGCAATTTGATCTTATCGCTTCCAATGCAACACTTCAATGGTTTAGGAATTTGGACAAAACACTATCAAAATATAAGAAAATGTTGGCAAAAGATGGGATTGTGATGTTTTCATTATTTGGACCTCTTACATATCATGAGCTTGCCTGGGCCATGGAAGACATTACGAGCAAAAAGATTCTGATCAATTCAAAGAAATTTTTGGGTAAGCCTGAAATAGAAACCATTCTGAAAAAGTATTTCAAAGACGTTTCAGTTACGGAAGAGATAGTTAAGGAAACTAATCTATCGCTTAGAAACTTACTTTCAAAAATTAAATATACCGGAACTCAAGGAACTTCAATGCTTGGTAATGGTCTTTTAACAAGAGAGATGCTAAAAAAGGCTGAAGCACAATACAAAACTAAATACAAAAATCTGGAAGCTACTCATCAGCTGTTCTTTTGCTTGGGGACTGTATGAACGGTCTTTTTATTTGCGGGACTGACACAGGTGTAGGCAAAACGATAGTAACTGGACTTCTTGCACAATTGATGCAAAAACGGGGTTCAAACGTTGTTACTCAAAAGTGGGTACAAACCGGATCGACAGACTTTCCAGAAGATCTTTTATTTCATCTCAAAATGCTCGGAAAGAAAAAAGAAGACGTAAAAGACGTTCTCAGACTGATGAATCCATATTGTCTAAAGTTCCCTGCTTCACCTCATTTGGCAGCAAAAGTTGAAAAAAAGACACTTGATGTAAAGAAGATAGTTGATAGCTTTAAGAATCTGTCTGAGATGTATGACAATGTTATTGTTGAAGGCATTGGGGGAGCACTTGTTCCTTTAAATGACAGATATTATACGATCGATATTGTAAGCACTCTGAGGATGCCTGTTGTAATAGTTGTTGGAAACAAGCTTGGTGCAATCAACCACACAATGCTGACAATTGAGGCCTTGGCTTCGAGAAATATCAAAATTGAAGGTCTTATTTTTAATAATCTATACAAAGACGAGAATCCAAAAGTTCTGAAAGATAATATTGAAAAGATCGAAGCCTTATCTGAACTTCGAGTATTTGGTGAGATTCCTTATTCAAAAGATGTCAGCAAATTAATCCCCATTTTTAATAAGATAAAATTCGCTTTTTAGAAACTACAAGCCTCCCAAAAAGCTTCGGGCAGGGTAGGGTGAGAATGGATCGTTTCCGCAATATTCTTTGATGTTAAACCGTTCTTTATTGCCAACGCAGCTTCGCCAATTAGATTGCTGGCATTAGAACCAATAATATGACAACCGATCAGTTTGTCAGTTTCTTTATCAGCTATTACTTTGACAAATCCTTCAATTTCAGAGCTTGCATTTGATTTGCCAAGTGCCGCAAAGTTGTATTTTGAAGTTTTGTAGTTTATTCCTTTTTCTTGAGCTTGTTTTTCAGTTAATCCAACACTGGCTATTTCAGGGTCACTAAATACACAAGATGGGACTGCAGAATAATCCATTATGATATCTGTCCCACATATACTTTTTGCAGCAATAATCCCTTGCATGCTTGCCACATGAGCGTAATTTAAAATCCCCGTAGCATCACCAATTGCATAAATGCCTTTTTCATTTGTTTGCATACGTGAATTTACAATGATCATGTCCGTTTGACGACCAGATGAGACGAGACAATTGCTTATATCAACTTCTGATGGATCGACTTTATTTCCGGCGATAATATTAATTCCTCTTCTTGAAAAAATCTGCTTTGCTGCCTTTGAAATGTCTTCATCTTCAGAGGGAAGAATGCTATTCTCCATTTCATACACTGTTACTTCAGTTCCAAAGGATGAGAATATTGATGCGAATTCTATTCCTATCGGGCCTGCTCCAATTATTGTTAGTTTTTTTGGCACAGCAGTAATTGATAATAATTGTTCACTTGTTAGAGCATTTTCAAATCCTTTGATTGCCTTCGTTCTGCTGCCTGTAGCGATGATGATGTTGCTACATTTAATCACGTCAGTATTGTCTACTGTAACGATGCCAGGTTCTTTTATAGTTGCTGTTCCTTTTATAAACGTTACCTTGTTGATCTTGAAAAGATATTCTATCCCTTTGCGAAGTTTGAATATCACTTTGTCTTTTCTTTGAAGTATCTTTGGCCAATCATATGATGTATTCTCTGTTGTTATTCCGAAGGTTTCCGATGATTTTGTTTTGGAGTATAATCGCGCTGATTCAATTATAGTTTTTGTAGGAATACAGCCTGTATTAAGGCAAACTCCACCGATCTCGTCTTTTTCTATGACGGCAACACTTTTGCCATGCTTTGCTAATTCTACTGCAGCGGTATATCCTCCAGGACCTGAGCCGATGATTATTATGTCGAAATAGTTCATAAAGTTCATAAAGTTTTTAAAGTAGAAAGTTTCTCTTACTATGATGAGGCCACAACTTTATAACTTTATAAACTTTCTACTTTCTACTTGTACATTCCGAGTTGCTGAGCTTTTTGAAATACCTTGCCTTCTGTATTGTTGGCAGGAGCGACAACAAGATTAACTTTTTGCATTTCTTTTATGGTTGATGCGCCAAGAGTGCCCATAGAAGTTTTTAATGCACCTACAAAATTTTCGGAACCGTCATCAAACTTTGCTGGCCCAAGAAGAATTTCTTTTAATTTGCCAATCGTTCCGACTTTGATTCTTGTTCCTCTTGGAAGAGTTGCATTTGGTGTTGCCATACCCCAATGAAAACCACGTCCCGGAGCTTCTTCTGATTTTGCAAGAGGAGAGCCGATCATAACAGCATCAGCACCGCAGGCGATTGCTTTACAAATATCTCCACCAACAACCATTCCTCCGTCAGCTATCATCGCAACATATTTACCAGTCTTTTTAAAATAGTCGTCTCTGGCAGCAGCGCAGTCTGCAATTGATGTTGCCATTGGTTGGCCAATACCTAAAACACCTCTGGATGTACAAGCTGCACCTGGCCCAATGCCTACCAATACTGCAGCAACTCCTGTTTTAATCAATTCCGCTGCTACTTCGTAGGTTACGCAATTGCCAACGACAACCGGGATCTTTATTGATTTGCAAAAGGCTTCAAGATCAAGAGGTTTGAAGGTTTTTGATTTGTGCATAGTTGAAACAACTGTTGCTTGTATAAAAATAATGTCGGCTCCTGCCTTTGCAGCGATCTGTCCATATTCATTTGCAACTTGTGGAGTGACAGAAACAGCAGCGATCGCACCTTTTTCTTTGATCTGCTTTATTCGCTTTGCTATAAGAGCTTCTTTAACAGGTTCATTGTATATTTTCTGCATCAATGGGACATATTGTTCTCTTGTAGCCATCGATATCTCATCAAGGATCTTATCCGCATCTTCATATCTTGTTTGAACACCCTGAAGATTCAATACCCCAAGACCGCCATATTGGCTCATAAGGATAGCAGTCTTTGGATCGATAACAGAATCCATTGCAGAAGCAATGATTGGCATTGTTAGTTTTATTCCGGCAATTTCGAGACTCGTATCCGCATCTTCGGGGTCAACAGTAACTAGAGAGGGGACCAGTGCAATTTCATCAAAACCATAAACTCGTCGGGATTTTTTTCCTCGTCCAATTTCAATTTCCATCTTTTACCCCTTTCAAAAGTAGTTTTAATCTTATTGTATTAGGTCTATTATATCACTCATGAAGCAGTCTAGCCGTTCAATGACTCTTTAGGCGGTTTCCCGTTTATCTCGGTTTCAACGTAAGAAGCGATCATCTTTTCGAGTTCCTCAATTATTGGTTTAGGAATCCAAACTTCACCGCATTCTTCGCAAACAAAAGCAGGCACGTCTTCAATAACGTACAGTTTTTCACCCTCATAATGATCGAGTGAAACTTTTTCAAAATATAGCTTACCCTGACAGGCATTGCACTTGCCGGGATTAAGCTCTTTGTAGATCTCGTCTTTCTTTGCGTCTTCCATTTATTTAAAATATTATACATTATGGGAGAGATGTTGACAAGTAGCGCTGAAAATCACTAAAAGCGACTAATAAATCCCAATGTCCAAATCCCAACATGGAGTCACTTCGTGACACATATAATTTCAAATATTATCCCGCCTGGCGGGATACCTTGTTGGGATTTGGAAATTGGGATTTGGGATTTTTTTTTGGTATGTTGACTCTGCATTCCCCATAGATTAGAATTACATTCAAATGCCAAAAGAGCTAATTATTGTATTTAGTGTCGTAATGCTGTGCCTTTCAATGTTCAATCTCGGTTGTGATGATCCTCCTGTTTTTGTTGATCTTGGAAAGACCGGAGTAATAACGATCAGTGACCCAGGTCAGCTTACAACAACAGAATCGGCACTGTCTGGAACAGTTAAAAAAGATGGAGCAACTGTTGAGGTGACGTTAAATCCAATATTGGTAGACGGAACTCCAATTGTATATGACAAAGCAAGCAAGTTTGCTGTTTTTGTAAGTACAAGCAGAAATGGTATCTATACTCCTGTTGATGCGGCAATAACAACAACCACAGACACGAAACTTGACATCGTTTTTATATTGGACATAACTAGCAGTATGCAGGTGACGATTGATGGATGCAAATCAAGTATTGCTGCTTTTACTGTTGCTCTTCAAAACAAAAAAGCAGATGTCAGGTATGGAGTTGTTGGATTTGGGGACATTCCTTCTGAGCAAGTAGCCTTACCTCTTCCTGCAACATCCATTCAGGTTAGTAATTTTCTTAATGGAGTGGCTGTTGTCGGGGGTAATGATTCTGCAGAAAATCCTCTGGATTCCATAATATATGCCTACAATAATTTTACGTGGAGATCTGATGCCCAAAAGGTTTTTATTGTATTAACTGACCAAGTTATTCATCAGAGGGGCGATGGCGGTGTTATTACAAGGATAGGGAGCTCTGATGTTGTAATCGCAAATACACTTTACAATGTAGAAGATGTTCTTTCTTCGCTTGAAGGTAAAGCTACTATATGTACAGTCAGCCCCGTCATAGATTATGGAGATCCTGGGCCATGGAATGATGTTGGCAAGGCTGATGTAAGATGTTTATCAGATGGATATGGATGGTATTTGGGAGTTAATTCAGCGGATTATGGGAAGGTCAAAACTTCATATTCAGGAACCGGTACTAAGTGGGTTGAATTGCCTGCTAGTGGAGCATTGGATCTTTCTTTGCTGGGAATTGATTCAGCCATCACCCGTGGGTATACTATTAAATTCACAAGTGATCTTCCTGGAACCGTTCTATATGTTCATATTATAGTCGATACTAACGGCGATGGGTTATTCAACAATTACATAGTGGCAGGCAAACGCGATTCTGATGGATATATTGTTCTTGATCTTACAACATCCTCAATAGCCAGATGGTTGCCGTCAGGGCAGCTGGTTGATAGGGGTAATGCCATTATTAACAGGGGTAATCATTAGGTCCCGATATTGATGACCGAAATGTTTTTGTAGAGACATGCCATGGCATGTCTCTACATTGTCAATATTTTACCCAGGTTGCCGATTATGGGTGACGATTCCACGTGCCATTGACGAAATCATAAAATCCTGTAAAATTACATAAGGTTAATACATTAAAACATTGCGGAAGGGGGTGGGATATTTTAAATGAATGAGATGTATTTCGAAAA
>CAZWKB010000013.1:29844-33351 GCA_964633925.1 uncultured bacterium
TTTCGAAAAAATAAAAGGAGGACTATTAATGAAAAAAAATATATTGTTATCTTTGTTTGCTGTCGTATTTGTAGCCGCGACTATGTTGACTGGATGTAGTCAGTTGACTTCTCTGCTAAATATTTCTGGAACACTACCAACACCATCTACTGTTGTTTCCGGTGTTGCAACAAAATCTGGAGACGTTGTTACCATTAAGCTAAACTCTATACTTGGAGCAACCGGTGAGGCTCTTACTGGATTGGTAACAGGGGAATTCAAGATTAAGGTTGGTTCTGGTGGAGATGTTTCAGGTTTTACTGATGTTACTGGATTCACCGTGGTTCCATCAACGACATCAAAGATTGATATGGTTTTTATCTTTGATAACACAGGAAGTATGTCTTCAAGAATAATAGCCGTCAAAAATAGCATTGCAACATTTGCAACAAACTTAGCCGCAGGTGGTGCTGATGTGAAATTTGGTTGCGTTTCTTTTGGCGATAATGCGGCAGAACAGTCAACTTTGGCATTGCCGGCAACTGCAGCTCAGGTAAGTACCTGGCTAAATGCGTTAACTGGTGTTGGAGGAGGAGATGGACCAGAAAATCCTCTTGATTCGATTATGCATGCATATGATAATTACACATGGAGATCAGATGCACAGAAAGTCTTTGTTGTAATAACAGATATCGTTGCACATCAAAAAGACGACGGAACAACATTTACAACCAGAAAATTGGCTGAAGTTCAGAGAACTCTATATGGAAAAGCTAGTGTCTATGCAGTTAGTCCAAAATTGGATTCAGGATCAACAGCCCCTATGTATAGTTCATATACAGGGACCGCCGATATTAGATGGTTAGCAGATGGTAAAGGCTGGTTTTCTGGAGTTACTTCTGGTACTTATGCAACTCTTAAAGGTTCTGATGGTACAACCACATATACAGGGACCGGTGGTAAATGGATAGAATTGCCTAGTTCTGGCGATATTGATTTAACGACGTTAGGGATATCCACAACAGTTACAAAGGGATACAAAATCATATTTACAAGAGCTGGATCGTTCAACATATATATCCAGATTGATACAAATAGTGACGGAACATTTGATTCGGATGGTTTCTTGGAGATTACTCTAGGAACATCATCAATGGGAAAATGGTTATCTGATGGTCAATTATCTGACCCGTCTGAAGGCACTTTAGGAACTAAAAATTAAGGGATAGTCTTAAGGTTTGTGTTTTTAAAAAAAGGTCTCCGAGGTTTGTCTCGGGGGCCTTTTTGTTGATGTGTTATAATTTGACGATAAGAAAATGATAAGGAGGTGATTATATGATGAAACGTTTTATTGGTTTGTTCGTTGTGACATTGATTTTTGCCAGCCAGTCATTTGCTTTTGTTCTTGATGCTCCAAATACAAGAGGTGCAGGCAAAATGTCATTGGGCCTTGATATGGGATATGTTCCTGCACAGAATGGCGGAACTTCTACCTATACATCTTACGGGCTTACAGGAACATATGGATTAAATAACAAAATGGATATAGCTGTGTTATTAAACCAAGGGAGTTCAAGCTCTGCAGGTTCTAGCACATCAACAAACATTTATTTAGGTTGTAACTGGATGGCAATGGATGAAGGGGTTGATCCTGTGTCGTTGGCAGTTCAGGTCACATTAAAAAGAAATATTGCAGAATCTGTAGGAAGTGTTTCAACGGATATGCCGTTATTTGTATATGTTCAGGCAGGCAAAAGATATGGAAGCTGGCTTCCTTTTGCAGGTGCAGGATATAATTACATTATCGGTACAGGAGCATCTTATCTAGGGGCAGACCTTGGGGCTCAATATGACATTAATAATGGCCTGACAGCAAGATTCGAAGGCAATTATTTTTTCAGTTATTCAACAGGATCTAGCAATAGTTATACGTTCACAGGACAGATGACGTATTCCTTGTAGATAGTTGTTTTTTCAATCTAAAAGGCCTCCGCGTACGATCGCGGGGGCCTTTTTGTTTATGTTATAATTCCTTTACGGAGGAATATTTTAATGCATTTTAATATAGATAGTGTTAGAAAAGCGGATCCGGAGATCGCATCTGCGATAGATAAAGAGCTCGATAGACAGAGAAATAAGATTGAGTTGATAGCCTCTGAAAATTTCACCAGCAGAGCAGTCATGGAAGCAATGGGGTCATGCCTTACAAATAAATATGCTGAAGGGTATCCAGGCAAGAGATATTATGGTGGTTGTGAATGTGTTGATATCGCAGAAAATCTTGCAATTGCCAGAGCAAAAGAAATATTTGGGGCGGAACATGCGAATGTTCAGGCTCATTCAGGTTCACAGGCAAATACTGCCGCCTATATGGCATTCATCAAACCTGGAGATACTGTCCTTGGATTGAATCTTTCCCACGGTGGACATTTGACGCATGGCAGTCCTGTAAATATTTCTGGCATACTTTTTAATTTTGTTGCATATGGCGTAAGCAAAGAAGACGAAAGAATTGATTATAACGAAGTTCTTGAACTTGCAAAAAAACATAAACCAAAAATGATCGTTGCAGGAGCAACTGCCTATCCAAGGACTATAGATTTTCAAATACTTAGCGAAATAGCAAAAGAAGTCGGAGCATTTTTGATGGTTGATATTGCGCATATTGCAGGTCTTGTTGTCGCAGGGCTTCATCCATCACCTGTGCCATTTGCAGATGTTGTGACATCAACGACTCATAAGACATTGAGAGGTCCAAGAGGCGGCTTAATTCTTACCAAAGAAATTTATGCAAAACAAGTTGATAAAGCAATATTCCCTGGAATACAGGGCGGCCCATTGATGCACACAATAGCAGCCAAAGCTGTTTCATTCAAAGAAGCTTCAACAAAGGAATTTAAAGAATATCAGGGTCAGATCGTGAAGAACGCAAAGGCTCTTGAAAAAGCTATGTTGGCAAAAGGGTTCAGACTTGTATCCGGTGGAACCGATACACATTTGATATTGGTTGATCTTTCAACAAAAGGATTAACAGGCAAAGAAGCTGAGCATATGCTGGATGAAATAGGAATTACCGTAAATAAGAATACAGTTCCTTTTGAAACATTGTCTCCATTTGTGACGAGCGGAGTAAGAATTGGAACACCAGCTGCAACAACAAGAGGATTCAAAGAAAAAGAAATGGAACAGATCGCGGAGATCATTTCATTGGCGTTGATAAACAAAGATAATGATTCTGCTCGAAAGATCGTAAAAGGATTGTGCGACCGATTCCCATTATATGCATAATCGGAGAAAATATTGATCGTTCTTAGAAATGTGAAAAAGTTGTATCCAAAGGGAATTGAAGCCCTTTCGGGAATAGACTTAAGTATTGGTAAAGAAGAGTTTATTTTTATTGTCGGGCCAACAGGATCCGGCAAATCCACATTGTTAAAATTGTTATATAGGGAAGAACTTCCGACAGAGGGTCAAGTTGTCGTTGACAGAGTGAATATTGCAGAATTAAAGCCGGCTCAAGTGCCTTTT
>CAZWKB010000013.1:33413-41559 GCA_964633925.1 uncultured bacterium
CCCCAAAGAACCGTGGCCGAGAATGTAGCATTTGCTCTTCAGGTTATGGGAGCTTCCCGTACATACATCAGAAAACAAGTCCATCAAGTTTTAGATCTTGTTGGTCTTTCAAAAAGAGCCTCTTGTTTTCCTCGAGAATTATCCGGAGGAGAACAGCAGCGAGTTTGTATAGCCAGAGCCATTGTAAATAATCCTCCTTTGCTTATTGCAGATGAGCCTACAGGAAATTTGGATCCGACAACTTCATGGGAAATAATTCATTTATTGGATAAAATCAACAAAAGGCATACAACTGTTCTTGTTGCAACGCATAACAAATCAATTGTCGACGGAATGAGAAAAAGAGTAATCGCTCTTGATGGCGGCAAAATTGTCAGAGATCAGCAGTTAGGAGTTTACAGCAATGTACTTTGAGTTCTTTTTAAGAGAAGCATGGATGGGTTTTAGGCGCGGAGGAGTGATGAGTTTTCTATCACTTGCAACAATCACTGTTTCTTTAGTCATATTCGGTTCTTTCATTCTCGTTATGGCAAATCTCAATAATATTATAGGCAACATTGGTTCAAAAGTGGAAATTGTTGCTTTTGTTGACAAGAGCATTGACGATTATACCGCAAATACATATATACAAGAATTTAAAAAATATGACGGGGTTGACTCCGTGAAATATATTTCAAAAGAAAAGGGATGGGAAGATTTTAAAGAAAATTACGGTGGAAGACTTCAGCTTGATGAAATAATTAGAGATAATCCGCTGCCTAATACATTTGTTGTAAAAGTAAAAACACTAAATATGGTGAATGCCGTGGCGAAAAAGCTTTCTAATGTACCGACAATAGATGAAGTCAGATATAGTGGGCGTTTGGCAGATCGTGTAAAAATGGTTATTGACGCAGTAAAAATTGGAGGTTTGATAATCGTCGTACTTCTTTTGTTTGCCACTCTTTTCATAGTGGTAAACACAATCAAATTGACAGTAATAGCAAGAAATACTGATATTGCCATAATGAGACTGGTTGGAGCAACCGATTCGTTTATAAAATGGCCGTTCATTATAGAAGGGCTTCTAATAGGATTAATTGGAGCCAGTCTTTCCCTGATAATGATCAAATTTTCGTATGATATAATAATCATGGAAATCAGGGACGCCGTTCCATTTGTACCTCTGATCATAGCAAAACCCCAATTATATCTCGTATATCTTAGTGTAGGTCTGGTTGGTATTTTGCTTGGTATTATCGGTGGTTATTTGTCCGTAAATTCATTGTTAAAGGAGAAATTTTGATGTTAAAGTTTTTTAGAAAGAAAATGAAGGCGATAATGATTATGATTGCGCTTGTATTTGTGGTGACAATGCTCTATGGATTGGGAAGTCTGGGAAAAGGCGAAAAATCGTCAGAGCCTCAGAATTTTGATCTTGCAACTGTCAATGGACAAAAAGTTGACAAATTCAGATTCAATCAAATAGTGAACAAACTTATGTCAGAGTCGAAGGGATATATCAACCCACAAGCTCTTTTGTATGTTCAGGCAATGGCTCTTGGTCAGCTGATAGACTTTACTGTGATGCAGGAAACAGCTCAAAAAGAGGTCAGCGCATCAAACACCGAAGTATCTCAGGCAATGACGGACATAATGAGATCTAACAGTATCCCAAGCGAGACAATATTTAACCAAGTTCTTGAAAAACAAGGGTTCACAACAAATGACATAAAGAAGATGATAAGAGACGAAATCACGGTAAATAAATTTATTTCTAAGGTCAACAGTGAAGTGACGATAAAACCTGATGACCTTCGAGAAGTAAAAGCTCAGCACATATTAATAGCAGCTCCAAAAGGAGCAACGGAAAAGCAAAATGAAGAAGCAAAAAAACTTGCAGAAGAAATATATGCAAAGGTTAAGAATGGGGAGAATTTTAGCATGCTTGCCGAAAAACTTTCAAATGACACGGGAAGCGCCAAGGTAGGCGGAGATCTTGGTTTTGTAAAGAAGGAACAGATGGTAAAGGAATTTGATGACGCAATATTTACCATGAAGCCAAATGAGGTGAGCTTTGTTAAAACTGATTTTGGTTATCACATCATTAAGGTAAACGAATTTAGAGTAAGAGAAGATGCAGATAGCGAAAAAGTGTTGAAAGAAAAGAGAGCCATGGTATTTAATAAACGTGTTGCAGAGGCAAAACAAAAAGCAGTTGTCGTGATCAAAGATCCGACATTGAACGCTTTTAATCTTAGCATAAGAGGAGATATTACCGGAGCGATAGCAGAATACAAGAGAGCGATCAAAAACAAGCCTAACAGTGCTTTCAATTATATTTTTCTGTCGGATCTATTCATTAACATAAAGGACGTAAATCAGGCGGTAATTCAGCTGGATATGGCATCAAACATTCAGAACCTGGATCCATACATTTGCCTTTACCTTGGGGAATCATTTATAAAGGCATCCACATTGGCTGTTGGATCAACAAAGGAAGCCTGTGCAATGAAAGCAACTCAACAATTTGAAAAGGCATCTGTAATTGCAGGCAACAGTCTTGCCGTTAGAACAACAATATATGATTATTTCAAGAAACAGGGATTTGCCAAAATGGCAGCAGATGAACAGGTAAAGATCACTAAGCTGAAAAGCCGTGAAAAGTTGGAAGCAGAACTTAGAAAAGAAGCAACAGCCATAGCGTCTAAAGAATCGGCAAAGAAATAAATCTCAACAAGGTGTCCCGCTTCTGCGGGACATTTTTTATTGTATAGCGGTTAATTGTCTGGCAGTTTCAAGAAAATGGGTGACTTTTTCTTTTGAGGTTGATTCACAATAGATTCGTAACAGGGGCTCGGTTCCTGAGGCTCTAAACAATATCCATCCACAATTTTCAAGATTGAGCTTTATTCCGTCCAAGTTTTCAATAGAAACAACTTTAATACCTCCAAATTCTTTCGGAGGAGAGTTTTTAAGTGTATTCATGGTGTTGATCTTTTGCGCTTCGTCCAAATGAAGATCCAGTCTATTGTAGTAGTATCGGCCAAATTGAGAAGATATATCGTCTAGAACTTTTTCGAGAGGCTTTTTTTCATATGCCATGAGCTCCATTAAATATAGTCCAGCTAATATGCCGTCTCTTTCCGGAAGATGATTTTTAAAACCATATCCTCCGCTTTCTTCTCCACCCATAAGAATGTCCTCTTTTAGCATAAGATCACATACGTATTTGAATCCAATAGGGGTTTCATATGTCTTGATATTGTAATGCTTAGCTATGATATCAACGAGTTTAGTCATGTTAAATGTTTTTACTATTGCCCCGGTCATTTTTTTATTCTTTATCAGATGATACATGAGAAGAATAAATACCTGATGAGTGTTGATAAACACACCGTCAGACCCAACTGCACCAACTCTGTCAGCATCGCCATCAACTGCAATTCCAGGCAGATGTTTTTCTTTGCATGCTGTCATCAATTCATTTACATTCGGCGGAATTGGTTCGGGATTAATGCCTCCAAATAATATATCTCTTATGCAATGAATTTCTTCTGTTTCAATTACACCGTTTAATATTTCACCGAAATAACCGATACCGCTGCCGTACATGGGGTCGATGATCACCGATTGGTTAACCAATTTCATATTGATTTTTGATTTCAATTCATCGATATAATATTGTTTGGGATCGAATAGGGTGATGGGGGATGGTTGTTGGGGCAAACGGCCGTCTGCTCTTACCGATAGCATGTCCTCAATGCCCTTTGTTATTTCCGGTGTTGCAGCTCCGCCATAGGGACCTTTGACTTTAAATAGCTTCCATGCCGGCGGATTGTGGCTGGCAGTAATCATTATTCCTGCGGCTGCGTCTAATCTTTTTACATGATATGAAACTGCTTGAGATGGACAGGACTTATTTGAAAGTAAAACACTTATGCCATATGATGAAACTGTTTTTGCAGCTATGTTTGCAAATAGTTCTGATTTGTTGCGGTTGTCATAACCGATCACAACACATTTATCAGTTTTACCTAGATATCTGGCAAAAGCGTCAGAAACGAGAGCAACATTTTCCTGCGTAAAGTCTTTGTCGGTAAGTGCTCTCCATCCGTCAGTCCCAAACTTTATCATTGAACTTCTCCGCTGGAATATAGATCTTCAGCTTTTTGTTGTTCCTC
Source organism: uncultured bacterium (assembly GCA_964633925.1). Taxonomy (GTDB): domain Bacteria; phylum Margulisbacteria; class WOR-1; order JAKLHX01; family JAKLHX01; genus CAZWKB01. The sequence goes on from CAZWKB010000013.1 coordinate 37,577, forward strand.
CACAGGTTCTAAAATTTCTTTAACCTCAATATCATAATCATCTTCTTGTTTTTGTTTTTTGATTACAGGATTATCGATGTTTTTTCCTCTTATCGAATTGATATATTCTTTCCAGTTTGCAGGTTGTGCAAAATCTTCTACAGGAACATCTTTACCTATAGATGTCATATAGGTTTTCCAAATTCTTGGGCACACAGCGACTTCTGCTACACCTTTCATCTTTTGGTTGTTGTCGTTGCCAACCCATACGCCTGTCACAATTTGAGGAATAAACCCGATGAACCATGCATCCTTGAAATCATTTGATGTTCCTGTTTTTGCTGCTGCAGGACGATTAATTCTCGCTTTAAATCCGGTCCCTTTTGTTAAAACGCCTTTCATCATGTCTACCATTGTATATGCTACATTTTCATCAAGAACTCTCATTGACCTAGGAGCATTTTCTTCTATTACTTTTCCATTAATGTCCGTAACCTTGAGAATGTAGATCGGTTCACTTTTCAATCCTATGGTAGCAAAAGAGCAATATGCAGAAACCATTTCAAATAGGGATACGTCCGTTGTTCCCAAAGAGAGAGAAAGGTTTTCTGCGAGATCTGACTTTATCCCGAGCCGATGGGCCATATCTATTGCACTGGATATTCCAACTTCTCTAATGGCTTTAATTGCCGGTATATTCAAAGATCTTTCGAGTGCTGTTCTTATCGTAACCATTCCGTGAAATTTTCTGTCAAAGTTGTTTGGTCTCCATTTGCCATCCGGATGTTGTGCATCAGCAAACACATCAAATTCTGTGTAACAATCATTGACGAGGCTGTTAGGAGAAAAACCTTTTTCAATTGCAGATGCATAAATAAACGGTTTGAAAGAAGATCCTGGAGATCTTTTCGCCTGAGTAGCTCTGTTGTATTCGCTTTTGTCTATATCTGCACCTCCGATCATTGCTAAGACATTTCCATTGCGCGGGTCAATAGAAAGCAATGCTCCCTGAGAGAATCTGTATTTCGGGCCTTCTTCAGTAATGAATTTGTTCATTGCATCTTCTGCTGCAGTTTGGAAAGGCATATGCAGTGATGTGTAAACTCTTAGTCCTCCTTTATAAACAACATCTCTCCCATATTTTTCCACAAGCTGGTTGATTACAAAAGTTGTAAAGTAAGGAGCATTAAATTTGTATTTATTTACCCTGATCATCGAAAGAGAGACTTTTTCGTTCTTTGCTTTCTCTGCTTGTGATGGGGTTATCATTTTTAGTTTTGCCATCTTATCAAGAACAACCGATCTTTTTCTTAGGGCATCATCAAAATTTTTATATGGAGAGTAATATTCTGGAGCACCGAGTATTCCTGCCATTAAAGCGGCTTCTGCCAAGGTTAGAGAGTCTGCATGTTTTCCAAAATATAGTTGCGCGGCTGCATCTGCGCCAAATGAATTGTGCCCCCAATACACCTGATTTAGATACATCTCAAGTATCTCTGTTTTTGTAAAATTTCTTTCGAGCTCAATCGCATAGAACATTTCAGAGAATTTTCTGCCCATGGTTTTTCTTGTTGTCAAAAACAAGGTTCTTGCCAGCTGTTGTGTTATTGTACTTCCCCCTTGCATAACCCTGCCATGCAACAAGTTTGTTACAGAGGCTCTTGCGATTCCTTTAATAGAAATTCCCCTGTGATTATAGAAATCGTTATCTTCGGAAGCTATCACAGCTTTTATTAGGAAAGGGGAGATCTTGTCGAGCGATACGGTAACGCGGTTTTGTTCTCCGTGAATAGTCCCCAGCACAGAATTGTCGGATGCATATATTATGGTTGATTCTATTGTGGCAGAAGATCCTATGCTAGCAACGTCCGGCATTTGATTTGATATTTGCATGATGAATCCGGATGAAAAACCTACCAACAGCAATACCAGCAAGAAAAACCCCACGATTGATTTCTCGAGTATTCCCAAACCTCTTTTGTTTTTCTTTGCAGCCGGTTTCTTTTGCATCACTATCATTATATATCAATAGGCAGCATGGCACAATTTGATATACACAATGCTCTTATGTTACAATTTTCATCAAATGAGGGAAATAATATGAAAAAGATTCTGATCATTCACGGCCCAAACCTTAATTTGCTTGGAGACAGAGAAGAAGACGTTTACGGAAAAACTTCTATGGATGCAATTAACAATGAACTTGTTGAAACCGGAAAATCTTTGGGAGTAGAAGTGAACGCTTTTCAAAGCAATATTGAAGGGGAGATAGTAAATGCAATTCAGGCGGCAAAAGGGAATTACTCTTCTATCGTTATCAATCCAGGAGGATATACGCATTACAGTGTAGCGATCAGAGATGCTATTTCTGCAATAAAGATCCCTGCCGTTGAAGTTCATATGTCAAATATTTATGCAAGGGAAGAGTTTAGGCAAAAATCTGTTATCGCACCTGTTGCTGCTGGACAAATATCGGGTTTTGGCAAAGAGAGTTATATTCTCGGCTTAAGAGCAGCTGTTACACTCTGATATCATGAAAGCTAATTTAAAATACATTAGAAAAGCCGCCGATATTGCATCAAAAGTAATAGACGAGACAATTGAGATGATATCTCCTGGAATGACAGAAAATGAAGTTGCTTCATTGATAAGGAAATTGCTAAAGCAAAACGGAGCAGACAGGGAATCTTTCAGAATAATTGTTGCGTCAGGAAAAAGAACAGCACTGCCTCATGGATATGCCACCTCAAAAAAAATATCTCCAAGCGATGTTGTAATGATCGATATGGGCGCAAAATACAGGGGGAATTGTTCTGATATTACAAGAACATTTTTCATGAAAGAGCCTGATAAACAACAAAAGAAAATCTATGACCTTGTGGAAAAAGCACAAGAGATAGCAATTGCGAAAGTCAAGGCAGGGGTTCCTGTCAGAGACATCGACAAAAAAGTCAGAGATTATTTCAAAATGAACAGAGTTGAAAAATATTTCCCTCATAGCACGGGACATGGTATTGGCCTAAAGGTGCACGAAAATCCCCGTATATCAATAAAAAATGATAATGATAAATTAACAACTGGTACGGTGATAACAATAGAGCCCGGATTGTATTTTAATGGTAAATTTGGCATTAGAATAGAAGACATGTTATTAGTAACCGACAACGGATATGAGATCTTAACATGAAAATAACCGCGATCATTGCCGCCGGAGGCATCGGGTCAAGAATGAAATCAGAAAAAGGAAAGTTGTTCCTTGAATTAGCCGGCATTCCTATTCTTGAGTTGACACTAAGAGCCTTTGAGGAGAATAGGAAAATAAACGAGATAATTATTCCTGCTTTTGAAAATGATATTCAAAAAATAGCAGATCTTATCAAAAGTAATGGGTTTAAAAAAATAATAAAAATAATAAAAGGTGGGGATGTCAGGCAGACATCAGTTTATAATGCTGTTAAAGAAGTTTCTGTCGATTCTGATTATGTTCTTGTTCATGATGGTGCCAGACCTTTTATTTCTCAAATTATTCTTGACAGGGTAATTGAACAAGTAGTAATTCATAAAGCTGTTGTTGTTGCCGTAAAAGCAAAAGACACGATCAAGATCGTTGATGAAAACGGATTAGTAAAAAGCACTCCAGACAGAAATAATATATGGCAGATACAAACTCCTCAGGCCTTTACTTTCGACATTGTTAAAAGCGTGTATGAAAAAGCTGAAAAGGACGGGTTTATCGGCACTGATGATTCTATGCTTGCAGAAAGAGCGGGAATTCAAGTAAAAATCGTTGAAGGTTCTTATGAAAATATAAAGGTAACAACCCCTGAAGATATCTGTTTGGGAGAATCAATATTAAAATCAAGGCAATAATAATTGGTATATTGGCAGGGATATTAAGCGGACTGATGGGCATTGGCGGTGGAATAATAATGGTTCCTGCCATGGTTTATTTTCTTGGAATGAAGCAACATGACTCACAAGGAACATCTCTGATAGCGATAATT
>CAZWKB010000013.1:41569-51070 GCA_964633925.1 uncultured bacterium
CCCACGGCAATAGTTGGGTCAGCAATATACTCTTTAAATGGGCATTATGATGTCAACGCGGCAATGTTGATTGCGTTTGGGGGGATTACAGGTGGATATATTGGAAGTTTGGCAGTAAGACATGTATCTGAAAAACGTTTAAGCGCAATCTACAGTGTTTTTCTTTTTGTTCTCGGGATGAAGATGTTGTTAATGTAATGGTCATTTTTATTAATCTACTTTTTATAGGTCTTCTTGCCGGCGTGATCAGCGGACTGCTTGGAGTCGGCGGCGGAACGATTACAATTCCGGCAATGGTCATTGTTCTTGGTCTTTCACAACATTCTGCTCAGGGCGTTTCTCTTCTTGTAATGATCCCTATAGTTATGGTCGGGGCCTATAATTACTATAAAAAAGGCAATCTTAATTTGCAGGTAGCTTTCTATATGTCGATAGGAGCAGCTGTCGGTTCTGGTGTGGGATCATTTCTTGCTATATCGGTACCATCTCATGAATTAAAGAAAATATTTTCTGTTTTTGTTATAATTGTCGCTATAAAGATATTTAGCGATGTATTTTCCAACAAAAAATGATTTCATAGAACTTTCCAAAAAAGGTAACCTTATTCCGGTTTATAGGGAGATCATTGCCGATATTGAAACTCCTGTGTCTGCATATTCAAAAATAGCAGGAAAAAACTCTTTCCTTCTTGAGAGCGTAGAAGGCGGGGAAAATCTTGCAAGGTATTCCTTTTTGGGGTGTGATCCCGCAATTGTCTATACCGGCAAAAAAGGGGAAAATCCATTTTTAGAGCTAAGAAAAATGCTAAAGCAATTCATGCCGGTAAAAATTGACGGGCTCCCAAGATTTCATGGTGGATTTGTAGGATATCTTGGATATGACACAGTAAGATATTTTGAAGACATCCCAAACAGTAATCCTGACGAACTTAATATTCCTGATTGTATTATGCTTTTTGCCGATACTTTAATGGCTTTTGATCATGTAAAACATAAGATCCTTGTTATTGCCAATGCTCATATCACAAATGATCCGTCAGTTGCATATGAAGAAGCAGTTTCAAAAATAGACAAATTAGTTGATAAACTTAAGAGATCTTCAAATATACAACCATTAGAATTAACGGCAAAAACTACTTCAAATCTGGACATTGCATCGAACATGAAAAAAGAAGAATATGAAGAAGCTGTCAACAAGGCAAAGGAATATATACTTGCCGGTGATATTATTCAGGTTGTTCCGTCTCAAAGATTTTGTATTAAGACAAAGCTGGATGCTTTTGAAATGTATCGGTCGTTAAGAACAATTAATCCTTCTCCATACATGTATTACTTTGATCTTGGCGAATTTAATATCATAGGTTCTTCCCCTGAAATAATGGTTAGATTGGAAGATAATATTGCTACGGTCAGACCGATAGCAGGGACATGTCCACGTGGGAAGGACGAGAACGAGGACATGGAATTTGCATCTAAACTAACCAATGATGAAAAAGAAAAAGCAGAGCATGTAATGCTGGTTGATCTTGCTAGAAATGATCTTGGAAGAGTATGTGAAATAGGAAGCATAAAAGTTGATAATTTTATGGAGGTAGAAAAATACTCTCATGTAATGCATATTGTAAGTAATGTTTCCGGAGTATTAAAAAAAGACAAAGATGCATATGATCTGTTTGGTGCATGTTTTCCTGCAGGGACAGTTTCCGGTGCTCCAAAGGTGAGGGCAATGCAAATAATAGACGAGATTGAAAATACAAAACGCGGCATTTATGCGGGTGCCGTAGGTTATTTTGATTTTTACGGAAATTCTGATACATGCATTGCTATTAGAACTATTGTAAAGAAAGGCGATAATGCATATATTCAGGCTGGGGCTGGAATTGTTGCCGATTCAGTTCCGACAAGTGAATATTATGAAAGCTGCAATAAAGCAAAGGCTCTAATAAAAGCTCTTGAGCAACTAGATAAATGATAAACTTCAGACTATTAAAGAACTCCGATCCGATTCTTTGGATATGTTCAGGGCTGCTGATTCTCATAGGTTTTTTGTCTATTTATTCTGCAACCTTTGCAATGCTTTCAAAAAAAGCGGCAATCATTACTACCATGAGCATAGATCCTTTCATGTTCTTAAAACGACATTTCTTTACATTCTTTCTTGGTTCAATAGCCTTATCTTTTTTTGCCTACATGGATTATTCAAGGTTGAAAGATCTTGGCAAATGGTTCTATGCTGTTACAATTATTTCTTTACTAGTCGTTTTATTCCTTGGATATGAAAGTTCAGGGGCACAAAGATGGTTAAGCGTTGCCGGTTTTACATTTCAACCGTCAGAACTCGCAAAGCTGGTTTTAATAATGGTCATAGCGATATATATAAACATTAACAGCGGCATAAAGAACTTTTCTGATCTCGTTCCTTTGTCAATAATTGCAGGATTGCCTTTTCTGTTGATATTCAAACAACCTGACCTTGGAACATCTCTGGTCTTTATCGCAATAATGTTTGGAATGATGCTTTGGGCAAATGAAAGTTCTGTGGTTTTGTTGTTTTTATTAACGCCACTTATTAGCATCATTTTAAGTCCCATATTGTTGTTGTGGATACCATATCTGATCATTGTTTCTCTTTTGGTCTATTTTTTTAGATTTACGACAAGAGATTCAATTCTTATATTTGGTGTGAATTTGTTGAGTGGAGCGTTTTTGCCATTGGTATGGCATTTTTTGAAAGATTATCAAAGACAAAGATTGTTGATATTCATGAATCCGTTTTCTGATCCGTATGGCAGTGGCTATCACACCATTCAATCTCAAATTGCTATAGGGGCAGGAGGTTTGTTTGGTCGAGGATATTTATCCGGAACACAGACCCAGTTGCAATTTATTCCAGAACAATGGACAGATTTTATTTTTTCTATGATAGGGGAAGAGTTTGGTTTTATAGGATCTATGTTAGTAATAATACTTTTTACTGTTCTAATATGGAGAGCTGTTGAGATAGCAATTAATGCAGGTGACTTTTTTGGATCTCTACTCGCTGGAGGGATAGCTATAATGTTCCTTTTTCATGTTGCCGTTAATATTGGAATGACTCTTGGAATTGCTCCTGTTGTTGGTATTCCTCTTCCCTTAATAAGTTATGGTGGGACATCATTAATAATGAATATGTCCGCAATCGGTATTTTGCAAAGCATTTCAATGCGCCGAGTGAAAGTATTTTTTTAGGAGATATTAGTGATGAAAAACAATATTAAAGGTAGTATTGATCGTTTTGAAGGGAATTATGCTGTTCTGATCATTGGAGAAGAAGGAGATCGACTGGATATACAGAGATCTTTTTTACCGGAGGAAGCTAAAGAAGGTGACTTTATCAAAATTCGTATAGAGATATCACCAGATAAAACCAGAGAAGCTAAAGAAAAATCGGCAGATCTTATTGAGAAGCTTAAAAGACGATTGCCTGATAAGTAAAGAACTTCATATCCTTTGATTTCCATGCGTCAATAGTCAGTTCGGCCTTTAGGCAAAGATGCTGAAGCATTGTATCTCTATCCCAGCCTTGTTCTGGTGCAACTTGCGGCAAAAAAATTGCAGATCTGTTGTCTTTCATAATATATGTGCCGTCTCTTCCAACAACAATGTCTTCATAGCTGTTGACTTGTTTTAGCGGTGTAAGAACAGATATTTCTGTTTCAATATCTTTTAATTCATCATATGTAACTGGCGAGAATCGTGTGTCTTCAAGTGCTGCAGCTCTTGCCATTTTTGGAATTCCGATATATAAAGGTTCAGATCCTTGGATCAATCCGATGCATCCACGTAACTGGCTGTGTTTGTAAAGAGTAACAAATACTCCGGCTTTTTGTTTCAGTCCCTCTGATACTGGTTTATATTCAGCGATCTTATTTCCTTTTAATATTTGCTGTAAAGTATTTGTCGCCAAAGATCTCATTTCCTTTTTATCACTTTCTGATAATGAAAACCCATCTTTATAGAAAGCTATTGACCCGTATCCAACGACTCTTGTTTTATCACCAGAAGTATCACCTGAATTTGCATGATTTAGTATTTGCCCTCTATTTGCACCAAGTTGGCTTGCGATCATCATTGTTGTAACAACAGCACTGGATCCGCAGGCCTCCGTTTTGCCTTCAGCGATCATATCAAAATACTTCTGAAAATCATTTTGTTCTATCAGATCAAGACCCGTCTTATCCAAAATATTGGCTGTGTCATATTTGTAATAATGCGAAAGATCGGTGCTTGCTACTATCAATGTGTCTTTGTCTATCAAAGAAGAAAGTGAATTTAGCAGCATAATGCAATTGTTAGCATTTGTACTTCCAAAAAGGATAGGGACTATTTTAAAACCATTTAAAGTCTTTTGCAGAAAAGGCAGCTCGACTTCAAGACAATGTTCTCCGTCATGAACATTGTTGTTTGCAGTAATTTGTTTATTTGAATCTATAAGCTTTTTGTTGAAATCTTTATCAACTTTGATTTTGCCCAGAGGGGTTTCGAAATAATCGTAATCGGTAAGCACAGCGCCTTCAAAAGTGGTCTTATGGCTGGTTCCGATAATGATAACTCTTTTAAAACGTCTGTTTGCCAGTTGCTTGAATCCATAAGCTGCAACTTGTCCTGAATAGACATAGCCGGCATGTGGAACGATTAAGGCAATTAGATCTTTTTCGGTGTTTTTTTGTTCAGCGTTTGACAAGAAACCATCTATCATTTTTGACAGCTCAATTTTATCAGCAGGGTAGAAGGTTCCTGCCACTGCTGGATTTCTTACACTTGAATCAGAACAGCCCGCGATAATTGCCATTGATAGTATTATAGCCGAAAAAACTTTCATTAATGTTTTTTGTATAGGGTCATAAAAGTTTTCTTCAGCCTGATCAGATCCGCAACTCTTTTTTTGTCATAGCTCATTTTTTGAAGTGAATTGAGAAGTTGAATCTTATATTGGGCTGTTTCAAGAGCCAACCTTATCAGACCTGTTTGCACAAGCATCAGACCATTCTTTGGAATATCGCTGCCAAGCCTCTTTGCTTTTCTTGTGAGCCCTTCAATTCTTAATGATGCAAGGTCAAATTCGATAGATGAGGAAGTAAGTATTCTTGCAAGATGCAACTCTTTTAGATGAGTAATTGTTTTTACCCATGCAACTCTTCTTGCCTGTCTATCCAGTTGTTCTATATCTTTCCTGTCTATGCCGAAAGAATATAGCTTTTGTTTCACTTGTCTCAGGCTGTAGTATTTTGAAAAGCGTTTTATTATATTTTCTTCTAACATTGCATCCATAATAATATTCCTGTAAATATTAACCATTGCTGCCGATTCTTTGATAGTTGGCCTTTCAAAAACATAAAAATGGATATTGTCCTTTATGCTCCTGTCTATTTGTATCTTGTCCTCATTAAACGCTCTGGTAAGAGGGGATAGATCAAGTTTCAATGATGCAGAGATCTTTACAAGATCGTTTACAGTTGTGTTCTTAAATCCCTCAACGGAAGCGTTTACAGATATAGAATCTTTTTCAATAGCAGATAGTAAGTCTGTTACCAGTTTTCTTGACTGAGATCTGATTATCCAGTTTGAAAGATCTACATGACCGCTGCTCGACGAATAAAATTTGTCCTTTATCAGGTAAACAAGGCTCGCTTTTACCATATCCATGGTTTTTGTGTCCAGGTAGCTAAAATCTTCCTGAAAGAGTCCGTTTTCTCTGAGATTACTTCTCGAAAGTTCAATTTTTTCCATAATGTCGGGATCATTACCTGCAAATCCTATAAACAATTTTGCAGTCAGCATAATATAATTTTTTAAAAAGTCCTCGTTAATCAATTTAATTCTGTCGAGAGGGTTGTAAAGATCAGGTCTTTGTTGCAGAGACCTATTTGCAAGAGAATCTTCTTCCTCTTGACTGTCGCTGATGTGTCCTCTCTTATTATCCTTGATGGGATTTTTTTTAACTATTGAGTTTGTTTTATGTTCTATCTGTCGCAACAATTGTTCTTGGTAAAGAAGGGCTTCTTCAGAATCCTTTCTCTGGTGTTTCGTTGTTACTTCCGAGGATATCTCTGGAGAAAGCATTTCAAAAAGTTTGTCAGCAAATGTTTCGTTTGCCTTGAAGTCAAAACCGTCTAAGCTGATTTCTTTTTCGATTTTCTTGGCAAGTCCGGTCGCGACAATACCTCCCGCTGCTGCGTATGCTGCTCTTTGATCAGATCCTGGTATTCCTTCTATTGGCATAAAATTTGTTTTGTTAAGGCAAATTATACATTAATATTATCAAAAAGTCGACGTCTGCTATAATAATGAACATGTATAGTGTGGGAATGAATATCCTGTGGCTTATTTACAACATTGATGCCATCATTTTTTGGTCGGCATTGCTGTTTTTTGCTTACAAATATTTTGTTTGGTTTGCAGGTGATCCCATTGAATCATCAAAAAAAACTTTTGTCTTTGTAACGATTTTTATTATTGCTGTGGTAATATATCATTTCTATTTGATAGTGCTTCCAATGAGCATTGTTTATTCAAAAGCCGGCGTCCTGATTTTGGCTGTAACATTTTTGTATTTCGGGGTGAATCTAAAAACACTTCGCAACTATATATATATGATTGCGAGCGGGTTATTTGACCGTTTTGTTATAATGAATAAGAAAGAAGGCACAGGAGGCAACACATGGGATATTTAAAACACGTAGTTTGTTTGATGATTTCGATTTTGATTGTTTCTCCATCGTATTCTCTAGAAAGGTCGGCTCTCTCAATGGGCATGAGTGCTGGTTTGTCTGCAGGAATGTATGAAGTCGGAGCCGAGACGATGATTAAAACCCCAAATTACTTTAGAGTTCAGGACTCCTATTTGAGATTGGGTATGTATCTTGCGGACAGTAAGTATACATTAACGACACAGCCACAATTAAGGTTCTTGCCAGTAAGTATTGATGGCATCTATTACATCAATGACAATGCCTATTTTGGTGGGGGAGTTAATTATCCGTTAAAGATTTCTGGTGGTTTGTCGGGAGCTATCGGTTTTCAATTGTTTTTTGGTATAGAGCTTGATGCAAATAAAAACGGCAAGTTTTTCGCGGAATCAGGATTCAGCGAGCTTAAACCATTGAATGCTGATTCTTATAGAGGTTCATATGCAGTGTTCGGATACAGGTATTTTATTACAAGCGCTGCAGAAAAACCAAAATCAGAAAAGAAGCTTCTTTCAAAGGCAAAACCTGTTGCAGTTCTATTAAAGCCTGCAACCGAAGAAGTTGCTGCTAAAGAGGAATCTCAGGAAAGCTCGCAAAAGATAATCGTTATTAAGAAGATGGAGGAAGAAAAACCTGAAGTAACTTCCTATGACATTGTAATTCCAGGATCAAAAAAGACTACCGTATCAAAAAATGTAAAATCATTATATGTGGTTCAAGTCGGGATATTTAGCACAAAAGCAAATGCACAGAGATTAAAGAACCAAGTAAATTCTAAAGGAATTGCAGTTAAGGTGCTTCAATCAGGAGATTCCTGGGGAGTTTTTGCAGGAGAATCTAACAATAGATCAACTTCTGTTTCTGTTTCAAAAAGACTCAACTCACTTGGGTTCGAATCCTTTGTAAAAGATAATGACTAGTTAATGCTGATATTACATATGATACAATGTTGATGAAGAATGACCATCAAATAGGAAAGAGTGGCAAATGATCGAAATCGGACAGCATGCTATTTGGCAATACGGCGGATTAAAATTTCATGGCGATACAATCATCTCTATGCTCATTGTTACTACAATACTTGTGATCTCCTCAATATTGATCAGGATTTTTGTTATAAAAACGGATAATCAAAAAAATCCTTCCATGTTATGCTGTGCAGTAGAGTATATGTATGAGTTTTTGGAAGGTATTGCCATTGGGATCATTGGTCCAAAAGGTAATGCGTTCATTCCTCTTGGAGCTACATTGTTTCTTTTTATTCTGCTGTCAAATTTGCTTGGTCTTGTACCGTTAAATGCTTTTTACACACTGATCTTTGAACCCTTATTTGGTAAAATACCGGAATTATCCGCCCCAACGGCAAATATAAATACGACAGCAGGATTGGCAATAGTTACGCTGTTTTATATGCATATTTCAGGCATCGTTCATCTGAGATTTAGTTATTTTCTAAAGTTTTTCAAGCCTTTCTGGTGGATGTTACCTCTGAATATAATGGAAGAAATATCTAAACCTCTGTCTCTTGCAATACGACTTTTTGGTAATATGTTTGGCAAAGAGACGATGTTGATAGTATTGGTATTTCTGGTGGCACCAAAAACTCTAAATTTTCTTGGAATAATTCAAATGGGCGTTTACTCTGCAGTTGCAATACCGTTGATGTTCCTTGGCTTGTTCATTTCGTTCATTCAGGCTTACATCTTTTCATTGTTGTCAATGTTCTATATATCAGCTGCAATCTCTAGTGAGCACTGATAAAAAAAAGAAAAAGGAGGATCTGGGATGGATATGAATTTTGTTGTGATGGCGGCTTCGGCTTTGGGTGGAGCGATCGGTCTGGGTTTTGCAGCTTTGGGATCAGGGATTGGAGCTGGGAATGCAACGGCTAGCGCGTTGGAAGCGATGGCTCGTCAACCCGAAGAAAAAGGAACGATAAGGACAACCTTGTTGATCGGTCTGGCTATTATAGAATCTCTAACGTTATATGCTTTGGTATTGGCGTTATTGCCGTTTGTGAAACACTAAAAAAGGCGGTCATAAAATAAATGATAGAAATTAATGGCACGGTTATTGCTGTAATTTTTAATTTCCTGTTGCTTGTCTGGATATTAAACAAATTGCTGTACAAACCTATTCAGGATATGCTATTGGCAAGGAAAAAGCTTGTTGAAGATAATATTAAATTTTCGCAACAGGAATTGCTGCGGGCAAACGAATTGAAAATGAATTATGAAAAGCAAATATCAAATGCACAGTCTGAAGTTCAGGAAATCGTAAAAAATGCTACTTCAACAGCGGAGAATATGAAGACAGATATTTTGAACTCTGCAAGAAAAGATGCTGAGATTATGCAAAATCAGGCAAAAAACGAAGCAGAGAATTTGAAAAGAATGGCTCTTGGCAGTGCAAAGAATCAGCTTGCTTCCCTGATCTATACGGTTTCAGGTAAATACATAAAACAGAATATGGATGAGAATAGTCAAAAAGGGCTCATTGATGAAATGATAAACAAAGTCGAAGGAGTTAATTTAAGCTAAATGAGTATAGTTTCAGAAAAATATGCAAGAGCTCTTGTTGAGGCAGGTAGGAATACCGGCTCTCTTTCAAAGATAAGAGAGGATTTCTCTTCTTTTATGGAGATATTGGACAATTCTAAAGAGCTAAAAATGCTTATGCAAAGTCCCAGATTTTCAAATGACATGAAAAAACATGTTATTAATAAAACTTTTGGTGATAAACTGGATGCCTATTTCATCAGGTTTTTGGAACTG
>CAZWKB010000014.1:0-2775 GCA_964633925.1 uncultured bacterium
CCTGTAATATTCGCTATTGTCATATTGATCCGCAATGGTTTGCAGTTTTTTCTTGTCTATAAATCCCATCCTGTATGCTATCTCTTCTAAACAAGCAATCTTTATTCCTTGATTTGACTCGATGGTCTGTACAAACTGAGACGCTTGCAGTAATGAATCATGTGTTCCTGTGTCTAGCCATGCAAAGCCTCTTGGAAGTATTTGAACTTCTAGGCTTCCTTTGTTCAAATAGACATTGTTAAGGTCCGTGATCTCTAGCTCTCCACGTTTTGACGGTTTTAATGATTTTGCATATTCAGTTGCTTTGTTGTCATATATATAAAGTCCGGTAACAGCATAATTAGATTTAGGGTTCTCAGGTTTTTCTTCAATGCTAATAGCTTTATTGTTTTTGTCAAAATCAACTATCCCAAATCTTTGAGGATCTTTGACCCTGTACGCAAATACGGTTGCTCCGTCTTTTCTTGACGCAGCCTTGCTAAGCATTGAGGAAAGGCCCGGTCCGTGAAATATGTTGTCTCCCAGTATTAATGAGCATGAATCGTTATTGATAAAATCTTCACCAATTATCATTGCCTGTGCAAGTCCGTCAGGACTCTGTTGAACAGCATATTCAAAATGGATGCCAAATTGAGATCCGTCCTTTAATAGTTCCTTGAATTTCCCAATATCTGTCGGAGTTGAGATTATAAGTATTTCTTTTATTCCTGCCAACATAAGGACCGAAATAGGGTAGTAGATCATCGGCTTGTCATATACGGGAAGTAATTGTTTTGAAATGGTTTGAGTTACAGGATATAGTCTTGTTCCGGAACCTCCTGCAAGTATTATTCCTTTCATCATTTTCCTCCCTTTGATTTGACCTGCTCAACCCAGTTTTTATTTGCAAGATACCAGTCAATGGTTTTCTTTATACCTTCTTCAAATGTTACTGATGGTTTCCAACCCAGCTCTTTCATTATTTTGGAGCTGTCTATTGCATATCTTCTGTCATGACCCAATCTGTCTTCTACGTATTTGATAAGTGATTCGTTTTTGCCAAGAGTTTTTATGAGCAGTTTAGTTATTTCAATATTTGGTTTCTCATTATTTCCTCCGATATTGTAAACTTCTCCCGGGATTCCTTTATGAATCACAGCATCAATAGCACTGCAATGATCATAAACATACAACCAATCTCTTATGTTCATCCCATCTCCATATACAGGGACAGGGATATCGTTGGTGAGATTATCAATAAACAGAGGGATTAGTTTTTCAGGAAATTGATATGGGCCATAGTTGTTTGAGCATCTGGTTATTAATGCCGGAAGTTTGTAGGTTTCAAAATATGCTCTAACAAGCAGGTCTGCACTCGCCTTTGAGGCAGAATAGGGGCTGTTCGGGGCTAATGGAGTTTGTTCAGTAAATAATCCTGTTTTTCCAAGGGATCCGTATACTTCATCTGTTGAAATTTGAACGTATCTTGTTATTTTATTTTTTCTTGCCGCTTCAAGCAATGTATGGGTTCCAAGAACATTTGTTTTAATAAATATTTCGGAGGAATCAATGCTTCTATCAACGTGTGATTCTGCAGCGAAATTAACAATACAATCGGTCTTGGATACTAGCTTATCGACAATTACAGGATCGCAAATATCCCCTTTAACAAATAAATAGTTTTTGTTGTTTTCGATATCGGAAAGATTTTTAAGATTCCCTGCATAGGTCAGTAGGTCAAAATTAGTTATTTTGTATTCTGGGAATTTTGACATTATATGCTTGATAAAGCAACTTCCGATAAATCCTGCCCCACCTGTAACAAGCAATCTCATATTATTCACATTATAGCAAAAACATGCCTAAATAAGCTACAATATACTATATGTTTATAATACTGAGGTTACTCTTAGATGTTTGTGTTATCCCTGCGGCCTATGTCCTTGCATACTTGTTTAAATTCAATCAGGCTTCCATCGTCAATATGATTAGCTTTCCTGTGTCTCAGTATGATGAATATTTGTTTTTCATAATTCTCATTCATCTAACAAGCTTTTATTTGTGGGGTTTATACAAATCCAGAAAAGGTTTCCTAATTGAGATAGATGAACTTGTCGAAGATTTTGTTGCTGTTCTAACTGCTTGGGTTCTAATAATAGTCCTGACTTTTGTCAAAGGAGAATATACATACTCTAGGCCGATAATAATAATTGCATTACCGATATCGATGTTGGCAATAATATTTTGCAGACAGATTCTAGTCAGGCTGGAAATGTGGGCAAGAGCAAAGGGTTATTCAACAAGAAGAGCTCTTGTTGTCGGGTCTGGAGAGATAGCGTTATCTGTAGCTCAAAAGATCAAGAATCATCCGTCATATGGAGTGTTTTTTGTTGGTTTTGTAAATGGGAAAGGATCCGAATCCCTTGGAAAACTGCATGACATAGAAAAAATAATCGATAGCCACAATATAAATGCTGTATATATTGCTGATCACTCAATAACAAGAGAAAAGCTTGCAGAGCTTGCTGATATTTGTGATAACAAAAATGTGTCACTAGGGACTTTGCCGGATATATTCCAGATTCTTACAACATCACCCGCTGTTCAGGATATCGATGGCATGCCGATGGTTAATTTAAAGCGTGTTCAATTAACTCCTTCCAATAGATCCGTAAAAAGAACCTTTGATCTAATAACGTCTTTTATCGGAATAATATTCTTTGCTCCTATCATGCTGGTGATTTCGATATTAATAAAGCTAACATCTCCCGGGCCTGTAATATATGTTCAAAAAAG
>CAZWKB010000014.1:2785-6061 GCA_964633925.1 uncultured bacterium
GCAAACACGGGAAGGCCTTCAGGCTTTATAAATTCAGGACAATGAAACACAAGGCAGAGAAGGGGATGGGTGCTGTATTTGCAACTCCTGATGATCCTCGAAAAACTGTTTTTGGTTCTTTTCTTAGATCAACAAATCTTGATGAACTCCCTCAGTTATTTAATATCATTAAAGGAGAGATGAGTTTTGTCGGCCCAAGGCCTGAAAGGCCAAAATTTGTAAGCAGGTTCAAAGAAGTTGTTCCAAATTATATGGAGAGACACAAAATTAAAGTGGGTCTGGCAGGATGGGCACAGATGCAGGATGGCGGTTATGATATGCCACCAGAAGAGAAACTTAAATATGACCTTTTTTATATTGAAAACTGGTCGCCGATTCTTGATATCAAAATCTTGTTAAAATGTGCTGAAATTGCATTTACCAGAAAAAGAATTAATTAAAGAATGAAAATCGCAATAAATGCATTGATGCTTAAAGCTCCGTCGATCGGGGTCGTAACTTATTTAAAGAATCTACTAAAAAACTTTCCTGATGATGGGAATGAATACGTTCAGATTAAATCAGGTTTTTTTTCAAAACCTCCAAAAAGGACTGTTTACGAACAATTTGCAATCCCTTATATTGTTAACCACGGTAAGTTTGATGTCTTTCATAATCCGGATCACACGTTGCCTATACTGCCTATTAAATGCAAAAAGGTTATAACTGTACATGATTTGGCTTTCATAAAACATCCTAATGTTTTTTCTTTTCAAAAGTACCTCTATAAGAGATTCATTACTCCACTATCAATAAAGAATGCCGATAAAATTATTGCCGACTCTGAAAATACCAAAAAAGATATACTTGATATTTTTAATGTAGAGCCTTCAAAAGTGCAGGTGATATATCTTGGAGCTGATCAATTCTTTAAGCCAATCCAGGATAAGATTTTAAAGAAAGGGATAAGTATAAAATATGGTCTCGATAAACCATTTATCCTTTCGGTTGGAACACTTGAACCAAGAAAAAATCTTAAACGGCTGATAAATTCTTACTTGGCTCTTAAAAACGATAAAAAGATCGATCATGAATTAATCATTGTCGGTAAAAAGGGTTGGTTATACAAAGAGCTTATGATTGAAACAGAAGGAGTTAGAATATTAGAAAATGTAGATTCAGAAGATCTTCCGGTGATATATAACTGTGCCGATATCTTTGTTTATCCGTCAATTTATGAAGGTTTTGGGTTGCCTGTTCTTGAGGCTATGTCCTGTGGTGTTCCTGTAATAGCGTCGAATTCATCTTCTATTCCTGAGGTTTTGGGAGACAGTGGCATTCTTGTTGATCCTTATAATGAAGAAGAACTTGGGCACAGCATACTTAAAGTATTGTCAGATTCATCATTAAAGAGTGATATGAGTAAAAAGGGTGTTGAGCGCGCAAAAATATTTAGTTGGGAAAAGACAGCAATCGAGACAGCTCGTCTTTATAGTAATATATAATATGAATAACATGAAAGTCGCAATCGCTTTTGACTGGTTGAATATTTATGGTGGGGCAGAAAAAACTCTGGAAGTCTTTCTTGAGCTGTATCCTGACGCGGATATATACACTTCTATATACGATCAAACCAAACTTCCAAATCATCTGAAGAATCTTAATGTGAAAACATCTTTTATTCAAAAACTTCCTTTTGGCAGATCTAAATATAGAAATTATCTGCCATTAATGCCAATGGCTTTTGAACAGTTTGATCTTAGGAGTTATGATCTCGTTATAAGCAATAGTCATGCGTTTGCAAAAGGAGTAATTACGGGACCTCAAACATTACATGTTTGTTATTGTTTTACTCCAATGAGATGGGCATGGGATATGTACCATGATTATCTGGAGAATGAAGAGATTAAAGGACTTAAGAAAATCTTTCTTACCCCTTTGATAAACTATCTTCGTTTATGGGATGTAACTTCGTCAAATAGGGTGGACCATTTTATTGCTATTTCGGGGCATATCGCAGGAAGGATAAAAAAATTCTATAATAGAGATTCTTCTGTGATTTATCCTCCTGTTGAGACAAAAAAATTTGAAGGTGATGATATTTCTCAGGATTATTATTTAGTAGTTTCCAGGCTTGTTTCTCAAAAAAGAGTCGATATAATTGTTGAAGCCTTTAATGAACTTAAATTGCCATTGATAATCATCGGAAAGGGACGAGACCTTGATAAGCTTAAAGCAATGGCAAAGTCAAATATAAAATTCCTTGGATATCAAAAGGATGAAGTTGTTGCCGAGTACATGAAAAAGTGCAAAGCTTTTGTTTTTGCAAGTTATGAGGATTTTGGGATTGCTCCAATTGAGGCAAATGCGGCTGGAAAACCTGCCATCGTTTATGGGGCAGGGGGTGCTTTGGAAACTATTGTTGCAGATGGAACGGGTGTTTTCTTTGATAAGCAGGAGAAGGATTCTGTGGTGTCTGCAGTAAAAAGATTTGAAACTATGACCTTTGATAGTAAAAAAATAATTGTGCACGCAAAAAAGTTTGATAGGGAGATGTTTAAGAAGAATGTCAAAGAATTTATTGATGCTAGGTGTATCGATTTTTTTAGGGGAGCAAAATAAAGTGCAGAAAAAAAGCTTTTCATTCATGTTGTTCGTTCTGATAGTGGATATTTTTCTTATTAATATTTCATTTGTTGTTGCTCATATGCTAAAAGCAGGAATGTTCCTAAATCCTCTTCTGGTAATTGATCACAATTCAAGAGTTCTATTATTTGCGACTTTTACTTTGCTAACCGTATTTAATTTTTTCTCATTGTATTCGCTAAATGCCAAACGATCAGAAGTCGATGAGGCTGGGACTGTGATTGGGGCCATAACAACGGGAATGCTTCTTTTCGAATTTATGACACTGTTCTATAGGGAGATGATATTCAAAAGAATGACAATCGTCTATGCTTGGGTCATTGCTATAATTCTGATCGTAATTTTCAGAATCCTCGTTATCCTGATCAGAAAATGGCTATATTCGTTAGGCTTTAGGACAAAAAACATTGTGATCATAGGTTCTGGTGATCAGGCTTCATTATTTGTGCAGAAGATAACTAAACATCCTGAGATAGGACTGAGAATAAAAGGTATTCTTGATCCTGAAACAAATAAAACCGATATATTTCAGTCCTTAAGAGAAATGTTGAGTTCAAAAACGATAGGAAAGGTTGTTTGTGTTATTCCTGATGTCGCTACAAATGAGATCATGAACTATATTGAGATTTGTGAATCTTCTCATGTGGAATT
>CAZWKB010000014.1:6141-10106 GCA_964633925.1 uncultured bacterium
ATCCTAGATATTATTGAGACAAGAATAGATTCAGATGAGGTAATGGGGGTTCCTTTGATATCGATCAAGGAGATCAAACTTTATGGGTTTAATGCAATATTAAAGAGGATCACCGATATCTTGTTTTCCCTTGTCATAATTACTCTTCTGCTTCCTTTGTTCCTGTTTTTAGCTTCAATAATTAAAATGGATTCGAGAGGTAAAATATTCTTTACTCAATCAAGGATAGGCAGAGATGGTAAAAGATTTAAAATGTACAAATTTAGATCTATGATAAGTAATGCCGAAGAAATGCAGGCGAATATCACTAAACAAAACGAGGCGGATGGGCCCATATTTAAGATTAAAAAAGATCCGAGAATAACGAGAATAGGGAAGGTTCTGAGAAAGCTGAGCATGGATGAGTTGCCGCAAATATTTAATGTATTAAGGGGAGAGATGAGTCTTGTAGGTCCTCGTCCTCCGTTACCAAAGGAAGTTGAAAAATATAATACTTGGCACTTAAAGAGACTTCATGTTAATCCTGGCATGACGGGACTTTGGCAGGTTAGTGGGAGATCCGATCTTCCATTTGAAGAAATGGTTAAGCTCGACATTTATTATATCCAAACATGGTCTGTGTGGCAGGACATAAAGATATTGTTAAAAACTATTCCTGTTGTGTTATTTACAAAAGGGGCGTATTAAGAAGATGGAAGTAAAACATTTTTTGGAAATAATATTCAGAAGAAGAATTCCTTTTATTCTTTCGGTTTTTATAGGAATAATCGCAACTCTTCTGTGTGTTTTTGTTTTTTTTCCTCAAGGATTTAAAGCAACCTCTCAGGTTTTGATTTCATATGACATTAATCAGGCTTTGCCGGCTGTTTATTTTAATTATCAGGTTACGATGGCTAAGGATCCGGCAGTTCTCAATGAGGTAATAAGAGAGCTTGATATCAGAGATCTTGGAGGAAGTCTTGTAAGACCTTCAAATATTGCAGATTCGATCAAAGTTTTTCCGGTGAAAAGTTCAAATATGTTACATATTACAGTTTTCTCGAAAGATCCTCAGAAAGCAGCATATATGGCAAATTCTGTTGCGCGACAATTTGTCAAATGGAGTGCACAAATAAACAAAAAGCAGTATGAAAAAGTGAGTTCGTTTATTGAAGACAGGTTAAAGCAAATAGGGGGGACGGCAGAAGTTACATCTCTGATGTCAGGTTCAGGGGCTTTGAACAGGAATGATCTGACTGGAAAGACTCCGAATGTGGACGAATTGTGGGAGTATTTGACTTATGCCGGATATATCTCTGATTCTGGAGCGATACTGGATAAGTTTAAGAAAATAAAAGAAGAAAACGATTTTAAACTTGGACCAAAGAATAAGAAATATCAGCAGCTAATTTATCAGGCATTAAAAAAAGCGTTAAACAGGAAAGATGAAGCATCAAAAATAAGCGATGAACATCAGAGGATATTTGATGAAATGGCAGGTCTTGAGATCGAGAAGTCAAAGCTTGATCTTTTTGCGGTTGACCTTGAGTCAAAGCTGTTTGTAGGTTCTGACATGACAGGAATTGAAAATATTAAGCGAAGGAAACAGGCAATTGTTCAAAGGCTTGATCAGCTTAATCAAAAGATCTCTGACATCCCTGAGACGCAGAAAAAGTTGCTGATGACTGTTAATGCTCAGAAGGTTAGCAATAGCATTTATGCAGTTCTCGTTAATAAACTGAATGACCTACAATCTTCTAGGGCGATTCTGCCTCCAAGCGGGAATACTATTACTTTTTCTACTGTTCCAAAAGAACCTGCAGGCGCGGGTTTTGTTTTTTATATTTCTCTAGGGGTTCTTCTTTCTCTCTTGTTTGGATTTAGCATGGTGTTGCTTGCAGAATATTTTGATTTTAGTGTAAAAACCCCGGAAGATCTTAAAGAGGTTTCCAGGTCGCTTCCCGTTTTTGTAATTCCTTATGTTGAGATAGATAAACAGGGAAGACGTCTTCCTTATCTTTTGGCAAATAAGACCAAGGACATTAAATTTCTCAATGTTTTTAATGATCTCTATGACCTTATTGAAAAAAACTTTTCTCAGGATGTAAAAAAAGTGTTCGCTTTCACTTGTCCCATAGCAGAGTTCGCAAATTCCTTTGTTGTTTCAAATTTAGGGGTGGCAATAGCAAAGCAGGGGAAAAGTGTTTTGATAATAGATGCAGATATGGTTAATCCTATGCAGGACAAAATATTTAACACAAGGGTAGGAGCCGGATTGCATGATTTGCTTAACGGTAAAGCCGATGAATCTGCGGTTATCTACAATACTCCAATAAAAGGACTTAGTTTTATGCCTCCTGGAGATATTATTTCCTATCCGGATCATAGGATAGACCCACAAGCATTTACTGCAATTATTGATGTGCTAAAGCAGAAGTATGATGAAATAATAATAGATTGTCCAAATGTAATCGATAATGATAATGCAGTTGTCATAAGCAATATTACCGATGCGAGCTTTTTTGTTCTGCAAAGCGGAACTACACAGGTGAAAACTGCAAAGATTGCATTTGATCAAGTCTTTAATTCCAATTCAAAAACTATTTGTTCAATATTCATTAAGGGTAAATTTCATATCTGATAAAAAAGGAGGGCGAAAATGTTAAAGGCAGGAGTTTTGGGCACAGGGTTTATGGGGGAGTTGCATTGCAAAACATATGCAAATATAGATAAAGCAGAATTTATTGGAGTATTCGATATTGATCCTGTCAGGGCACAAACAATGGCGACAAAGTATTCTACAACACCTTATACGGATCACTCTAAGTTAATAGCAGATTGCGATGTTCTTAGTGTTTGTGTTCCGACCGTTTTTCATTATTTATATGCGCTGGATTGCATAAAAGCAGGTAAAGGGGTTTTAATAGAAAAACCTATTGCAGCAACGTTGGATGAAGCAAAAGAAATAGTCAAAATGATAAACGATAAAAGTATAGTCAGTGCAGTAGGTTACATAGAAAGATTTAACCCTGCAGTTATCGAATTGTTAAATATGCTCAAAGGAAAAGAGATCCAATCCATTGAAGCCTCCCGTTTGGCTCCACAGGCAAATAGGGCGAATGATGTAAGTGTCGTTTTTGACCTGATGATACACGATTTAGATATTGTGTTGTCCATTGCCGGATCAAATGTCAAGACAGTAAAAGCTCAAGGAAGAAAAGTTGTCCTTTCGGTATTTGATGATGTAAAAGCATCCGTTGAATTTGAGAATGGAGTAACTGCAATCATTGTTTCTAATAAGAATGCTGATAGGAAAGAGCGTATATTAAAAATAACTTGTAAGGATTGCATTATCGAAGCTGATCTTATATCAAAAAACGTTAAAGTAACAGATGATCAGCCACATCCGAGCGTTGTTTTTGCTTTGGGAGAAGAACCTATCAAAGCTGAGATTCTGGATTTTATTAAGTCAGTTGAAAAAAAATCTTCACCTTGTGTAAGCGGGGCAGATTCGTTGAAATCTTTTGAGCTTGCGTGGAAAATAGAAGAACAATTATCTTAAAAGTATAATTTTATTTCTAGATTTAGGAGCCTCTGGAGAGTCTTTTGCGACAGCAATGATACTGTATACTCCATTGGCAAGTGATTCTCCCATGAGGTCTTTACCATCCCATGTTATGTTTTTGTTGAAGCCTGTGATAACATCAAATTCATTTTTCCATACAAGAATTCCTTGCGAGTCGTATAGATATACAACGACAGTTCCGTTCTTTGATGAGTTTATTGTAAAAGTACAACTGCCTGTTTTTGCATCATAGGGGCTGGGGCAAGGGACAATATCTTTTATCAACAATTTAGAGGTGTTTATATTAAAATTTACTTCGTAAGTTTTTTCAGGAAGAATAACTTTCAGGTTGTGTCTGCCTGTCATAAGAGGGGGCGCTGTTATTGATCCGTCAGCATTGTAAATCGCGGGTATATCATCT
>CAZWKB010000014.1:10116-17636 GCA_964633925.1 uncultured bacterium
CTTGCTTGTTGCCCCTATCAATGGGTTTCCGGACAAATCAAGCGCCTTGATTGAAGGATTAGATGGTACATAATCTCCTTCATTAATGTTTTCTCCGTTAAAATTAAACATGATGTTTGCCGGAGGAGCAAAATAATATATTCTTCTTTCAAGAATAGTTGAGTTCCCTGCGCTATCAAAGGCCTTGATTGATATATTGTTGTCTCCGGGAGCAAGGTCAATGCTGCCGGAAAAAGACCTGTTAATTAATGTGCAAGGCATCTGGGCACTAAAATTTGATCTTGCAAAAACTTTATTCACATTGTTTTTATCAACAATTCCGCATATTTCCAGCTTGCGGTTTGAGGTTTCACTTGCAATTTCTTTGTTTAGAACGAGTGTAGGGGGTTTTGTGTCAACGATCAGGGCTGCTTTGATATTGTTACTGTTGCCGGCATAATCCCTTGCTTCAATTTCCAGCTGATACTGATTTGGTCCTTCCTCAAGTTTGACTGCTGGAATAAAAAAGACAGTACTGTTAATCGCATCAAAAACACTTTCTCCATCAAGTGAAACACCGCCTTTATAAAGAGATATTTTAGAAGATTTAATATCTGCTGCACTTTCATTGTCGAAAAGCTCTATTACTACTTTGTCTTTTTTGTTGGAGTAGATCTTGTTGTCAACAAACAGGTTTTTTATGGAAGGGGATGTTTTGTCAATATTGATATTGTATACGGAAGAGAGGATCTTGATGTGATTGATTCCGCTAGATAGCGTCTCAGGGATCTTTATAAAACCTTTGATACTTCCTTTCGCATCGTCATAATACAATCTTTCCTTTATCAAAACTCCTCCAATTTCTATATCTATAGATGACTCGTCTTCAAGAAGGTCTTTGTTTTCTGTTACGGAAAAATCCATCGCGATATCTGATCCAGGCCTGATCCATGTATCATAAGACGGTTTATTCATTATCAGTTTTGGTTTTTCTATGTGATACAAAATATTCATGGTTTTAAATGTTGAGTTGCCTGCAATATCTTTTGCTTCAAATGTAAGAATATTCGTTTCAGATGAAAGAAGAACACTAGCAGTAAATATATTATTATTAGCTATAGAAACTTTTTTGCCATTTAAAAAAAGGGTTGTTTTTTGATCAATTCTCCCTGATATGACTAGGTCTTTCTTCTTGGATACAAATGGCATTTCCGGTGTCAAAATTGACATTTCTGGGGGTGTTCTGTCAATAATCAGTGATTTGTATTGAGACGTTGTTTTTGATATTCCATCATCCGCGACTACGCAATAAGAATAGGTCCCATCACTGATGTTTTTTGTCGATAAAGCAGGGTTATTATTAATAAGCACATAGTGCGAGATGTTGTCACCGTCCGGATCAGAAGATTTCTCGAAGTCTATTTCAATTGAAGAGCTATTCGTGACCAAAGTGTCAGGCCCCAGTATTTTTGCTTGTGTTGGCGGAGAGTTCTGAAAATTAACAAAATTGTCATCTCCCAAAAACACTACAACTTTGTTATCAATAATCACTGGGGAAAAACTTGATTCCTTTTTAATATCAGAGAATAATGTGCTTTTCACGGGCTGCCATTTATTATCGACGATTCTGGTCATAAACAGCTCTTTTTTTTGTCTCCAAAAAAAGAATCTGGAGTCATTCATGTTGATTGCTATATATACGCCGCTGTCGTTGAATGGTAAAGTAAAATATTCTTTTTGTCCGAAGGAAAAGTCGTTGATTGTTTTAGATAGAAAGAATGGCTTGCTATCTTTGCCGTTTGTTTCGTATCCATAAACATAAGTGTTGCCGTTATAGAATAATGCTGAAGCATCGTTCAATCCTGCAACATCAATTGTCCTCTCAAAGCTAAAGCTGTTTCCTTTATCTGAAGATTGAATAAAAAAGAATTTTCCTGTATTGCTTTCACACAGGATAAAAACACTGTTGTCTGATATGCATATCTTCGCGCTTTTTGGTTTTAAGTAAAACGAGAAAGTTTCTTTTGGCTTTGACCATGACACCCCGTCATCGTTAGATTGCGCTATGGAAATTCCGTTATTGTTTACCCAGCAGACAAAAATGCAAGGGCCAGTTTTTGAAACCTTTATTGATATAGGTTCAAGGGATCCCATATTAAAGCTTTCAACTGCCAAGACAATGTTTGAGTTCTTATTAAGTTTAACCAGATCTAGCATGTCTTTCGAATATGATAAACGAATAATGTCGTTTCCGTCATAAATATAATCAGACGATGTTATTGCATAAGCCCACGTATAAAAAAACAGTGTCAAAAATAATGATGCAGATATAATCGTCAGATTCTTATGGATTGGCATAATTTGTCAGACTAATTTTATCACTACTATTTGCTGTTGTGCAAGGAAAATTCTATTCTAAAAAGCAACTCATTTGCAGTTTTAAGAAGTCCTGTTGTTCTTTCAGTATCAAGATTTGACGGAGTGAATCTTATCATATCGCATTCGTTCATAAACACATCGATTTCTTTGCACAAATCTTGAGGAATTCCTCTTTGAATAAGAATGTCCTTTAATAATTCAGTAGTTATTCCCGCCGAAGAGAATGTCAGTTTATTCCCAAGATATCTTGCTATTGCATCATATATTGTAATAACGCTCTCTTTATATCTTTTGTTCCTAAGATGTTTTTTAGCTGTCTTTAATGCGTTTTTAGCCAATTTATCGGCTTTGTTCTTTGCCGTCTGGTTATAATAGTTAACTCCTTTTATGATGGCGAAAATAAATGCTCCAGAAATCAAAACATATAGAATATATATGTTAAAGATTACAAAAAACAGGGATCTTAGAACTTTTCTAAAGTTGATATCGATAATTAATCCGCTTTGTTGGCCTGATGAGTTTGAGGAATATTCCTTTGGAAGAGGAATTGTTGATGGGAGCACTTCTATGGAAAACGGGTCAGACTTTAATTCCATATACCGCTCTTTTGATGGATCAAAATAAGAAAAAACAACGGCTTCAACAGAAGTCTTTCCTTCAATTACTGGCATAACAAATATATCGAAGACTTTTTCTCCGGAAACAGATGAATAACCTTTGTTTACAGATTGCTTAGATGTTGAGCTAAGTCTTTTTAGTCCGTTCCCCATGAGAAGCGTCGGTTCTGTTACGGTTTTGATATTGCCTTCTCCGGCGATCTTTGCAGTTATTTTTAGAGGTTTCCCTCTTTCTATAGTTTGCTTGTCAACAGATACTGACAGATTAAATTTTCCGACCGCTCCAGAAAATGTAGCAGGTTTTCCGTCTTCAGGCAAAGGTTTTACTTTTAGATTTATCTCGTCAGTTTTTATAGTCATAGGTGGATAAAACGGATCTATTACAGCGCTTAATAACGCACTTCCAATTTTTATATTGCCTGTTTTGGTTGGGAAAATTGCTGTATGCAGGTCTTGTGCGAGATAATTAATGCCTTTTATGTTGATCTGTCTTGTGCTTGAGCTTATTGGAAGATTGACGGACCAAAATCCAACTGTATTTGGAGGTGTGTAACTTGGGGACTGTATTAGATTGATTCTTCGGTAAAATGTGAAAGTGAGAGTGGTTTGCTCATTTATATACGGGCTGAATTTTGAGACTTTAGTTGTTGCAAGTATAGGATCAGCCTGTGGAATATTTGCAGGTGCCATTGATCTCATGGAGACAGCTGTTCTGGGATTAGTAAAAAAATTGTTAAAAAAGTCATCCCATTCATCAATTCCTGTCATTTGTCTGGTTGCGGATCTGGGAGGCATCGTCTTTGTCATTCCTGATTGTGCAACAATATTGATGGCAATAGGTGTCGTTGTATATGTATTTCCAGATACCGTCACAGTTGAAGCTCCTATATTTGCTTTCCCTGTTCTTATCGGCTTCAACTGAATTACAAATGAAACAGAGGAATTGACCTGTCCGTTTACTATTGAAACGCTTGATGCTTGTGAATTTGAAATTGGCGAAAGGTTGTCAAATACTGGTGTAGTAGGGGAAGGAATATTGTTTATCGGTCCGCTCAGAGTGATTGTGCATGTAACAATATCGTCAATAGGCACTTGTGTTTTGTCTACACTTGCCTTGAAGGTGACATCGGCAAAAGAAGGGGATAAGAACGTAGAACATAGAACGTAGAACGTAGAACATAGAACGAAGAACATAGGGTAGGGGCGAGATCTACCAATCCTTATCATTGCTGCCGCCCCCCTTAACAGGTTTTGCTTTGTGTTTTTCTCCATCAGTTATGCTTTGCAAAATTCTCTGAGCGTCTTCTTTACTCATCCCTGATTTGTTTTGTTGAGGTTTGCTTTTCTTCTCTTTTTCATTCTTTTGTTCATTTTCTTTTTTATTGTTTTTCTTCTCTTTCTTTTTCTCTTTCAGCATTTTTCTTGCTAGTTCAAGATTGTATCTGGCATCTGCATCCTTTGCTTCAATGCTCAATGCACTCTCATAACCCTTAATTGCATTGTTATAATCCTGTTGCCTGAAATAGCTGTTCCCGAGATTGTAAAGGGAAGCTGCTTTTAACTTTTTGCTTTTTACTTCATTGGTCAGAGTCTGAAAAACTTGTTTGCTTTCTTCAAACTTGCCCTGTTTGTATAGGCTGTCCCCAAGATTGAATTTTGCAATTTGATTATTCTTGCTTTTCAATGCCTCATTATAAAAGGCCGTGGATTTCTCGAAATCCTTGTTTTTATATGAATCGTTTCCTTTATTCACTGTATCTCTAAATGGAAGAGCATGTGAAGATGAAATCCCAAATCCTAGAAGAAAAATCCCAAATCCCAATGACCAAATCCCAACATTTTTAAATGTGCGAAGCACTCCTCGTTGGGATTTGGGATTTGGAAATTGGGATTTAATCATTTCTCTTCCTCTCAGGAATAATAATCTCTATCAACAAACATAGAAAGCTTAGGAATAGAAATATCGGAAACCTGTCTTCATATTGAGTATTAATGACGTGTCTGATCTGTGCCTTAGGGAGTGATGATATGACTGATATAAGCTGTGGAAGTGTCGAGTATCCTGAATCGACGAATGAAGCTGTCCCTTGGGTGTTTTTTGCAATATCAATTAGTAAAGCTTTGTCTAGCCTTGATATTACAACCTGTCCGTTTTTGTCTTTCTTTACTCCTGTTATCTGCCAGTTTTCATCGATTTGCGGAACTGTTTCACCTGCTTCTGTTCCAATCCCGATAGGATAAATTCTTATTCCTTGTTGAGCGGCTTCATTAGCAGCTCCTCTTGCATTGTTTGATAAATCTTCTCCATCTGTAATGATGACGAGTGCTTTGCTGTTTTTTGTTTTTCCAAATGCTCTAACGCTAGTTCTAATCGCTCCTCCTATATCGGTTCCCGGGACAGGGATGAGCGATGGGGATATGGAGTCAAGGAATAAGTTTACAGATCCTATGTCAGGAGTAAGAGGACATTCAATAAAGCTAGAACCTGCAAATGCAACAAGCCCGATTCTATTCCCTTTAAGCTGGTCGATAAGCAGACTTAATGATTCTTTCGCATTATCAATTCTTGATGGTGAAAGGTCTTTTGCTAGCATGCTTTTACTTACATCAATCGCAATTACAATATCTATTCCTCCATTATTCAATGCTTGTTCTTTCTTTCCCCATTGAGGAGTTGCCAGTGCAATTATTAAAAAAAACAGGCCAAAAAAGAAAAGAACCTTTTTGATCGTTATGTTTTTTCTATTAAAATTTTTAAACATTAGTGGTTCTGTGCCAGAGGAGAAAATGCTTTCTCTTAACTTTTTTTTGTTTGTGGTCATTTTGTATTCTGCGTAAAGCATTATGGCCAACATAACAAGAAGACTTAAGTACAAAGGATAATAGAATATCATAAGAGCCTCCTGATCCAGTATCTGCTAGCAATGAATTCGAGTAATAATAATAGTAATGCTATAGATGCTGTATGCCTGTACAAATCATCATAAATATAATTATTCTTGCCATTCATTTTTGTTTTTTCAAGAAGGTCTATTTCCTTAAAGACAAGATTAAGAGTGTTGTTGTTTGAAGCCATAAAGGCTTTTCCAGAAGATACATCTGCAATCTTGTTGAGATTTTCATAGTTCATTTTTGTTAGAAATACACTTCCATCTGAATTGCGGGCATATTGTTTTCTCCCAAGCTGGTCATACATAGGAATGGGGGATCCTTTAGGATCTCCTATTCCTATGGTGTATATTTTAATGTTGTAAGTTGCAGCAAGTTGAGCGGCCGTTTCAGGGTCAATGGCTCCTGCATTGTTGTCTCCGTCTGTAAGTAAAAGGATTATTTTGCTTCTGGCTTTTGAATCTTTCAATCTTTTTACGCAGTTTGAAAGAGAGGTTCCTATCGCAGTTCCGTCTTCTGCAATTCCGATATTTATATCTGCCAAAAAAGAGAGCAAAGTAGCATGATCATTTGTGAGAGGGCATTGAACATAGCTTTCACTGCCAAAAACAATCAGGCCTATTCTGTCTTCTTTTCTTTGACCAATAAAATCTGCCAAAACCTTTTTTGCTGCCGTTATCCTGTTTGGGAAAAAGTCTTCAGCCGTCATTGAACTATTGACATCAATAGCAACCATGATATCAACTCCATTCGTGTTTTGACTATCAGAAACATAAGCGTTTTGAGGTCTCATTAAAGCAGATACTATCAGAACCAATGCGGCAATTCTTAATATGAGTGGCAAATGCTTTTTAATTCCGGCTTGCTTTCCGCTAAAGGCATGTTTAGAAATTATGTCTGGATGAGGAACAGATGCTGGTTTTTGCATTGATCTTATTCTGTAAAATAGTTGAACTGCCAACAACAGTAATACAGCGTATATATTTGCAAATCTCATTTGTTTTTCCTGTATTCAATAATTATTCTTTTTGCTTCTTCTTTTGCAATCTTCATATCGGCTAGACTTGGTCTGTGTTTTGCAAATTTGACAATGTCCCAATCAGAAAAAATCCTGTCAATTCTTTTGATCTTTTCATAATCTCTTTCAACTCTTTCCAGTTCATCTAGCAGCTCATAGGATGTTTTGTCCATTGTGTCGATCAGATAGTTTTCACCGAAGAAGAACCTTATTATTTCAGATATAGATATGTAGTATTCCTTTATCAGTCCCTTGTCAAAAAAAGCGACAGGATCAATTCCGTCCAATGCTTTCAGTGCAATAACATCATAGGAGTCTTTCTTTTCTATTACCTCAATTGTTTTGTTTTGTTTTTTGGAGAGGATGAGTTTGTATAAAAAATATATGGAGATAGCAAGCAAAAGTACACAAAAAACAATAAACAGGATAGAGAAAATATCCCAAACCCCGATCACTCCTTTTATGTCTCTAATATCTTCCATCATTAGTTGTGTGATATCCTTTTCTTTCTTTTCTTGAAAAACAATTCAAGCGGCTTCAAATAATTACCATCTGTTGATAATTCTATATAATCGGCTTTGATCTTTTTAAAATAGCCCGTCAATTTGTTGTATTCGCTAAGAGACTTTAGTTCATAT
>CAZWKB010000014.1:17646-21216 GCA_964633925.1 uncultured bacterium
AAAAATCATATGTCATTATCTTGCCTGTTTCAGGATCCTCTATGTCAATGAGGATGTTCTCTTCGGGAAGTCGTTTTTCTAGGCGGTCTTTTATCATTACTGGTATCGTGTCATGTCTTTTTGAAAGAGCTGCCAATGGTTTTTCATAACCTTTGTCCAGAAAATCAGAGATCAGAAAGACAATTGATTTCTTTCTATTAACTCTCATTATCTGTTGAATTGCCTTTGATAGGTCTGTTTTTTTGTTAAGTCTTTCGAATGCAAGAATTTCTCTTATTATTCTCAAAACATGGGATCTTCCTCTTTTTGGTGGGATATATTTCTCTACGATACCACTAAACATTATCAGCCCTACTAAATCATTATTTTTTATTGCCGAAAAGGCAAGTAGTGCCGCTAATTCTGCTGATATCTCTGCTTTGCTTTTTGACTGTGATCCGAAATCATTTGAGGAGGATACATCCACCATTAAAATTATAGTTTGTTGTCTTTCTTCAACGAATTTCTTTATGAATGTTTTACCTGTTCGGGCGGTTACGTTCCAGTCAATCTGCCTGATATCATCACCTATCTGATATTCTCTTACTTCATGAAATTCCAGCCCTTGTCCTTTGAATACACTCTTATATTCTCCGGCAAAGAGCTGGTTTACAGCCTTTTTTGACTGGATCTCTATTTTTTTAATTCTTTTGAGGAGACTTTTGTCGATCATTATCGTTTACGGAACATCAACAGTGTCAAGAATTTTCTGAATAATGGTTTCTGTTGACATTTCTTCCGCCTCCGCTTCATAAGACAGAATTATTCTGTGTCTCAACACATCCATGCAAATACTTTTCACATCATCTGGGGTTACGTATCCTCTGCGTCTTACAAATGCATGACCTTTTGCCGCCTGTGCTAAGTATATAGATGCTCTCGGAGAAGCTCCAAATTGTATCAATCCTTGAATATCGTTGATTTTATAATCTCCCGGGTTTCTTGTGGCAGAAACGATATCGACGATATAGCTCTTAAGTTTCTCGTCTATGTATATCTGGTTTAAGAGATCCCTTGTTTCCATTATTTCTTGCGTTGACACGACCTTACTCGGCGTTTGTGCTTTGCCTATGAGAGCATGATCTATTATTTTGCTTTCTTCCTCTTTTGTTGGATATGTGATCTTTAATTTGAACATAAATCTATCGATTGCTGCTTCTGGTAGGGGATATGTCCCTTCTTGTTCTATAGGGTTTTGTGTTGCCAATACCATAAATGGTTCTGGCAATTTATATGTATTATCACCAATAGTTACTTGGTGCTCTTGCATTGATTCAAGTAATGCACTTTGAACTTTTGAGGGGGCTCTGTTTATTTCGTCCGCTAATACGATATTTGCAAATATTGGGCCTTTCTTTTGGGAGAAATCACCAGTTTTTGGATTAAGTATCATTGTCCCTATTAGGTCCGATGGCAAAAGATCAGGAGTGAACTGTATTCTTGAAAACTTTGCATCGATAGAAGCCGCAAGAGTTTTTATCATCAGTGTTTTTGCAAGTCCAGGAACTCCTTCAATAAGCACATGTCCGTTACATATTAATGCGATGATGAATTTATCTATTATCCCTTTTTGCCCTATAATCTCGGAAGATATTGCCTTGCTTACTTTTTCAACAAAGGCACTTTTGTTTTTTACTTTTTCATCAACTATCTTTATTTCTTCGTTCATTTATTGATCCCTCCTTACACAATATTTTAATGATTTTGTTTAAAATTTCAAGTAGAGACGTATAGCAATACGTCTCTACTTTTTCGTATTTCTATTGTAGCAGAATAACCGTTAAAAAATTGTTAAAAAACTCTTAGAATGTTATAATATTTCCGTGGCAAAAATATTGCAAAAACGAATTATCGCCCCAAAGATACATCTTATTGAAGTTGACGCTCCTCATATAGCAAAAAAAGCAAAAGCCGGACAATTTATTGTGGTAAGAATTGATGAGCAGGGAGAGAGAATTCCTCTTACTATTGGAGATTGTGATATCGCAAAAGGGACAATCACTATAGTATTTCAAGAGATAGGGGCGTCGACAATCATGCTTGGGCGCCTAAATGAAGGGGACAATATACTTGATCTTGCAGGACCTTTGGGAATGGCAGCTCATATAGAAAAGGTTGGAACCGTAGTTTGTATCGGAGGAGGCGTTGGGATTCCCGAGATATTTCCAGTGGCAAAAGCATATAAAAAATCCGGCAACAAAATAATTTCAATACTAGGTGCAAGAAATAAAGAATTGATTCTTTTTGAAGAAAAGATCAGGACCATAAGCGATGAGACGATCATAGTTACAGATGATGGTTCATATGGAAAAAAGGGCTTTGTCACAAATGCCTTGCAGGAAGTTATTGATCGTGAAACGGTGAACCTCGTTTCTGCTGTGGGGCCCACGATAATGATGAAAGTTGTATCTGATCTGACAAAACCATATAAAATAAAAACGCTGGTCAGTCTAAATCCAATAATGCTTGATGCAACTGGAATGTGCGGAGTCTGTAGGGTTACTATTGCCGGGAAAGTAAAGTTTGCCTGTGTTGACGGTCCAGAGTTCGACGGTCACGATGTCGATTTTGCCGAATTGATGTCCCGCCAAAAATATTTCAAGGATGAAGAAAAGATAGCAATGGATTGTTCAGACGAAAACCCAAACTGCAGGTGCAAAAATGCGTGACAAACCAGCATTACAGGACCCAGTAATAAGATCAAAAAACTTCTCAGAGGTTTCTTTGGGTTATACCAAAGAACAGGCAGAGAGAGAAGCAAAGAGATGTATACAATGTAAGAAGCCTTTGTGTGTTACCGGCTGTCCTGTAAATATAGATATCCCTGCTTTCATCAAAAAAATCGCAGAAGGGGATGCAGATTCTGCACTTATAAAACTAAAAGAGAAGAATAATTTACCTGCTGTCTGTGGCAGAGTTTGTCCTCAGGAGGATCAATGCGAAAAAATGTGTATCCTTGGAAAAAAAGGGGAACCCATCGCAATCGGTTATTTAGAACGATATGCCGCGGATAATGGGGCCCCCATTGTAAAGACGCATTGCAATGCGTCTCCACAACAAAACAATGCAACCCCTGTCGCCATCATCGGTGCTGGCCCTGCAGGGTTAACTTGTGCTGCGGATCTGGCAAATATGGGATATTCAGTAACAATGTTTGAATCTTTACATACTGCAGGTGGAGTCTTAATGTATGGGATCCCTCAATTTAGGCTGCCTAAAGAGATAGTTCAGGGTGAGATACAAAACATTAAGTCTCTCGGAGTGGATTTGCAATTAAATATGGTAATAGGAAGTGTTTTTACAATTGATGAACTTTTTGCGCAAGGTTATAAAGCAATGTTTATTGGAGCTGGAGCAGGACTTCCAAAATTTATGGATATTCCTGGAGAAAGCTTAAATGGTGTTTATAGCGCAAATGAATTTTTGACAAGAATTAATTTGATGAAAGGTTATCGATTTCCTGAGTACGACACACCAGTGGCAATGGGAAAGAAGGTTGCAATTTTTGGTGCAGGGAATGTGGCTTTTGAT
>CAZWKB010000014.1:21226-29827 GCA_964633925.1 uncultured bacterium
GGATGCTGCAAGGGTTTCTCTTCGTCTGGGGGCAGAATCGGTAAGCATAGTATATAGAAGATCACAGCAGGAAATGCCTGCAAGGATAGAAGAAGTTGACCATGCACATGAAGAAGGAATAAAGTTCGAAATATTAACTGCACCATTAAAAGTCTTGGGTGACGATAAGGGGTCCGTTAAGGGAATGGAATGTATAAGAATGGAATTGGGCGAACCTGATGAATCTGGAAGAAGGAAGTTCATTCCATTAAAAGGTTCAGAATTCATTATGGATGTTGATACTATTATTGTTGCTATAGGGCAAAGTCCTAATCCATTATTGACGAATACCACTCCACAATTGAAAAAAGAAAAATGGGGTGGGATAATTGCCGATGAACAAACTGGGGAAACGTCCATTAGGGGAGTTTATGCCGGTGGTGACATAGTTCTTGGAGCTGCAACGGTGATTCTTGCTATGGGGGCAGGAAAGCGGGCGGCAGCCTCAATTGACAACTATATTAAAGGTTTGCAATAATAGGGATGTGAACATAATTTATTGATCATGTAGGGGCGGGCCTTTGTGCCCGCCCTTATAATTTATGCGATTTGCAATATTGTTAGGAGAAACGAATGTACAACGACGATAAAATGCACGAAGAATGCGGGGTTTTTGGGATATATTGTTCCAGCAAAAGGGATGTTGCAAAACATGTTTACTATGGGCTGTATGCACTTCAGCACAGAGGACAGGAAAGTGCAGGAATTGTAACTGCAGATGGGCACTCTTTTAAATCGTATATTGGAATGGGGCTTGTTCCTGTTGTTTTTTCAAAAGAGGAGACTTTTAAGACTTTGAAAGGGAATATTGGGCTAGGACATACAAGATATTCTACTACCGGTTCAAGTGTTATATGTAATGCGCAACCCATAATCGAAAATACTCCGTACGGTTCTATTGCTCTTGCACACAATGGGAACATTACTAACACTACTGAGCTAAAAAAGATACTTAAGAAAAAAGGTTATGCATTTAAAGGGAACAGTGATTCTGAAATAATTGCTGCAATGATCGGATTCTCTAAACAGAAAAATCTTATTGAAGCAATAAAATCTACATTAAGAAAAGTTCAAGGTGCATTCTCTATTTGCATTATGACTCCCGACAAGTTGATTGCAATCAGAGATCTTAACGGAATAAGACCTATGTGTCTGGGGCATTTGACAATTCATATGTTTTTTCTTCTGAAACATGTGCTCTTGATATTCTCGGAGCTAAATTGGTAAGAGAGATCAAACCTGGGGAAATTGTTATTATTGATAAAAAGGGAGTGAAGTCGGACTTTTATTCAAAAGGGAAAACCGGTTCATTATGCGCTTTTGAATATATCTATTTTGCTAGACCTGATAGTGTTATGAATGGCAGAAATCTCTATCATGCCAGAGTTGATATGGGCAGGCAGCTGGCAAAAGAACATCCTGTATTTGCTGATTATGTCATTCCTGTCCCTGATTCCGGCACCCCCGCGGCAATTGGATTTGCTTCAAAATCAAAAATACCTTATTCCGATGTTCTTATCAAGAACAGATATGTAGGAAGAACGTTTATTCAACCCACACAAGATATCAGAGAACTTGGGGTCAGGCTCAAACTAAATCCTATAAAGCAGGTGATAGAAGGAAAAGATATCGTTCTTGTAGATGATTCCATTGTTCGAGGCACTACTTCAAGACAGATAGTAAAGTTGCTGAAAGAATCCGGGGCTAACAAGATTCATATGAGAGTTGCCAGTCCTCCAATAATCGGGACCTGCAATTATGGTATTGATACTGCAGCAAAAAAACAGCTCATAGCAGCAAATATGCAGATTGAAAAGATAAGACAATTTTTAGGAGTAGATACTCTTGGATATATCAGCCTGGACGGAATGCTAAAGGCAATTGATGTAGAAAAGAATCCTTTTTGTTTGGGATGTTTAAATCTCAAATATCCGACTTGATTTTAATAAGAGCTGAAAATTGCTGGGGATATTCCTATTCCCGCCTGCAAGGTGATCGTCGGATTAAAATTATTCTGTATGTTAAAGATGTTTTTTATTCCAATTGACAAAAAAATGTGTTGTAGAAATGATTTTTCTCTCTGATTGTTTAACATGAATGAAATGTTGTCGAGGTTGATGAAATAATCAGAGCTGATAAAGAGATTTAGGGTAGTGTTAGATACATCATACCCAAAGCCGCTTGCAAGATTCCATCCGCCAAATCCAGTATCGTTTTCAGTATGTCCAAGTTCCATTGCTAAATAATTTTGAGCTAGTGGATTGTCTTTAGGGACATGAACACAATATGATGCTGATAAGGTATTAATCCATCTTGCCGAGGGGATATTAATTGGGAAATTTAAGTACATATCGAACATTGACCAGTTGCTAAATCTTTTTTCGTCATTTTTTGATATAAGCCTGCTAAGACCCGTTCCTGTTATGGAAATTTTTCCTTTTGGAGATCCGATTATTGGTCCGTCATGAGAATGAGAATCTTCCTGGTCAGGAATAATTGATGGAGCATAATAGTCAATTGGTTTAATTGTGTTTTTTTGAACGATATCAATCTTACTTGATGACGTTGTGTGAGGGATAATACCTCTTGCACTATTGAGAATTTTGATATCATTTGATGTTACAGCAACTGCATCGTCTATTGGAATTAATACGAATTCGTTTTTGTAGTAAAGAGGTCTGTTCTTGTTTGTTTCGTTGTTGTGAAAATTCTGCCCATAGATATCTCTAATGTAGCCATCTTTATTATCAGACGAAGGTTTTCCCATTATCTTGCAATCTTTCATGTTTTTTCCAAATTTTTGATGAGCTGTTTCCCATACATGGGTTGAAGAAACTATTTCGCTTTTTATGTAGTATTTTTTGTCCTTGCTGTTAAATATTAATTCATAGTCTGTTTGGTCATCAGTTGAGATGTAATTTTTCCCGTTCTCAGTTTTTATTTCATATTCTTTCCCGCTAATTTTTATGGTTTTTGGTACATCCTGAGTGGGTGTTTGTGAAGTTGTTGCTTCAGCTTGGGAATATGCTTCAAATTCACTGACTACTTTTTGGGCTAAGGCAATAGGCATTTGAGAATTCGAATTAAAATCTATACTATAACTATTCGCTTTTGCAATTGCATAAAAATCTTTTTTTGCGTCCTTGTAATTATTGACAACGCTTTGCAGTTCATTCCACAATTCCTTTAAGGATATGGAGTTTTTCTTGATATTATCGATTACTAATTGTCCATTTACTTTGATTGCTTCCATATTTACCCCCCTACATTACCTATATCGAAAATATCAGGGGGAAATCTCGCATGTTATTTTGAAAATGGCTTGACCGATGCCGTCCAGATTTTGTCGATAACGGACTCTATAGAGAATTTTATCTTTCCGTCTATACATACAAACATCAAGAGTATTGTTCTAATGCTTGGCTTTGCAGATCTTAGCAGTTTGAATGCTTGACCGTAATTGTTGTTGTAAATGGCAATAGTTGCTATTTTTTCTATGAGTTTGATGTCCTTAATTTCATATGCGTAATCATTGATCCTTTGTTTGTAACCGCAAAAAGGCTTTAATATTACATCTTTAATGGGATATTCTTTACAGACAACGGGTCTTTCTAGATACATTCCACATTTGTTATTTTTCAATATATTGTCGCAGCAAAACACTATATTTCCCGTTCTGTCTTTTTTATATGGTATCCATGCTTTGAAAGATGGATCTTCTTCGCATATTTCGTTAAATTCATCAACAGATCTTATTGCTCGACCTCCAAAATATAGGCTTGTTTCTTTGCAGCATGAACCGCATTGTCTGCATTCGCCGGTGAAAGAGAAAGCTTTCCCATATATGAGGTCAAGAATTTTGGGTGTATACTCTTTGCACATTTAATTTATTCAATGTTACAATATATTTAGATATCTATCAATTATTCTTTTTTTTAAAAAGGGGTACAAAGTAAGTACGATGGGATACAGATCTATTGAAAACAAAGGATTGTATGACAGCCGATTTGAGCATGATTCATGCGGAGTCGGGTTTGTCTGCAATATTAAGCGCGGAGCCGAACACGAAATTGTTGATAAAGGTATAGAAGTTCTGGAACGGCTTAGCCACAGAGGAGCTACCGGGGCTGATCCAAAAACTGGAGATGGTGCTGGCATTCTGATCCAAATCCCTCATGAGTTTTTCGATATTGAGCTGCCTTCACGCGGAGATTATGCAGTAGGAATGATTTTTTTACCTACAGAAAAAAAGCAAAGATTATTAGTAGAAAAGAAGTTTGAAGACATTATTGTTGATGAAGGTCAGGTTTTTATTGGATGGAGGGATGTTCCTGTTGACAATAGCGATATTGGTCCAGAGGCAAAAAAAACAGAACCAATAATTCGACAAATATTTATCGGCAAAGGAAGCAGCCTATCTGCTGAGCGGGTTTTTGAAAGAAAACTGTATATTATCAGGAGAAGGATAGAAAATGAAGTAATTAACAGTTCAATTAGTCAAAAAGATTTCTTTTGTGTTGCGTCTCTTTCATCAAGAACAATTGCCTATAAAGGTCTTTTGATGCCTTCTCAGGTCAAGAAATTCTTTCCTGATCTTTCAGATCCAAGGCTTAAAAGCGCCTTAGCATTAGTACATTCCAGATATAGTACAAACACATTTCCAACATGGGATCTTGCTCAGCCATTCAGATATTTGGCACATAATGGGGAGATCAATACTCTTAGGGGAAATCTCAACTGGATGAAGGCTAGAGAAAGACTTTTGAGTAGTGAGCTTTTTGGGAAAGATATTAGCAAAGCATTGCCTTTGATCCTTGAAGGAGGATCTGATTCTGCTGCACTTGATAATGCCCTCGAGCTTTTACTCCTTTCAGGAAGATCTCTGCCTCATGCGGTGATGATGCTTGTTCCGATTGCATGGCAGGGCAACAAATTTATTAAAAAAGAACAGAGAGATTTTTATGAATATCATTCAGCAATTCTTGAACCTTGGGACGGGCCTGCGGCTCTTGCGTTTACCGATGGCAGATATATCGGAGGTTCACTTGACCGAAATGGTCTTAGACCCGCAAGATATGTAATCACAAAGGATGGAATGGTCTGTCTTGCCTCTGAGTCAGGGGTGTTGGATATTGAACCTGAAAATGTAGTAAAAAAGGGAAGATTACTTCCGGGGAAAATATTCTTAATCGACACAAAAGAGGGCAGGATTATTGATGATGAGCAGATCAAGGATGACATGGCTGCCAGACAGCCTTATGGAAAATGGCTGAAGAAGAATGTTGTTAGACTTGATGATCTTCCTTTGGCAAACTTCAAAGAAATCGAGATTAAAGATTTGGCATCCGTACAAAAATCTGTTGGCTATACAAAAGAAGATCTTAAGCTCATACTTTCCCCAATGGCTGAAAAAGGAGAAGAGCCGATAGGTTCAATGGGAAATGATTCTCCTCTAGCTATGTTTTCAAACAAACCGCACCTTTTGTACAATTATTTTAAACAGTTGTTTGCTCAGGTAACAAATCCTCCAATAGATCCGATAAGGGAAAAGCTTGTTATGTCTCTCGGCTCATATATTGGACCTGGAAAGAATCTGCTGGCAGAAACTCCAGATCATTGCAACAGATTAAGAGTAGAACATCCTATCCTTACGAATGAAGAACTTGAGAAAATTAGGAATATTGATGCTAGCGGATTTAGCTCAAAAACAGTGTCATTGCTTTTTGATCCTTTTGTAAAAGGGGCCTTAAAGGCAGCTTTGGATAAGCTTAATAAAGCAACAGAAAAGGCTATAGATGAGGGGCATTCTTTTGTGATCCTAAGCGACAGAGGCATAGATAAAAAACACGTGGCAATACCTGCCTTGTTGGCAGTCTCTTCTGTGCATCATAACCTTGTAAAAAAGAAAAAAAGAACGCAAGCAGGTCTGATCCTTGAGAGTGCAGAGCCACGAGAAGTTATGCATTTTGCTCTGCTATTTGGATATGGCATAGGAGCTGTTAATCCTTATCTTTCTTATGCATCAATAGCTGATTTGGCAAAAGAAAAAGAAATTATCACAGATCCAGCGGAATCAATAAAAAATTATATTAAAGCCGTGGAAAAAGGACTACTGAAAATTCTTTCAAAAATGGGGATTTCAACTTTGCAGAGCTATAGAGGAGCTCAAATATTTGAGGTTCTTGGGATAGGTCCTGATGTCATAGAAAAATACTTTCCAGGAACAGTTTCAAGAATCGGTGGGATAGATCTGTCAGTTATAGAAAAAGAAACAATATCAAGACACATTAATGGTTTTAACGAAAAATCACTTCAAGCAACTCATGAAAACGGTGGGGTATATCAATGGAGAAGAGATGGAGAATTTCATCTCTGGAATCCTGAAAGCATTCCTGCGCTTCAATTGGCATCAAGAGATAATGACAAACAAAAATATCAGGAATTTTCAAGACTGATAAATGATCAGGATAAAAATCTCACGACAATTCGAGGATCTCTTAAATTTAAGGGAAGAAAATCAATATCTATTGATGAAGTTGAACCTGCCAGTGAGATTGTAAAAAGATTTGTGACTGGAGCTATGAGCTTTGGATCCATCAGTAAAGAAACACATGAAACGATAGCAATTGCCATGAATCGACTTGGAGGTAAATCTAATAGCGGTGAAGGCGGAGAAGAAGTTGACAGATTTTATAAAATGGCAAGCGGAGACAGTAAGCGAAGTGCGATCAAGCAGGTGGCTTCGGGACGTTTTGGGGTAACAAGCAATTATCTTGCGAACGCAGATGAATTGCAGATAAAAATATCTCAGGGAGCAAAACCAGGAGAGGGCGGGCAATTGCCTGGGCATAAAGTAAATGATGTAATCGCAAAAGTAAGGTTTTCAACACCTGGAGTGACTCTCATATCACCCCCGCCTCATCATGATATTTATTCTATCGAAGACTTGGCTCAATTAATATTCGATCTAAAAAATGCTAATCCACAAGCTAGGATTAGTGTAAAACTTGTTTCCGAGATAGGGGTAGGAACTGTTGCTGCAGGGGTGGCAAAAGCACATGCAGATATGATCTTGATTGCAGGTGGAGATGGAGGAACAGGGGCGTCTCCTCTTAGTTCTATAAAACATGCAGGAGTTCCATGGGAGCTTGGGCTTGCAGAAACTCATCAGACATTAGTGATGAATGATCTTAGAAGCCGGGTCAGATTGCAGGCTGATGGACAAATGCGTACAGGAAGGGATGTTGTTATTGCCTCTATGCTTGGGGCGGAAGAATTTGGATTTGCAACAGCCATTCTTATTACCCTTGGATGTGTGATGCTTCGGCATTGTCACATTAATAATTGCTCCCTGGGAGTTGCGACTCAGGATGAAGAATGCCGAAAACGTTTTAATGGTAAACCTGAAAATATTCAACACTATCTGACTTTTGTTGCAGAGGAAGCAAGAGAGATAATGGCTTCTCTTGGAATAAGTAAGCTCGATGATCTTGTTGGGAGAGTAGATCTTCTTGAACAGAACAAGGAATTACTGAATTGGAAAACAAAAGGACTGGATGTTTCAAAGATACTTTATAAACCGGAAGTAAAATCTGGAGTTGGTATTAAATGTTCACTCAAACAGGATCACGGCATAGAAAAAGTAATGGATAGAGAACTTATCAAAATGTCACAAAAATCGATCCAATCAAAAGAGCCGGTTAAGTTTGATATGGCCATAAATAATGTGGATCGAGCTGTCGGAACAATGTTGAGTGGCGTTGTGTCATCAAAGTGGGGAGAAGAAGCCCTTCCTGAAAATACTATTCATGTAAAATTCAAAGGAACTGCCGGACAGAGTTTTGGAGCATTTCTGGCTAAAGGGATAACTTTTGAACTTGAAGGCGAAGCAAATGATTACGTAGGCAAGGGTTTGTCAGGTGGAAAGATTATTATATATCCCGACAAGAGATCAGAATTTAATTCTGAAGAGAACATTATAGTTGGGAATACATCTTTTTATGGGGCAACTTCAGGGGAGGCATATATCAGAGGGATAGCAGGGGAGCGCTTTTGCATAAGAAATTCAGGTTTGTATACGGTTGTCGAAGGAGTAGGAGATCATGGCTGCGAATATATGACAGGTGGTAGAGTCTTAATACTTGGCCCGACAGGACGCAACTTTGCTGCCGGTATGTCAGGTGGAATAGCTTATGTTTATGACCCTGATAAAATACTAAAGACTTATTGCAATCCTGATATGGTGGAGCTTGAACAGCCAAGTTTGAGGGATGAATCCAGGATGAAGTATCTTATGGAGAATCACTTGAAATATACTGGGAGTCCTGTTGCAAAAAAGATACTCGATGATTTTGATAATGAGATAAAAAACTTTTTCAGAGTGATTCCGACGGAATATAAGAAGATATTGATGGAAAAGAATAAGAAACAAGTTATTGTTGATGAATATATAGAAGGATAAAAACAATGGGAGATCCGCAGGGTTTTATTAAACACAAAAGAAAAGAAGCAGAGCATAGGCCAAAAGGGCTGAGAGTAAATGACTATAAAGAAGTTTCTTTA
>CAZWKB010000014.1:29837-35345 GCA_964633925.1 uncultured bacterium
TAGGATAGCTCATCCATGATATTATTTGCATTATCTAGCAGCAGGATCGTTCCTTTATCGTTGGGCATGGATGGCAAGAAAGCTCGTTGCTTTAATTTTTCCGGATGCCTCACATAAAAAGCCCGGGTAATATCAAAGCTGTCTTCCGTAATGACAAGGTAGTCGTCGGGCATCAACAGACAATCTTCCTGAAATAACAGGGAGAATATGTCCTGCTCCGTGTGAATATGGTTGTGTTCTGGGGATCAATGACGATGCGGTGACGATTAGAGATAATGAACTTTCTATTATTGAGAATGCTTTTAAAAGTGGGATTCTAAAACCTAATCCGCCAAAGAA
This sequence comes from uncultured bacterium, assembly GCA_964633925.1. GTDB lineage: Bacteria > Margulisbacteria > WOR-1 > JAKLHX01 > JAKLHX01 > CAZWKB01. The sequence continues at coordinate 30,177 of CAZWKB010000014.1, forward strand.
AAGGACAGGGAAAAAAGTTGCTGTAATAGGTTCTGGTCCTTGCGGAATTGCTGTTGCAGATCAGTTAAATAAAATGGGTCATAAAGTAACGCTGTTTGAAAAGGACAATAAAATAGGGGGTATTTTGAGATATGGGATACCGGATTTTAAATTGGAAAAACATATCATTGACAGAAGATTGGACATATTGAAACAAGAGGGGATTGTCTTTCGCGCTGGGACTGCAATTGTCTCTGCTCTATCTGTCAAAAACAAGTATGATGCCACCGTGTTGACCATCGGATCCCGCAAACCACGTGATCTGCAGATAGAAGGACGAGATCTAAAAGGTGTATATTTTGCAATGGATTATTTGATGCAATCAAACAGGAAGGTTAGCAAGGAATCCTTTAAAGAAGTTCATATCGATGCGAAAGGAAAAAAGGTTGTTGTTATAGGAGGTGGAGATACAGGTTCTGATTGTGTTGGAACAGCAAACAGGCAGGGAGCTGCTTCAGTTTTGCAAATAGAAGTCATGCCACAACCTCCAGTATGCAGAACTCCAGATATGCCTTGGCCAAAATATCCGATGCTATTCAAAACGACGACAAGTCATGAAGAAGGGGCCGACAGGCATTTTGCAGTATTAACAAAAAAAATGACAGGTGACGAAAAAGGCAATGTAAAGATGCTTCACTGTGTCAAAGTAGAATTTATCTATGATGAAGCAAAAAAATGCAAGGTGATGAAAGAAATTTCTGGAACTGAATACACAATTGATGCCGATATGGTTATTTTAGCTATGGGCTTTTTGCATCCTGATCATGATGGGATTGTAAAGGATTTAAAACTTAAATTGGATAATCGAGGGAATATTCAAACAGATACAAATTATATGACCTCACAAAAAGGCATATTTGCCGCAGGTGACTGTCATCGCGGGCAATCATTGGTTGTCTGGGCAATCTATGAAGGTAGGCAGGCCGCGGAGTCAGTTAACACTTTTTTATCTGCATAATTAAAACACAGAAAATACTTTGCAAGAACAAGTTGAAAAATATCGATATATAATTATGGGTGGGTAAAAAAAGAGCAAATGTCAAACAATAACGAAACACATCTAAAGGATCTCTGGGACACAATAGTCAATATTAATTCATGTATTAATTCCAAGGAAATGAATTGGGAATCAGTTCTTAAGCTGTTTGAGAATTCTGCAAATAAAGCAGGTGTCGAGGATGATGAAAAAGGAACTCTAACCCCTGAAGATGCCGTCAGGGTTCTTAATACATTTTCTGAATCACTTGAGAATCTTGAGGATAATTTGCTTGATAAAATGTGCAAGCAGGAACTCAGGCCAAAAAAGATCTATGACATAGCAAGTAATGAAAGGCTCTATTCTCTTGAAAGGACTCTTTGGAAAGAAACCGCATAGTATTTCTCGCTCACTAACCCTCTCTGTTATTTCATGTTCTTTGTTATTTCTTACGGATATAGACGATATATATGCTTAGTGGGGTAATGCAAGATTCAACGCAGATAATTCGATTGAGATATAGAATACAAAATACAAAAAATGGAGGTATTTATTATGATAGACGGAGGAAATTCAATTAAGGGTGGGGCTTCTTGTTCGATAAGAGAGGTAAAAACAGAAAAGGCGAACTATATTAAGTCTTTGAAGGCTTTGATGTTAAAAGCCGCGGATGCCTATAAAGCAACCACGGGGATGAGTTTGCCTCCAATAACTTCAACAGATCCAAAAGATGCTGCAATATATTTACAGGCAATTTCGAGTGTGTCTGATAATGAGGACGTAAAAGCAGCCTTGGAAAATTTTAAAATGATTAATAAGGCATACGAATCAGTTTCTAACTGTCATTTATATGGAGCTGAAGCAGCAGATAAAATGGACAAACTGAAAGATGAGATTGAACAAAAATATAATGGTTTAAAAACGATGATGTTAGCTGAGTATAACAAACAATATGCTCTTAATCCTATCACCATAAAGGATCTGACGGATAATGTTATAGGAGATCTTCTGAAAAATTCTCAGATAAAAGAGGCATATGACAACCTTCAGACAGAAACTGAAAGAATTAGTAAAGAATATGAAAAAGCAAAGCTGGAGGGTAAGTATGGTTCAGAAACATATGCAAAAGTTACAAAAGCATATGAGGAAATGATTGAAGCCGAAAACAGGTTAGTGAAATCAGGTATTGATAAATACAACAAGGAAAACACTCCAATTACTTTGGAAGATATTAAAACGAAAAAGGACATGGATGCAATAATTAATCCTGTAAAAGGTACAAAAGAATATATAGAAGCAGGAGAGAAAAGTCTACAATATTTGAGTTGTGTCAGCATTGCTGAAAAGGAATGGCCTGAAAGGATAGAATACAAAGAAAATCTGGAATTAGTGGGTAAAGATTTGGCAGATAAGATCAATCTTGCAAAAAAGGAATGGATGACAGGCTCTAATGACCTTATCAAGATATTACACGCAGAGCACAAAATAAAGGTGCCTGATCTCGTTTCTGTTGAAGAATTGACTTTGATCAAGAAAGCGTACTTGTTGTCTGAATATAAGAAGTCTCAGGGGGTGGCTGATAAGTATATCTTGCTTAAGGCGCAAAAAGATAAATATACTAATCTTTTGAAAGAGAAAGTGAAGGCTACATGTATTGCTAATGGCATGAGCGTTATTGTTTCTAACTCAGTGGTATCTAACAATAAAAAAGTTCAGGAAACATTAAGTGCTTTTTATGTTGCTGTTATTGATGAGTATAACAAAACGACTTCGATGAAGATTGATCCTGGTTTCCTAGATATGTTTGAGAGTGAAGAAGGTTCTATTGATAAGGTAATGCAGGTATTGCTATTATCAATTAAGTTTGATCCTGATGAGAATCCCCAGAGGTGTCCAGATATTCTGTCCAAGATGGAGGCAGCCGCTGCGGCTTTAAAAGATTTAAATTCGTTGTTGGGGGACCAAGGGGCCGGCGAATAATTACATGCAAGTTCCTTGAGTATCGATGCGATATATATATAATTCGTTAGAGTTGCTCGTTAAAGGAGGATGCATAAGATGTCGGATTTTAGTTCAAATCCTATTCTGAAATACGCAGATTTCAATAATGATAAAGTCATCACTATTGGGGAACTAAAAAAACTGATGTCCGGATCTGTGGATAACTTTAACAATGTTATTAATGCGTTCAAGGCAAGGTCAAATGATTATAAGATTGAGAATGTTGAGAATATAATCAACAGTTCAAAAGCAAATAACGACCCTATTGATGAAAAGAATTTTACTGTCATTAAAAACACTCTAATTGAATCTTCTTCATTCATTTATGGCAAGAATGGTCAACCAAGAGCGGTTATTGAAGATGGAATATGTTTGGATATTGGAGATTATGTTTTAAAGTACAGTTCTAAACTGTTAAAAACTAATGAAAATGCCAACTTTAGTTACACCGAAGCAAAAGTAGCTGTGCAAAAACTATTAGATATTCCTGGTGATGTTCTGTCGTTTGGAGGTTATTCACCACTTTCTGTTCGTAAGTCTTTAGATTTATACCTTACTATACTAAACGTTATTCTTCTTGCTAGCAAAGAGCTTGTTTACGGAACTGTGAAAAATAAATATGACAAAGCCGTTGCCTTATTGAATGGAACCACGATTAAAAGAGATGATCTTGCGAAATATGCAGAATATGATAAGGAGCTTGCTAAGACAGGATTAGGCTTCAAGAAAATATTTGAAAATATAGATGCGGAAAATCTTGTCTTTAAGAAAGATGCTCAAATAAGATCTAGCTTGCCTGGAGCGCCAGAAGAGCTGCTTGAACTGATATATAGTTCAATCGGAATACAAAAAGATAAGGAATTTGATTTGTTATGTCCAGAAAAAGGTATTCTTCATACGTTTCGGAGAAAATCCAACTCATATATATTAGACCTTGGCAATTGTATAAAACAGTATCATCACAGTGAAATATTTAATGGTTTAGTTAACGCTGGCAAAAGAACGGAAGCTCTTCAATATCTAACCGATAACGAATCGGAACTAAATGAGATCGGTCTTAATATATCTAAGTACAAGGAATATGCTCTGTTAAAACTCGATTTAAAAATATATTGTGATGCAATAAATCTTGCTCCTAATGAAAAAAGCAAAAAACAAGAATGTGCCAAATTAAGGAAATTTATTGATTCTCATCGCAAGAAAATGGGAGAATCAGAATATTTCAATCAGCTTCAATTAATTCAGTTTGTTGAAAAGAAATATGATGAAGCATTAAAGACGCTGGAACAATTGGGTGTTGTAAATAATAAATTGCGAGACTTTGTTAGTTTAAGATCTGTTGCGATCATAAAAGCAAAGCTTGTTGACGTCCTGCAGAAAGAAAATGGGGAAGGATCTGCAAGGTCTTTTGCAAAAACGTATACAAAAAAATACAATATCGATTACCTCTCTTTTGTAAAATCTATGATCGCGAAAAGAAATGGAAAGTATGATCAAGCAAAAGATTATTTTGTGACATACAGAAGTACTGTGCCCTCAACATTAACAAAGCAGCACGCATCAGAGCAAAAAGAACTAGACACCATAGAACTTATGATAATTCTTGAAGAAGCAGCGATCTCAAATGATTATAAAGAAGCTCGAGAATTTGTGATCAAAAGAAGCGAAAAACATGGAAGAATATGGTATCTGGATAATCTTAAGACAATAGCAAGTAATGAAAAGAAATATAATGAAGTTGTATCTATTCTTGACGAATTAAAAAAGGAAGAGGGAACAAATAAGCAAGTTATCAGTAAGCTCATTGACAGCTATTTAGATGTTATTGCAAAACAAAACTCTAAGGTAGAATTTATAGCCAACAATGATATTAATGAAAGCGAAGTAATCGTCAACGGTGTTTCCTCAAATAAGATAGATCGGAAAACTGTAGATAATGTTAGGACATGGCTTTCGGTCGTTTTGTATCCTTCTGAAGAATTTAGATCTCAACCGACATATTTACAGCAAAACCATCCGGGTGGTCCATTAGACATACTAACCTGTAAAGCATTATTCAATTATCAGAATAGAGCAGGCTCCCCGGCTTCAAATGATGCTTTGGCAAAAGATCTAAAAAAACACTCTCTTGGGACAAGTGTTAAGGAAATATA
>CAZWKB010000014.1:35355-47824 GCA_964633925.1 uncultured bacterium
CAGAAAAAGAGTAATGATGAGAAGTATTCATCCGGAACAAAAACGACCTCAGGCAATAATATCAATGCTATTAAAATGACGCCTTATCAGTCTCGAAACGAAGCTCCTATAGCTGGATTTGTGCTAAATCTGGAAAACAAAAATGTTATACAAAGAACTGCAAAAGGACAAAACATTCCTAAAACCCTTACGGCAGGGAAGTTGAAGCAGATCACGGATGCTATTGGATGGAGCTCCGGATATGTTATAACTTATCCTCTAAAAAATGATCATTCTATTGCTGATCTTACAATCCCTAAAGACCCTGCCTCATCAATTATCGGGAGAATAGTTGAATATGGAACAAGCGGATGCGGAAAAACGTCATGCAGTTCAGGATCTGGACTGAGTTTTTATATGTCTCAGTCAGAAGTTGAGATATTGAAGACCTATATTGATTCTCTCGACTATTCCATAGAAAAAACAAAGCTAGAAACAATATTTCTGAAAATTGTCCCTTCTTTCAATTTCTCGGAGGAGGAGTATAAAGAATTAAATAAATTTGCAGATGAATACGCAAAAAAAACAGATACTGAAATTGAATATTCAGATCTAAAAAAGGCAGAAAAAACTAATGTTGGGGTAAGGGCCTTGTTGCTTATGATCGAGCAATCAAACAATGGTTACCAGGATAATTTCTTCATTCCCGTTTTGTCAAGTGGGGGGGCCTATCAGCCAAGTGCATATCAATTGCAATCTTTGAAAATTCAATACATGAAAGAACATGGTGATTATTCGAGATTGAGGCAGATAAATAGTGAATTGAGAGATATAAGAAAAAATATTAAAGATGGAAAGGAATGGGATGCAAAACGACTGTTGGAACTGACAACAGAACAGAAAACCCTTATCGATTTCATTTCAAATGCGAAGATAACAAAAGAATTTGCGGATCATTTTATAAAAAGCCTAGAAAATATGAGTTTTTTTGAAAGTATTATCGGGAATCATTCTTCATGGTTCAACCCTGCTTCATTTATCAATCAAAATGTCGTTGGGGTCAGCTATGACGATGCATATAAAAGAAAACAGGGTATGTCTTATGCAACACGAACCCTACAAAATATTGAAACGACTTTTTCTGATCTTGGGATATATGACAAATGGAAAGTTCACGGTTTTTATTCATATGATGCTGCACAAGAAGAACCATGGATAAAAAAAGAATCGCCGGAAGTTAAGCAAGCAGTTAAAGATGTTAAGCTGGCCTTGTCATTTGTTATGAAACACTCTGTAGATAATCAGACAGGTGAAATAAGCACAAATATTAACACGAAAAATATGATAGATTATTTTTCCTCTTTTGTCGGTGCGGGGCCTATTCCAACCGCTGAAAAACTTCTTAAGCCTTTGTGCAGGGATCTTATTATTTCGTTCAGGGATTTTAAATTTGACGATTCTAAATATCTTTATACGGACCATCAACTTGGGAATATTGAGATCACAAAAGAACAAATAGCTCAAATATTTGGAGTTGATGTTAAAACACTTACTCCTGCTGAATTTTCAGAAAAGATCGAGCAATTAAATGCAGAAAACAAAGAATCCCTTACCTTTGCTGATATAAGAATATTGCTTTTCTATTTGAAGACCTATAAAGACGATGGCAGTTCTGACATAAAGAACGTATTGGATGGATTGAACAAGATCTTGGAAGATAATAAGACAAGAAAAAAAGAAGGAGGAGCTCTTGATATTGATCAAGGGGCACTCGAGGTGTTAGAGACTGTTTCTGATATTTTGATGGAAAAAAACCAGTCTTTATCTGTTGGTCCTGATGGGGCACTTTTTAATGGTGAAGATATTACAGGTCTTTTGCATACGATGTTTGAAGCATTTGATCCTGATACTTGGACTCTTATACTTGCCAAGTATAAAGAAAAAAACGGAGAAAATAAGGACGTTAATGAATTTAATGCTTTTATGGATGATCTAAGTAAAAACGGGGAACAAATCCCAAATAAGATGGCAGGGATGCTTGTAATGATGCGTTTGATAATGCCTTATTACATATATGTCGGACTCCCTGTGAATGCAGCAAGAATGATCACTCTTGCAGTGGCCGGAAAAATGTCGTGGGCCAAGGTTGGCAAAGAAATTGCTAAAATCCCTTTAGCTATAGCATTTTTCAGAATGTTCCCTCTTATTTGGTATAGACAAGTAACACAGGAACTGATCGATGGAAATTATACAACTGCATTGGCATTGTTCTGGTCTACAAACTTCTTTACAATGGCTGGCGGCAAACACAGTGTTTGGGGAAGAGGATTACAATTGCCAACACAATTGTTAAAGCTTATTCATAAAATACCTATTCCTGCTGTTAGAAAAGCAATAGAAAGTATTCCGTTTTTGGGGCTTGAGGCAAAAATTATGGATGGAATCGGGTCTGAGATAAAGGATTCAAAATTCGGACGATATTCTTTGGAGACTGCAAAGACTTTGATAAATCCTTTTGGAGAAATTAAGGACAAGGTTTCAGATTATATGAAAGACACTGATCTGAGTAGATGGACGAAAAAAGGATTTGAGACTTTTTTAAGTCCTTTGCATTTGATCCCTGCAGGGTATGAAATTACAAGTGTAAAAGTAAGGGATTATTTGCAATCAAAAACAGTCTTAAAGAAATTAGAAGCAATTCTGGGGCAGAAGACGACTCAAAGACAGATCGATCTGGCGAAAGATCACATATTAAAAGGCGGATCTCCAATATCTCATCCTGACAGCAAGGAAGCCGTTGTTCGTATAGAAAACGGCAAAGTTGTGGCCACGGGATATGGAACAATAGAAGGTTTGTTATATGCTGATAAACTTGTTACTCAAGCACTTAAAAAAGAAGGCAAATTACAGAAACTATTTAATAAAGGGGTATTGGCCAAAGGGAATGACCCAATTGTTGAAATAAGAATTAGTAAAGGGGCAGAAGCTCATCTTATTAGAACATCTTCTATCGTTCAAGGGAAAAATAATTTAACACTTGTGATCCCTGAATCGTTTTCTGAAAAAATGATTGCGACCGTGGTCTCAAGTAAACCAATAAGGATGGTATCTGGTATTGATCTTAATTCGGTTGAGGTGCCACAACCTGTCAAATATGATCTGTCAAATGAGGAGTTTAAAAAATGGGAACGGACTTTAATTGATCTAGATCTTAAAGATACAAAAGGGAATCGCTTTAACACATCAAAAGAGTTTGAACTTAAAAATGGGATCGGTAATAACAGCATGTCGTTTAGATATTCACAGGTTATGCTTCTTGCATATTTAAATAATCCTGATAGCATTGCAAAAAATATTTTTGTTCAGGCAGAAACAGCTTTTGGAAAAAGTCTTGTGCTGATAGCTATGTCAAAGCTTTTGATGGCAAAAGGAGAAAAAGTTCATATAATGACCAGCACGAGTGCTAATGCCGAAGAAATGGTTAGATGGGCAGAGGCGAATGGATTAAAGGCTGGAGTTGATTTTATTTTAATTAATGACAAAACATCTCCCTCTGATCGATTAAAAATAAAAGACATTCCGATGATCATATCGGACTACACACCTGTTTTTGATTATATGGATCAGGATTTGCGCAAAATGTATGATGAAAGAAAAAGTGTTTTGTTGCTGGACGAGGGAGACAGGGCTGTTGTTGATGAATCAAAAACATCATTCATTATTTCTAAAGAGGCATCACAATATCGAAGTTTTCTTTTGGGTAAAAGGGAGTTGACAAAGCTTAATAACAAATGGACAGAAACTCATAAAGGATTGGTATGGTTACTTAACGATCAAGTTGATTTTACGAATATGATGGATGAACTAAAGAAAGAAGCTGAAGGTCCAAAGTTATTAAAAGAACTAAATAAACTTGCACTTAATTCAAATTTGTTCTTTGAAGGAAAACTGACAGAAGCAGGAGTTGCTTATTTAAAGTCCAGAAGCAATGACCGCACTTCGGTTCTTTCCGATGCTGTCAAAGCAGTTTCTCCAGGGATATTAAAACCAATAGCCCCTCAAATTGCCGAAGCGATCGCTCCCGTCTCATTAAAAAACGGACTGAATAAGGTCAGGGATCTTCATAATCGTGGCACAAACTGGATCGATATTGAGAATGCGGAAGTAAGAACTAGGGTTGAAGCATTGTTAATCGCAACCAATATCAAACATGAACTGGATTTAATAAAGGGAAATCCGGATGTTAAAAGAAAGTTCTCGGCTCAGTATAAGTTCTTTGTGGATGAAAAAAACAAAGAAATTATTATTGAAGGGAATATAGAAAACAACAAAGAAGCGGGCAAGAAATGGCTGAACGGTATTTATGAAGCCCTGATGACAGTTTACGGATTCAAAATTACAAAGCTGGAAAAGACAGCAGCATCTATACCGATTAAAGAGTTTTTTGATTCTCAGAAAAAAATGATATCAATGTCTGGCACAATGCAGCATGAATGGCCTGTAATATTTAGGCAGTATTTTGACTCCGAATTGTTTATTGCCCCAAAAAGATTGTTTGAAATAGACATGACTGAAAAGAAGGGGAGTTCAATCAAAGGAGAGATCGAAAACATTTTGGGTGATTTTGAAAAGATATCTGCGATAAAAGAAAAAAATGAAGGAACTATAAGGGTCATACATAAAGATGTTTTTGATAAAAACGAGCTGAATGATCTAAAAAAGAAATGTAATGATGAAGGGATAACTTTAATAACTACTGAAATCAAGCCGGAAATATTAACGAAGAATTTTTCAAAAACATATGAGATGATGGCTGAAAGAGCAGTTATGAATTCCATTAACGGGAATCCGACTTTTGTTCATAATATGCAAAGTGTAGATCTTAATACGTTTGAGGAAGCAATAAAAACCGCAGCAAACGAGCACAAAGCAGATATTGATAATAAAATCAGAGAAGTAAATGCAGATATTAGACTTAATAGTGCAATTGTCGCCGATTTGCAATCCAAACTGAGTCTGTTAAAAGCTCCAATAATGCTTGGAGAAACTAGACTTAAAAATAGCAAAAGCATAAATAATCTTGAGGCGGATATTGCTAATAAAAGGGCCGAAGGAATTGAAATGAGTAATCATCTTGAATCTTTGAATAATCTAGCCAAAGGTAAAAAGATGAAAGTTAATAGAAGTTCTGCTGCATCAACAGATATGGAAAATAGAGAATTTAAAAAATTTGCTGAAAAGGCCGGAGCTATATCAATATCGACAGACAAAGGAAGATGCTTTGATGCCAGTTTTCAACGAACGGTATTAATAATGACTGACCAGAATGCAAACATGAGGGACATAATTCAAAAGCTTGGCAGGGGAGGAAGAAACAATCTGTCTGTTGTCATACAAATGTTCACTTCAACTCTTGATGCTATATATTCTGATCGTCAAGAGGCTGATTTAAAAGCAAGACTGGGCGAAAGGGATTATATTGAAGCTGAATCTGACAAAGTGGCCAGTAAAATTGTCAACGAAGCAAGAAGTAACGGGGCCGAAGATTCTGTTGAAAAAATAGTGGAAGATTCAAAATTTAACGATATCAAAGAAAAAGTAATTAAACCTGTGAACGTACTTTTGTCATTAAAAGGCAATGATCTTGTAAGGAAAGTGTTGACTGAAAAAGTTGCTGAAATGATCCGTCAGTCAACAGATAATAACAGTAAGAAGACGGATGTGAAAATTCTTGAGCGGCTTCTCAAGGAAACAACAGCAAGAACATTTGACCTTTCCGGCATCAGTGACAGGCCAAGTTCTTTTATTGAAAGAATAGTTTGCGAAAAAATGATCGATCTCTATATGAAAAAACATAAGTACACTGCCCAGTATCATAACAATCTCGTAAGTAATGTAGGTTATGATAAGTGGCTTGCTGAAATCAGAGAGATAGTTTCAAATGAAGTTGCGAAATTCGAGAAAGAATATGTTGATTTAAAACAGAAATATTCTGAAAATTCTTCTTTTGATGGATTGACAGCGAAGCAGATAATGAAAAATGCAAATAATGAAATTTTATCTGCCGGTGACAGAATGATAAGCTCTATTAGCTCAAAACTATCTCAATCCTTTATGGATCAATCTCATTTTTCAAGAAAAATTCTGCCAACTGTAAAAACAACTGTCGAAGGCAATGCTACTCTCGATGCAAAGCTGTTTATCGATAAATATCATGAAAGATGTTCTTATAATGTGATGGCACAGACAGCATTGAAAAAATATCCTTTGGCAAATCAACAAGAGATAGAAAAGTATGCCATTGAACAAAAATCCAATTCAGATACAAGAAAGGTTTTGGCTAATATTGAAGTAATGGTCGCAAAAGACGGGATACTTCTTACCGAAGATGTAGATCGATTAGTGAAAGAATATTCTAATTGTGAAAAAGATGCAATTAAAGAATTCGCAAGAATGATAATTGAAAGTGATCATACGAGTTCTGCAATAAATCAGATAAAAGTTGCCCAAGAAAGAATAAACGGTATTTTAACCGAAGCAAATATTGAGACTATTCTTAACAACAACATTAATTGTGATCTGGAAGTTGTTGAAATAAATACGGGAATCATTATTCCAGAATCTATCAAGAATACTCAAAAAGGTATTGAGCAACGGGAGATCGAATACGAGACTCGTGCTGCTGCAGGAGATTTTGGAGGTAGGATAGGAACGAAAATATCAACTCCTGAAATAATTGATATTGTTGATGCTTCTAAAGAAATAGCCTCTGATGGAAGAAAAACAGTTGTAGACAGAGTTTTGAATGGGCTTTTTGAAAATGGGCTGCTTCCTGCGGAAATATTGGAAAAGTATAACAAAGGCGAGATTGAGATCAGGACAACTCCTGACAGTAAATGGAAAACGGATAATGCAAGAAACAATGCTGTGTATTCAGTAGAGAACGGAACTTTGACAATAGTGCTCAGAGAATCAATTTTTAGCAGAGGGTCTATTTCTACTATGGTAGATGCTTTCTTTAACGGATTTAGCAGTGGATCTGAAATAAGAAAAATCTATGACGGATTCAACCATCAACCGGAGATAAAAAAAGCTGTGTTGCACGAAAGTGTTGAATCAAGCTTAAAAGCTTCAGGATTAACCAGAGAAATTGCCAGTTCAATAGCAAAACAGGCAGAAGGGGTAATCGCTCCGGCTGGCATAACAAATCCTAAAAAAGCATCTTTCTGTGTTTTTTCTCCAGAGGGAGATTTTTATAAGATCACAACTTCAAAAGAAGGTGCTACGTTTGAAAAGGTCAAAGATGCTCCAAAGCTTGAAGGAGTCAGAGTTTTTGACGGCAAGCTTGTTGAAGTGAATTCAAAAGGGGAAGTTGTTGCAGAGGGGATTTCTTTGTTTGAGAGAGATGGAGCATATTTTAAAAGAGATGCTTCCGGCGGGAATATTTCTGAATACGATGCATTAACAAATAGATGGAATGATGTCTCATTGAAAGGTGAAAACATTAAAAACAAGCTAACTGCAGAATTTAAAGAATTCGGAGCTTCAAGCGCTTCCTTTATGATAGTTGGAACTATCGTTGATAACGTTTTTAAAATTATTAAAGGTAAAGGCAGCAAAATATCTGCATTTACAATTCTTCAAGATGTTAAAGGAAATTTCGAAGGGATTGCCTTGTTTACTGCTCAAACTAAAATTGCGGAGGCCTTAAAAACTCTTTCAAAAGCTAAGGCAGGAACCGGTGTTTTTGTTTACAGCGTTTTTAGAAATGCCTGGACTTCAGATGCTGCAGCGATAGAAGGGATAGGTAATGTCTCCGGATTTGAAGCAGGAATGAAGATTGGCAAAATGATTGCAGGCGGAAACCCTTGGCTTCAGGGTGCACTCACATTAAGTATCGGACTTGCCGGTGCGAAAGTTGGAGAGGAAATAGCCATTTGGCTAAATGAAAACGGTAAAGGAGTACAATCAATTCCTCAGGTTCAGGCGCTGAAATTACTTGCTAAGATCAATCACATTATAAATCCTGCAGAAATTGGGGCAAGGGCGCTATTTCCAAATGATCCGTTATGGGAAGGAGTTACCGCCGTTGTTGGAACGACAGCAGAAGTCGCTATAGCCAGAATGCTTGCTGTTAGAGCAGGAGCGCAATTTACATGGATGGCTTCTTTGGGTGCTTTGGCAACCAGAGTGTCATTGTTCACTATTCCGTTGATGATTCCCGGAGACACTCCATTGTTTAGTGGCAAACCAGAGGAGAAAACGCAGGCTGCAAGCATCGAGCAATTTGCTTTGGGAACAACCATAGATGGCAATAAGATTTCAAGCTTCAATTATCCTGAATTAAAAATGAACGGGGCTTTGCTTTGTAATGGCCGAGAAAGAAATCTAAATACTCTTGTAAAGTCAACCGGTTTTGTTCTTGATCTGATGGATGCACATAAATACAGGAATCATTATTATGATCCTCAATCAGGATTTGGAGGGGATATTACAGAAAACAAGGATGAGTATGTTCAGCATGTTGTTACGTCAATAATCAAATATCAGAAAGAGAAAGAAGATCAGGGAATTATCTTCTATGAAAATATTAATCCGGAAGTAAAAAACAACTTCATTCAGTATTTCAGTAATTTTGCTAACGATGAAGTAATTAATAAAGCAGGTGTTTTTGAGAAGGATCTTTGCAAGTCTATGTTGAAGGACATCGATGACATAAAAAAACTTAGTCCGGATCTGATGAAGCTGTTTAGAGCATATCTTTTAACCAAAGGGATTAATATTGTTGTAAACGATGCTGACAGGGTTTATGGCAAAGAAACTGCTCAGAATTTATTGGTGGATTATGACAAAAGAGTTGGTTCTTTCACTCTCGAAAGAATGTCCAAAGGTGTTGTCAGTGATTATAACGGAAAAGACAATCTTAATGTTTATGTTGAAATAAACAATCTTGATTGTTATCCAAAATTGGAAAAACAAATTGTAGATGCAATGCTCAGAAATACTGAAGACCCGATCGGAAGAGCAATGGTCGGAGATTCGTATCAGTCAGGATTATATGATGAGAGAGCGCGAAGAGATGGATTTGCTAAGCTCAAAACATCAGATTTTACAAGATATAAAGAAGTGTTGTCAAAAGCATTGGCAATTCACTTAAATACTATTGGAGAACCTGTTGATGCTGAAAAACTCGCTAGGATCGGCAGGCGTGAAGCAAAAATAATTTCAGGAGAGATAAACCCTGCTGAAACATTGAAACTGAAGGATTTTTATTTCAATGCGTATTCTTTGCAAATTCATAATTTGAGATCTTATGGCAAACTATTCCAAGAGCTCCTTTATGTTTTGTATCATTTCTATGGGCAAGACAACATCAAAGCAATCCTAAAGGATGAGCTTGGTAGAGATGCTGAAATCCGAGAGTTGAACACTTTGCCTTTGGATAAATTTGAAAGTGTTATGAAAAAGATATTGTATGGAATCGGAGTGACTGAAGATAAGAGTAAATTGTGGGGATTATTTGGAGTAACTTATGATAAGGTGATTAACAGTTCGGCAGGAATCCAGCTTTATAGTGGATATGTTAGTAAGATTAGCACTGAACAAGAGAATAAAGCATCAGAAGATGAACTTAAATATGCTTCTCTTGAGAATATTGCCGATGGAGTTCACAAACTTATTAACCCAAAACATATCAAGACATCCTCTGATAATAATCCTGACGTTCGCTTCACATATTTTGCGCAAATTGAAAAAGATATCCTAGATATACTAAAAAATGAGGGGGAATTGGATGAGTCCGTGGCAACAGATTTATCTAGAGATCCAAACGTTGTGGATAAAATGCCAAAAAAGGAATATGGCGAATATATCGGAACAAAACTGGCAAATGTTTTGAAGAAATATTTTCCTTTTGAAAAGATCCCTGCCAAAATAGAATATCTGGATATGTATATAGCAATCAAGCTGCTGATAATAAAACAAATGCAGCAGAGTAACCCTTCTTTCGGCAATAAAAGCCCCAAATTACCGGCATAATATCAATCCCAGTGAAATTTTTTCAATATCTGATCGATAGAAACCCGGAGAGATAAAAAATGTGCGCCCCAATTATTAGTGCCATTGCATCAACACGTAACACTCCCTTTTCAATGAGGATTAATAACAATCTTAATAACTATAATCTGGGTTGTCGCCCTGAAGTTGTTGGTGGAATTGTCTTATCTGCAATGCAAACAGCAAACACAAACGATATGGCATGCATTTGGACTGAAGAGATTGTTGGGGATTGCATGCTGCCGTCCATCGTCAGTGGTGATAAGGTTGAATTTCTGGAAGTTCAGTATGTAAATAATTGGATCTTTTCATTTATAAATCCTCCTCTTCCTGAAATATCAGACATAGTACTGTTTTGGGACCCTCGAAGCGGGATTGAGAAGATAAAGAGGGTTGTTGGACTTCCGAAAGACATTGTGGAGATAGTTGGCGGACTGATTAAAAGAAACAATTTGCTTTTGCCGGAGCCATATTTGCTTGGTAATACGATTGGTTTTGATCTCAAACCTGTTAAGGTTCCATCAAACCACGTTTTTGTGCTTGCCGATAACAGGGTTGAAAGTGGAGATAGCAGAATATTTGGCCCTCTGGCTATTTCAAATATCTTTGGAATTGTACGAAAAATACTGAACTGCAATCCTTTACAATAACGGCTTCGCTATGCTATATTTACCTCATGAATCACCTGATATCAATAAAGGATCTCTCTCCAAGGGAGATAATGGACATTTATTCACTTTCAAGTAAGCTCAAGAAAAAACCTTTTCAAAAAATACTCAACAACAAATCTGTTGCGATGATATTTGAAAAACCGTCCAACAGGACAAGGGTTTCTTTTGAAGTTGGAATGTATCAGCTTGGGGGGCATGCAGTGTCTCTAAGCGAAGGTGCAATAGGTCTTGGAATAAGAGAGTCGGTGGAAGATGTTGCGAGAACATTATCACGATATGTTGATGGTATAGTTATCAGGACATTTTCTCACGATAATGTTGTCGGGCTTTCAAAAAGTGCAACAGTTCCCGTTATCAACGCTTTAAGTGATTTTTCTCATCCATGTCAGGCCTTGGCAGATATATTTACAGTTATGGAAAAGAGAAAGTCTCTAAAGGGACTAAAATTTGTATTTGTGGGAGACGGAAATAATGTAGCAAGATCACTCAATGAGCTTTGCAAAAAACTTTCTATAGAATTTGTTCTGTCATGCCCAAAGGGATATGAAATGGATGATTGCAAAATTGAAAGAGATCCTTTTAGGGCTGTAAAGGACGCTGATATAATTTATACAGATGTTTGGACCTCTATGGGGCAGGAAAAAGAATCAAAAAAGAGAAACTCAGTGTTTAAGAAATATCAAGTGAATTCGAAATTGGTTGGTATTGCAAAAAAGAATGTTTTGGTAATGCATTGTCTGCCAGCCCATAGAGATGAAGAGATTACGGACGAGGTTATGGAGAGCAAAAATTCTATTGTATTCGATCAGGCCGAGAATCGTTTGCATGTGCAAAAAGCTGTGCTTGTAAAATTATTGAACAAATCCCAATTTCCAAATCCCAAACCCCAACGAGGAGTCACTTCGTGACATATTTTAATTTCAAATATATCGCGAAGCGATTCAATGTTGGGATTTGGTCATTGGGATTTGGGATTTATTAGGAAGGAAAATACAATGTCTAATGCGATAAAGAAAATAGTTTTGGCGTATTCCGGAGGTCTAGACACATCAATCATGATCAAATGGTTGAAAGACAATTATCAAGGATGCGAGGTTGTTGCGTATGCTGCTAATGTTGGGCAGGCAGAAGAGTTAAAGGGGTTAAAAGAAAAAGCAATAAAAACAGGAGCTTCGAAAATATATGTTGAAGACCTCAGGGATGAATTTGCAAGAGAATATATATTCAGAATGATAAAATCCGGGGCTGTTTACGAAGGTTCTTATTTGATGGGGACATCTATTGCAAGACCCATAATTGCAAAAAGGCATGTTGAGATAGCTCTAAAAGAAAAAGCAGATGCCGTGGCTCATGGTGCAACTGGGAAAGGCAATGATCAGGTCAGGTTTGAGTTGACGTTTATGGCGCTTGCTCCAAAATTGAAAATAATAGCACCATGGAGAGACTGGGAATTGAAATCAAGAGAAGATGAAATAGCTTATGCAAAGAAACACAAAATACCTATCACCATTACAAAAGCGAAACCTTATTCTATGGACAGAAATCTCTGGCACATAAGTTATGAGGGAGGAATACTCGAAGACCCATTTAATGAGCCAAAAGAAGATATGTTCATTCTTACTGTTTCTCCGGAAAAAGCTCCAAATAAAGCTACTTATGTAGAGGTTGGATTTGAAAAAGGGAACCCTGTAAGTATCAATGGTAAAAAGCTTTCTGCCGTAGCGCTGATAGAGCAATTAAATATCCTCGGTGGCAAAAATGGA
>CAZWKB010000015.1:0-2899 GCA_964633925.1 uncultured bacterium
CTCTTTCAGTCCAAATGGAGGTTCATCAACAATAGAGGTAGTAATTAAATCAGCAATATCAGATAGATCACTGAATCCTATCAAAGAGGATATCATTGCACAGTTACATGAAGCTAATATTTGCTTCACCTTTGGAAGGGTTTCAAGAGATTCTTTTAAGGCAACAAGATCTCTGGCATTGGCATTTGCAGAAGCTATTTTTCCGGTAAGTCTTTCTATGTCTCGAATACTGTTAAGGGCTTCTTCGATTTCTTTTCTCAACATTGTACTTTTTGAGAGCTCTTCTACAGCGTCCAAACGTAAATTTATTATCCCAGTATTTGAGAGCGGAAACAATATCCAGTTCTTTAATAATCTGCTACCCATTGGAGTCTTTGTTCTGTCAAGAATCGATAAAAGACTTCCTTTATGATCCCTGTCTTTTAAAGTCTGAACCAATTCAAGATTCCTTCTGGTGGCGGTATCAATATACATAAAGTTTTCCAAACGATAGGTTTTTATGCTGTTTATATGAAAGAGAGAAGTTTTTTGAGTTTCTTTTAGATAATCAACAATTGTAGAAGCTGCACACAAGGCTCTTTCTTGGCCCAGCAATCCAAAACCTTCTAGTGAATTGATGCCAAAATGTCTGATCAGCTTTTCTTTTGCCAGTTCTATATCAAAAATATCTTTTAAGTTGTATGTAGTTAATACGATATTCCTGGAGGTCAAATATTCTACAAATTTGGCCTCTTTAGCGGGAAGATCTGTTGAGATAAGACATTCTGCAGGTGAAATACGTTCTATCTCATCTTTTAGATCCTTTTTTGATTCAGGACCTTCAAAATCTATGACTTTAAATTCCCCTGTGGAAACATCTATGAATGACATACCGATCTTATCAGCCGAGAAGGATATAGCCATAAGATAATTATTGGATCTTTCATTCAGCATTGAGGAATCAAGTATTGTTCCAGGGGTGATGATTTTTACAATATCTCTTTTAACAATACCTTTTGAAGCTGAGGGGTCTTCTGTTTGTTCACAAATGGCAACTTTATATCCTTTTGAAATTAACTTTGAAATATACGGTTGTACGCTGTGAAAAGGGACTCCGCACATTGGGTGACGATTCTCTCCAACTCCTCTACCTGTTAACGTGATCTCGAGTTCTTTTGAGGCAATGATAGCATCATCACCAAACATCTCATAAAAATCTCCAAGACGGAAGAATAAAAGAGTATCTTTTAACTGTGATTTTAATTCATTGTATTGCCGCATCATCGGGGTCTGATCTGACATGATAGAGAAATTATAACATGCAAAGACGAAGCTATTTCTTATTAAGATTCTCGTTAATCATTCTTATTATTTCTTTTTTTGTGCCAGGGCCTACTTTATTTCCGCTGTCATTGTTTGGGATTTCTGCCTTTTCCTGTATAACGTTGATCGCTGTTACAATCTCATCCTTACTTATCCCTTTCTCTAATTGTGCCTTCGAAAACACACCGGCCAGATACAATGATGTTGCTATTGTTACAACTTCATTGTCAGTAAATTCTGCTTTATCATAGCCAAACAACCATTTTGTGTCCATTTCATTTAATTGTTCAATTACTGAATAGGCGGAAAAAGATTCATAGCTTCTATAATTTGAACAAAAGATTCCCTTAGACAAAACAACTGTAAATGACTGTGTTTTAGCCAAAGGATTTTCATTGATCATTACCGGATTTGACAGTACAATTTTTAACGATTTGTAATCACTGTATTTTTTTGACGGATTAGCTTTATCATACATAGATGTAGCTTCTTTTAATAACGCAGCACCAGCTACAGTCAGCTTTCCTGTATCGCTATCTGTATAGAAGTTAATATCAACAGTGCAGTTTTGCGAATTGAACTTATCCCCTTTATGATATTTACTGTTAGTAGTTATATGCATATTTAACCCAAGATTTTGATTGGCAAGTGACAATACGTTTGCTTTGACAAACTCATTGTTAATTCTTCCGCTGGAAAGAATTGGAGACGGAACAGGAGTCGCCTTTACCTGATTATTTACCTTACCTGCATTAGAATTTTGAACATTATGTTTTTCTCCTATATTTACCATTGTCTCTTTCCTCCTTCAAATATATTCTTGTTTTTCGCCCGGTCATTATCTATATCGCATTGCAAAATGAAAAACTTGCATGCCATCAAGGTTATTCTTCAATGTTATCCGCAGGGTCGCCTTTTTCGAATAGGAATGGCATTTTGTCTTTGATAATTCCGTTGATCTTGTTAAGTTCGCTGTCGTCCCCTATTCCATCGGCTATTCGATGGAATATTCTCCCCTGCTGAAGAATATTGTTGTATTGAACATCATCATATGTCCCATTGATGAAATATCTTTTATCTTCTTCAGATAATTTGTTGAGGAATTCTTGTGGGTATTTTGCTTTAAGCCAATAATACCTAACATCATATTTTGGTCTGTCATTATCAATTCTGTGGGCCCTATCACCTGCTTGATATTCATCTCTATATCTTTGGGCCAAATCATCATAAATAACGGCATCTGCCGCTGTTAATGTAACTCCAACTGCTCCTGCATCATAGGTCGCAACTATTACTCTGTTGTTTGGATTATTCTGGAACAATATCCTTGAATAATCCAATGCTTTCATCTGTACTCCTGTATTCTTATCCGCTTTTATAAATTGCTTGTTTGCATCAAGCTCGTAATTTCCATAACTGTCTACTTTGTAATATTCAACATTTCCATGATCATCTGTCTTATATCCCTGAGCATTTTGTTTCATATCGCCATAATAAGCCAAAGCTCCATATTGAGAATATCTTTTGACGTATTCCTCAACCTGAGCTTTGTACCTGCAGAATATCAAAACCTTCTTATTGTCATTCATTTCTTTAA
>CAZWKB010000015.1:2909-11051 GCA_964633925.1 uncultured bacterium
CGATCTCTTCCATCTTTTTATGCTTTGGAGACTCCATGTTTATCCCAACATATTTAGGGTCATTCATTATCTGCCTCAATGCTTCTTTCTTTGAGAAATACCCTTCATTATATTTAAAATAGCTCTTATCTTCATTGCTTTCTTTTCCTTTATGCTTTTGACACCATGTCTGATAATCTGTAAACAGCTCTTTAACAGACTCACTCTGTTCTATTGTAAGTTCATATTCTCCAGTTCCTGTATATGGATCTATCTTTTCTTTATGAGGCAGTTTATTTGACTGCTGTGTTAATGGAAGGCTCTTATCGTATTCATCAAACACATCTTCTTTTCTGACTCTGACTGTAATATCATTCATTAGACTGCTAAGTGCATTTATATCTTCCTGATCTGTTACTGACATTACACTGCCAAAGAATTTTGATCTTGCTGACACATCCCCTTCGCTGCCACTCACAAAATCAAGTATTTTGATAATGTCTGATGGTTTTGAGAATGGTGTTGCACTGAGAAGTATCTTCTTTGCCGATATAATATCTCTTGTCCCTTTTGTTTGCTGAGAAGAAAGACTGTTAAGATAATCGCTTTCATCTATCACAAGCCAGCCATATTTATCTGATAATGCAATAACGGCTCTTTGATCCCTTGTGAATTCTATATTTGCAACCACCTGTAGCTTTCTTCCTTCTTTTGCAAGTTGTTTTAGCTTTTCTAGATTTGGACCTCTTAATGCCTCCATATTTGAGTTTGTTATAAATTTCTCTTCTTGTTCTAACCAAGAGCTAACAACCGGATTTGGAGTTAGGACAATGGCTTTATTACCATTTATCATAGCCAGAGTTATTACTGTCTTTCCAGTCCCAGGTTCATTTGCGATAACAACCCCGTCATATTTCTCCAATATTTTCTTCGCTTCGTATATACAATATTTCTGAAAGAAATATAAATGCTGACCTTCGTTAATATCAAACTTCATATTATCTATTTCAATGAATTTAGCTTTTATCTTATGCAATATTTCTTGTTGAAGTTTATCTTTGGTTGATGCAATTAATTGGTCTATTGCCTCAAACCCATTACCATTGGTGAATGCCTTTAGCAAGGATCTCTCCAAAGCTCTTACTATATATTTATCTGTAGTAAGTTCATCTCTTAGTTTTTCAAGCGCGCCTTCTTTCATAGAAACCAACTGCATTATCGCTTCGGTCTTAGTCATTTTGCTTGATGTTTGATTTACTACAAGCTTTAATGGTGCGCTTTTTGATTTGTTTGTTTCATCTACAGAATATATTTCAAAAAGATTTGCTTCGCCAGTTTTTGGCAGAGGAATATATCCCGAGAATGTTCCGTCCTGCCTGACGATTAGCTTCTTTGTATAGCCACCTATTACTTGAACATATTTAATGTTTGCATCGTCCACTTTGCCTTCAATATAAAAGCTCGGATTTTCTGTTGAAGTAATATGTTCTGAAATAATTGGGCTGTTAAATTTGCTTTCATAGTCCAAATGATACTCTTTTGCATCTGCCCAATCTGCCTTAAGCCCATCCATACTATATTTTGTAATCGACAAAATGTCTTCAGGTGTAATGTCAGGATATAGTTTGACCAAGATGGAATATAGTTGGAATGAATCGTCCTTTATTAGCCCTATTGCGGTTGAGAGGAATTGTTCTATTCCGAGGCGGGAGATGGTTTGTTCAACAGATTCTCTTGTTGTTGCGCCAATAAATTTCATTAATGTGATTTTATCATTGCACTGCCAAGCACCATTTTCTGTCTTTTCAAATATAAGCAACTTATCTTCTTTTGTTGTTACCTCTATCTCATTTTCACTCTTCTTGTTTATTGCCTTTGCTTCGAATGTCATCTTACGCTCGCCTGTCTTGTACTCTTTACCTTCAACTTCATCTCCGGACAACAAATCATTTATATAATGATTTAATAATGCCATTAAGGAAACTCCACTATTCATTGCAGTTTTCATGCTTTGCTGTGATAGCTGAAACCAATCATACTTTACAGCAATATCGCTTTTTGTTTCTGTATTTTTTTTGCCTTTTACAAAGGCAATTAATAACTCCATATCATTGCACTGCCATTTTCCATCTTCCGTTCGTTCCAATATAAGCAACTTATCTTCTTTTGTTGTTATCTCTATCTCATTTTCACTCTTCTTGTAAATTGTCTTTGCTTCAAAGGTCCTTATAATATTACCTGATTTGTACTCTTTACCTTCAACATCTTCTCCAGACAATATATCTTCTATGTATCTATTAAGTAGACCTTTGAGACTGCTCCCAGATTTCATTACATCATTCATGCTTTTTTCTGATAGCTGAAACCAATCATTCCGAAATCCAATAGCGGAAGAATAGCCTCTAAGGAATCTTTTTAACAATTCAAGATTATTGCACTGCCATTTATCTTCTATTGTCTTTTCAAATAAAATGACTTTATCTTCTTTTGTTGTTATCTCTATCTCATTTTCACTCTTCTTGTAAATTGCTTTTGCTTCGAATGTCATCTTACGGTCACCTGTCTTGTACTCTTTACCTTCAACATCTTCTCCAGACAATATATCGTTTATGTATTGATTTAGTAGAATACTCAATTTCCTCCCCGATTTCATTGAATCATTCATACTTTGCGCCGATATTTGAAACCAATCTTTCCTATATTCAATAGCGGAGGAATTGCGTTTAAGGAATTGAATTAACAATTCAAGATCATTGCACTGCCATTTCCCATCTTCCGTTCGTTCCAATATAAGCAACTTATCTTCTTTTGTTGTTATCTCTATCTCATTTTCACTCTTCTTGTAAATTGTCTTTGCTTCAAAGGTCCTTATAATATTACCTGATTTGTACTCTTTACCTTCAACATCTTCTCCAGACAATATATCTTCTATGTATCTATTAAGTCGCCCATTGTGATTACTCCCCGATTTCATGACATCATTCATGCTTTTATTTGATATCTGAAACCAATCATCCTTTACTTCAATATCGCTGTTTTCTTCTGTCCTTTTGTTGCCTTTAGTGAATATTATTAACAATTCAAGATCATTGCACTGCAAATTCCCTTCTATTGTCTTTTCAAATAGAAGGACTTTATCTTCTTTTGTTGTTATCTCTATCTCATTTTCACTCTTTTTGTTTATTGCTTTTGCTTCGAATGTCATATTATGGTGTCCATTTTTGTACACTTTACCATCAACAACATCTCCAGACAAAATATCTTTTATGTATTGATTTAATAGACCATTGATTATCCCACCAGATTTCATAACATCCTTCATGCTTTGCTGTGATATCTGAAACCAATCATTCTCAAATTCAATAGCGATTGAATTGCTTGGCACAGCGATCTGCTCCATTTCTGACATCTCGATATTAATATTTGATGGAATGTTTATCAATTCAGGTTTCACATCTACAACAGAAGTAGAGACATCTACTGCTTCCGGACGTGATTTGTCTGATGGTAACTGCACATTCACATTAATAGGCTCAGCTGTATTAATAACAGGCGGAGCGGTCACCTTTACCGATGGTGTGTTAATTATTAAGGTCCCTTTGCTAGCACCACTACCCATTGCTTATTTACCCCCCATACGCATATATATCGTATAAAAAGTAGGTAAAAATGCATGGATTATGAATGATCCAATAGCCTTGGAGGCAATAAAAGAATTGATTGAGAAAAATTAAAAACCCAACGTTACAGAAAAACCAAAAGGTCATTTCTACGATCTGCGCTCCACGTTCTACGTTCTATTTGTTTTCGGATTTAGAGCGTAGAGCTTAGAACGTAGAACGGTGAACGTATGGTATAAAAAACAGGGCCCCGATCTGATCGGGGGCCCCTACAAATCAATTATCGGACCGAATTACATCATATCTATGTAGTTATCGACCTACTAAGCCCCTATTTTCCAGACGCCTTGAAATGATGGAATAGTTTGACGACGAGCGGAGTTTATTAACGAATTTAAAGATAAATTATTTTCTTTTGCATATTTTGAAAGTGTTATTATATTTTGAGATTTTAAATACGAAACTCTTTTATGCATAGCCTCTAGTAAAGACAGCGAAATTACCTTTTCCAAAGTTCTTGCGTTTTTTGTCTGACGATATTCTCCGAAAGATCTATAATAAACCAGTTTGTCTACTTTTTCGGGGGCTGGCGCAATTTTGTCTTTATATATTCGGTGACTTTTGCCAGATTTTTTGTCTCAAAAACTCCCCTCACAGAAACGTTACGAGAAACCACCAGATCAAGAAGTATCTTTTTAACTGTTTTTTGTCACTTTTTAGTTAATTACAAGTATTTCGTTTAGTTATTAACGATATTTTGCGATAAAACCTAGAAAGTGAACGCGTTTTAGATGATTCACTGCCTCTACAATATCCTATCTCTTCCAAACCTTGTACACTTCATCAAATGGATAAGGAGACGGGAGAGTGTTCCACTGGATCTCTTGTGGCAATTTAACAACATTTCCACTATATTGTTTCTGTATCTGTGATGCTATTCCTGATCTGTTTGATATGATCCCTCTAGAAGTTGGAAAATACAAAGCATCATAGCCACCTTCTTCTGCTATCTTTCTCAATGCTTTGTCTATCAATGGAAATACTTCTCTCTCTTTTACTGTTGATAAGAATTCTGTTGATGGATTGATGCCTGGGACGGTTAATACTGTTTTTCCATTAATATGCTCCACAAATAAGTGTGCAAAGCCGGCCACTGTATTAGTTTCTTTATCTATCATCGCCATTAACATGAAATTTGGATTATTCCACAACTCAACATCTCGCGCAATACATACGCCTGCATTCATTCCCCACAATCCATAGGGAATGCCTTTTACCACCCTGAACTCCAAATTCACTTTTCCTGCATCAGCAATTGCTTCAAACTTGGACTTCTCATGCTGGATTATTCTTAAAGGTTTATTAAATACATCTTCTACTATTTCCTTCGGCAGCATCTTCCTAGCATCTATTTTTTCATTTGCAATGTTTTCTATTACTGTCTTTAGTTTCTCATCATTAATCTGTGGCAGTATTTGATCTCGTATTTTTGCTGCTGAATATGGTTTCAACAGATTCTCAATATACTTTCCCTTGTCTTCATCTGATGACTTTGTTTTATCTTGTGCCCACACCCCCCCCAGGCTCTTTATCAAACCTTTCCCTATAGCTGGTTGATGCTCATCGTATCCAACATTCGGAAGAACATCAGGTCCCATCTCGTTCAAAACGTCTTTAAACAAAACGCTTAGATTATCTTTATCTATGAACAATTCTTCAAGCAGACTGATCCCGGTATATTCTGATATCTTTATCCTGTCTATTTTTTCCCCAAGCTGGTCATAATGACTGCTATATCTTAAGAACGCATTCAACACGTGTTCCTTATTCTCTTCTGTCATATTTGCAAAATATTTACTTAATTCTACTTTAAAGTCTTTTTTGTCCTTCTCTTTTATTAATTCCTTTTCATTTTCAGGAGCGATTTCCATTTTAGCCTTCATCGCCGTATATAAATATTCAACTTCATGTTCAGGATCAAATTTTTCTCCGTCTTTTAAGCGATTATCAGTTAAGTTAATTACTGTGCCGTCGCTAAAATCTCTATTTCTTAGCCAATAAGGAACATCTGATCTTTTGTCGCCCTGATCTATATATTCGCTCAACAATCCTTTTAGCTGATTATTATTTACAAAGCTTGCTCCAGAAGACGGGATCGCCACCTGTATTGCTGCCAGTAATATTTCGATCCCCTTCATCCCTTGCGACTCATATTCTGAAATTAAATCGGCAACTTCATCATGGCCGATATTATCATCTAATATTTTTTTTGCAAATAGCAATACGGCATTTAATGAATCGACACCACCTTTAGCATAAACATCAAACAATGTGGGACTAAATGAATTTGTCAGATCAATAAATTGAAACATTTTTTCTTTATTGTTCACAAGCGTATCTAGAGTAATAAGGTTATTCGAGATTCCTTGTAAAATGTTATTCAATATTTGATAGCATAACCTTGGCTTTTTACTGGCAACTTGTTCCGCAAGGTCTATATAAAGAAGATAATCATTATTATCACCAGAAAACAGCGAACAAGCTTTGCTATAGATATTTCCAAGCACATAATCTTTGTTATAATCATTTAAGTTGTTGCAGATTGATTTAATCTTTGATGAAAACTCATAGTACATTATCTTGTCATTTATCGCATTCATTTGTTTTAATTTAGGAACTACATATTCAAACAGATCAAGAGAACTTTTGCCAGACAATATGCCTATCTTTAAAATATCCGGCAAACATTCTTGTATTTCTTCCTTCATAAGAACATCATTGAGTTTTGGTAATTGAGTAGCAAACAATTGATCTACTTTATCTCCCACAACAATTCCTAGTTTTAAAAGGTCTGGAATACTTTCTTTCATCTCCCATTTTTCAAAAGCCTCATATATGACAGGAAAAACATGTAAAAAGAAATTTGCAGATTCAGGACCTTTTGCTACCCCAATCTTTACAAGATCTGGCCAGCATTGGATTAGCTCACCTTTTGTAGTAAAAATCTCATCGAGTTTTGGCAACGCGTGCTGAAAGAAATCTGATACGTTTTTACCTGACGCTATCGCAATATCTATTGTCCCATTCCCTATTAATACTAGCGATATTCTATCGGTGATCAAATATTTTACCGCAGGCATCCATTCTTGAAACAATTTCGATGCATACTTCCCGGCCTTACTAGCGAGAGTTAAAAGATCTGGCCAATATGCCCTGATTTCATCTTTCGTAAACAACTCTAACAGCTTTGAAATTAATGCTGCATCAAATTCATTATTATATTTAAAAACATCATTGACCATTGATACAAACTCACGCCCATCTGTAGCTATCGATTTTAAAGCAGGCAACAACACGTCAAATTCAATTTCAAACAATCGTTCATCTTGTGCAAATTGCAGCTTATTATATTCACTACAAATAGACTCCAAAGATTCTCTATCCACAATAAATTGTTTTGCGAACGGAAGAAAGAAATGAAAAAAAATATTTGATTGCAAACCTTGCAAAGTATTTATACTTTTTATTAAGGTACTTCCTATTGTTTCAAGTGAATGAGAATTGTTTATTAGATATTTCATTTCAGGAAGACCTTTATTAAACAGATCTGACACTTCATTTGCAGATGCTTCACAAAGCTTCACTAAGATATTCCCCACTGATTTAAGTGTGTCAATATTAGTTATCAAATGTTTCATTTCAGGAAAACCGTTTAAAAATATATACGGCGCATTAATATTTGCCCTCATTCCAAGTTGCATAACATCTGGCCAATATTGCTTAAACTCTTCTTTTGTAAATATGTCTTTTAGTTTTGGCAAAGCAGTACTAAACAAAAGAGAACTATTCCTTCCTGAGGCTATTCCAAGCTCGACAAAATCAGGCCAGTATTGTTTTAGTTCTTCTTTTGAAAATCTAGTATTTAGATTAAGTAAATCTTGACTAACAACCCCAATATTTACCCCTCGCATGAACGTCGAAAGTTTTACAATACCTGGCCAAAATTGACTTAGCTCATCTTTTGTAAATGCTGAATTGAGTTTTGGCATCATATATCTATATAAATGTGGTCGGTTGAAACCTTTGATCATATTTAGTTTGATAAGGTCTATTCCTATTGATTCCAGTGATTCTTTATCCGTTATCATTTGTCTAACAGCAGGAAGTCCGTATTCAAATAATTCCAACGCTTTTTCACCTGCCATATCTCTCAGTTTAATTAAAATATTTGCTATTGCCTGATCTGACTGCACGTCAGTAATAAGATGTTTTACTGCCTGTTTTCCTTTCTGAATAATCAGTTGACTTTCCAGAATAGTTTGCTGTTCTGCCTGAATTAAAGATAATTTACTTCTCACTTCTTTTCTTATTACTTTTGAATCTTCTTCAAATATATCTTCTTCTGAACCCTCCACATTCGAAATAATTTTCCAGATCGTTTTTAAAGAATCTGTATCGATTATCATATCCTTTACTTTTGTTATACCTGACGACATAATTTTCCAAAGATCTTTATCTGCAGATTTACCAAGCTCTACTATTG
>CAZWKB010000015.1:11061-13143 GCA_964633925.1 uncultured bacterium
GAGGTCCGGAATGCCAAATTCAAACAACAAAGAAACATCATCACCTGCAGTCCTTGCAAGCTCCATTATCCCTGGCCAGCATTCTTTCAACTCGTCCTCAGTAAAAGCTTCTTCTAATGCAGGCATCCCATATTCTATTAAATCCTTGGAACATACTCCAGCAATCGTCTTTAGTTCTTCTATATCGCTTAATATACTTGATCCATCTACCGCATCATTCTCAAATTCAATAGCGGCTGAATTGCTTGGCACAGCTACGGGGATTATTTGGGACATATCAGAAGGATCAAGCCCTATTGTAATGAATGATTTTGCTTCCACCGATTCAGGGTTCACAACTGTGGGGATTGTTTCTACTCCCGGACGCGACATCTCTGGAGGTAACTGCACATTCCCATTAATAGGATCTGCTGTATTAATAACAGGCGGAGCGATCACCTTTACCGATGGTGTGTTAATTATTACAGTCCCTTTGCTAGCACCACTACCCATTGCTTATTTACCCCCCATACGCATATATATCGTATAAAAAGTAGGTAAAATTGCATGGATTATCAACACTTAAAGCTTTTTCAATATTATTTTTCTGAGGTTGAGACTTTGGTGTTATGAGACGCATTCAATGCGTCTTTACGAGAAGATATTGACTTCTTTTTCTTCCTCAGATTGTTGACCTCAGAGGTTCCTATTACATCGATTCTTACATCAGACACTCCAACCCCAATAGATTGAGCAGCTGCTTTGGAAAGATCTATAATTCTGCCTCTGATATACGGACCTCTGTCAGTTATTCTTACAATAACGCTTTTGTAATTGTCCATACGAGTAACAAGCACCTCTGTACCAAAAGGAAGGGATTTGTGTGCAGCAGTATATTCATTCATATCATATCTTTCTCCGCTTGAAGCTCGGCGCCCATGAAATTCACTGCCATACCATGAGGCTTTGCCAAATTGAGTAAAGAAAGATCTGACAGAGTCATAGGATATGAATGGAGCTCCCATCGCATTGCGTATCATGTTTGACCATTTATATGCTAATGACAATGGAGTTAGATTATTAAAATCTGCTTCATTCTTGTCAATCATTATCACAAACCTGTCCCCTATCATCAACATAAAAGAATTCCCAGGCAAAAGCCTTGGCTTAATATCTTCTCCACTGTATCCCTTTAATAAATTGCTCTCGATTGAATCAACAACTTTCTTTGCTCTCTTCGCATGAGTTTCAAATGTGTTAGTTGTTGAATCAAACAAAGTCATTACAAGATGACCATTGATATATACTTCCGATGCGGCCATAACATCATGTTCACGGGTTTCAATAAAGGCACCACCTATGCGTTTTAATTTTTCCATGCGGTCTCCCGGAATTAAAGGATAATTGAGTGCCCCCCTGATCTTGTTTACCCATTCATATGCCGTAAATATCGGAGGGATACTGGCCCCATCCAGATCATTCTTCTCTATTTCAAAAATCGTCCTGTTAACAGATCTTCCAATGGCCTTGCCTTTCATCATATTTGGAGCAATATCTGAAAGAGAACCACCGGAACTCAACACCCCTATAATATTACTTGATATTTTTTGTGCTCTACCTATCGCATATTGTTTGGGTTTTGATCCAAACGGAACTAATATAGTTGGCTTATCGTTTATCATGATAAGACAACCATTTGAAGCTTCATATGTTGTAATTATGGCGGCAAAGGTCGTCATTGAATTTATCAAACAGAACAATGCGACAAATAAAATAATAAATACATATCGATAAATGGGTTTCAAAGAAAACTCCTTAGGATTTTTTTATGAGGCAAACTGCATGGGCAGCAATAGCCTTTTTCTTTCCGATATAGCCAAGTTGCTCTTCAGTTTTTGCTTTTACACTTACCATATTTGGTAATATTTCAAGGGCACTGGCAATTTTCCTTTTTATTGTATCTGCATAAACATTTAATTTTGGCTCTTGTGCAATTATGATCGAATCCACGTTCTGTATCTTATATCTGTTCTTCTTTAAGATTACACAAACTTTTTTCAATAACTGTATTGATCTTTATTTTTGTAAAACCTGCTTTTAAAG
>CAZWKB010000015.1:13153-14304 GCA_964633925.1 uncultured bacterium
CAGTTGGAGGAAAATGAGTTCCAATGTCACCAAGAGATGCGGCTCCAAGTAAGCTGTCAATTATTGCATGTGTCAGAACATCAGCATCTGAATGACCTAACAAACCTTTTGAATGAGGGATATCAATACCCCCTAGGATTAATTTTCTTCCTTTTACAAGCTTATGAACATCCCAGCCTATTCCTATTCGCATGTTATTTTTATAAACTTTCTTTTCCCGACACTGATTATCATGTCTTGTTTTGGTTCTATTAACATATTTTCGTCAGATACTTTTTCTTCATTGACCTTTACTCCACCGCCTTTTATCATTCTTTTTGCTTCTCCAACGGAATCAAGCATCCCCGAAAGATTAATTAATTTTGCCAAGGATATTTTGCCGTCAACGAGATCTGCATCGTTTATTTTATATAAAGGGATATCAAGAGGTAATTTATTCTGTACAAACACCGCTTCAAACTCTTTTTCTGCATCTTCAGCAGCTTTTATCCCATAAAACATTTCAACAAATATTTTTGCCAGACTCACTTTGCAGGCTTTTGGATGAATATCTCCACTTTTGACACCATTTTTTAAATTGTTTATCTCTTCCATTGGAACATCGGTGAGTAATTCATAATACTTAAACATTAATTCATCAGGAACAGACATTGTTTTTCCGAACATATCCTTTGGAGTATCTGTAAACCCTATATAGTTCCCGTAACTTTTGCTCATTTTCATTTTGCCGTCAAGTCCTTCGAGAAGAGGCATGGTGATCACTATCTGCTGATCAACTCCATATGATTTTTGAAGTTCACGGCCAACAAGAAGATTGAATATCTGATCATGACCGCCAAGCTCAACATCAGATTTGAGCTCTACCGAATCATATCCCTGCATCAGAGGATATAGAAATTCTATTATGCTTATCTCTTTTTGTTCTTTGTATCTTTCCTTAAAATCAGCCCGCTCGAGCATTCGGGCAACAGTATATTGAGACATGAGCTTCATAACAGAAACAAGATCCATCTTTGACAGCCAATGGCTGTTATAAACTACCTGAGTTTTGTTTTTGTCCAATATTTTAAATATCTGATCTTGATATGTTATTGCATTCTTCATTACCTCTTCTTTTGTAAGAGGTTTTCTTGTTTCAGATTTTCCTGTCG
>CAZWKB010000015.1:14314-23971 GCA_964633925.1 uncultured bacterium
TATACTTGAGACAAAAAGTAACTTCAGCAGGATCGTTTGCTAACATTGAGCGAAAAGTGATGTATGATGGTGAAACGAAAGTTGATCATGAAAGTGTTAAAATATCGTTTAGTTTAGAAACTAAATCACATGAGGACCTAGTTGAAAGAGGACCAGCTGGATTAAGCGTAACGGATCGAATTGCAAGAGTTTCTATGATTATTGGAGATTTCTACAAAAGTCCATTTCTAAGAGATCTTGGAAATGCACTTCCTGTAAAATCACCAATAAGAAAAACTATTTGATGTCCAAGATCTTGGAATGTCTTTAATTTTCTTAGCACTACCAAATGACCAAGATGAAGATCCGGAGCTGATGGATCTGCTCCAAACTTAATATTAAGAGGTTTGCCCTTGCTCAATTTCTTTATCAACTCTTCTTCACTGATAAAATCTACTGTTCCGCGTTTGATTAATGATATTTGATCTTGGATATTCATGATTTTGTTTGCATTGTACAGCCGCAAAATCTTGCGGCTCTACGAAATGATACTCCTTAATGATTCTTTTAGAACCCTCATGGGCACGTCGTTGCGCATCACGACACTGCCAATGGACTTTGGCAATACAAAAACAATTTTACCATCTTTGACCTTTTTGTCTGTTATTAATTTTGAAATGATATCATCCGCCGATATCCCTTCTATCTTGCATGGCAGATTAACAGCCTTGATCAATGCCGTTATTCTATTCAGTGTCTTTTCGTTTATCATTTTCATTTTGAAAGCGATCGTTGAAGCTGCTACCATACCAATGGCAACGCCTTCGCCATGTGTAATGCCTTTATATTTAGACAGATTTTCTATTGCATGTCCAATAGTGTGTCCAAAATTCAGAGCCATTCTTGGACCTTTTGTTTCTTTTTCATCAGCCATAACCACTTTTGCCTTAATATCGGCAGATCTTGATATAATATTTTCCCAAACACTGAGCAGATTCTTAAAATCCTTTGGATCAAGAAGTTTCGGATTCTTTAACCCAAGGACCTGTCTTTCCAGATATCCGAATAAGGAAGCGTCTTTGATAACTCCATACTTTATTACTTCAGCAAGTCCTGTTCTAAGCTCTTTTGCAGGTAGTGTTATCAATGTAGAAACATCACAGAATACCAGTCGTGGATGATAAAATGTGCCAACAATATTCTTGGCCTTTTCAACATTTACTCCATTCTTTCCGCCTATGCTTGCATCAACTTGCGCTAACAATGTTGTAGGGACCTGAATAAAATTGATCCCTCTCATATATGTAGCAGAAAGAAAACCTGACAGATCACCGATAACGCCACCGCCGAGAGCAATGATTGTGCTATCTCTTCCAACTTTCATTTCAAGCAATTCATCGTAGAGTTTTTTTGCATAATCAAGAGATTTTACTTTTTCACCCTGCGGCAATTGAAGCATCTCAGATTTAAATCCCTTGGATCTTAAGGAATGTTTAATGATCGAACTATATATCTTTGACGTATTTGAGTCAGAAATAACAACTACATTTGAAGGAAGTTTGAGATCAGCCAGATAGCTACCTATTTTTGGCAATATTCCTTCACCGACTACTATGTCGTATTTACTGCTACTGAGCTTTAAAGAAATTTTTTTCATTTAAAATGTCCATTGTACGTTCGCGAACGGCATAAAGCTTGCTCGTCTGTCTGAAGAATCTGATGCATAAAACAATCCACCAAAGCTGACTGTCTTATTATCAATAAAATAATCTGCTCCTGCCCCTATTGCAGAACTTCTGTTTATTGGGATCCAATTGAAATATGCTTCCAGAAAGAAATGTGTCAGATCACTTTTGTTAATAATGACGCCTGCTTTATAACCCAATCCAGGAGAATTGACAGGATTTGATGAAGGAACTGAGCTGTCATTAATATTGGTCGTAAGTTTTACACCACCATGCAATATATAGTTGCCACCATCAAGGCTTCTTGACATGATTATTGAAATATCTTCAGATATAGGGGTGCTTGACACCAAAGGATAATACAAAGAAGCCCCAATCGATATCTGTGGTTTTTCTGCTGTTTCCTCTATTAAAGAATACTTTCCATAGATATTCGGTATCTGAAAAAGATAAAGCAGCCCATTTGTTCCGATCTGA
Source organism: uncultured bacterium (assembly GCA_964633925.1). Classification (GTDB taxonomy): domain Bacteria; phylum Margulisbacteria; class WOR-1; order JAKLHX01; family JAKLHX01; genus CAZWKB01. The sequence continues at coordinate 16,456 of CAZWKB010000015.1, forward strand.
AATCTATCAGTAAGTCCATAATTTGCCCATCCAATTGCACTGATATTCCAGCTACCCTCTTTCATGTTGTAAGCAGTATCTGAAAATAATGACCATGAAGGTTTCGACATAGCAAAGCTTTGGGAACTGCAAAGCATTATACCTATTACTAATCCGAATATTGTTTTTTTCATTTGTTTCTCCTTTTTTCTAACCAATAGAATTATATCATTAGTTAGGGTTTAGGGATAAACATCAATATTTTGGGAAGACCGTCTCTAAATTTAAAGCCTGACGCAACCACTTATAAGGGGCATTACCCAATAAATATTCTTTAGCAGCCTGAGTATCACTCAGCAATCTGTATCTATACCATCCCGTGAGATTATCAAATTCTGCAAACCACGGATAATTCTTTGAAAACTTTTTATCACCAGTATTAATTGCAACGATTTTCTCATGCCCACCATCGAATATTTTCATTTGCTTTGCTTTAACATCTACAGGAAAAGATCGGCGTATTATACTGCCAGCAATCAATAATAGAAGGTCATTTGATCCGCCTATAGAAATCTCCATACCGTCTAATCTGATCCCTGATCTAAGAGGGAATAATGTTTCTGACAAGGTGTTGTACTCTGTTAACAAGGATTTTCGTTTAAACAGAAGTTGCAATGCCAATAAATCTGACTTCTTGTATTCTTCTGTTCCAACCCCTTCAGTAAAAGTTGTAAACCTATATACATCACCATATACAAATTTAACGTCCTTAATGTCGTATAATTTTTCTGGCAAACTCTGATCAAGAATATTTGTGCGCATTTGATCGTAAACGATTGTTGGCATTTCCACGGTCTGATTTACCATGACATTCATACTGATGAGTCCTTTTCCGGCATTAATAACAGATAAATTACAGCTCATATGCGTTCCCTTCACGGATTTTTTTAATCGACGATTATTTTCTCGACATTTTTAATTAATAATTTCACTTACCCTCCATTGAAACAACCCCGTCACATAGTGTAAGATTGACATATGGAAAGACATGATTTGATAGTCGTCCTCGATTTTGGTGCACAGTACAGCATGCTGATCGCCAGACGCGTCCGCGAGTGCAATGTTTATTCCGAACTTCTTCCGTACAACACACCTCTCGAAACACTAATAGAAAAAAAAGTAAAAGGAATTATATTATCAGGCGGACCTTCAAGCGTATATGAAGAAGGTGCCCCTAAACTTGATCCTAAGATTTGGACAAGTGGCATCCCTATTCTTGGTATTTGCTATGGAATGCAGCTTATGGCAATGGAACTTGGTGGCGAGGTAAAGGGTGAAGGCACCAGAGAATATGGCAAAGCACCTCTCAAAATTGATGATCAAGCCAATCTTTTTGCTGGTCTTCCAAAAGATATTACCTGTTGGATGAGCCACGGAGATTCTGTTGTTACAATGCCAAAAGGTTTTAAAGTATTGGCACATACAGATTCAACACCTGTTGCTGCCATGGGTAATAAAGAAAAAAAAGCATATGCAGTGCAGTTTCATCCTGAAGTAGTTCATACCGATCACGGCACAGAGATCATCAAAAACTTTGTATATATCGTAGCAAATGCACAAGCAACATGGACAACAAAATCATTTATTGAACGAGCAACAGAGAAAATTCATGCACAAGTTGGCAAAGAAAAAGTTCTTCTTGCCCTATCTGGTGGCGTAGATTCAACAACAGTTGCTGTTCTTCTTCACAAGGCCATTGGGGATCAATTGACCTGTATGTTCATTGATCAGGGATTTATGCGCAAGAATGAAGCAAAAAAAATAGTTGAGATGTTCACTAAACATTTTAAGATCAATTTAGTTCATATTGATGCTACTGACAGATTCTTTACAAATCTCAAAGGTGTTACTGACCCTGAAGAGAAAAGAAAGATCATCGGTAATGAATTCATAAAAACATTTGAAGACGAAGCAAAAAAGCTTGGTAAATTCGGCTTCCTCGCTCAGGGAACACTTTATCCTGATGTAGTGGAAAGTGCAGTTCCTGGTGGCAGTGGTGGAAGCAAAACTGTAAGAATAAAGAGCCATCACAATGTAGGCGGGCTGCCTGAAAAGATGGATTTTAAATTAGTTGAACCCCTTAGAAAATTATTCAAAGATGAAGTAAGAGCTTTAGGACGTGAAATGCTTATTCCTGACGAGATAATTTCAAGACAACCATTCCCTGGTCCAGGACTTGCAATAAGAATAATTGGAGAACTGACAAGAGAAAGAGTTAAAGTTCTTCAGGAAACTGATGATATTATCGTTTCCGAAATTAAAAAAGCTGGCTATTATGGCAAAGTCTGGCAGTCATTTGGAGTATTGCTCCCTATCCGCACCGTTGGAGTTATGGGCGATAAAAGAACCTATCTCAACACAGTAGCGATCAGAGCCGTAACCTCAAGTGATGCAATGACAGCCGACTGGGCAAAGCTACCTTATGATCTTCTTGAAAAAATGTCTACCAGAATAATTAATGAAATACCTGAAGTCAACCGTGTTGTTTACGATATATCCTCTAAGCCGCCTTCAACGATTGAGTGGGAATAGAATCCCCTCTTTTTTATAAGCCTCATGAAGTCTTTTAATAAAATCGTGTTTAATGTTAGCCTGTAGACCATATTCAGACACTTTTAGAGTTGTAGTCAGTTCAATGTGCCTACCCACAAAGTCATTAAATCTTACAACAGGATCAATTTTGGAGATCTCTTTTGCGACACGTATGGTGATATCTTCGACTTTTTGAAGATCATTGCCTGCATCCAGTTTTACTTTAATATTTAACGAAACAGATCTATCCGGAAGAGAATAATTTGTCAAAATGGTCTGCGCTATTTTTATATTTGGGATAATGATCTCGCTGTCAGTAAGAATCCTTGTTGTTCGCCAGTTAATATCCTTAACATAGCCTTCTTCCCCTGTGGACAGTTTTATATAGTCATTTATCTTGATGGTCTTTGTCAGCATCAATTGCAATCCTGAGAACAAGTTGGAAAGTGTGTCCTGAAGAGCTAGGGCAACGGCTATGCCGCCGACGCCAAGAGTTGCCAGTATTGGGGTAATTGAGATTCCAAAATAGCGAAGAATGACAAGTATTGAGATCCCGTATATCAATATATTTGAAACATTCTTTGAAATGGTTGAAGTAGCAGAAATGGAATCTGCAGCTTTTGCATAGTATTTTATGAAACTATTTACTATACCGGAACATGCCATCGCTACGGATATTATTCCAAGTGAGAATAAAACGTTCTGCAATATTAAAAATGATTGAGGTTCAATATTCGCAAAGCAAATTGACAGATATAAAGAGATTGTCAGCAATATTGCAAAAACAGGCCTTCTTAAAGATGAAATAAGAATATCATCAAGGTCTATATGGGTTTTCTTTATAATTTTTTTAAGATATGAAAATAATATCGTCCTTGTCAGTATTCCCACTAAGAAAACAATAAGAAAAACAGTTGCCGGGAAATATGTTTTATCAAGCATTAGCAATATATTCTGAGTCATGTTAATCATTATACCTAATGTGCAGGCTCAAAATTCAACAGTTCTGAGATCTTTGTAATGCGGTCTTTATCTACCATATAAGAAAATGGCGAACCGATCTTTATCGGCAGCTTCGTAAATAAAGTTGTATTAGTGTTGTTAACCTCTTGAATGTATACAAATGAACCTTGCCCAAAGCCAAAGAAATTTCCGAACTTTGAAACTGTCTTAACAAATGTTCCGTCCTTTTCATAAAGTCTTAGAGGAAAAAGGAATCTCTTCCCTGTATTATACATATCATCCTTAAGAGCAGAATAATTTCTCTTGCCTTCGAACTCTATGTCGAATTGCACATAACGATCACCCTTTGGTCCCCAGTCGAGTAAACATAGATTTTGCATATCGAGCGGTATTACAATATTCCAGAAAGACCATGGCTGGTTTGGATTTGGCCAATCCCTTCGTCCGGCATCAAAGACATCAGACTGATAAAATTTGGATTGTAAGAATGGCGAACCCTGAATTATCTTATTCAATAGAGCTGTTGTTTCTGCTTCAAAAGTCGGCTTCGGCTCAAATTTGCATGACAATTGCCAAGGAATATTATTTGGTTTGTCAGGCATCTTTCCACTTCTATGCCAATGCCTTACATCTTCTTCATAAACCATATTTTCAATTTCTGTTATCACTCCGTCAAATACTCTGTATGCGATAGATCCGCCTTTTTTGACAGCAACATTTGATAAAAAGACCGGATATAGTCCTTCCTGAACATAAACAATTCCCTCTGTGCCGTCTCCAAGCAAATATCCCCAATTAGATATTGTCTTAACGAATTTCCCGTTATATTCGTATAGGTTGAGGGTAAATGTCATGCAATTCTTCGTTTTCGCAATATTATCGACAACATGATAAGGACGATTATTTTTGTCCAAAACAATATCTAATACCAGAAAACGGTCGCCATTCACTCCCCAATCGATAGGTTTGCGAGTAGAAACATCTCTTGCAGGTTGAAAATTTGAAAGTGTCCAGATATCATTTTCTTTTGGAATAGGTTTACTTCGTTTAACTTCCCATGTTTTGCATTTATAAAACTTTGTATAGAACATGGTGGAAGAATCAGTCCTTCTTGCTAAAGAAAGAAGAACTGGAGCTAAATCCGCTTCATTTATCTGCGCAAATCCGGCTGATGACAATAGACTGACACAAAAAACAATAATGAGGCTTTTTATAATTTTTTTCACTTATGTATTATTATACTCAAAACTATCTCGGCTGTGCAACCCGCAAAAAAATACACCGATATATATATGTAGGGGGGTTTGGTCATGGCTATCGTTCATGGTAGGAATTATCTATCCGACGAAGAGGTCAAAGCACTGCAAACAGATATCATTTCAAAGAAAGTAAGGATAAGAAAAACTCAAGTTCCTGTAATTATTGCACAGAAAGAGTTTTATGAAAGAAGCCATTCTGCCCTCACCCACCCTTCGCCCGCCTGCCATCGCCAAGACTCTCAGGCTTTGGCGGGCAGGGGTCCCCCCTCTCCCAGAGGGAGAGGGGTATTTATTAAATAAGAAAGGTGAAAATCTATGAAGAAAATAATAGTAATGATGCTTGTCGTTATGTTGGTCACATCTTCGTCTATTGCTGGGGAATATGTATTGGGACCGTATGATACATTGGAAATAAACATACTGGATCATTCAGAACTAAAAGCAAAAGCCACCATAACACCAGACGGTCAAATATCGCTTCCCTTAATCGGTTTTGTCAAAGTGAGTTCACTATCATTGCAAAGCCTAGAAGCAGTTTTAAAAGCAAAATACATGGCGTATATCAAAGATCCGTCCATTACCATTGATCTGACACCAAAGCCAATTTATGTCATCCAACACGATCTCAAAAAGAACGTATGGGACGTCAAGGCGGCAAAGTCTATTGACGAAGCTAATGCATTTATGGGAAGCGGTGAGAGCTATAGTGTCAATGTTGGCAAACAACCCGATTGGTGGGAAGATAATTGGACTAAAGTCGTTTCAGCAACGGCGGTTATTGTGGGGATAGTGAATGTGACTAGGAAGTGGTAATTCTAAGGGCCTTCGGCCCTTTAACCCACATTGCCTATTTTTCTTTGCTCGTCCAAAGAAAAATAGGCGAAAAAGAAAAGACGCCGGGGCTCTGCCCCGAGACCCCGCAAACGCCAAACGCGGCGCTCGCTTCGCTCCCTGCCGCCCTGGCGTTTGACCGCTAAGGAGGCAGAATATTTGAAATTACTCTACTTTTTTGATTTGTCTTGGTTTTGTGGTGAGAATAGTCAAATAGTAGACGATTGATGGACGATTGGGCATTGCAGGTAATTAGTTTTCTTTTAACAATCTTTTCTTTGTTGATATTAGATCAAAATACATTGCTCTTGTTTCTTTGTTTTTGTCCTCTTGCGTTAATATCTCAAAACCATTCCTCAAATAGAAACCAACCACTTTTTCTTTATTATAAGCATCCGCAATTAAATATCTACAACCTGTTTTATTTTTCACAACAAAGAACAATTTAAGGAAGTTTATTAAATCTCCACCTACTCCCGTTCCCTGATAATCATTATTTACAGCAAATCTACCGATCTTTACAGCTGGAAATGTTTTGTATCTCTTTCCATGAGGTAAAGCCTTTTTCATTCTTTTATCAGCTGAAATAGAATCGTTCAATACGCTAAAGTAAGCAACGATATCCTTTCCTTTGCAGACCAAATAAGTAGCAGACAACAGTTGCTCTTGTTGTAGGAAAGCGTCCTTTAAGAGAAATTCATTTAGATCGTCATCTCCACAATCAAACAATATACCATGAGGTTCTTTTTCAAGTTTATCTAAAGTGAGGTCGTTATAAAGCATGCTTCTTTAAGGACTTTTTTCCAAAGAATGCATCGAAAAGTTTTTTTCCTGTTTCAAAATCGATCTTAGGTGCCATTTTTGCACCTGGATATTCTGCTTTTCTAATAAATTCTTCAGCTTCTTTTCCTTCAAGAATTGGTGTTGGGGCAATTGGTTTCGCCATCATTAATCTCCTGTAATAATTATATCCCTGGCAAATAATAGATGCAAGTCAATACCTTAAGGAAGCGGAGATATTTGAAATTACACTACTTTTTTGATTTAACGTGATTTTGTAGTGTAAGGCTAAGGGTATGTACAAAAGTGTATTTTGATATCTTTTATAAGTTGTAGATAACGGGAGTTTTATACTTCCATTTTGCCCATAGATCTTCATTCTTTAGAAGGTTTACCATAAAATCCGCAACATTTATCCTGCTAGTTTTACCGGCATTAAATATTGGGCTTCTTACTACCGAGGGATGAATGATATATTTTGATACCTCTGCTTCATTTATCAATGTGTCCGGTCTTACGGCTATCCATTCAATATGCTTATTACCAACACCTACGGTGTCTATCAAATACCCAAGTGCTAATTCATTGTCACGTTGTGGAGGCAATAAAAACCTCATGATATTCATTACTATATTCTCGTTCTTTGCAAATTTCTCGTTCTGTAATTTGTTTAAACATGCTGAAGTATTCATCAGAATTATTTTTATAGGATTCTGACTGTTGATCTCATTAGTCATATTGACTATCCTGGTTAATGCATCAACTACTAGAGTATATGGTTTCCCAAATAATCCCTTAAATGAAATAGTATGTCCTAGACAAAATATTACGGCATCTACATCATTTAAATATTGCTTTAATTTGTGATCCGTCACATCTAATATGCTGTCTTTTATTATTTCCAGATCTTCGTTATGTTCCATATGATCGAACTTAATTGTATTTCTTGTCAATGCTTTAACTTTGAAGTCATTCTTCAATAATTGAGCGACAACATTAAAACCTGTAGATCCATTGGCCCCTAACACCAATACTTTCATTGCGGAATATACGATTAAAGACCGAGAATGATTAAGAGTACTGAAATCGATATGAGGGAAACAGCTGCAAAG
>CAZWKB010000015.1:23981-25632 GCA_964633925.1 uncultured bacterium
TGTTAATGACCGGATAGCTCCTGATCTGTTCATTGTCGGTTATGATGAGGTCTAGAGAAAGCATTGAGCCAATTCCTCTAAAGAACCAGCCTCTTGCTCTGCAAGGCACCCCATATAATCTTTCTACTTTATTTATCGCAAAGAATATATTGCCAAACATTCCCCATAAAGAATTGTAATCCAGGAACATAAGACCGGTACTGTCTTGCATCATCATGTCCTCACTAAAAATATATCCGGGCTGCCCCTTCCCCATAACCTTTCCTGTAAATGCTATCTTTTTTCCTTTTATTGGCGAAGCATAGGGATCGCGCATGGCATCCAAGACAGTTGATTCACGAGGATCCGAAGAAGGATATATATATAAGATCTGGAGCAACAGGCCTATCCCTAATGCGGCAGGAACATATATTGGAGAAAGTATTAATAATGAAATAAGGCCCAATGCGAATGGGAAAAGAATAATGACCAACCCTTCAATGAACTCATTGTTCATTCTTTTCTTATCGATCATTAATCTTTCTTCTGCACTATCAATATCAAAAGAGAATTCTTGCCCTTTTTCTTTTGAAAGATCGCTCAATTTATCAAGTCTATTGCCTGTTAGAGGATGCGTAGAACTGAGCTCAACTATCCAGGCCCATGGACTTACTTTGTCAAACACAACGGCCTCAGAAATTGCATCTGCATTGCTGTTGGTGATATAAGAAATGGTTCCTACATGCTTTGCATTTTTTACATCAATTATCCCTAGATGTCTTGTTGAATTCATAAGTCTTTTTGATTTGTCATCGTCTTCTACGGAAACAATGCCATAGGCTATCTTGATGAGTGCATCAGCAAGATGTTTTGGAGGCACAAGGGATGCTGAAAAACGATCGGCAAGGTATTCTCTGGATCTGCTTAAATAATAGAGAATGTACATTCCAATCAAATATAAAATATAAGAAACTATGGCGATGATCTTTGCCCCTCCAGACTTTTTTCCTTTTGAGCGTATTAACGCCGCATATATTTCATATAAAACCTGAACAAGAGTGCTTCCGATCATCATCACAACAAAATCTCTATTAACGATATGCCCTAGCTCATGTGCAACGACTGCTTTTTGCTCATCCGTATTCAGGAATTCAAATATTCCACGTGTGAGCACAATCCTTGCGTTATATCTTGCTGATCCATATGTAAAAGCAGTTGGATTCCTGTCTTCAATTATTCCAACCTTTGGGAAAGGGAAGGCATATTTCAGAGAGACTTCTTCAATGATATTGTATACTTCAGGATAAGATGATTTAAGCTCAGCAGAAGTCAAGAATGTCATAGCATAAAAGTATCTGTTAATATAGTCTGTTATCCAAGGTCCAATAGCCCACATAATGATACTGATTAGCAATGTCAGCCCTGTAGCAAAATACACATCGATATTTCCAACATATATCTGAATTGCGAATATCAGCCCTATAACAAACGAAAACAGAAATGACAAAGAAACCGTGGAAGCGATAAATAGTTTATTCATTTCCAATAATTATAGAGTTATGCAAATCAAATATCAATATAGGAATTCCAAGCCATGACATCCGTTATCCCTAAGCGTTTTACTTTTTGCTTAATGCCTATTATTAGCCAATAATTCAAGTTCTTTTGCAAG
>CAZWKB010000015.1:25642-27316 GCA_964633925.1 uncultured bacterium
GTTTTGTTATCAGATCTGCATTGACCATATCTTTTTTTACTAGATATAATATGCCAAGTGAATATAGGCACACATCTGTTGCTTGAACATTCAGAGCCTCGGTATAAGCTTGAATAGCATCGTCATACTTTCCAATATCTTCGTATGTCTGCCCCAAATATAACAATGCTTCATAATCATCAGGGACAAGCTCAACAGCTTTGATAAGATACTTATAGCGATTATCATTATCACCTTTTTCATAATAGGCGCGACTAAGGTTAATATATGACTTTGCATACTTACCATCTGCTTCAATGCTCTTTTTAAAAAACTTGATCGCCTCATCACGATCTTTTTTATTTAAGGCCAAATTTCCGGCAGCTTCGTAATACTCGGCACTATACCCTTGCATCTTGTCTTCATAACCCCCTATTACCATCAAAATGTTACTCATAGGAATTGCAATATTTAGATTTTGTGTTTTTGCATAAGAGCCCATGGCGATGCCTATCAATCTGCCTTTTGTATCAAATATTGGCCCCCCACTGCTTCCTTGCGAAATTGGAGCTGTAAATTGAATGTACAAAGTATTATCGATATGTCTACTACCGCTAATTATTCCTTCTGATATTGTATTTCTAAACCCATGAGGAGTACCAATTGCGAATACTTTATCTCCATTACGCCATGTATCCTCTTTTGCGATCTTTTTCAAATAAGGACAGTCAGTTATCTTAAATGGAAGTATGGCAACGTCTATATGTTTGTTAATCTGTTTTATTTCAGAAACACGATCCATCTCATAAAACGCACCAGATCTAAGAGCAGCCCTAATTGTAGCGGCGCCTTCTACAAGATGTTGATTTGTTATCAATGTGCCTTTGTCGTCTATAAACACACCGCTACCTTGAAACAGAGATTCACCGTTCTTGTCGTATGTATAGACAGAAACAATCGCATCATCATTTTCGGCAAGTATCTGCTGTGGGGTCATTGTACCGTCGAAGAAAAAGAAATACAGGAATCTGCCAGCGAAAATTAATAAAATCAAAATAAGAATGGATCTTGCGATTTTGGTTAATTTGAATCGAGGAAGTTTCATAGTGTTTATTATACAGCAAAGAGCCAGAGGCCATTCTTTGAAAATGAATGTGCCAATTTATCATTTAATTAAAAATCAAACCCCATTTTCCCCTCGACTTTGCAACCATTTGAATCTCCATCTAGTGATAATGATATTTTCGTAGTGTTGATGTTTGCGGAAATTGAATTTCTTAATTTGCCATTCGTAGACAACTCAAATGTATTTTCTAGCATCCCAAACATACAGGTAAAAGTGCCAGACAACCTCCCCTGATTAATGTTAAGTTTTGCTTTTCCTTTTTGATCTGTGTTCAAGTCTATTCCACCTGATATTTGCCCATTCTCATCTAGCTCGAAATCGAAAGAATGAGGACCTATTTTAGCTGATATCCCTTGCAACGGGATTTTTCCTTTGACAAGAGAAGCAAGCCCGCCAGTTAACTGTATTTCAACCCCAGTCTTTTCATCAACAAATACTCCAGTAATATCCCCGTCATTCTGTATCTTGATATCCGTGTTGTATGAACCTTCAGAATTAATAATACGACCAACCAATTTATTATCAATTAGTTGAATTATATTAAAACCTATAATAAATGCTACTAATAA
>CAZWKB010000015.1:27326-41389 GCA_964633925.1 uncultured bacterium
GAAGGAGCATATTTTGCTTTAGCCTGGTAATTATCTCCCGAATTTGATATTACTATTTTTTTGTCTTCTATTGTCATTTTCCACTCCTTCTAATTTTTATTGAATATTTAAGCAAGCTCCATCTCCCTCGCATCCTGATAATGATCATATACATAGTTATACACTTCATGGCCTTTGAGTTCGCAGTCTTGTTCTGTGTAGGTGGGTTCAGGCAATTTGTTATATAGCAATTCTGATATGGCGATCTTGACTCCGGCACGATTTGTTTCAAAGTCACGCCAATGAGACACAAGAAGAGGTTTTAAATTTGTCAGCAACTCGTGTGTTGTTCCTTTGATAACTGTTACATCATCAGGATTTAAGTTTTCTTTGACTAGTAAATCAAATACTGCTAATTCGTCCTCGCTCAAGCCTTCTTTTACTGAACGCTGTTCTTCTTCGTTCAAGTCTTTTGCGAGTGCAACGAGATCTTCAAAAAGCTGATCAACATCATGAGCGCCACTATTATATTCCTGCAAAAGAGAAGTTAGTCGTTCTATAAACTTTGATCGCTTCTTATTTCTTCTAACCATTTCAGTTATCTTATTTTCAAGCTCAGCACTCATGGAATCAAGTTGAATATTTTTATTTTCTAATCCCGCGAAGAAGGCTTGCAGAGCATCGGCATCAAGCAAGCTTAAATCTTTTATCTTTTTATGTTGAGAAATAATATATTCGCCGGCTTGAATCGATTTATCAAGCAAATCTTCAAGATCTTTCTTTACTTGAGAGACATCAATACTTCTTGCGCCAACATCACGAATACGAGAAGCAAGCACACGAATGGCTGTAACTTCTTTGTAATAAGTCTCGGCATTTGGGTCCGGCAATAGAGAACGATATGCACTCAGTAAATCGCTTGAAAGATTCAAGAACTTCTTTTTCTTTTCCTGTTGTCCAATTATTGTATTTGCATATTTTTCTAGAAGCAGCAGTTTTTGCTCGCTTGGCGCGTCTAGCAGAGGCTGAAGTTCAATTTGTTCTGACCTCAAAAATTCTTTTGTAGTTTGAAGAGTTCTTATTAAATCATTCAAGAGTTCATCTTTGCTTTTGATTATGTCGTCATCATCTATGCCGCTTGAAGCATATAAAGCCAATGCCTTCTCAATATTTTTAAAAACCCCAATATAATCGACAATTATTCCGTTCTTTTTACCTTCATCTGCCACGCGATTGGCACGCGCGATAGTTTGCATCAGAGTATGGTTTTTTAAAGGTTTGTCTAAATATAAAGTGGAAAGATTTGGAACATCAAAGCCTGTAAGCCACATAGCACAAACAAATACAATCCTTAAGTTGCTGTCAGTTTTTTTGAATTCTTCTTCAAGATCCTCATGAACAATTCGATCACGAATAGGATTTACATCTATATCAAACTCATTCATGTCGGCAATTTCATTTTGATTATCGCCCAAGCTCACCATCACAGCCATATCTACGTTTTCATGCCGCATGAGTTTATCCAGTATCCTGCCCTGTTCGCGTTCGTCCGAAGTTCGTGAAAGGTCCATGCGTAATTTTGCTATATATCTTTCCCATTCTTTTCTTACCTTGTCATACATTCGAAAAGTAGTTCTCTTATCTATAGAAACAACCATTGCTTTTCCGTCATATCCCCGACCAACATAATGCTCAACAATATCTCTGGCAATAGTATTGAGGCGATCTTCGCGAGTAATGATCTCATACAAATTGGAATATTCGTGCTCAAGCTTTTCTTCTTCGTCCTCATCAAGATCATATCTATCCAAAAGCTGACCAACCTGTTCTTCCAGATTCTCATTTACATTCTTTAACCTTGGAACACGGTTTTCGTAATACAGAGGTACAGTTGCACCGTCAGCTACAGATTGGCCAAAATTATAAACGGATACATACTTTCCAAAAGTTTTTTCTGTTTCTGCTTCTCCATCAGCCATAAGAGGTGTTCCTGTAAAACCTATGAAAGATGCATTGGGAAGAGATTTGCGCATATTTAGCGCCATGCTGTCATATTGTGTGCGATGAGCTTCATCGGTCATCACAATAATATCTTCGCGTTGCGATATGGGCCCAGTTATATCCTGGAATTTTTGAATAGTAGTAAAAACCTGTCTATGGTCTTCGACTAATAATTCCTTTAAGTTTAAAATGCTATCGGCGTGCACTTCTGATTCGTGAATTACTCCGACATTAACAAAGTTTTTGTAAGCCTGCCCATCCAGTTGTGCTCTGTCGGTCACTATAACAAAAGTGAACCTACTGGAATATTTACGCAGAGCCTTTTGTGATAGCCAAACCATGGAATATGATTTGCCGGAACCTTGTGTATGCCAAAAAACACCCAATTTACCTTTTAATGCTTTTCTATGAACTACATTTTCGAACGCCCTATTAACTCCAAAATATTGAAAATATCTGGGAACGATCTTTTTGACTTCTGCCTTTGCTTCATCAAATAGAATGAAGTTTTCAAAAATATCAAGCAATCGTCTTTTATCACATACTCCATCAAGCATTGTGGCCAAATCTGTTTTTGGTTTATCTTCTTCGCTCTCGGCTTTTTTCCATTCGTTAAAGAATTCATAGGGTGCTGTCATTGAGCCGAATTTGTTCTCAATACCATTGCTTATAATAATTCCCATGTTGTACCAAAAGAGCTTTGGAATCGTGTCTTTATAATCACGCAGATTGTCACGGTGAGCATCAACTAAGCTTTTGTGTGAGGCCTTAAGCTCCAACAGCACAAGAGGAATACCGTTTACAAAAAGCACAACATCGGTTCTGCGAGTATATCTTTCACCCACTATCCATAATTGAGATACTGCCAGAAAGTCATTGTTATCAACTTTATCAAAATCAAAAAAGCGAACACATTCAGTGGTTGCTTCTCCATTATCTTTTATGACATTTACATTCACACCATCCCTCAATAGTTTGTAAACTTCTTGATTTGCTTTGACCAAAGATAAATTTGACCGATCGCGAGTAATAGCATCAACAGCTTGCAGTAGTGCATCTGCAGGTAAAGTACGGTTAAGATTTTGCAGTGCCTGCATTAAATGCTTTTTAAGAACAACTTCTCCGCGATGCTCACGACCAAGCTTGAGATCATCTTCATCTTTGTACGCATTAATATGGCAATCAGAATCACCCCATATCTCTTTGATGAGTTTGATTACAGTCTTCTCTACTAAATTATCTTCGTTAAATTGGTTCGCCATTAATACTCCATATAAAAATCAGCTACTGCATATCCTTTATTTTCCCTCCACTCAGCCCCATATTCCCAAGGGTATGATGGGCAATCATTTTTATTATCGTTTTTTCGAGTTGCTAGTTTTATATCGTATGGTAATGATAACAATGAAGTTTTTTCGGGATTATCTCCTCGAACAACTTCATAAACAGAGTCTCCATTGGAAATCATTGAGCCAATAAATGAGGCAAATATATTGCCCTTACTAATCATCCATTTTGATTTAAATGCATCAAAATATGTGTCTTTGCTCGTATTTCCAGTTTTAAAGTATTTAGCAGCTTCCACACACAATGTCATCCTAAAGTCAGGATCATGTCCATCAAGTTTTTGATTTTTATAAACAACATTTGCTTTCCTAATTATCAGCTTGAGTAGTCGCATATTCATTTCAGGCATTTCTCTAAAAAGCCCTTCCATAAAACTTATTGCCTGTAATCTTCTTTTTGCGCCAGTCCATCTTGGGTTGATATCCATTTGTCTTCTGAGCTCTCCAACAAAATTACTCTCATCAAACACTTCATCCACAAACTTGCTTAGCTTTATTTCGTTTTGAATAAAAAACTCGAAATAATCAATACATTTCAAATATGAATCTAGCTTATTATAATAGCTGGCATTTGATATAGGAACAATAATCGTTATTTTTTTATTCAATACAGCGCATCTAATAAACTGCTTTAGTGTTTCCAAGAAGAAAACACCCGAATCACCTGACCGATCTATATCTTCAACAATAACTAATATTTCTTTTTCGCAATTATTTATACATTTTGCCAATATATCTTGAATATCATCCACCCGTTTTGCAGGGGACCTTTCAAAAAAGTGATTTAACCCTTTAATAAAAGATAATCCAAATATTCCTGAAACGGTATTAATTAACGCTTTAACATCATTATGAATAGTACCTTTAATTTTATTCTCTGTCTCCGCCTTAATTTTAGGGCCAATACATTTTGCCAGGTCCAGAACAAATCCCTCCCATAAATCCTTTCTGTCTGGATATTTCCAAGCATCAAATTCAATACAAAGCTCTTTTTCAGATCTTTGAGTCATTATCTGATGCAACATAGTGCTCTTTCCACTTCCAAAAGGCCCCACTAACGCAACAACAGATGACTTGGTTAAAGAATCAAGTTTCTTAGCAAACATAGCACATGCCGGTTCACAACCAAGCAAATCTGGCACATTGCTTTTTTCTTCTAATAATTCGTGATTTTTAATGAAACCGTCGATCATATCAATTTACTCCAGCTTCTACTGAAAAGTTTATTAACCGTCTTTTCTACTAAAATATATTCTTTAAATTGGCTCATAATTTTTGTGAAAAGTAATTACAAGTTTCTAATAGAAAATCTTCAAATTCTATAAGCCAGTCACGATAATCAGTATTTAGCAATATTTCATTATATAGCTTATTAAAAACCTCATCTTCAGTTCCTGCAATAGACGCCTCAACACATTTTGATAGCAAGATATGAGCCGAAGAATTATCTAAATGATATTGCAAGGCAGTATTTGGATGTTTTTTTAAGTAATTTCGCAACAAAAACTTTTCAGGCGCTTCGTTAGAATAAAGAAATCCGATCCTATCATCTGACCCAATAACTGAAGAAAAACCACCACGTTGATCTCCATCAAATACAGCAGAATAGCCAATATTGATCTTCGAAAACCCCCAAGTTCGTTTAAAAACATCATAATTTTCCTTGACTTGAGAGGCAGCTCCAGAAGGAATAACATTGATATGCCTATGTATATCATCATATTTCTTCTCTCTAAGGGACTCCAACGCCTTATTGATAATTCTCACAGATTCCTTATCTTCGCAAAACAGATTTAATAGTGGAAACATTTGTGAATCCATTTTTGAAAAGGCAGCATTTACACTGATTTTTGGGATTGATCGATAATCCCCATTACTCTTTTTTTCAATAAAAATACGCGACTCATGGGCAAAGCTTGATAGTAATGTTGGAGAATGTGTTGTTACAATGAATTGCTTTTGATCTTTCATTGCTATATCCATTAAAACATCAACAAGTCTTCGTTGAATTTTAGGATGTAATCCAAGCTCTAATTCATCAATTAATATAAGTGATTTTCTATCAGCCTGTACAGCATCTAACAATATAGCTAGCAGAACATCTTCCCCTGAGGCCGAATTAAAGCTAGTAAACGTACTATTTAGTTTGTAACTGGCTTTATTATGATGCATTGCTATATGAGCAAGGTCAAATGCCTCTTCAAATATGTATTCAAAATATTCCCCAATCCTAGAATCAAGAAGAGTCGTTGCTCCTGAGGCTTGTGTATTCAAGAATAGAACATTTGAACATGCATGAGCAGGAGTTATACGATCCACATCAATATAAACTACTTTCTTGTCTTTTATTTGACTTTCTTTTTTTGCGACTCCACTCCATTTTTTTGTTCCTGCTGTTCTTTTTCCTTCTTTTACTTCAATTCGAGCCCCCACTTTATATTTAATTCCGTATTCCCAATCACAAGTCTGTTTATCATGCTTTGTAAATTTTATCAGACGACCCCACGTACACCGCGTGAATTGTCCAGTTCCTAAATCCCTCATTTGAAATTCATAATGACTGCATGCCAACATTGCTAAAATGCTTGTTTTGCCAATCTTATTTGTGCCAGATAAAACAGTTAAAGGATGAATAAATTCTATACCCATGTTAGATATATTTCTAAATTTATTTACAGACAGACTACATATAAATAGAGGGAATTCGTGTTGATTATTTAGATCCGTATTTTTTAGCTTTTGTTTTGTACTATTAGGATTCACTTTATTTTTTGCAACCTTCTTTCAATTAGTTTCCGATTTTCTCAATATCAATCTCCCCTTCGTCAACTGCAGGTCCATAAAACTTCAAGTATCCAACAAACTGATCTTGCTTTTCTTCCATATTTCTAATCTTTCAATGTCCTTTTCCCCGTAACCAGCTGTGGGATTAAAAGGTCCCGAGTTTTTGATAAAACCATATTTATAGATGACATTTTTTCAATATCTAGAAAATAAGTACTTTCAATATTATCAAAGCATTCCAAAATATCTGGTGTAGGTACCACAAACTTTAATCCTTCCAACTCCGCCTTGTTAACAGATTTGTAAATTGCCCCATTACCTATCATATCTTTTTCTGTAAACTTATTAGAAATTGTCAAACAGAGAAATGATTGAAATCCTTCCTTATGTCTAATTGCAGACAAACCTCGACCTAATATTATTTTTTTATTTGCAATGTTCATCCTCCCGACAGGAGCACGAACACTGAACAGCAAATCTCCTCTTTCTGCATATTTATTACCGGCAGTTGAATAAACGCGATCAATAGGATATTTATATCCAAAATCAGCAACCCCTTGATGAAATGGAAGCCCTTGATTATCAAGATTATAGTTATTTGATGTTGGAGATTGCCCCATTATCAAATCAGCAATTGCTCCTAATGGCTTAATCTCCCATCCCTCAGGAATCATTCCGTATTCCGTACCACTATCAATCATTTTTACTTTTTCATGCCCAGGGAATTTAAATTTTACAAACCACTCTGTATATAGTAGCTGTTCCATTTCTTCTAATATCTTTATGCGCTGTTCGTTGTTTTCAATTAGATTATCATAGGAAGATAGGATAGAAGCAATTTTATCTTGAATCGGAAAATCAGGGATTTCTATTTCAAGTTGTTTTTGAGCCGTAATACCTACATATGCACGAGTCGATTGTGCATTAAAGTTTTTGAATCTTGTTTGATAATTTGGTGACCTAAAATAAAACGACAAAAAGTCGGGATTAATTTTTTCACGATTTATTCGATAATATGTAACTTGAGGTGTTAGCATTATATATGGATAATCCATATTTTTAACCGTAGCAACTTGTCCGACAGTCCCCTTATGTGTAAACAGGAGATCTCCTGTTTTTGCAAAACCTATTCGAAGCTTATCTGCTAATGTCTTACTAATAAATTTGCAATTAATTAAATCGATATGATTGTCTCTAATATTGTTCGCCATAATAAAAGGAATTCGTTCCCCAGAAGTTACATAGTCTCGCACTGTTGGGTGAAGCCCTCCATGATTTCCGTCCTGAATTTCTAAAATTTCACCACTTTTAATCAGATCATTTATCTTGAATTTTTGCCAATTATTTTTATCAATTGACACCATTATAATATTTTCTTCCAGTCATCTAAAATTTTCTTTTCTAACGCGTGAGATTCACCTGTTAAAACAACAAATTCACTTATTAATTCTTTCATTCGAACATCAAAATCTACATCACTCATTTTCTTTTCTACGTTTTCAATATATCTGCCAGGATTTAGAGAATAGTCATTAGCAATAACTTCTTTAAGCGTTGCTGTTTTACACCTTCCAATTACATCTTTATATTTCCCTTCACCTTTTTCTCCGCGATATCTACGAACAATTGATGATATTTCTTGAATTTGGTCATCAGTCCATTCGCTATGCGCTTTATCAATTTGGGTAAAAATATCCTGGGCGTTAATAAACAATACTTTGTTTTTTCTATCAGTTCCACTCTTGCCCTTATCAAAGAACCAAAGCGTGCAAGAAAGGGTTGCATTCATGAACATATTGTTGCCGACAGAAACGATCACATCCACAATGCCGGCATCTATCATTTTATTGCGGATCTCTTTTTCGGCATTCCCTGCATCACTGGCTGAATTTGCCATAACAAACCCGGCACGTCCATTTTTGTTTAACGCACTGGCAAACATTTGCATCCAAAGATAATTAGCATTTGATATTTCGCCTTTACCGGTAATAGGAAGACCAAGATAATAACGAGGATCGCCTTTGATCTTTGCAGGATCGATCACAATTTGCTTATTCTTATCTTTGCCTTTGACATTAAACGGCGGATTGGCAAGCACATAATCAAATGTACCGACACTATTAAATGCATCTTGATAAAAAGAATTGACTTCCGCAATCTTACCTGACAAGCCATGAATAGCAAGATTCATTTTGGCAGTGCGTATATTGCTTGTCCCCTTTTCCTGCCCATAAATGGCTATCTCGTTCATTATATTTGCTGTTTTTGAATGCGCTTTTACAAAGTTTGCTGACTGAACGAACATCCCACCGCTTCCACATGCAGGATCTAGTATTTTCCCATGATACGGCTCGATAATTTCTACAAGCAGTTTAACAATTGATTGTGGCGTAAAAAACTCTCCGCCTTTTGCCCCTTCGGAGCGAGCAAACTCGCCAAGGAAGTATTCATATATTTCACCGAAAGCATCACCTTCTATATCATCAGGTATTTGATTAAAGTTTTTTAGAAGTGTTATAAGTATCTGACTGTTTTCACCCGGTATTTTATGAAGCCCTGTAAAATCCTGCGGTAACACACCGGCAAGATCAGTATTATTAGCTTCTATTTCTTTCATTGCCTCGTTTACGGCTTTGCCAATATTTTTACTGCCGGGAAGACTCATTAGATATGAATACGTTGCGATATCCGGCAGAAACAAAACACCACTTCTTTTGTAGTGATCAGGAGTAATTGGCGCTTGTCTGCCTTTTGTATTTTTACTTCGTTCTGCTTCTATTTCGGCTTTTGCTCTTTTAAATCTAACATCGGCAAATTTAAGAAAGATCAATCCGAGAATTGGCTCTGATATTTCATTTAACTTTAATCCGGAATTTGCTCGAAGTTGTTCGGCGGCGGCCCATAGTCTTTCGTGAAGTTGTTTGCGATTTGAGGTTGCCATATTATCCTTTGTACTCCCTTAAATATTTACCAAACAGATTTTGAAATAAAATAGTTTTTTCATATAACCATGAATAATACTTTTCTGCCTCAGATTGATTAAAAACACCAGGAACTTCTTTTTTTATCACTATCCTAGAAGCAACTGTTGCATCAATCCACTCTGCAGTTTCTCCTAATTCTTTCTCTATCTCAGCCTTTTTATCTCCTAGATACTTAAACATTTCCTTATTGTTGTTAATGGTCACTTCACATCCAAGAAGATTCAGTCTCGAATTTATTGTTAAAGCAACATGAGCTTCGGAACTTCCCATACTAACATCATACCAATGCTGAGGACGAGGAGTCTGCAAACGTATTCTAGTATCGCTTTGTCGAACCCATATTTTATATTTATTCCAAAAATCAAGTTGCTGAAGTTTTGTGTCTGTTAGCTCGCCTCCTGAAGAACTCGACTTGATAGTCTTTGCCCATTCATTTGGACTAACAGCAACGTCAAATTTTGGAGCAGGACTAGAATCTCCTATTTGCCATAATTCTATTTTTATAAGAAAGAAATTAATATTTTCATCCGTATGTTCATTCAACCATTCAACCGCTCTTTGATGCTCATCTCTAATATCCTTTACGATCCAAATAATTATTTCTGCATCATATCCAGACGCGTAAGTGATAATTTTCCCTAGATGATCGTGATTTGTATCTTCCAATTGATTTTCAATTATTATTTTTCTTCCAGACGCTTCTTCTTCAGCAAGAATATCAACACTAAATTTACCGACATTTGCTTCAGTTTTTAATAGGCTAATATCAACCCCTATCTCTTCACTCAAATAATCAAGATTTTCTTCTTTTGCCAGCCAATTAGTAAAATCGATGGCTTCGTGCCCCCAAACATCGCGAAGTTCTACCTTGTTGAGTTTGGAAAGTTCTTTTTTCATAATGGATTTCCTTTTTTATTTTAGTTGCTGGAAATTTTAAAGCTTTAGCTCTATCTATATTTTATCATTGATGGTTTGATGAAGCAAAAGGTTATTTATTGTGATTTCATATCAAAAATGCAGGAATTTTCGACACACCCTTGAATGCGGTTCACTCTAAGAAGAGAGTCCCTTTATCTCTCAACCCCCTCTCTCTCAAAAAAGTGCTCCTCCATAAGGCCATCGTCAAGACAAAATTTAACCGTAGACTCCCCTAGATCTCTCATAGTATTTGTCGTATCAGAAGAACAATACGCCATAACATTACCTTTTAAAAGACCTAGCCCTTTTGCATTTGACCATGCATCTTGATCTGCCCCAAGATAAACAAAGGACCATGTATCTTTTTCTTTTGCTTTGATCAGACTGAATACTTTTTTTCTTGTATATTCCTTGCTAGAGTTCTCTTCTCCATCAGTCATTATGATGCAAAGCACTTTCGCCTTTTCTTTTTTTTGAGTTCTTTTAATTTTAGCCGAGACCTTTGTTATTGTTCGCCCTATCGCATCAAACAAAGGAGTGCAAGCAGCAGGATTGTAATCGGTCAATTCCTTAACATCTTTGATGGGAACATCAGCATATTCAACCCAAACCTTGTTACTATTGAACCGAGTCAGTGAAAACGTTACCTCTTTTTGTTTCTTTAAGCCTTCCACATATTCATTGAACCCGCTTATCGTTGCCTCTTTACAAGAATTCATAGACCCAGTCTCATCCAGAATAAAATTAACGATCGTCTTCATGTATATCCCCTTTCGTTTTTTGCCCTCTCATATTCATAGAGCATTTAAAAACGCGAAATATTACATGGAATCTGTCCAGGCCTGAACAGCTTCGACAACTTCAGAGCAAACCGTGCAGTTCTTGATATGCTTTGCCTCTGTTTTGATAAATTGTTGCAAAGACGCCGGATCAACCTTTGTGAGCATTTCGAGTTCGGTACATATATCACGCACACTAACTTCTTCCTTAGGTGAATAATTAACACCGGTTTGATAATACGTTACAGTTTTATTGGGATCCTTCTCAAAGACCCCTTTTATTAACGAGCTCATCTTTAGTTTTTTATCCATTGCACTGCCTATCCATTAATAAGAGCATCTGAACTTCACCGTTCTTACTAATTAACATCATAACCCATCTCTTTCATTGTTTTCTTTAGCTCCCTCAAAGCCCTACATAAACGCACAGCTGCATTGCCGGCCGTGATCCCAAGTCTATAAGCTATTTGTTTATGAGTAAAGCCTTCATAATAGTATTTCTTTATTATGTTTTTGGAAGTAACGTCTAGGCTTTCTATTGCCTCTTTAATAGCATCCGATACTTCAACTTCTGTTTTGCCTTCCGGTATGGACATCTCTTCTTCTGCAAGTAATCGATCGATCTCTTTCATAAAAAACCAGCTTGCTCTTCTGTAGGCGCATATCCAGATGAATTGCTCTGTCTTTGAAATATCCTTTATATTATTGAGCTTCCCAAAATCATCTTCCATAAGATATAAAAAGCATTCATGCTCGGCATCCTTCTGTTTATCTCTTATATGCTGTCCACAATCATGATCAACAAGCCACTTATTCACAGCTTTTGATATTACTTTACTATATAGATCTAAAAAGACTTTCGCGTCCATTAAGGGGATTGTAGCATGGGGAGCGCAGAACGTCGTCCGTCGTTCGCAGTTCGTAATTTCAAATATCTCTGCCTCCTTAGCGATCAAACGCCGGGGCGGCAGGGAGCGAAAAGCGAGCGCCGCGTTTGGCGTTTGCAGGATTGTTAAGGACAGAGTCCTTAACGCTTTCTTTCCTGCCCGCCTTGCCAAATTGTCGGCGTGGCAGGCGGGTGCGCAACTTTTCTTATAAAAGAAAAGTTGCAATAAGGTTTTAGGGCCGCCAGGCCTTAGGATTTCAAAGGCCGCCAGGCCTTAGGATTTCAAAGGCCGTAAGGCCTTGGGATTTCAAAGGCCGACAGGCCTTTAAGGTTTAATAATCTCCACAAACTGTATCAAAACCCCATCAGGATCCTGAATATAGAAAAACTTAATACGAGGGTTAGGTTGAAATGGGCCAGATTGAATATCAATATTTTTTGACTTCAATAATGCGATATGCTGATCCGCCGATTCTATTTCAAACCCTAAAGAAATGTCTTGTCCAAAAGTGAATTCTTTTTTGTTTTTATTATAAACCAGCTCTACCTGCGTTCCCCCACAGCCAAGAAATGCCAATTCCTTATCGTCACCAAGCTTAGCTCTGCGATCAAGTTTTAGCCCAACAATATCCTGATAAAAAGATATTGATCTATCCATATCGCTTACTTTTATTGTCGCCCAGCAAAATTTCATATTTTTGACTCCCCTTTTTTGTTCATTCTAACATGCGACATCAATCTCATCCGGAGCTGACGACTAACGACGATCGACGTTTTGGAGGTTGGCATAATAATTGCTGTATAAATACCCAAAGGAGTACCAATTATGAAGACAAGTGTTGAAAATCCCAACAGCTCGATAGCGATAGTCCCGGAGGCGATAGAGAACAAGATTTTTCTTATAAGAGGGCTAAAAGTGATGATTGATAAGGACTTGGCTGCGCTTTATGGGGTCCCGACAAAAAGGCTTAATGAAGCTGTAAAAAGGAACCTTAAACGATTTCCTGATGATTTTATGTTTCTATTAAATAAGGACGAGGCAAATCAGGTTTATGTATCACAAAATCTTTCAAGGTCGCAATTTGCGACCTTGAAACAAGGACATAACATAAAGTATCAACCATATGCATTCACTGAACAAGGGATAGCAATGCTATCAACAGTCTTAAATAGTGAACGTGCCATTCATGTAAACATTGCTATTATGAGAGCATTTGTTAAACTTCGACAGATTCTGTCCGGTCACAAAGAATTGGCTCACAAACTAACCGAACTCGAACATAAGATCGAAAGACATGACGAAGATATAATTGCGATCTTTGATGCTATCAGACAGATCATGAAAGAAGAATCTAAGCCTAAGGGACAATGGGGATTTGTGAAGCACGAAGAACGTCGCTAGTCGTCCGTCGTTCGTCGTTCGTTCCGGAGCTGACGACGAGTTTTTCAACTTGGAGTGCCAGTTTGGCACCTAGGGTCAATTGGGCAACAGCTTGTTGCCTAATTTTAAAGGCAACATGTATGGCATCACATTTTGTGACACCTCTCAACTTGAGGTCACAAATTGTGACCTCAAGATTTCAATGACCTGGCATGAAAATTGCTGTAAGTATGATTATTTAATTCGAAAGGAGAACCATTATGACCAATACTCTGATTCCTGTTGAGCGCATAGAGAATCGTATTTTCTTGATACGAGGCCAAAAAGTGATGATTGATAGGGATTTGGCTGATCTTTACTTGGTTACAACGAAAAGACTTAATGAACAAGTAAAAAGAAATCCTAAAAGATTCCCAATTGACTTTGTGTTTAGGCTAACTGAAGCAGAAATGGAGCAACTGGTCGCAAATTGCGACCGGTTCGCATCACTTAAACATTCTAGCAATACTGCTAATGCTTTTACGGAACAGGGAATTGCAATGCTATCCAGCGTTTTGAATAGCGAAAGAGCAATCCTTGTAAATGTTCAGATTATGCGGACCTTTACCAAACTTCGTTCAATGCTAACTTCCCATGCCGAACTTAGAAAGAAAATTGAATCCATGGAAAACAAATACGATAGTCAGTTCAAAATAGTATTTGATGCCATAAAAGAATTAATAGAAGAAAATATAAAACCTGCACTGCCTGAAAAGAAAAAGCAATGGGGATTTGTGAAGCACAAAGAGGATTGAGCTGTGTTGTAGGGATTTTCAACACCACACCGACAGATTCCCTCTCAAAACACAAAGGTGGTCGCAATTTGCGACCTCAAGATTTACTGTGACACCACATAAACTCGTAATTTCAAATATTCTGCCTCCTTAGCGATCAAACGCCAGGGCGGCAGGGAGCGAAGCGAGCGCCGCGTTTGGCGTTTGCAGGATTGTTAAGGACAGAGTCCTT
>CAZWKB010000016.1:0-1107 GCA_964633925.1 uncultured bacterium
TGGGCACAAACTGTTGCTGTCGGACATAGGTTTTAAGGAGAAACAATGAAAAGAAAAATCCCAAATCCCAAATCCCAATATCCAACAAGGAATGCCTCTCTTAAAGATCGGCATTATATTAAATATATCGCGAAGCGATTCATCGTTGGGATTTGGTCATTGGGATTTGGGATTTATTTTAGTTCTTTCGCATTTGCTGTGGCACCTTCTATCCAGTTCGAAGAACTGACCAGCGTAACTGATACATCTGCAGTAATTACATGGAGAACAGATGTGAATGCCACATCAACAATAGAATATGGGCTTGGTGGACTAAACTCCTCTTTGCCTAAGATAGAATCAACTACCAACCACTATGTTGAAATAACAGGATTAATACCAAACCAGCTATATTCATACAGAGTAAGCTCTGCAACATCAGCAGGAATAACCTATGGAACAACAGGTTTCTTTAGAACCTTACAGCGACCAGCAGGAACCTATTTGTTTTCATTTGCGACAATATCAGATCCACAACTAGCAATCGGAAAGGCCGATTCTTCCGGTGCAAGAGGCAGAATATATTCAAAATCGGCAAATATTCTTGACGCAATGATAACCGATGTGAACTCTCATGTACCAGCATTCACAATCATTAAAGGCGACATTGCAGAAGACGGATATGGATCTCAGGTATCCAGTTATATTCAACCAACGCTAGAAAGTTTATCAGGAATTGCTATCGCGGGATATTCAAAAAAATATTTCGCAATTCCTGGAAATCATGACAAACAGGATTCTACTTATACAGGTGGAGGAAATTGGGTAACAAAGAATTTGGGCTTACTTGTTCCTGAGATGAATGCAAAAAACCCGGCAACAGATAATGTCTTCAACTACAGTTTCGATTATCAGGGATGTCATTTTATTATGCTGGACAGCGTCAGAGCAGCAACTCCATTTAATGGGCATATAGATACCGCATGGCTAAATACAGAACTGACAAACAATTCTACTAAAAAATCATTTATATTCACCCATCATCCCGTTGGAGACCTAGGGTTTTCAGCTCCCGGAGAAACAGTTGGAGGGGTAACGGTTTCGTTTGAAGCTGACAATGCATCCGCC
>CAZWKB010000016.1:1117-2671 GCA_964633925.1 uncultured bacterium
CACATAAAGACAAGATTGCAGGTGTTTTTATCGGACATGTCCACGACAATAATTATTATGCTTCAGATGAAACTACGGGAGGAGTTCCTTTTGTAAGAACATCCTCGGCGATACAATTCCCTGTCGGCTATAATATTTACAAAGTATATAGTGGCGGATACATACAAACTTTTTACAAAAACGCATCAAACCCTTCTCTGTCTGAAGCTGCAAGAGATCAGATCGCAGATGAATCTGGAGAAACAGCAGCTCATTGGAGACAATTGTGGCTTGGAACAAACTCAGCCAGAAACTTCTCTTTCTCGTACCCTATCTTAGCCGTATTTCCTCCAACAATTGATGCCAATGCTTCTTATCCTCAAAATGGAATGACCGCAGTACCAACAAATTCCAAAATGATAGTAAAATTTAGTCAGGCAATGAACACGTCTCTTGTTGAAGGTGCTCTTTCAATATCTCCGTTAGTTGCAGGTGCTTTTTCATGGAATTCAGATAATACTGAATTAACATTCACTCCGTCCTCAAATCTCTCATCTTCAACAGTATATTCCTTAGGCATTTCAACAGCTGCAAAAGACATGTCTGGAACCAGTCTTTCCGTAGCAAGCAATATTTCTTTTACTACGGGAACAACATCTGATGCTTCTGCCCCTGCCATATCTTTTACTGCGTTACAAAACGATATTACAACAAACGTTACGCCTGTTATTACCGGAGAAGTAACAGACTCACTAAGCAGCATTGCAAGTATTGAATGCAGGATAGACGGAGGTTCATGGAAGAGTGTTTCTCCTATTGATGGTGCATTAAATTCCGCAAGTGAAGGATTTGCCTTTATCATCAGCTCCCCTCTTTCAAAAGGGTTGCATACAATAGAAGCCCGAGCTAAAAATTCGGCAGGGTTAATAACATCTTCTTCTTATTCATCTTATTCATTCGTTATTACTGCAAATTATCCTACTTTCACACTAAAGATCAACGGAACAAAAGCCGGCAATAATGATTCAATATCTGCGTCACCTCTAATAGAGTTCACTGCATTATCTGCTTCTACAATTATTTCAGCAAGTCTAAAAATAGACGGATCCCTGGTCCCCTCGTCATTGACACAGAAAACAAGCACTACATATTTAATAGCTCCAACATCAACGCCTTCGCTCACAAATGGAAAACATTATCTAACTATCGAAGCAACTGATGCAGAAGGAGATATTGGAACAGGAGAAGTTAATAATTTAACCGTTTCAACTTCCCAATCATCAGGAATAATCGGACTCCCACTTAATTATCCAAATCCATTCGATCCTGCCACAGGAACTACCCTTTCGTTTACATTAACCAAAGATAGTAATGTTGGCTTACACATTTTTGATGTTGCCGGCAACCTGATAGTAAAAAAGTCACTGTCAAATTTATATGCCGGTTATAATGAGGTTTCGTGGAATGGAAAAAGTGACGACGGACAAACTGTCGGCAACGGAATTTACCTATACTTTATATCACTTGACGGAGTTCCATCCGCCAAGGGAAAGTTGATGGCATTTAGAAGATGAA
>CAZWKB010000016.1:2681-8738 GCA_964633925.1 uncultured bacterium
CATAAAATCCCAAATCCCAAATCCCAATTTCCAACAAGGAATGCCTTCGGTATAATATTTAAATATGTCGCAAAGCGACTCATTGTTGGGATTTGGTGCTTTGGATTTGGGATTTCTTCTTATGCGAACACGACCGTTGACCCCACGATCGGAGCTCTTGGGGCAAGATCAATTGCTCAAGGAGGATTATCAACAGGAATTTTTGACTCCACATCTGTGTTTACAAACCCTGCAGGAATCTCTTTTATTAACGACTGGAGTTTGAGCGGAACGTCTCAAACTATACTGGGAGACACAAGAAAAAACATATTTTCGGGTGCCTACAATACAGATTTCGGTTACATGGGAATTGGTTTTGTAGATGTATCAATGAACGGATCGTTTGGAACAATGAGAGACCCGTCAAATCTTGGCAGAATAATTATTGATCCAAGTCTTGGTGTTTACGGCCAGGATAATAATGTTGCGGTTTTTTCATTTGCAAGGACTATCCCATACAAAGGATCAGTTTCAATTGGAGGCTCATTAAAAGTGTTTAATCAAAGCCTTACAGGCAGCAGCGATGTTGCCTCAAGAGGTTCTGCATCCAGCATTGATTTTGGAGCAGTATATACACCTTTGGAGTATCCATTCATCAAAGCAAGTTTTGTCTATCAAAATCTTTTATCATCATCTCTTTCATGGAGCGGAGCATCAAATGCGACAGATTCCATTGGTGGATATACAATGTTTGGCGTTACCGGAAAGATATTTGGAAAAAACTCTTATATAAGCAATATCAACACTAAAAAATATACAAACTATTATTTGACAGATGTTGAGATCGAAGACTTAGCAAATATGGATCAAAAAGGAGATCTGACAGCGGGAATAGATTTAAAACTGCCAAGAACAATAATGTCGGCATCAGACACTTTCCTTCTCAATATAGGCATTGAATGGAAACCTGCTAAAAATCTTTCTTTGAGAGCCGGAATTGACAGAGCCGCAGCTTCAACAGACATAACCTATGGAATAGGGATTGAAAACAAAGGTTTTGGATTTGATTATGCTTACAAAGGAAATGGATTTGACCCTGGAGCTTCTCACCTGTTTACGATGTCATATACACCTACTCTGGTATTTGCAACAACAATAAACCTGTTAAAAAAAGGTCCCTATGCTCTAAAACTTTCCCCATCTGAAAAGACAACCATTATCTCAGCATCAGATACGATCAAAATAAGCGGCACGATAGACAATGCCTTCAATGTAACAGGGCTCATGATTAACAATGTTACGTCAATGCCTTTTACTTCCGGAAACCAATTTGAAACTACTGTCAAAGGGATACAAACGGGTCAAAGCTATATTAAGGTAGAAGTATTGGTATCTTCTCCTGAAACGGGATCAGCCTCATCAGGATTCAGAGTTTTTAAACCTACATTGATAAGTGATGTATCTCCGGAATATTTTTCTTACAACGCAATATCATATCTTAACTATCTCGGACTTATGAAAGGATATGCAAACGGAAGCTTTAAACCTAACAGCCCAATAACCAGAGCTGAACTTGTTACTCTTTTGGTAAAAGCAAAAGGGCTGAAATATGAAGGGATTTCATTTGAATCTGTTTTCAAAGATATGCCGAAAAGCAATTGGGCCAGTGTTTTTGCATATCTCAGTTCCAAAGAAAAAATTGTCGGTGGATATCCTGATAAAACATTTAAACCTTCAAAAAGCGTAACAAGAGCTGAAGCTGCTGTGGTATTTTCCAAATTCGAAGGACTCACAATGAGCTCTATGGAATTCCCGGTATATAACGATGTTAAAGTTACCAGTTGGGTTATGCCTCCATCAAATGCCGCAAAAAAAGCCGGTTTGCCGGATTTCATTAACACGTCATCTTTTGAAGCTAATAAGCCTATGACAAGAGGAGAAGTTGCTTATATGCTTTATAAAACTAAGATAACAGGAAAACTGATTGAAGACGGCTTTGAAAAAGCAAAAAACAATATCCAGCCAATTGAAGTAGATATTGCTGATACGACGAAGCTCGATTCCATAGTTGCTTATGGAAAGATCGATACTAGCGAAGTATCTTCTATTAAAATCAATTCTAAGTTTGTGTTTTTAAGGCCGCAGACAACAACATATTCTCAGAAAATAGATCTTTCATCAGGAGAAAACACTTTGGAAGTAACTGTTTCTGATAAAAAGAATAATATCCTAAAGAGTATTTTCAGGAAAGTGACAAAAGCACTTTAGCAAAAGACTTTGTAGTTGCTTTATATAAATTGTTCAAAGTGCCGTTGTTTACTATTATCTCATCCCCTATTTTATTATAATCACTGGCGCTTGCCTGCATTGCAATTCTTGCTAATGCATCTGATTTTGTCATTTTTCTTTTTGAAATCAATCTAGCAATTCTTATTTTTTCACTTGACTCAACAACAATAATTTTATCAGAAAGATTCACAAGCCCGATTTTCTTTAAAACAGCGGCATTAATAACAAAGATCCCTGTTTTGCTTTTTTTTATCTGCCCAACAATCTCATTGTATATTAAAGGATGCGTTATTGATTCAAGTTGCATCAACATCTTCTTGTCTGAAAAAACAAGCTTAGCAAGTTTTTTTTTGTTTACAGGACCAAATCCTTTTAGTATATTATGCCCAATCTTATCGGCATCAATTATTTTTGCTCCAAATTCTGACAATATCTTACAAACTTCATTCTTTCCCGAAGCAATACCACCTGTAACCCCAATAACTATTTTTCTTCTCATATGTTACTATCATGGCAAAAAACAATGGGTATTGCAATAATCACTCGCAGTGATAAAATTATATGAGGATAATGAATAATAAAGGTTTTAGCTATTTGCGTCTCATATTAATCGTTTTTGTTGTATGGCTTTTAATGCCAAAAATTGTCGATCTATCCACGTATGTTTATAATCTACCATTGCAAAGCGAGCAACAGCTTGTAGATAAAATAAACAGTGGCATAGATCAATTTTATAAAACCAACAGGTACTATCCCAACAGTCTTGATGATTCCGCCGACAATCTTGCTATGACAACGAATCCTTTTTTTTCAAAAGTAATCAACCCTGCGGTAAAAAACATGTGGCACAAAAATGGCAACAAATATAAAAGCCCAAACAACAGAAATTATCTGTATGATCCCAAAAAAGGCAAATTTAGTTTAGTCCCGTAAGAATATCAACATTTCTTCTTCTTTTTTCACGCATTTATGATATTATTTTTTATATATAACGTTTGTTGAAAAGGAGTTTTTATGGGCTATAAAGGCAAAATATTGGTAATCGGTTGTGGATTCGTTTCAAGATGTACAGTTCCTCTGCTCCTTAAACACATCGACATCGATCCAAAAAGAATTACTGTAATGGATTTTGAAGACCGCAAAAGCTACATTGCCGATTCAATTGACAAAGGTGTTGTATTTAAAAAAGACCGTATTACTAAACAAAATATGTCAAAAAAGCTGTCTCAATATGTAAAATCAGGCGATATGATAATTGATCTTGCCTGGAACATTGAATGCACAGAAATTCTTCAATGGTGCCACGATCACAATGTGATGTATATAAACACTTCTGTTGAACTTTGGGATCCTTATGCCGGAGCCGAAGATAAGGACCCAACAGAAAGAACTCTGTATGTCAGACACATGGCAATAAGAAAAATGACATCTGAATGGAAAACTAAGGGAGCAACAGCAGTTCTTGAACATGGAGCAAATCCTGGACTTGTATCACATTTTACAAAAGTTGCTCTCATTGATATGGCAAACAAATTGATCAAAGAGAAGAAAAAAGACAAACGAGTTCCTCTGCTTAAGAAAGCCATTAAAGACAAAGATTTCCCAAAGATAGCACAATTAATGACCGTTAAAGTAATCCACATAAGTGAACGAGATACTCAAATAACAGACAGACCAAAAGAAGTGAATGAATTTGTAAATACATGGAGCGTTGAAGGTTTTAGAGAAGAAGGAATTGCACCTGCCGAAATGGGATGGGGAACTCATGAAAAGAAGCTCCCTATCGGCGCACATTTTCACAAGTCGGGTCCCGGAAATCAAATCTGTATTTCACAAATGGGTGTAAAAACATGGGTAAGATCCTGGGTGCCTTGTGGAGAGATCACAGGGATGGTTGTCAGACACGGCGAAGCATTCACTATATCCGATTATCTAACGGTTTGGAACGGAACTATTCCGGCATATAGACCAACAGTTCATTATGCCTACTGCCCAGCTGATGTTGCGATCAATTCACTTCACGAACTTGAAATGAGACAGTTTGACCTGCAAACCAATCAAAGAGTGCTTACCGACGAAATTATTAGCGGCAGAGACGAACTTGGGGTTCTTTTGATGGGACATGACTTCAAATCTTGGTGGACAGTATCACTGCTTGATATTCATGAATCCCGCGAACTGGCACCGGGACAAAATGCAACAACACTTCAGGTGGCCTGTTCTGTGCTTGGCGCAGTCAAATGGATGATGAAGAATCCAAGCAAAGGTGTTTGCGTCCCTGATGATCTTCCTCATGAAGAGATACTTGCTGTTGCAAAAGAATATCTTGGGCCATTTGTATCAAAAGCAGTTGACTGGACACCGCTTAAATCAAGAGTCGATCTGTATTCTAATTACAATAATGTTAAGTTCGATACAAAGGATCCTTGGCAGTTCCATAATTTTTTAATTCAGCAATAGAGGAAAATGAAGATAACAGAAAAAGAGATCAAGAATCAGGTAAAGAAGCATAAGACTCCTCTTATGTTGATAAGCAAAGATGCTTTGACCAATCAGTTCAAAGTATTTAAGAAATCTCTGCCGGCTGTTGTCCCCTATTATGCGATCAAAGCAAATCCAAACCCTGAAATTATAAAGCACTTTATTAAACTTGGGACCAGTTTTGATGTTGCCAGTGCAAATGAAATGAAAACAGTTCTCGATCTTGGAGCAAAACCTCAAAATATTATATTTGCCAATACCATAAAATCAGAAGATGATTTAAAATTTGCATGTAAAAACAAAGTAAAGCTCATGACCGTTGATAATGAACCTGAACTTTATAAAATTGCAAAGAATTGCAAAGGTGCAAATGTGCTGATCAGAATAAAAGTTGCAAATGTTGGAAGTATTGTCGAATTATCATTAAAATTCGGAGCAGATCCTGAGCAGGCTATTTTCTTTATCAAGAAGGCAAAAGCGCTTGGGCTTAATCCTGTTGGTGTGGCTTTTCATGTTGGATCTCAATGCATCAACGCTGATAATTATATTCATGCTCTTGAACTGAGCTCTCAGATATTCAAAGAAGCAAAATCAGAGGGAATAAAACTTTCTATGCTAGATATTGGAGGGGGTTTTCCGATCAAGCATTTTGACAGCGACAAACATATTAATTTTCAATCACTAGCCGCAAAGATAAAGAAAGAGATAAAAAGATTATTTCCAAAAGATATAAAAGTAATTGCTGAACCGGGAAGATTCTTTTCAGGTCCTGCAGGAACTTTGATCACAAAAGTAGTTGGCAGAACTTTTAGAAATAACAAGAATTACTATTATCTTGATGATGGTCTTTACGGAGATTTTTCGGGAATTGTATTTGACCATTGCAAATATCAATTCAACACTTTCAAACGTGGACAAAAGTTTCTCAGTACATTGGCCGGCCCAACATGCGATTCATTTGACACTATTTCTCAAAGCGAAGAGCTTCCGGAATTAGATGTCAACAATATAGTTTATGTAAAAAACATCGGCGCCTACTCTTGCGCAAGCGCCGTGCCATGGTTTAACGGTTTTCCACCTGCAAAGATTGTGATGATATAATATACAAAAGGAACCCCTTATCATGAAAAAGATAAAGATATTCGATACCACACTGCGCGACGGAGAACAGGCCCCAGGTTGTAGTTTGAACACCGAAGAAAAACTGGAAATAGCTAAACAACTTGGTATTTCGACTACAGAAGTGTCTAGGATACGTAAAACACTGGAGAGAAGATTTAATGAACCAGACTGAAATCATTTATCTGG
>CAZWKB010000016.1:8748-15045 GCA_964633925.1 uncultured bacterium
AGAAACTATTAAAGGCCCTATTATTGCATCTTTGGCAAGAATGAAAAAAGAAGATATAGACGCGGCCTATAACGCGATAAAGCCAGCCCAAAAGAAGAGGATACACACTTTTATAGGGACTTCACCAATTCATATGGAAAAGAAATTGAGAATGACCCCTGATGAGGTCTTTAATACTTCTGTTGAAATGGTCAAATATGCAAAATCTCTTTGCGAAGATATCGAATTCTCTTGTGAAGACGCAGGAAGATCAGAATTGCCATTTCTATACAAAATAATTGAAGCGGTTATTGATGCTGGTGCATCCACTATCAATATCCCTGATACTGTAGGATACAAGATCCCTGATGAATTTGGCCAATTAATTGCCAACATTGTCAAAAATGTGCCAAATATTAAAAAAGCCACATTAAGCACGCATTGTCATAATGATCTTGGCTTGGCAGTAGCAAATTCCATTGCCGCAATTCAAAATGGCGTTACTCAGGTTGAATGTACGATTAACGGATTGGGAGAAAGAGCCGGTAATGCATCCCTTGAAGAACTGGTGATGATTATAAAAACTCGTAAAGAATTCATGGAATGTGAAACGTCTATCAATACAAAAGAGATATATAAAACCAGCCGCCTTGTCAGCAGTTTAACCGGAATGATAGTTCAGGCAAACAAAGCTGTTGTTGGGGCAAATGCTTTTGCTCATGAAGCAGGAATTCATCAAGCTGGGGTAATGCGTGCTCGTGAAACCTATGAAATCATGGATCCTAAAGATATTGGATTGGCAGAAAACAAGATGGTGTTAGGAAAACATTCAGGTAGAAACGCTTTTGTTTCAAAGGTAAAGGAACTAGGTTATGAATTAAGTGATGAGGATATGGAAAAAGCTTTCTTGTCGTTCAAGGTACTTGCTGATAAGAAAAAAGATGTCAGCGACCGTGATATCGAATCCTTAGTAAGTGATGAAATAAACGTCACCCAAGAAGTTTACAGATTAAACTCACTTGAAGTCAATTCAGGAACCAGTGTTAAACCTTTTGCTAAGGTTGAGTTGCTATTCGCTGGAAAGTCTATATCGGCAGAGGGTGAAGGAGATGGTCCTGTTGACGCAGCATATAGAGTTATTGACAAATTGATACAAAGACAAGTAAATCTATCGGATTATATCATTCAGGCAATTTCAGGTGGAACTGATGCACTCGGCGAAGTAACTGTACGTATTAAGGAAAATGATAAAACATATTCTGGACATGGTTCAGATACGGACATCATTATTGCCAGTGCAAAGGCTTATATTAATGCAATAAACAAGCTAGTCAACGACGATGCAAGTAAGGGTTCTTGATACATAACCAGTTGATTGAATGTTCTTAACAATGGTATCCCCCAATGATTTCAGATCAGGCCCATCAATAAACGCAATAACGTCATAAGGGCCCGTTACAAGATGAACCTGCTTAACTGCCTGTAACTTGTTTAATTCGTTTATAAGAACTTCTTCTTGGCCTGAAACTGCTTCAATCAGTAAATATGCTGTTGTCATTATTATTCTCCTTAGTGGAAATGATACCATAATAAATCCCAAATCCCAATGTCCAAATCCCAACTTGGACATTGGGATTTGTTTTTTTAATTTATTTGCAATCAATTGGCTCAGATGATATTATTAAAATTAATTATTATGTGGAACAATATTAGCAAATACTTCATAAAAGGACTGATCACTCTTCTCCCCCTTTTCATAACGATTTGGCTCATAAGTTTTTTATTTAATGCAGTAGATGGAATACTTGGAATGTACATAGAATTCTTTTTCGGAAAAAAGGTTCCTGGGCTGGGGCTAATAGCAACAGTATTGCTAATCTATATGACAGGATTTTTTACTCATTACATTCTTGGCGAAAAGGTATTTTTATGGATGGAAAGCATTGTTATAAAAGTTCCTATCGTAAAAAGCATTTATTCCTCTGCAAAACAGATAAATGGAGTTCTTTTTCAATCATCTGAAACAAAATCTTATAACAGAGCCTGTTTGGTAGAGTATCCGCGCAAAGGGATCTGGTCAATGGGATTTATTACCACTTATGCGGCACAAGAGATACAAGATAAAATAAAGGAAGAAAGGGTTATGTCTATATTTATACCAAACACCCCTACCCCTGCAACCGGTTTTTTAATTATGGCACCGGCAAAAGACGTAATTGTTCTTGATATGAAGACTGAAGACGCTTTTAAGCTTATAGTCTCTGGAGGAGTACTCAAACCGGCAGAAAAGGCAGTCAGTTAATATGGAGTTCAGCAACCTCCTTTTTGCTCTATTCATAATTTTAGTTTCTGCAAAAGTGTTCGGTGAAATTGCCCAAAGACTGGGACAAAGCCCGGTGATTGGAGAACTCATAGCCGGAGTTATTATTGGTGGCAGCGTCCTTAACCTTATTCAACCAACAGATATTCTTCATAGCCTTGCAGAGATCGGCGCCATCCTTCTCTTATTTCAGGTGGGGGTATCCTCAAATCTGTACGAATTTCTTAAAGTCGGAATATGGGCATTTCTTGTCGCCTGCGTTGGAGTAATACTTCCTTTCCTATTTGGTTTTTTAATCTGCCTTCAATTTGGATATGATATGACACATGCAATATTTATTGGAGCAATATTAACAGCAACATCTGTAGGAATAACTGCTAGGGTCTTTTCTGACTTTAAAAAAACAAATACAGATGAAGCAAAAATAGTCCTCGGAGCCGCAGTGATAGATGATGTTATCGGTCTGGCAATTCTGGCAGTTGTAATGAAACTGGCAACAACAGGAACGGTTTCGTTCCTGAGCATCTCAAAAATATCGGGATTGGCTATTCTCTTCCTAGCCGGATCAATATATCTTGGAGTACTACTCGCTCCTTTCCTATTTAAAATACTTAAAGCAATGAAAAGTGAAGGAGCTTTGATTGTTGGAGCATTTGCATTCTGTCTTTTGCTATCATATCTGGCAGCTCTCGCAGGGCTTGCTCCAATAATAGGCGCATTTTCTGCCGGACTAATTTTATCGATCAATGAAAGCAAAACACATATAGAAGAAAACATTAAGCCTATATCAGATGTTTTCGTTCCCGTCTTTTTTGTTTTGATGGGAGCTCTCATAGATATAAGCATCTTCAATCCGTTTATCCCTGGGAACAAAACAATAATATTACTTGCCGGAGTTTTGTTTATTGCAGCTGTGATTGGAAAAGCACTGTCAGGTTTTGTTGTCATTAAAAAAGGGATCAATCGCCTTCTAATTGGGGTAGCAATGGTCCCAAGAGGTGAAGTAGGCCTAATATTTGCTGGCATGGGACTAACAAACCACATTATTAACAAATCGATTTATTCTGCAGCAGTGATCGTCATTATTCTTACAACTTTTATTACCCCATTCTTTTTGAAATTATTATTTAAGGAGGAAAAATGATGGCTATAAGTAGTGAAATCAAGAGAGATTTGCTTCAGGTCTTAGTAGTTTTGATCGGGATAGCAATACTTTTATCAGGGCAGTTCATTTTTAAATCGGATATTATCCTATATATGGGAGGCGTCATAATAATGGTGGCCTTCATCGGGTCAATCTTGGAATTTATTAATAGAATTAAAAAAATTAGAGAATTAAGCAAAAAGATCAAGGAACTAAATAAAAAGCTAGAATCATGAAAACATCTCAAATATATATATCAATCGTTAACATTACAACCTTCGCAATAGGCATAATCCTTGTTGTCTTGGCTCAATACTTTTCTTTGGCATGGCAGGTAAGCATAATCGGGATTGCGATCGCATGCACGGCCATATTAAGCGCAATAATATTGATATTAATCGATCTAATAAATGTGTATAAAACCCGTGATTAAGCGGTTACTTCTTCTTAAATCTTTCCTTTAACCCCATAAACAGAAAAACAACAAGTTTTAGCTGGCGTCTCCATCTTTTCGGGTCTATGAATAATCTATACAGCCATTCCAAATTAAGCTTAATGAATATTTCTGGCGATCTTGCAACTCTACCTGATATCACATCCATACTTCCTCCAATGACCATGCTTACAGGGACTCCTAAATTTTTAAAATTCCTATGAAGCCATTTTTCCTGTCTTGGAGCCCCAAGCCCGACAAACAACATATCGGGGGAAGTTGATTTGATCATTTTTATAATAGTGTCATCATCTTCTTCTTTAAAATATCCATCATGCACCCCTACAACATTTACGCCAACAAGCCTTGCAGCGGCCTCTTTGGCAACTCCGGGAGCTGATCCCAACAGAAAGACTTTATATCTATTTTCTTTTGCAAGATCTAGCATTTTTATCATAAGATCTATTCCCGTCACCCTCTCCTGAACAGGATTGTTTAGCAATCTTGAAACGATCACTATCCCTATGCCATCAGGAATTGCAAGATTGGCATCATTAAGAACGGATCTGAGCTCTTCATCCTTCTGAGCAGCAATAATAATTTCAGGATTTGGAGTAAAAACAATATGAGGCCTTTTTGACATGATAAACTCATCTATCTTCAAAATTGCATTCTTGTAATTTATATTGTCTATCTGAACTCCAAAGAGATTTATCTTTTTCCTATATGAAAGTTCAAATAGTTTTTCAAAGTTTGCTTTAGCCTGCTGTTTTTTAATCCTTATTTTTTCTTTAATGTTTTGTGAAATATCATTTCGATTCTTCCATGTTTGATCAAAGGCTTCCAGAAATTTTTCCGCAGTAAAATCAGGAGTCAATAATTTTGCTCCAAAATCTGCAGAAAGAGATTTCACCTTTGGATCGTAATCTATCGCAATAAACGGGACCGCAGATATTGCGGAAAAGATCAGCGAATGAAGTCTGACTCCGATCAGGACATTTAAATTGCTTATTACTCCAAGCAGGGCTTTATGTTCATATTCACCTTCCAGCATTATTGGTTTATTCTTCATTTTCGATATAACGCGCAGGGATTCAATTCTGTCAGATGGCTCATGAAAAGGAATAAATACAACATTTGCATTGTATAACTCGATACACTTATCTAGAACTAAAGCCAAACTCTTGTGATAATTACCGGCAAAGTTTTTTATAGCTCTTATACTCACCCCTATCAATGGCTTTTCTTTTGATATGCATTCCATCTGAAGTAGCTGGGCAACATCCGGGATATCAAGAACAAAAGTTGGGTCTGCACAAAGAAACATGTGCTTATTCTTTACTCCTATACTCTTAAGATCTTTTAATGCCTGATCATCTCTTAAAGTAATCAAAGATGCCCCATTTAACAATCTGCGTATCTTTTTTTCATTGCTCTTCTTGTGGATCGGCCCATACCCCTGACCCAGTATCACATATTTTTTTCCAAACCTTCTTGCTATCTTGATTATTCCCAAATAATATGACAGAGTGAATTTTCCCGTAACATCCTGCAAAAGACTCCCCCCACCACTTATTAAAAGATCGCATTTTCTTATCGCTCGTATCACTTTTAGAGGAGAAAAACGCTTAACACTTTCCACATTAAAATCTTGAGATGTAATTGATGGGTTTGCAGAGAGAACTGTTATTTCTATACTTGGTTCATGCTCTCTTAATTGCAGAATAATGGCTTCTAGAACTGCTTCATCTCCGGCATTGCCATATCCGTAGTAACCTGAAATTACTACTCTCATTTTTTAAATGCTTTTCTTGAAGAGTAAAATAATGCATAATAAACAGCACCAAAAGCTATGCCAAGAACGACACCATAAACGGCCCTAAGAATCGAAACCAGCAAAGGTGTGTGAACATGACAGAAAGTATTTATCGTTGATATTGGAGCAACAATCCCTATGATCAGAAAAGGCCACAACCACTTTTTGCCACCTGTTAAATAGTATAATGCACCAAGAAACAGTAAAGGATATCCTATCAAAAACTCTTTTGTACGCGGCCTGACGATCAAAATATTCTCCAGAAAAGATCTTGCCATTTTTTCCATTTCCATTGTGCCCATAGCAAAGTTCCCGCTTCTCAACAGATAGATGGCGGCAATTCCCAATAAAAACAAGGAGATCACAACACCAAGCACAGTAATCGGAGAATTTAGCCATTCGACAAGTTTATCTTTCAAGCTCATTATTCTGTCTTGATCCAAAAATGTGCAATAGAATGCAACAAACATTATAGGCACAATAAAAGCAATTTTTATTCCCAAAAACTGTTGTGCACCAAGCATAAACAATCTATCAGCCAACAAACCGACAATAAATGCTGCCCCAGTCATTGATACAAAGAACAACTTCATAACCACTAATAC
>CAZWKB010000016.1:15055-19672 GCA_964633925.1 uncultured bacterium
ACGGCTTTCGAAAATGGTGGAAAAATATTACTTCCCAAACAATCTTTTGGGAAAGCATAGACAACAGCTAGACACGGAAAAATGCTGGCACATATCAATGCCGTAAGAATCCCAGGCAGTGCTGCAAATAGAATAAAAGTCAGACCAACTGCAAAAATATTTAGATCAACGAATGTGCCAATAAGCAGTAATAGTGCACTGGCAATCGCCAAATTTATTAAAATAACCACCGATGCTTTTTGAGAGAATTCAGCAGGAACATCCGCCTTACCGATGCTAAACGAATTTTTTTGCAGTTTTGTTTTAATTGCTGCAATGTAAGCAACATTAGTTTCAACAAGGTTCATTCCCTTTTCAGTCATATAGAAAGGTCTGATATAAAGCATTCTCACGCCTCTCTCTGCTACAGCTCTTTCAAATCTTTCTAATGCCTGTCGTTTGGTCATCTTCTTCTGCATTTCATCTTCAGAAATACTATGAACTCTGGCAATATTAGCTTTCATTGATTTTAGGAGTTCACTGTCACCTTTTTGCTCGGCCATCTCAATATAACCATAGTTAATTGAGTTCTTTTTTATTGCTGCCCCGATGCTTTGAATATTGTTCTTGTATCCGAGTACTTCCTCACCGTCAAAAACCACAGTTAAAAAAGGTCCTGAGGATTTTAATGAAGCCAGTTTGTTATCAAGAATCTGTCCGTTAAGTCTGTAATTGTTCTTTAATCTCGGAACAACATTAAAACCTCTGCTAATATAATACGAAAATTCTTCAGGACGTATTCCAACCCCCAACCCCATAAGATCTTCTTCATCATCGATTATTTGGATTGTATTGTTGTCGACAGTTGAAACTTGTCCGGTTCCAAGAACAATGGATAATTCTTTTTCTATCCTTTGCGCTTCTATAGGATCATCTGCAATTGCATAACTAAAATGAATATTTGGTTTTGAATTTCTTTCAAGTGATTTTAGACTTGGAGATACAGTTCTTCTTGCTTTATCCGAAGTTTTCTTAATG
Source organism: uncultured bacterium (assembly GCA_964633925.1). Lineage (GTDB taxonomy): Bacteria > Margulisbacteria > WOR-1 > JAKLHX01 > JAKLHX01 > CAZWKB01. The sequence continues at coordinate 16,073 of CAZWKB010000016.1, forward strand.
CCTTGAGCATTCCTTTTACTCATCTTTAAAAGATTCTTTTGCTCATAATTTGTAAGCCAAAGTATTTTACCGTTTAGCTCGAGGTTTTCTAATGTGTCCTCTGTCAAAGCAATAGAGGTTATTCCTGCATCCTTAAGTTTAAGAAGAAGATTTTCTTTTGATATACCTTCACGCAAAGAAAGCTTGTCGATATCCTGACTATCCATAACGAGCTCAACAGAAGAGTTTTTGGTCTCTATTTCAATTCTTTTTATTGCCGACAAGATACTTGGGATCAGAGCCATTACAATGATCAGAATCAAAAGATACCTTGTTTTTTTATTCATATATTAATATTAACCGACTTTTGGCAGATCTTTTAAAGCAGTTTCAACAAGTTTTTTAGGATATTCATAATCTTTGAGTTTTCCTGATAAAAACGCCTCATAAGAAGCCAGGTCAAAATGACCGTGTCCGCTAAGATTAAATACTATTGCTTTGTCCTCATTTTTCATTGCTTCATCGATCGCTGCTTTAATTGCGTGAGCAGATTCCGGGGCAGGAAGCATTCCCTCTGTCTTTGAAAACAAAATTGCTGCTTCAAAAACTCCGATTTGTGCAACCGACACAGCTTCTATAAGTCCTTTGTCTTTTAAAAGACTGACTATTGGGGACATTCCGTGATACCTTAGCCCTCCTGCATGGATATCAGGAGGCATAAATCCATGCCCAAGTGTAAACATCTTCACAATTGGAGCAAGTTTTGCAGTATCTCCGTAATCATAAGAATAAACACCTTTTGTAAGTGTTGGACACGCAGAAGGTTCAACGGCAATAAGCTTAATGTCCTTTCCGGCAAGCTTGTCTGGAATAAAAGGAAAAGCAAAACCACCAAAGTTGCTGCCGCCTCCGACACAAGCGATCAAAGCTGCCGGTTTCTCCCCTATCATTTCAAGCTGTTTTTTTGTTTCAAGACCTATGACTGACTGATGCAACAGGACATGGTTTAACACGCTTCCAAGAGAATAATTTGTATCTTCATGAGTTGCAGCATCCTCAACGGCCTCTGAAATCGCGATCCCAAGATTGCCATGATTGTGAGGATCTTTTGCCAATATTTCTCTGCCAGAATTTGTCAGATTTGAAGGAGATGCGTGAACATCCGCTCCCCATACATGCATTAAAAGCTTTCTGTATGGCTTCTGAAGATAACTGACTTTTACCATATATACAGTGCATTCAAGTCCAAAAAGCTGACACGCATATGCAAGTGAGCAACCCCACTGGCCTGCGCCAGTTTCAGTTGCTATTCTTTTTACTCCTGCTATTTTGTTGTAATAAGCCTGTGCAATCGCAGTATTTAATTTATGACTTCCAGCAGCACTAACACTTTCGTTCTTATAATAGATCCTTGTTTTCGTCTTTAATGCTTTCTCTAGGTTCACTGCTCTATGAAGCGGAGTTGGTCTCCATAATTTATAAACATCTCTTACTTCATTAGGAATCTCTATATATCTTTCTTCAGACATCTCCTGTTTGATTATTTCCATCGGAAATATCGGAGTAAAATCTGAGGGACCGGCTATTTTCCCTGTAACGGGACTATAAGGCGGCGGCATTTGCCCAGGGAATTCCGACATAACGTTGTACCATGTTTGAGGGATCTCACTTTGGGGAAGATTAACTCTGTAATTATCCATGACGGGTACCTCCTAGTATATTATTGTTACTATATTACCATATATACGGAGGCTATTGATGTCTTTGTCTGTATGCTTCATAAATGATAATTGAAGCGGCTCCGGCAGCATTAATAGACTCAACATTCGAAACCATAGGGATATTAAGTTTAATATCGCATATTTCGAGCAATTGTTCTTTAACTCCACTGCCTTCATTTCCTATCAACACAGCCAGATTCCCAGTCAGCTTACATTTGTAAAGACTAACCCCTTCTGATCCTGTAGTTCCAGCAACTACAACTCCATTGCTTTTTAATTGCAAAATATATTGTTTAATATCTACATCATCTGCAATAGGGATATGAAAAAGATTTCCACCGGTTGATCTTATTGTCTTTGGATTATAAAGATCGACACAATCATTTGAAAGTATCATTCCTGAACACCCCGCAGCTGCTGCTGTTCTGATAATAGTGCCCAGATTACCAGGGTCCTGAATAGCATCACATATTACAAGAAATGGTTTTTTATGAGTTATTGATTCAAGAGATATCTGTTTTTTTTCTACAACGGCTAAAATCCCCTGAGGAGTAAGCGTATCAGAGATTATTTCCATTATTTGTTCTGATATAAAGTCGTATGAAATATTTTGTTCGACAAGTTTATCAGCCAGATCTTTATGTTTTTCTATCGTGATCAATACATTTTTGATCGATGATCCACTTTTAAGTGCTTCTTCTATCAAATGAGGTCCCTCGATAACGAAAAGTCCCATCTCATCACGGTATTTTTTTTGACTTAACTTCTTGACTAATTTTACTAGCGGATTATCTATGCTTTCTATCATTTAATTGCTTTCTTCATTTTTCTCACCGCATCTGACAGACCAGAAAAAACAGCATCAGCAATTATGCTGAAACCAATATTCAATTCTTCAATGTCATTTAATTTTGCTATCGCGGATACATTTTTATAATCCAGGCCATGCCCTGCGTTCACTCCGAGGCCAATACTCTTTGCAATATTTACAGCAGTCACGATTCTATCCAGTTCCTTTCTTTTCGGACATCTGGAATAATCTCCGGTATGCAATTCAATAAATTTAGCTCCTGATCTGAACGCGGAAATTATCTGCTTTTCAACAGGATCTATGAATAAGCTGACAATTATGCCCTTATCTTGGAGTTTTGAAATATATGATTTAAGATATTTTTCCTGTTTAACAACATCAAGTCCACCTTCGGTTGTAACTTCCTGTCTTTTTTCTGGAACCAGCGTAATAATATCAGGTTTAACCTTCAGTGCGATTGTTTGCATTTCTTTTGTAGCTGCCATTTCCATATCAAAACGTTTTACTGCTTTTCGTATTGCATAAATATCATTGTCCTGAATATGACGACGATCTTCGCGAAGATGAGCAACTATGCCATCAGCCCCCGATTTCATGCAAAGGATTGCAGCTTCAACAGGTGAAGGAAAACATTCTTTTCTTGCCTGTCTTAATGTTGCTATATGATCTATATTCACGCCTAGTTTCATAGTGTAAATATAGCATGGCATGATACTAGATAACAAATGGACCCTCACCCTGCCCTTCGGGCATCCCTCTCCCAGAGGGCGAGGGAACAGTATTCAGCTCTTAAGGCCAGATATACTGAGTATCATTTAATCTCTTCAGGTGGTAAATATGTGCCTTTTCTACTCTTTCCTTAAATGATTGTCTGTCCTTATTCGACATTTCCTTGTCTTCAATTGCCCTGAAGATATTTTCTTTTATCTGAAGCAGACGATCCTTACAGGTTTGCAGCTGTATAAGCGTTTTGTATTTTGAGAAGAAAAGATCTTTTATTTGAGCATCTTTATTGATTTCGTTACTAAAGACAAATTCAGGAATGTCCGATAATCTAATACAAAGTCCATCTATACGGTTAAGTATCTC
>CAZWKB010000016.1:19682-23627 GCA_964633925.1 uncultured bacterium
GCATCCTGAATATACTCTAGAGCGTTTTCCTGCAATCCAATTGGTATAGTATTTAGATCCATTACCTGTGCTGAGCTGATTCCCATGTTTTATCTCCTGACTATAGTACCATCGGGTGGCTATCAGCCAATCTTGCATACTCTTTTTCTCATAATCCATTATTGCAATGCAAGTTTTTCTCTACGGTACCCGACTATAGTAATGTAGGCACAAAGGAGGCCGAGATCATGAAAAAAGAATGGCACTTGCAAAGACAATTCAAAGGAATGGGTGAAAAAGACTATTATGAGAGAAAAAACGGCTTTTGGCTAACTTCAAATGTGGAGATGCCATTAGAAAAGGATGATCATCATGAATCGATGGAAGAAATGCTTAACGGAAAATTATTCAGTAATAGCAGAAATGATGATGAGAGATTATTCAGTTAATACAGATCTTTAATTTCTTTCATAAGTTCTTCAACAATATTTTGTTCGGCGATCTTTTTGATCATAATGCCTTTTTTGAAGATAACAGCCTGTCCGTCACCTCCTGCAATCCCAATATCGGCTTCAGAGGCTTCTCCTGGGCCATTAACAACACAGCCCATGATAGCTATCCTTATTGGCTTAACTATATCTCTAGTTTTTTCTTCAATTTCAGCAACAACTTTTTCCATGTTGTAGCCAAGCCGTCCGCATGTGGGACAAGAGATTATCTCTACCCCCTTTGAATAATAACCAAGAGACTTTAGAATGCCATAAGCCACACGAACTTCTTCAACAGGATCTCCTGTCAAAGAGACTCTAATTGTGTCCCCTATTCCCTGAGCTAAAATCGCGCCAATCCCTACTGAGGATTTTATTATTCCTACCTTTGGAGTTCCCGATTCTGTTATTCCTAGGTGAAGAGGATAATCAACCTTTGAAGATAATAGTTTATATGCATCGATCGTTCTTGGAACATCTGTTGATTTAATTGAGATAATAATATTATTGAAGTCCAGATCTTCCAATATCCCAATATGTTTTAAAGCACTCTCAACCAATGCTTCTGCAGTGGGATGCCCATACTTTGCCAAAATCTCTTTCTCAAGAGATCCGCTGTTTACCCCTATTCTTATCGGCACATTCTTTTCTTTTGCAGAAGACACAACAGCTTTTATTTTTTCTTCATTTCCAATATTACCGGGATTGATCCTCAGCTTATCTATACCACTTTCAAGTGCTATCAATGCCAGCTTATGATCAAAGTGAATATCTGCAATAAGAGGAATAGAAATGCCTTTTTTAATTTCCTTCAAAGATCTTGCGTCTGACTGGTCTTTTACCGCGCATCTTATTATCTGACATCCCGCAGATTCCAATGCCTTAATCTGTTCTATCGTCGCTTTAACATTACTTGTCAAGGTCTTTGTCATAGATTGTACGGCAACAGGGTTATCGCCACCAATTACAACGTTGCCGATCTTAACAGTTTTTGTCTTTATTCGAATAATGCTCATATTCCCCACTTCACATTAACAAGCTTACCGCAGAATGTACATTTGGCATCTGCATCGAGATCGTAGCTGATTAAATCATAACCCTTTCTTTCAATCACCATTGTTCCGCAACCCGGACAAAATGTATTTGAAAGTTCCGTATCAGTGCTATTGCCGACATACACATATTCAAGCCCCGCATCTGTCCCGATTTCATAAGCCATCTCAAGAGTTGATTCAGGCGTGATTGGTTTTTCGCTATAATTGATCTGAGGAAAATATCTTGTAATATGCCAAGGAGTGTCCTTTCCAAGATTTGTCACTATCCACTCTGCAATGCTCTCTAACTGAGATCTGTCATCATTTACCTTTGGAATAATATTGGTTACGATTTCAACATGCTTGCCCCATTTTTGTTTCATTCTGACGGTGCCATCAAGAATAGTTTTCATATCAGGGACTTTGCATAGATCATTGTAAATATCATTGTTAAACGCCTTGATATCCACCCGATAGGCATCAATATATGGAGCGATCATGTCTAATGGTTCCTGATTGATATAACCATTGGTAATAAAAGCCGTATATAATCCTTTTTCTTTAGCCAGCTTGGCACAATCAAGTACATATTCAAACCAAATAGATGGCTCATTATAAGTCCAGGATATCCCTTCACAATCATTTTGAAGTGCAAGATCAATTGCCATTTCCGGGGTTACATAGTCGGCAGGTCTTATTGTTGAAATATCATTATTTTTAAGCTCATTTATACTGTCAGAAATCCCGGCATGCGATATTTGCCAGTTTTGACAATGCCCACAATGCATATTACAACCAAAACTGCCTAAAGAAAAAACGAGAGTTCCAGGGAAAAAGTTATAAAGAGGTTTTTTTTCTATTGGATCAATTGCCATTGAAGATGCATTTCCATATATTAGGGAAACTAAAGATCCTTCTTCATTTTTTCTTACACCACAAAATCCGGTCTTATCCATTGGGATAATACAATATCTTGGGCATAAAGTACATTTGACTTTACGGTCTTTGCGTTTTTCGAAAAACAATGCAGGATGATTGTCGCTCATATACATATATTATACTACTTTGTGGAAATGAGGTCTGGGAAACCTCTTTTCAATGTGTCTACAATTGCTGCAATATTTATATCGCTCTTTATTTCGTCAACGTCAATTGAGTTTTTATAATAATCACCTTTGCTAATTTGTCCTTTTAATATATCAAACAAATATTCCGGTGTTTTGTGTATTTGAATTGCTCCCTGCTGGATGATGGCATGCTTGCCGCGCTTTTGAGCACTGCCAACAAGTTTGCGCCCGTCTACCGTGATTTCGTGTGATAAAGCCTGAGTAAAACATAAGTTTGAATGGGATTTGGGATTTGATATTTGGGATTTTATCATTGCCCTAATCCCCACATTATTCAACACCCTCACAATCATCTCCGATATCATTAAATAATTCTCCATAATACCATTGCTTGTTGGGATTTGAGATTTGGGATTTGGGTTTTTATTTGCTGGCATGACCACACAATAGGCAATATCACCTTTTGAATGGAGAGCAATTCCTCCCCCTGTTGGACGCTTTGCAATATCAACGCCGAGTTTATCCGCCTTTATAATGTCAATTTCATTTTCAATATTTTGAGAGTAGCCAAGAGTTATTGAATCTTTCTGCCAAGTATAAATTCTGGATTGTGATTGAATACAGGACAGGTACATTTCTATATCTAGATCCATATGATATTTAGCAGATCCCTCGCCCTCAGGGAGAGGGACGTCCGAAGGACAGGGTGAGGGGTTAGTTTTCATTCTACAAACAAGAAGTGCTCGAGCAAATATTCAACTCTTTAACCGCTCTCACTTCATCCAGCCTGCTAACAGAAGTTGTATGAGGAGCAGCCTTGACCATGTCAGGGTTTGTTTCGCATTCTTTTGCGATGGTTATCATAGCATCAATGAACTTATCCAGTGTTTCTTTGCTCTCTGTTTCGGTAGGCTCTATCATCATCGCTTCATCAACAATCAGTGGAAAATATATTGTCGGAGGATGAAATCCAAAATCGATCAATCGTTTTGCTATATCAAGTGTTTTTATGCCATGTTTTTCTTTTTGCCATTTTGCAGAAATAACAAATTCATGTTGGCAAATACGGTCATATGGTAAATAGTAGTAATCTTTTAGTTTGCTCATAATATAATTGGCATTTAACACAGCATTTTCAGAAACATCTCTGAGTCCTTTTGCTCCAAGCTGTCGTATATAGGCATAGGCTTTTACCATTACATTGATATTGCCATAAAATCCGGATACTTTGCCAATCGACTTTCCAAAACCTTTTGTCTTAAGATCATATTTCTGGCCGGTCTTTATTACTCTGGGAACAGGTAGATATGGTTCCAGTTTTTTTACAACTCCAACAGGGCCAGAACCCGGCCCCCCTCCACCATGCGGAGTTGCGAA
>CAZWKB010000016.1:23637-31415 GCA_964633925.1 uncultured bacterium
AGCAATATCAAATCCTATATCAGCCGGTCGGACCTTGCCAAGTATTGCATTGGAATTTGCTCCATCCATATAAAACAAGGCTCCGGCATTGTGAACTATGTCAGCTATCTCCAAAATATTCCTGTCAAATAGTCCCAAAGTATTTGGATTAGTTAGCATAAACATTGCGGTATCTGATCCTACAGCATTTTTTAATGCTTCAAGGTCGACTTCTCCATTTGAGTTTGATTTTACTGTAACAACATCATAGCCACCAATTGCGGCACTGGCAGGATTTGTTCCATGCGCTGAGTCAGGAATCACTATCTTTGTTCTGCTTTTTTGTTTGATGTCCTTAAAGTATCTTCTTGCCACCAAAATTGCAGTAAGTTCTCCATGAGCTCCGGCAGTCGGTTGAAGAGTGAAGGAATCAAACCCAAATATCTCACAAAGGCTTTTCTCAAGACAATATAGCAATTCTAATGTGCCCTGTACTGTTGAAACATCCTGATTTGGATGAATATCTGTAAAACCACTTAATTTTGCGATATCTTCATTGATCTTAGGATTATATTTCATTGTGCACGAACCAAGAGGGTAAAACCCAAGATCTACTCCAAAGTTCTTTCTGGACAGGTTTGTATAATGCCTGACAAGATCTATCTCACTGATTTCAGGAAGATCCAGAGGTTCTGTTCTGAACATATCTGATTGCATTAGATTATAGCTTTTTGTGTTTCAGGATCGAACATATGGAATTTTTTGAGATTCAAGTATACACAATATGAACTACCCGGTTTTGTATCACTCATGGCATCAACTCTAACTACCAAAGGAGTTTTTCCAATTTTTAAATAGAGATATGTTTCTGATCCCATCAATTCTCTAAAATCAACTGTAGCCTCAAGTTGACACTGATACTTAGAGTCCTTCAGTCCTGTGCTGTGAATATCTGCAGGTCTGATACCAAATATTACATTCTTATCAAGATATTTTTCAAGCATTAAAGCAAAATCATTTGGAATTACTACCTTAAAATCTTCTGAGTCAAAATATAGATGTCTTTGTCCTCCTGACAATTGTTTTGGTAATCTATCAAGCATATTCCCGATCTCTAAAATCTCTGCAGCATCTTTTACTCTTCTGTCAATTTCTTTTTTACTGAATTTTCTTAATTTAAGACCAAACGCCATATTGTCATAGACCTTCATGTGAGGATAAAGAGCATAATTTTGAAATACCATGGCGATATTTCTTTCTTTTGGAGCAATATCATTTACCAATCGGTCACCGATGTAGATCTTTCCACCTGTAACCTCTTCAAGACCAGCAACCATTCTAAGCGCCGTTGTCTTTCCACAACCTGAAGGACCAACCATCACCAAAAAATCCTTATCCTTTACTTCAAGAGTCATATTCTTAACAGCGGTAACTCCATTATCAAATGTTTTTGTTGTGTTTTCAAAAAGTACCCTTGCCACGTTTTGCTCCTTTTTTATTACGTCAATGCGTATCTATTATCTACACAATGATTATAGTATATTTTTCCTTATAATTGTTTGGACAAATTCGCAGATTCAATTGCTGACAATGCAGCGCTCCAACCTTTGTTACCCTGCTTTAGGCCAGCTCTTTCAATTGCCTGATCAAGAGTGTCTGTAGTCAAGACTCCAAATATGACAGGAATCCCAGATTCAAGAGATACAGAAGCAATGCCTTTGGAAACCTCAGAAGCAACATAATCAAAATGAGGGGTTCCTCCTCTTATCACCGCACCAAGACAAATTACTGCATCAACCCCTGACTTTGCAACTTTTTTTGCAAAAAACGGGATCTCAAATGATCCTGGGACCCATATTACTTCTATATTATCCTTCTCTGCTCCATGCCTAATTAAACAATCGAATGCGCCATCTAGCAGATGTTTTGATATCATGTCGTTAAATCTGCTTATTACGATCGAAAACTTTAGTCCCTTTGCATCCAACTTTCCTTCTTTTATTTTCATCTCATGATCCTCCCTCTTTATTTTATATGCAGCATATGCCCGAGTTTCTCGGACTTTGTTTTTAGGTATTTTTTATTGTATTTATTTGGATCAATCTCAACAGGCAATCTTTCTACAACCTGAAGTCCATAACCCTCTATCCCAACAATCTTTCTTGGATTATTTGTTAAAAGCTTTATTGTCGTAAGTCCCAGATCTCTCAGTATCTGCGCGCCTGTTCCGTAATCTCTAAGATCAGCTTCAAATCCAAGCGCTACATTTGCTTCAACAGTATCTTTTCCACTGTCCTGAAGTTCATAAGCCATAAGCTTATGCTTTAGCCCGATTCCACGTCCCTCTTGCTTCATATATAGAATGACTCCTTCACCTTTTTCTGCAACTATATTGAATGCCATATCAAGCTGCTGTCCACAATCGCAACGGCTGCTTCCAAAAACATCTCCGGTAAGACATTCAGAATGAACCCTTACTATCACATCTTTTTTATTTCTAACATCCCCCATTACGAGGGCAACATGAAATTCTCCGTTTAGAATGTTTTCATAACCATAGGCAGTAAAGTTGCCATGTATTGTCGGCATTGTAGATATACTTGTCTGTCTTACAAAAGACTCTTTTTCGAGCTTGTACTTGATAAGATCTTCAATGGTTATGATTTTAAGATCATGCTGTTTTGCAAATTTAAAAAGATCATCACCCTTCGCCATTTGTCCGTTCTCATTGATTATTTCGCAAATAACGGCAACTTCTCCAAGACCTGCCATTTTGACAAGATCAACTCCGGCTTCTGTGTGACCTGATCTTCTCAAAACTCCACCTTCCTTTGCTATTAACGGAAATATATGTCCCGGTTTTACAAGATCCACCGGCCTTGACTCCGGATTATTCAATATTTCTATTGTTTTGGCCCTGTCGGAAGCAGATATCCCTGTTGTTACTCCGTGATATTTTGCTCCATCAACAGATACAGTAAACGCTGTCTTCATTGATTCTGTGTTAGTTTCAGTCATAAGATCTATATCAAGAGCCTTTGCTCTAGCTACGGTCATCGGAACACAGACGAGACCTTTGCCATGAGTAATCATAAAATTCACAGCTTTGGCATCAGCCATTTTTGCTGCAACTATTAGATCTCCCTCATTTTCCCTGCCCGGATCATCAACAACGATTATCATTTCGCCGTTCTTTATAGCTGTTATTGCATCTTCTATTTTATTAAAGTTTAGTTCCATTCAAAATTGTTCCTTGGTATATCCAAAAAATTCTTTAATTTGGATGTTATGTTCTCTATCTCATTACTCGGCTCTGAAATTGTTGTTTCAAAATATCTTTCAACATATTTTGCCAACATATCGGCTTCAAGGTTCACTTCATCACCTACTCTTAGTTTTATGAGATTTGTATGTTTTAGGGTGTGAGGTATTATAGAAACAGTAAAATCTTCTTCGCTTACTTTTACAACAGTTAAACTTATCCCATTAATGCAGATAGAACCCTTGTCAACAATATATCTGGAAACATTTTTAGGGAATGAAAAAACAATAATTGATGTGTCTGTGTCATTAACAATATCTTTTACAGTTCCAACGCCGTCAATATGACCGCTGACTATGTGCCCGCCAAGCCGTCCCGACAGACATAAGGCCCTTTCAAGATTTACCACACTACCGCTTCTCAAGGATTTAAGATTTGTAACGCCCATGGTTTCTTGTGACACATCAACTTTAAACAGAGTTTTTGTTCTTTCTACCACAGTTAAACATATTCCGTTAACCGCAATAGAATCCCCGATCTTGGCATCTTCAAGCACTACTTTTGCATTAATGGAAAGTTTTGTTGTGTTGCCATTTTTTTCTATTGTTTTGACTGTAGCGAGTTCTTCGATTAAACCTGTAAACATTGTAATAATTTTAACACTATTTATGAAGCTTTTGGGTCAGTCGTCTTTGTTGTGGTTTCAGGCTTTGGAGTTGCTATTGGTGTGGTTGGTGTTTCATCCTTTGCGGGATTGTCAGTTTTTACTTCCGTTTTTGATGGAGTTGTTGATGTTTGTGTTGTTTTTACTGTAGATCTGCTGTCATTCACATAAAAACCAGTTCCTTTAAAAGATATTCCGACATTAGATATCAACTTTTGAACAGGACCATCACAAGATGAACATCTATCGATCGGAGCATCGTTTATTGATTGAAATTCCTCAAACTCATATCCGCATGTAAGGCATCTGTATTCGTATATAGGCATAACCCTATTATACAGCAGAGACGCATTGCAATGCGTCTTTACAAATCAATAAGATTCTTTCCATCCTCTGGTCATGATCGCCCCTTCAGGTCCGAGGGCGCTACTAATGCCGATAACTTCAGAATAATCTACTGTAGTCGGGAATAATGTTAGCATGGCATTATTACCTATAGTATCAATAAAACCTCCAATTATTGCCCCGGAAATATTTACGTTATTACTCATGGAAACTCTTCCTTGGGCATAGATCATCCCGTAAAACATGCAATTGTTATTTAATGAAACATTACCAGGTGTCATAACAACAGTCCCATCACCGGCACCCGAATCTCCAATACCATTGTTACCAAATTTTATAGTTCCCGTTGAAGAATTTGAATAGATCATCCCATAGCTGCCATACAAAAGATTGTTACCAAAAGTTATTCCGGTATTGGCTATCAAAGATATGTTATCGCCAAAATTATTGTTATTGGCAGTTGTAATTGATCCGGTCGCTATTATCTCGAGGGAAGCTCCAGAACAATTTATAATTGTATTATTTGACACGCTGACATTGCCGTTGACATAAATTCTTCCAGAAAGATTATTTGTACCACTGAACGTACGATTACCAGCTGTGCGGGTTCCAGCCGTTGCTATAAGGGACGTGTAGTATGATGTATCGATCTCTGGAGATGCTAATTTTGTTGTCATATTTTGTTCTCTGGTTCCGGTCACTGTTCCTCCCGTTATTGTTTTTAGTGAAAACGCACTCCCGTTAATTCTTGCATTATTTCCCAAAGCGATCTTAGCTGATGAGTAAATGTTCCCCGTAATGATACTGTTGTTCCCTATATTCACTGTAAGATCGCCTGTTGCTGTCCCAAAAGAATATAGAGAATATGAACCAAACAAAGACCCGCTAGATTTTATGAGCTGAACAACAACAGATCTCTTGTATGTCACAGAATCAGCAGTTATCACTCCGGTACATTCTATTGTCATGTCATCTTCGTTTGCACTAATAGCTCTAACATAGAATCGTCCTCCGCCAAAGGACATATTGAAAGGGATCCCAGTCCCAGTTCTCCAATCAGAAATCGAAACCAGTTTTTTTATTGTATAGGTTCTTCCTGCATCAGCGACAAAAAAGGCTTTGTTATATAAATACTCATTGGACGTTGTAACGCTCTTTGACGCAAATATATTTATCAACAAAATCGTCAAAATAGTTCCTGTCAGCATTATAAATATTACAGAAACCAAAGCCATTCCTTTATTGTTTTTCATTTTCAGTATGCCTCATGCCAGTTTGATGATCCTATCGCAATGCCTGTTGATCCGCTTACCCCTATCAAGGTTGAAAAGTTCACCGAATTTGGAGTCAAACGCAACACGGCATTTGCTCCTATTGAGTCAATGAACCCTCCAAGAATAGAACCGGTCATATTCACATTGCTACCAAGCCTGATCGTATTTTCTGCAAAAATGAGACCATAAAAATTTACATTATCGTTTATTGTCACATTCCCAGGTGTAAGAATAACAACTCCATTGCCAGCACCTGAAGATCCTTCGTTATTGTTTGAGCCGATAGTTATCGTGTTTGTAGGTAGCAGAGAAAAAAGCATATCTCCTGTTCCGAAATTAATGTTTCCAGAAAAAGAAATATTTCCTCCGGCAATAAAGCGGATATTACTATTGATGTTTATATTGTACCCCCCTATCACAGCTCCTGTGCAAATAATCTCAACAGAAGGAGAACTAGAATTTCGCCAGATATTTGTGTTTGTGTTTATATTTACGTTCCCATTTACAAAGATCCTGCCGGAAAGAGTGTTTGTCCCACTGTATGTTCGATTTCCTGCCGGATAGGTTCCTGCAAGATTAATAAGGTTCTGGTAATATGTTACATCTATCTCAGGAGTGACAATTTGTTCTGTAGAATACGCATCTCTTTCCGCTGTTACTGTTCCTCCCGTTATCGCACCGGATGAATGAGCACTCCCATTGACCCTTGAATTATTTCCAAGAGCAATATTGCTATTTGCAGTTATGTCTCCAACTATCGTAGCATTAGCCCCTATATTCGTTGTTCGATCACCAATGCCGGCTAAATATGAATACAGCGTATTTGTCCCAAGAATTGATCCGGAGCCTCCACCCCTTGAAACAGTCGATTCAACTACGCGTGTATATGTCACCCCTTCAAATGTAAAAACCCCTGTACATCTAATGTTTACGGAAGATGAGGTCAATGCATTTGATGCAACTAAAAACCTCCCTCCCGCAAAATTCATCACATAGGGAAAAGAAGTGCCTGTTGACCAGTCAGGGATCAGCGCAAGTTTTTTAACTGTATATGCCCTGCCAGCTTCAGCAATAAAGAAAGCTTTGTTGTATAAATATTCATTTGCAGAAGTAGCACTTTTTGACGAGAATATATTGTTTAATAACAGGGTTATTACAGCCCCTACAAGCATAATAAAAATTACTGCGACGAGAGACATCCCCTTATTATTTCTCATCTATTCCTTATCGCTCCGCTTGCACGGAATTTTGTTTGATTTGTTCCATGCTTAATTATTAGAGTTACACGAACAGCTCTAATTCTTGCACGATCGATTGTTGCCTCAGAACTGGAATCCAAGTATTCAAAATTGAGTCCATTTAAGCTGTCGAGCCCGCTTGCTATTACATCCAAGTTTCTAAAAAGATATGTCCCGTTTTGTTTGAAATTTATAGCAGTGTTATTTACATTCACAAAAGAATACTCCCTCGATGTAAAAGTAACAATACTAGATGCCGTCGTATCTCTTGTCGATCTAATTTCTCTTATCATTCTTTTGACAACAGTTCGCCCTTCCATTTGATCATATGTCTGATCTTTAACAAAAAACCATGAGGCGAACATATTACCAATAATCACTGATGAGATATATGCAAATATCGTCCCGATCATCAAAGCAATAATCAGCTCAATAATAGTAAATCCCTTTTTATTTTTCATGGGTTTGCAATATCCGTAATTAGAGTCGAAACTTCCACAGTTCCCAAATTGAGACCCAAAGACATAACTCTTACTGTTATTTTCTTATAACCGGTAGTTGAAGCTCCTGTGTTTGTATCGAGATCTATAGAAGACACATTGGAGATAAGAACGACGCTCTTAAACATATTAAAACTTCCCGGGAAGCTAATGAGGGACTCGTCTGCAACGGAACTATAGGGTTTTGAAGATACTGTTTCGAGCTTTTCATTTGCAAGATATAATGCCTGTACCATAAATTCATCTTTTGCATTATTTGTTGTTGTATTTGCAAACATACTGAGAAGAGAATAGAACAACACCCCTCCGATTACGATCGCGATTATTAACTCGACCAATGAAAAGCCTTTTTCAGATCTCATTGTATATACATTCTTCCTGTTCTTGGCTCTATCCTTACAGACTTTGAGACCAAACCATTGGAAAGGGTAACGATCGCTATTGCACCAGTGGCAGATGCGGTTTTATCGGTATAAGGAACACCAAGAGGATCAAATTCAACTTTTGTTACTCCAT
>CAZWKB010000016.1:31425-36409 GCA_964633925.1 uncultured bacterium
ACTTGATATACTGATGCCGCTGAAAAGATTTGGAATTGAAACTGTAAAGTTTTTGGCTTTATCCTGATTTGATTTTATGATGGTATCCGTAACCCCATTTGTAGAATAAACAGAATAACTGCTGTTTGTTGTTGTAAACGTCACCCCTATCCAGGTATTTGAATCCATGGCCAGATTTTTTGCGTAATTCATATCCAAAAAAATGTTTTCAGCAGCGGAATAAAGTTTTTGGCTTCTAAAGGACGAGATAGAAGCAATGGCAACAAGACTAATTATCGCAAAGATGACCAATGTCAAAATCAACTCAATTATAGAAAACCCCTGCTCATTGTTTAATCGCATTATATGTATATGTTATATTTACAAAATTCTAAATGCAAGTACTTTTTTGTTGCCATCATTTTAAAACGGGTATATAATATACTCGAATAGATGACATGAGAAAGTTAAAAACAAAACATTTACTATCGTTGATTCCAATGCTAGCTATAATGGCCATTAGCTATTTTGGCTGTGGAATTTCGGCTCCGATCATCGTTTCAATAACAGTGACCCCTACCACCGTAGTTGTCGGAAATTCAGCAACTTTAACATGCACGGCTTCCTCAGAATCCGGACGACCATTATCTTTTACATGGAGTAAAAGTGGAGGAGCATTATCAAGTACAGCTGGAAGTTCTGTTGTTTGGACAGCACCATACACAACCGGAGATTTTGTAATATCTGTTGATGTAAATGATGGGGCAAATTCAGTTAATGCAAACATTACAATACCTGTCACAACGGATTCAACTTCCACGCTTGCTCCTGTAATAAACTCCGTAACTCCTACCCCGACGACAGCATATGTCGGGCAAACTGTATCAATTGATTGCAATGCAACAATTAAGACTGCAGGGACATTAAAATATCAGTGGACAGCCACTGGAGGAACTCTCATTCAAAGTGCTGGAAATCCAATTTCATGGAGAGCTCCGGCAACAACATCTGAAGCTCTGACTTTGACGGTTAGAGTCACAGATTCTTTAAACAGTTTATATGATGAACAAACGATAAGTATGGTTGTGGATGATTATCAGCCGCCAAATATAACAGCAGCACTTACGGCAACACCAGCTTCTATTAGCACAAGTGAATCAACCAATGTAAGTGTTTCCGTCAAAGGGTCAGATCCTCAGGGACTTCCGTTGACATATACATTTACATCGTTTAAAAAAATTGGTGGTGATCCTGGAGGAACATTTAGCAATTCATCAATTACTGAAGCTTCAGGAACTGCTGTATCAACTACTTGGTACAAACCTACAACAGTAGGATCATCAACAGATTATACAATCCAAGTAGTACTAACAAATAATCACAAATCGACAACAGCACTATATAACGTTACAGTTAACCCCTAAAATCTCATTTGCAAAGCAGCATGAACCTTTTTCATCCATTCACTAATTACTATTTTCTGAGGACATTTTTTTTCACATTGTCGGCAGGCAATGCATGCAGCGGCTCTTGTTTTCTCATTAAAAAATCGCAGATATACAACTTTTAAGGCTTCAACATCTTCATATATGACCATATTGTTATACAATTCAAGATTCCCAGGGATATCGACACCATAAGGACATGGCATACAATAATTGCATTGAGTGCATGGGATTACAGATCTTTCATTAAATTTAGCTTAACAGAGTCAATAAATTTAAGGTCATCTGTTGTTAAAGAATTTACTGCCGAAGCATTAGCAGAAGCAATATTTTCATCAACCTGTTCAATGCTTCCCATTCCGCTAAGCACCAATGTTACTTCAGGTTTATTCCATAGCCATTGAAGCGCCCAATCTGCAGGTGTTTTCTTTTCAGGATATTCTTCAAACAACTTGAGCACTGATTTTGGAGGTCTTGCAAGCCGCCCACCAAGCAAAGGCTCCATAACTATAACAGGAATTCCTTTTGCAGCTGCATGTTCCAGTCCTTTTGTCCCTGCCTGATTTTCTGTATCCATATAGTTATATTGGATCTGGCAAAACTCCCATTTATCATAACCATCGATTATCTCTTTAAAAGCATCAGGTCCGTCATGGAATGAAAAACCAATATGACCTATTTTACCGGATTTTTTTGCAGCTTCAGCCTTGCCGATGATATCAATTTCTTTTATCATTTTCCATTTATCTTTTCCTATACCATGCAAAAGATAAAAATCTATATGATCTGTTTTGAGCTTCTTTAGCTGTATATCAAGATATGTATCAAATTCTTGCGGAGTTTTAATAATCATCATCGGTGATTTTGTTGCGATTTTAACTTTTTGCCTGTATCCATCTTCCAAAGCTTTGCCAAGAACAACTTCGCTGTTTCCCCCGTGATACGGAAAGCCGGTATCGACATAGTTAACACCAAGATCTATTGAATGGCGAATAATGTTTATTGATTCTTCTTCTTTGACATTGGGGCTGAAACCAAGATTATCTGTTGTAGGTAATCGCATGCATCCCATGCCAAGCGCTGAGACATTAAAATCAAGTTTGCCGAATTTGCGATATTTCATAAGATTATGATACAACGAATAGGAGAAGTCCGAAAGGACAATAACGAGGACAAGGGACAAAAATCTTCACATCTATTACTTTATGTTTTCCTTGTTATTGTTCTTGTTGTTGTCCTACAAAAATCCGAAAGGACAATAACGAGGACAAGGGACAAAAATCCTATCGGATTTTTGTCAAGGGTGGTCGACCGGACTCGAACCGGCAACCCTCAGGACCACAACCTGATGCTCCACCGTTGAGCTACGACCACCATAATCTGATTATAACATTGCTAGATATGGAATTGGCAGAATAAATGAAATCCCAATGTCCAAATCTCAAATCCCAACACGGAGTTGGGATTTGGTCATTGGGATTTGGGATTTTGTCTTAACGTTCTAAACCTCGCCACTGCCTTATTGTGTTGCTCTATATTTTCCGAAAAGGTATGAGATCCATCATTGTTTGAGACAAAAAACAAATATTTTGTAGTCGCCGGATACAGTGCGGCTTTGATCGATTTTAGTCCTGGATTACATATTGGTCCAGGAGGGAGCCCTTTGTTCTTATATGTGTTGTAAGGAGAATTTACCTTCAAATCGTTGTAACTGACTACTTTTCCAGGCAATTCGAGTGCATATTTTATCGTTGGATCAAGATCCAGCTTCATTCCAATCCCTAAACGATTATATATGACAGAAGCTATTACAGATCTTTCTTCATCAAGCTTCGCTTCCTTCTCTATCAGAGACGCTATTATCAAGATCTGAGAAAGGACAGGCTTTTTTGCAGAAACAGAATCGTACTGAGGAATAACGACTTCATTAAAACGCCTCAACATCATATCAACAAGCTTTTCTATGTTTACTTTTGCAGGGATGGAATACGTATCAGGAAATAAATAGCCCTCTAGAGACTTGCGATTATTTAAGAACGGATACTTTGAGAGCAATTCCCCTGTAATAAGAATACTTGTGAGAGCCTCAAAACTTCCACCTTCAACGGTAACCTGTCCCTCCTCCAATATTTTACTTATCCTGTAGATCGATGATCCTTCAGGAATTGTGATAGTCCTCATCTTAATGAAAGTATCCCCACTAACAAGCTTAGATATTATCGAAAAGTTGTTCATGCTTGGCTTTAACATGTAATCTCCGGACTTAAGAGCGGACCCTACCCCAAGAGACTTTACAGTTAACTGAAAAACTACAGGATTCAATATTATCCCGCTGGTATCAAGAATTAAGGAGATCTGTTTTGCTGAGGAACCATCAGGGATGTTTACTTCAATTTGCCTGTCATCCATAAAATTAAGTGGAATAATAAAAACGTAAACCAAAATAAAAACTATAGCAAGAACAGAGAATATTAAGATTTTCTTCATTTGTTCCTTTCCAAATATCCGGCAAGCATATAGGCTGCTGCCATTTTATCAACGAGCTCTTTTCTTTTTGACCTTTTTATATCAGCGCCTATAAGAGCTTTTTGTACTGCTGCCGTTGTCATTCTTTCATCATACATAACAACATCGATATTCAACTCACTCTTTAGTTTATCACCAAATTTAATTACTGTTTCTGCGGCTAATCCTATTTCACCTTCAAGCGTTTTTGGCAGGCCAAGAACTATCTTTTTTGCGTCATAACGTTCCAGTATCTCCCTGATTTTACTGATCGAATCCCTATTGTTCTCTATCGTCTCTACGGGAGCAGATGTCATTCCAAGTGGATCCGACACTGCAATCCCTATCCTTTTTTTCCCGTGATCTATACCGATTATGCGCTCTTGCATAATAATTCTTTGATTTTTTCTGTGAGTTTGGAAGAAACTCCATCTTTTTCATAAGCAGATCTTTCAATTTTGCATCCTGCTTCTGCAAGATCAGGTCTTCCTCCCCCTTTGCCACCGATTATCCCAGCCAGCTCTCTAACAATATTTCCGGCATTTAACTCTTTTGAGATAATATCTTTGGATATACCAACAATTATTGAGATTTTGTCTTCGTGCTTTGAAACAAAAATATTGATGCAGGAAACTTTTTTTATTAATTCTTCATGCAATGCTTTTATTGCTGATGATCGATAACCGTCAAACTCGTGAAATATAACCTTCTTGCCAGAAATAACAACAGCTTTCGTTATTAAAGATGATGACAGTGCAACTGCTTCTGCAATCTGCTTTTTTTCATTTTCTTTTTCAAGCTCTCTTTCGGCCTCAATTTCCAATGCTTTTTTATTATCTGCTTCTATTTTATCCGTATACTCTTTGGCTATATTACCCGAAACAGCTTCAATTCTTCTCATACCCTGAGATACTGCACTCTCCTTGATAATCTTAAAACATTCTATATCGGAAGTATTCTTAACATGCGTTCCTCCACACAATTCTTTACTAAAATCACCTGCACTGACAACTCTTACAGAGTCGCCATATTTTTCATCAAACAAGGCAGTTGCT
>CAZWKB010000016.1:36634-37514 GCA_964633925.1 uncultured bacterium
TGGTTCCAACAGTTAAATGTTTGTTTATTTCATCATTAACAATCTTTTCCACTTTTTCAACATCCTCTTTTTTCATTGCTTCATGATGGGAAAAATCAAATCTGAATTTATCGCTACCGACAGATGAACCTGCTTGTTTGACATGATCTCCAAGTACACTCCTGAGGGCTGAATGCAATAAATGAGTAGACGTATGATGCTTTGAAATAGAAGACCTTCGTCCTTCATCCACCTGTGCGATTACTTCATCCCCAACATTACCAGAAAAATCATTATCAACTTGATGAAGCACCACACCATCTGCCGTCTTCACCAACTTCTTAATTAAATATTCTTCCTTATTGGGATTTGAGATTTGGGATTTGGGATTTATTGTCCCATAATCACTCTGTTGCCCTCCGCTGTCGGCATAGAATGGAGTTTTATCAAGAATCAAGTACAGATCATCTCCATTAACAGGCATTGCAATTATTTTTGACGTGGAAGACAAACTTTCATATCCAAGAAATTCTGTTTTTTTTATTCCGGAGATCTGTGGAATATTCATAAGGTCATTAGTCTTTGCACTTGATCTTCGTCCTCTTTCTTTCTGCTCTGCCATTGCAATCTCAAACCCTTTTACATCCAGACTTATACCTCTCTCTATACAGATCTCCTTTGTGAGTTCATACGGAAAACCGTAAGTATCATAAAGCTTAAAGATATCTTCTCCTGTCAATATCTTTGAGTTTGAATCAGTAATGATCTTTTCTAGTACTGAATATCCCTGCTCTATCGTTCTTCCAAAATTATCTTCCTCGATATGTATTGTTTTCGATATTTCAATACGGTTCTTTTCCAGTTCAGGATAAAACTCTTTCCCGTTTTCAATTACCGTATC
>CAZWKB010000017.1:0-3745 GCA_964633925.1 uncultured bacterium
CGTAACAAGGTAGCCGTACCGGAAGGTGTGGCTGGATCACCTCCTTTCTAAGGAGAAATCCGCTTAATACATATTTATATGTTTATTAGGTTGCGATCTTCAGGTTGATTTCATATTGCTTAATGTGTAAATGGTTTTAGGGAATAACATTTACTGCCAAAAATCCTGTTTAGTTTTGAAGGATACTTAAAGTATCAAATTGATCCCTTGCAAACAATGCAGGGGATTTTTTTTTTACTAATTTGACGATGTTATAATCAAAACATGATAAGAATATCTGTTTGTTTAACTCTGATTTATTTATGCATGTCTACTTCTTACTCTTATGAACTGTCGATAAATCCAAAAAGTGTCAAGCAGGGAGGCCTTATTTGTATTACTGCTGATGCAGATTGTAAAGTGTTCTATAAAGATAATACAGTAATGTTATGCAAAGGCAATGATGATATATCCAAAGCCTATATCGGGATCTCTGCAAATGAAAATCCGGGAACGCATGAGATAGCAACTGAGGACAGTTCTCTGAGATTTTTCAATGTAATTGCGGTGAAATTTCCATTTCAAAAACTGGCATTTGCGCATTCAAAATCATCACTTTTAATTAAAAAGATAATAGATAGGGATCAAAAGGCACTTGATGCTGTTTTGACTCAAGAAACTAATGAGCAATTATGGTCCGGCCGATTTGTCAGACCCGTAAAAGGATATACAACTTCTGTTTTTGGTACATATAGGTTATATAACGGAAAAAAACTGGGTGATCATAGAGGCTGGGATATAGGCGGTTTGCCTGCAGGAACCAATGTTCATGCTTCAAATTCTGGAGTCGTTGTTTTTTCCGGGAAATTATACGCTTATGGTAATACTGTTGTAATAGATCACGGTTTTGGCATCAATACTATTTATATGCATCTAAAAAAACGACTGGTTTCAAATGGAGATCTTGTTTTGAAGTCCCAGATAATCGGACAGCTCGGAAATACTGGGATATCAACAGCTCCTCATTTGCATTTCGGGGCATCTGTTCATGGGGTCAGGGTTGATCCGAAAGTCTTACTAAGCGATCTATTTAATTAATATCGTATACTGAACAGTCTCTAACGGCTTTAATTTTTCCCATGATCTTTTGTATGAAAATGTAATGTTCGTTTTTCCTCTTTTTAAAGCCTTAAAAATCCACTGTTCAATTCCTCCTGATCCTGTTAGGTTCTTCTTGGAAGGGATGTATTCATGTGTTTCGAGCGTCACAATATTATTCCCTCTATTATTGATCTCCCACATATATCCTGTTGTCGGATTTGACAGCAGTTTTATCGTGAATGCTTTTCCTCTGTTTGTATGGACAATCTTTGGGTTTATTATATTTGCGTTTGACGTCTGGAAAAGGAGAGCAATAGCAATTATTAGTGAAGCAATTCTTTTCATAGGTCAATTATACAATAACTATGAGGATTCATAAGAAATGTTATAATTCCCGTATATGAATAAAGAAATCTACAGAGTTATTGATGCCAACGCAAATCGTCTTATGGAAGGACTTCGGGTTGTAGAAGAAGTTTGTCGTTTTATACTGGACAATAAAAACCTCACAGAAAAAATGAAGTCCTTAAGGATACGATCTAAAGAGAATCTTATCAAGATATTGAACTCAAAGGATATATTAGTCGGCTCAAGGGATTCACGAAAAGATGTCGGTCGTCTTATGTATCCGAAGTCGGAATCAGACAGACAAAATTATGCTTCTATTGTTTCTTCAAATATCAGCAGATGCCAAGAAGCGTCCCGTGTTATCGAGGAGTTTGGCAAGATGATCAGTCCCGAGGTGGGGCGTGCCTTCAAAGAAATCCGATTCTCTTTGTATGACATCGAAAAAGATATTCTGGAATTCACTCAGTTAAAGAAAAGGTCCGACAAACTTAATTTTGACCTGTATGTAGTTACCGATCCTGACGTTCTCGGCAAAAAATCTCCTGTGGATGCAGTAAAAGATGCAATAAAAGGTGGAGCAAAGATAATTCAGCTCAGGGATAAAAAAGCATCTATAGGGCAATACTTTAAGTGGGCAAAAGAGATTAATTCTATTTGTAAAAAAGCTGGGGTTACATTCATAGTGAATGATTATGTTGATGTGTGTTTGGCTCTGGATGCTGACGGCATACATATCGGGCAGGATGATATGCCGGTTGACGAGGTTCGAAAGTTGATAGGACATGACAAACTGATAGGACTTTCTACCCATAGCTATGAACAAGCTTCTAAAGGCGCAAAGAGCGGAGCGGATTATATAAGCATTGGTCCTGTTTTTTCTACTCAGAGCAAACCAAACACGGTTCCTGTCGGGATCCCGTTAATAAAAAGATATATTAAAGAAAAGAATACCTTGCCTTTTGTTGCTATCGGGGGCATTAATGAGACAAATCTGGAATTTGTTATCAATGCAGGGGCAAAACGCATTGCCGTTATCCGCGCTGCGATTGGGCAGAAGGATATATCAAGAGCTGTTCGCGATTTGCGTAAAAAATGGATTAACTAACTTAGGGGTGCTGTTACAAAGCAAGTACACAAAGAGCTATTTGTCCGGCAGAATGCCGATAAAGACCTATGCAAGTGCCAGTTCCCCTCTGCAAGGTGTTTCAAAATAAACTGAAATCTTTTTCGCATATTTTCGATAAGTGAGTAATGGGAAGTATTATCGTAAATAGACCAATGCAGCAGATCATTCCGCAATACAGAGCTTTTGCCGTAGATTATTATGGACCTATCAGAGATTGTGAAGGGGTTCATTCATTCGCTCCATCTGCGATCATGGCCATGCAAAATCAGGGTGAAGTATTTCTGTTCTCCAATACCTGTGAACAATCAGCCACTCGAATATGCAAGGATCTCAAAAAAGACTTGATTGATATTCCTGAAGAAAACATCATTACATCAGGTATGGCTTTGGAAAGAGTTCTGGGGCAGGATGAGTTTGATCTGCGAAGCAAAAACAACATATTTTGTGTTGGGAATAAAACAACTGAACAGTATATAGAAATGGCGGGAGGATATCTAACCAAAAATGTAAAAACTGCGGATGTTGTTGTTATCGGTCATGCGCTAAACACAAGGAATCAAGCAAAATTCAGACTGGCAATTGAGATAGGCCGAAGGCTAAACCCTGTCATTCTGCCAAATACCGATAGATATGTTCCAATATCTTCAACTATGTTTGGACTTGGAGCTGGTTATATTTCGGATATTTTAACATCGAAATATAATCTAAATGTCATTGAGGTTGGCAAGCCTGAAAAATTCATGTACGATATTCTGAAATCTAAACTCTCAAATCTTGGAATCCCTTTTAATAAGGTGCTAGCGATTGGCGATACCATAGAAACTGATATTAAGGGAGCAAATTCTAACGGATTTGATTCTATGTTACTAACCTTTGGGGTCGAAGGGTTGATGTCAAAAGAAAATCTGTTTACTAATATTAATTTGAGAGGGATTTTTCCGAAATTTGTTCTTAACTCCATAAGTTTGAAGGCAAAACCTTAGCTGCTGCAGGAATTATTGATTAGATTTATCAATTCCTTTCTTCTTTGTTTTGAAACAATGACTTTCCCGCTGATCAACTCTGCAAACAATTCGTTTTCTATACCAAATCTAACATAAGAAGATTTCGGTATCTTTTGAAGTAAAATATTTGTTTCCCATTCTTTGCCATAATCTTTTTTGTAGTAATCTATCCATAGGGAATGTTCTT
>CAZWKB010000017.1:3755-17624 GCA_964633925.1 uncultured bacterium
TAGAGCGAAATCCCAATCCTTTATTTCCAATAAACTCTTTTTTGTTTTTTGAGGTTTTGGTTCCTTTAAGACATGTCCTTATTTTTTTGACCGTTCCTTTTTTAGTTTTAAGGTTGCCGGTCAGTATAGAAAAATATATGTGATGTCCAAGTTCATGCGCGGCCGTTTCCACGATGTCCTCTGCACTATATCTGAACTTTCCGGTTTTTCGGTCTTCCCCCGTATTGATATGAATGCATTTCTTTTGCATATCATAATAACCGATTGCAGACCAAAGCTTGTTCGGGTTTCCTGTGTTGAATTGCTTTTTTTGAAGAATGATATGAACATTTTCAATAAACGATGGAGCAAGTCCGGTAAGCAACAGACATGATTTAAGTAGTCCTTTAGAAAATTCACAATGATCTTTTGAAAGGCAGTCTGTCTTGTGATCAAAATACTTAATCTCCGGAAAGTGTTTGTTAAATGCTTTTCTCATCAGTATGTCGAGGTCGAGAAGTCTCCATTTGTTATTTACAATAAATGCGTATATTTCCCTTGCAGCAACTAGTCTTTTAGAAAGTATAAGTTTTCCGTTTATATCACAGATCTCATCATATGAAATTGGGGAGTAAATTAGGCGGCAAAATGGCAGCTTATTCAACACTCTGTTGAATTCGTTAATAATCCACTGTAAATAGAGCTTTTTTTCTTTGTCCATCAGGGAATTTCTCCTTGAGGGCCTTATATATATTTATCGGGATAATAGGGGGGTGTTCTTGCAGCTTTGCATGTAGACAATATGCGTTAAATAGGCCAATAACTAATCGAAAATATTTTTAGGGAGTTTCTTTGCGTAATTATGCAGTTCTGATGCATACCCCGGCATAAGGAATAGGGGTGCAGATATAGCAATTAACCCATCTAGTATCATGTGTTTAAGTCTGTCTCTGTCTATTGCCAGATCATGATAAATCGAGTCGCTCTTATGGTCATCGAGTAAGAACAATTTATACGTAGGATCAGAACAGCCGTTTTTCCAGCTCGTTATATGATATTGCAAATACTTTTCGTCAGAAAACTCAACGTTCTTCACCTGAATATAGTTCCACTTATCCCAAAGTGTTGAAGCAATATTCTCATAAAAATCTTTTCGATAATGGTTTATCCCAAACTTCGAGAACCAGCCAACAACATTAATATTCGAATCGTCATAAAAGAATATCTTGGATGAATGGATCTTTTCAAAATCAGAACAATTTTCAAGGAATGATCTTAATGCGATATTTCCTAAAATGTCGGATATTCCAGTTCCTCTGAACTCAGCGTCAAAAATTCTGATATTTTCTATCTTTGAACTTCCAGCATCCCATGAAATTTCAGCAATCGGCGAAACAAAACCATCTTTTATCAACAACTGGTTATCAGGATATTTATTTATCTGCATGTGCACCAGTTTGAGAGAACATTCACCGAGGTTTTTTAATTCACAATCGATATAATTCGTGCCCAGAGTAGATCTGCTAAATGAATATTCTGGTCCGATGATGTTTGTTAATGGCTTAGGAGAAAAACCTCTTATTCCAGTTAAAATTCCGCTCATAAAAAAGTATCGCAAATATTATTAAGAAATTTCAATAAAAAAAGGCAGCCATTTTCCAGTTGTTGTTCAATTGATCATTCTTCCAATAGCGGAGTCTGATAGTAATTCCAGTATTCTTGGGCGCTTCTAAATATTTGGGTAACTAGTATAGTTGAGTTGTCTGCATTAATTGCTCGTTCAATGATGGCCTTGGTAATGTTTGCTAATTGCTCATCGGATGGTCTTTCTTTTCCAAGAGGGATCCACGGATTTCTATTAGTTTGATCTGTTAGATAATATTGGCCTTCTACTTTTACAATCGCTGTCATATGCCCAGTTTGTCCGTTTGGATCAACATAAATGTGTTTTTTGTCAGTTTGTACGAGGACTGCTACTAGTATTGTTTCTTCTGACAAATTAAATTTCTTAAGCTGGTAAGCAAATGAAGAAGCTAATACATCACAGTCTCCTGTTTTTTCTCTAAGGAAGAAATCCCCGATATTCTTTGCACCGTCGGTTACTTTATAAGACTGATTGTGGATGTTTCGTTCTCTTGAAATAGAATTTCCTTGAGAGATAATATGTGCTTGGTTTGTTTTTGTCTGTTCCTGAAAAGATTTGTATGGATCTATCGATGTCGGGGCCCATGGAGGGATATCCATTATCTTTGCGATTGAATAGTATAAGTCATCTCTGTCTATAAATGCTTTTTCATTGTTTATCAAATCTACTAGTTTAGTGCTGGATGCAAAATATCTGTTGTAGATATTATTCATTTCATCTTTTGTTATCATTGCTGAATTTAATTTATTACTGTCAATAAAATTGATTTGTTTTTCTTCGAATATATCTGATATATTATTGAACCCCATTTTCGTTGAATAGGTATATGGGGAGTTCCCGTTTTTGTCTTTCCTAGCAGGGTTTGCGCCATAATTCATTAATAGTTTTGCGGCATCAATATTGCCTTTCTCCGCAGCATAAGAAAGTGTGGTTCTTCCAAAATCGTTGATCGAATCAGGCTCAAATCCAAGAGAAAGTAGTGTTTTTATCATGTCAAGATCATTGTTTGAAAAAGCTGCATTCAATGCAGTCGCATTGTTGAAGTCAAGGCTTGCCACAAAATACTTGCTGTCAAGTAAAATACTGATGATATCTGAGGCCTCATCTTGAATGGCTTGTGCTAGCATGTTGGTGGAGATAGTTTCTTCTCTTGACATTTTGAAAGCCCCAGCATCCAATATCATTTTTAGCGATGATAGGTTTTTTTTGTTTGCTGCCATCTCTGCGGCGTTCATAAGATCATAATAATTGTTGGCTGTGTTCTTTGTTAATACTATTACTTTAGAAAGAAAAACCAAATCTCCAAGTTCTGTAGCTATGGTAACTGCTTTGTCTGGCTGAGCTCCATTAGCTATTAAAGATTCCAGTTTGTTTATATCTTTTTCATTTACTGCAATATTTATATCGTCTGAAAACAGAGATGCTTTTGGATGTTCCAAGTCGTTATTTTTATTAATTAAGATTGAAAAAGCATCTATTGCAAATGCATCAGACAGTTTTATCTGAACCGGATATTTTTTTCCGTTTAAATTAATGACTTTGTCATCAGGATTACTCGAACTATTTGGTAGTTTTTCATACTGCTCTAACGTCAATCCGACAATTTCGTTTGTATCATTAGTGTAATAGTATGAATATTCATCATCTATTGATAGACTTAATTCTCCGCTTTGAAGCATTGGAAATACTGATTCAGGAAGAGTTGCGCTAATTATTGCTCCCTTTGGCCCTTCTGATCCGAGATTGTTGATTTTATCAGATAATTCAGAAAGTTCTATATAGCTGCCGTCTTTTCCCTTGATCTTTGCGCTGAAATGGCTCCCGTACTTTGAATCAGATACTGGTACTGACTCGAAAGTTAATGATTCTTCCCACAAAACAAGCAACTTTTCTTTACTGCTTTGTGCTAGCTCTGTAGAATTGTTGATAAGCTCTCCAGCGTTTTTTTTGAAAAGAAACTGCCCATTGAGTTCTTCCTCTATATAGGGGGATAAATTCCCACTCATTTCTGGAATGCCTTTTATTAGCTTGTTGATGTCTGTCCAAGCATTATTCTTGATTATAATTCTGTTCCCAACTTGTAATGCACGTATTTTGCCATAATGAAGACTCTCAAGATGTTTTTTAAGAGAGTTCTGGGAGTTATGTTTGTCATGTTCTTTTGTAAGATAGCTGAAGATCTCATTCTTTTCATCATTTGTATACTCATCACTTAAGATCATTTCATCAGCGCTATTTGGTAAAAGGTCTCCTAATATATAATAAGTCTGAGGTCCATAAAGGTAATCAGCAATAGCAGTTTCGTCCTTAACAACAGTTTCTTTTATATACTTGTTATTTGCTAAATCAGCAAACACATTCGCTTTTCTTTTTTGGATATCAGTGTTGAATAATATGTTGTCATAATTAAGATCAGCTTTTTTAATCAAGTAGCCTCCTAATCCAAAGCTTTTCAGTAATAGGGAAAAGCTGACAGGTTGTGCTCCAAAATCATGATTGACGTTTGAGTTTGCTTCGATACCGGCTATTGACATCACTATTTTAGAATTGTATATATCTTTAGGTACTTTGTTTTGTGGTATTGTCAGATTCATGGACTTAACGGCATTGCCAGTGTTTAGTGAAGGAATGATATGTTTTTCCCCGTCGTCTGCTCTAAACCATCCTTTTTTACTCCAATCATCATCTTTCTTGTCATGACAGGTTCTATAACACGAACCATCACAGGTCAGCTTTTTTGTTCTGTCTTTTTCTAACTGTTTTACTATTCCACTATTTAATCCTACAACGTCTGTTCCTGCCTTTATGTCTTCTAGGTCTGTTGGTTTTCCTATCGGTCTACTAGGTAGAGGATATTCATTTCCAGAATTTATCACCAGCTCTTTGGAATAACCTATCCCTAAATTGTTGTAACTACCAAATTGAAAAGTAGTTTCATAATCAGTCACATTATCTTTACCTATTTGTTTTAACTCGTTATTATCAATGACAACAGGAATCCCTGCATCGTTCTTTCCGATAGGCATTATTTTTAATTCCTCAGGAGCGATAAGATTGATTGTTATTGGTTTTGGGATGTTTGCATAAGTTTGCTTTCCTGTAGACAATGTGCTTTTTGCTGAATTTAGTAATTTTATTTTTTCTGGAGGGATCACAATGTCTGTGATTAGCTCAACTCCGCTGATTGTAATCCCAATTATATTAACACCAATACCACCTGCCCATACGCCTTTTTCCAGATCTATATTTACATAAGAATATTTATTGTGAGGTTTATTGTCAAAAAATATATACTTATTATTTGCATTACCTTTTAAATCAGAAATTTTAAGACCTTCGATTACTGCCGATTGCCCTGAGGGCACAAACCAGTCTTTCCCATCAAATGCAAGCGTTCCATCTTGGAGGGCTAATTTGTTATTTAAATTGAAATTGCCAGAAATAGTCATAATGCCGTTGCTTAATGAAATATTTGAATTATTAACAATGCTGCTATATAATTCTTTTTGTTGGATATTAAAACTATTACCACCTTTTTGACTTCCTGCCTTGATCATTTCTAGACATAGCAATGCTTTACCATTTACGATAGGATCATCCTGATAGCGGATTAAGTCAAGTAGTGCATTCACATATTTTGTGTTTGTACTGTCTTCATTGATTATTAGATCAAGAGCTTTAATGACTTCTGCAATGTTTTCGCCACGTAATTTTTGCAATACATCATATTCGCTAATGTTTTTGGAAATGCTATTTGTTTTACTTGCTATTTGAGGTAAAAACCCATTAATTATCACCATACAAATATATCGGATATTTTTACGCAAAACTTGCAATCCCAGATAAAAGAAAGGCAGCCATTTCTGACTGCCCTTTTTTTTATTTCTTGCCTTCTCGTCCTCGTTCTTGTTGTTGTTATATTGCGGCGGCCACCATATCTCCAACCTCCGTTGTAGAGTATCCCATTTTGCCTGCAGACATAGATTTCATCTTTTTGCATGCTTCCATTATGGAATTCTCAACAGCAACAGCTGCCTTTGTTTCTCCAAGCTGTTCAAGCATCATCTGCATTGCACCGATTGCTGCGAGAGGGTTAATAACGTTTAGTCCTGTATACTTTGGAGCTGATCCTCCGATTGGCTCATACATTGATACACCTTCAGGATTAATATTCCCGCCTGCTGCAATTCCCATTCCGCCTTGTATCATTGCTCCAAGATCCGTGATGATGTCTCCGAAAATATTATCTGTTACGATAACATCAAACCATTCAGGGTTTTTTACAAACCACATACATGTTGCATCAACGTGTGCATAGTCAGGCTTGATATCAGGATATTCTTTTGCAACTTCATCAAAAGTTCTCTGCCAAAGGCCCCATGCAAATGTAAGAACGTTTGTTTTGCCAACCAAGGTTAGTTTTTTGCCTTTATTTCTTTTTCTTGTGAACTCAAATGCATATCTGATACATCTTTCAACACCTTTTCTGGTATTGATAGATTCTTGAATAGCAATTTCGTCTTTTGTTCCATATTTAAGATTTCCGCCTGCACCGGTATAAATACCTTCTGTATTTTCTCTTATCACAACAAAGTCAATATCAGCAGGGCCTTTATCTTTAAGTGGCGTATAAACATTTTCATAAAGTTTGACAGGTCTTAGGTTGATATACTGGTCAAGACCGAATCTCGTTTTTAACAGAATGCCTTTTTCAAGTATTCCTGGAGCAACCTTTGGATGTCCTATGGCACCGAGAAGAACAGCATCAAATTTCTTTAGTCCTTCGATTTCTTCATCAGTAATAGTTATGCCTGTTTGTAAATATCTTTCACCATCATATGGTAAATAAGTGAGCTTATACTTAATATCAAATTTCTTCCCGACAACTTCAAGAACTTTTATTGCTTCTGCAACGACTTCCGGTCCTGTTCCGTCTCCTCCGATAACACCTAAATTATACGTTTTGGCCATTAATTTTCTCCTTTGTGTATTCTATCAGCCCTCCCG
The DNA here is from genome assembly GCA_964633925.1 of uncultured bacterium. Taxonomy (GTDB): domain Bacteria; phylum Margulisbacteria; class WOR-1; order JAKLHX01; family JAKLHX01; genus CAZWKB01. The sequence continues at coordinate 10,387 of CAZWKB010000017.1, forward strand.
CATCTATGAGATTTTTCATGAATGGGGGAAATGGCTGTGCTTGATAGGTTTTTCCTGTGGTGATGTTTTTGATCATCCCTTTTTCAATATCAACATCCAATTCATCACCATCAGATATTTCATCGGTTTCTTTTATTTCAATAATAGGGAACCCAACGTTAATAGAATTTCTAAAGAATATACGTGCAAATGATTTTGCTATGACGGCTGAAATGTTAGCAGCTTTAATAGCAATAGGGGCGTGTTCACGGGAAGATCCGCAACCGAAATTTTCACCGGCTACAATAAAGTCTCCGTCTTTTTTTCTTTTCATGAAATTTATGTCTGCATCTTCCATACAATGCAGCGCCAGCTCTTTTGGATCAAACGTATTCAAATATCTTGCCGGTATTATCAAATCGGTATCGATATTATCATTTGGTGTAAATTTTCTTGATATGCCTTTCATCTTATAATTCCTCCGGTCCGGCAATTCTGCCAAGTATCGCCGATGCTGCGGCAACTGCAGGGTTTGATAAATAGACTTCGCTCTTTGGATGTCCCATGCGACCTACAAAATTTCGGTTAGTTGTAGCAACAGCTCTTTCTCCCTCGGCAAGAATTCCCATATGTCCTCCAAGGCATGGTCCGCATGTAGGAGTCGAGAATGCTGCTTCGGCTTCCATGAATATATCTGTCAGTCCTTCTTTTATACATTGATTGAATATGTATTGGGTTGCAGGAATAATAATTAATCTTACGTCAGGATGTCTCTTTTTGCCTTTCAATAACTGAGCGGCAATTCTCATATCTTCCATTCTTCCGTTTGTACAAGATCCGATTACAACTTGATCTATCTTAATATTTCCAACTTTGCTTATCGGTTTAGTATTTGACGGCAGATGAGGAAATGCTACTTGCTGCTCTATTTTACTGCAATCATATTCAATAACCTTACAATAGGTTGCGTCTGCATCGCTTTCATAGAATATCGGCTTAGCAGAATCTTTCAGTCTTTCTCTGAGATATTGTTTTGTAATTTCATCAGGAATTATTATTCCGTTTTTTCCACCGGCTTCAATTGCCATATTTGCCATAGCTAATCTGCTTTCTATAGAAAGAGAGTCAATAGCTTCCCCGGTGAATTCCATAGATTTATAAAGCGCTCCGTCAACTCCGATATCTCCGATAGTATGCAATATCAGATCTTTTCCGCTTACCCATTTTGGCAATTTGCCTTTGTATACGAACTTGATAGTTTCAGGCACTTTGAGCCATACTTTTCCTGTTGCCATCGCGGCAGCCATATCTGTTGATCCGACTCCAGTAGAAAATGCTCCCAATGCACCATAAGTACATGTATGAGAATCTGCTCCGATTATCAGTTGTCCGGAATATACCAGCCCTTGTTCAGGAAGTAGGGCATGCTCAACACCCATTATGCCTATTTCAAAGAAATGTGTAATTCCAAATTCTTTTGTGAATTCCCTCATTAACTTTACTTGCTGGGCTGATTTTATGTCTTTGTTGGGCGTAAAATGGTCAGGAACAAGCATTATCTTGTCCTTGTCGAATACCTTTTTTACCCCAATCTTTCTAAATTCCGATATAGCAGGAGGAGCTGTTACGTCATTCCCTAATACAATATCAACATCCGCTTCGATAAATTCGCCGGGATTTACAGTCTTTTTCCCGCAATGTGCAGCCAATATCTTCTGTGTTATTGTTTGATTCATGATGATATTATAGCAAAAACGACGATGGCATAAAAGTCGGAAAACATGAAATTTTGCCATACTTATTACGATATAGTGTCATAGGGGGGCTATTATGTCAGGAACAACCGTTTCACCGATCAATGCTAATACAAGTTTGCCTAGCGCAGCGGTAGGAATTCCCATCAATGTTAATAGACCGATAGAAGTAATGCCAAATCCGTTAGATCGAGAAATTGGAAATATCAAGATCGAAGAGGTAGCTCCTGAACCGATAGATATTAATAGTGTGGAAAGTTTTTTGGGTGCGCCATCTCTCAAAGATGAGATTTTTGAAGCATTGATTGTCGTGGCTTCCTCTCTGGAACCTATAGAATTTCAACCAAAAGAAGAGTCATCTGTCAGGGGAATTGCTGTTGGAGCTCGGAGAATAGTAATGGCTCCAGTTTTTACTGTAGTAGAAAATCTTGATATTGATGATTATGAAGACGTTGATCTTAATGAAGTTGCAAAGACAGAAAACATAACGATCGAGGAAGTAGTAAGTCATAGAGTGGATGAGTTTCAAAAAATTTACTCATCGGTTGTTTCAAAACTTTCTGATGATGCTATGGATGCTGTTGCTCAAATGATTTTAGAGGCTTCCTTCAACAAGATTATTGAGGTCATGAAAAATGACAAAAAATGTACTTCAGCAGCCATAAAAATTGTGCTAAAAGACTTTCGTGAGCGATCTGGTAGATTGTCTCAGGAAAGCATTGATCTGGGTGACAAGCAGATACTGGAATTGACAAAGACACTAACCAAAGTTCTTGCGTTAAAACACAAAAAGGCTTCAGATATTGTTGAGCTTCTAAACAGTCAAAAAAATCCTGTAATACTTGTAATGAAGAAATTTTCTCCTACAGATGTAACCGCATTAGAGCATCCAAAGCTGGCAGCTCTTATCATTGAAGAAGGAGTTCCAACAGAACACGTTTGTCTAAAGCTTGGTAGTACAGGAAAACCTGGATCGATAATGCCTGGGTTTCTATCAAAAGTAAATGATGGGGATCTTGTTATAATCGATGGGATTAATAGAACGGCAATAATAAATCCGATAAAAGAAACTCAGGAGCATGCCTTAAAAAAAATCGAACAGAACGAAACGATTTTTGTGCAATTGAAGAGTTTTAGAGGTCAGTCTGTAGTGGTAAAAGGAGATTCTGAAGAGGTTAAGCTATTGGTGAATGCCGACGATCCCAACTTAATTGAAGATGCTATCAAGAACGGAGTAGATGGAACTTCTCTTGTCAGGACGGAATGGTTTTTTATGAATCGACAAAATGGGATGGAAAGAGAAAAAATTCCAAAAGTCGATGAGCAGATCTCCTACTACAATAAAATAATGGATGCTTCAGGCGGCAAACCTGTTACATTCAGGATATTGGATCTGAACGGTAAAGATAAAAAACTTCCATATTATTCAGTATCAGAAGAGGCTCAAGGACTTGGATTGCTGCTTGATAAAAACAGTCCTTACAATACGGCTCTTGAAAGTCAGATAGATGCTTTCTTATTAAGCAAAGTGGAATTAGTGATGTTGCCAAATGTTACATCACTCGATGAGGTAAATCAGTTTCTCGATATTTTTGAAAAACGAAAAGAAAGACTGGCGGGCTCTGGACATTCGATCAATGAAAATTTAAAGCTTGGAGTAATGTATGAGAATCCGGCAGTGAATAAGGATCTTGAAAAAATATTAAAGAAAACTCAGATTCATTTTGTCAGCATTGGATCCAATGACCTGACATCAAAAACTCTTGGAATTGATAGATACAATTTAGATTTTGCAAAATTACTTGCTATCGCACACTTTCATCCAAAGGTGATTAAAAATATGGAGTTTGCAATTGATCTGGCAAATAGGGCTGGCAAAGACATCTCAATTTGTGGAGATCTTGCATCAAATTGGATGGGCGTTCTTTTACTCGCAGCAATCGGCATGAAAAAAATGGGTTTTTCTAATTATGAAAATGCTGATGTTGCCAGAAAACTTCTTTTAAGTGTAGATAGAGAAAGTCTGAATGAAATGATGACAAAAACAGTTAGATCTTCAAACGAGGCGTCTGCTATTCATTCTGATATAAAACATTTTACATTAGACATGATAGAGGATGGCCGATGGGATCTTGAAGACATTAAGGCATTGTTATTTAAGGAACCTTAGAAAAATGCCTCAATCATTGTCTCTAAACCCCTTCACTTCTTTCAAAGAAATAGGCAGCCAGCATAACCATAAATAGCGCAGATATCGAGCAGATCAGAAGGTCTGTTCCTAGAGTATGCATAGAATGTCCTATCAAAGAAGCTCTTATCCCATCGACCGCATAGGATAACGGATTAAGTTTTGCCAATATCTTAAGTATGTAGGGTAGGTTGTTAATGGGGGAGATCGCTCCGGATAAAAAGAATATCGGGAACATTACAAAATTTATGATCAGCTCAAAACCCTGAGCATCGCGCATATTGGAAGCGAATGAAAGTCCAAGTGATAAGAACACCAGAGATATCAATATCATGAATACGATCATCAATAATATTCCGCTAAACATTCTGATGAATGAAAAGCTCGGGTCGAGTCTTAAACCAAAAAAGAAAGAGACGGCAAATAATATCGTGCCCTGAATAATCCCTGTAGTTGCTCCTCCTGCGATCCTGCCAAGTGCAATAGAAACACGACTGACAGGTGCTACCATTATTTCTTTTAAAAACCCGAATTCTCTGTCCCACAAAACAGATATGCCAGAAAACATTGAGCTGAACAGCATGTTCATTCCGATTATTCCAGGGACTAAGAAGTCTATATATCTTACGCTTGATGAAACTCCGGAAATGCTGGAATCTTTGAAGCTGGATGAAAGGAAAAGCAAAAACATCAAAGGCATTGCGATCGAACCGAGAATTCTCTCTTTCGAGCGTATCAGTTTTTTCATTTCTCTAAGCCACAAAATATATATTGCTCTAAGTTCGTTCATTTACCAGACCTTCTCTCTTTCTTCGATATTTCGAATGGTCTTTCCCGTATATTTCAAGAACACATCTTCTAAACTCGGTTTATGAATATTTACAGATAATATTTTCGTTTTACATTCATTAGCAATAGCCAATACATCGGCTACTCTGGTTTCTGCACGGTCCATAGTAAGACTTAGACATTTCAGGCAATCATCAAATTCTTTTACGGATCTTATCCACGAGGTTTGTTTTAGTTTTGATATGAATAGTCCTGTGTTTTCATCAATCTCTAGAGATATAACATCTCCGCCCATATCCTGTTTAAGGTTTTCAGTAGTGTCGATAGCTTTAATTGTCCCGTGATCTACTATAGCTATTCTGTCACATAAAAAATCAGCCTCTTCCATATAGTGTGTTGTCAGAATTATTGAAACATCGTTCATTTTGTTTAATTTTTTAATGTATTCCCATATCAACCTTCTGGTCTGGGCATCAAGTCCGAGAGTTGGTTCGTCAAGAAAAAGCACTTTTGGCATTTGCAACAAGCCTCTGGCAATTTCAAGCCTTCTTTTCATTCCTCCGGAATATTTCTGTGTCAATGTATTTGCTTTTTCGGTAAGTTCAACAAGCTCAAGAAGATCATCAATTCTCTTTTTATATATGTTAGGAGGGGTCCCGTACATCATTGAATGGAATTCAAGATTTACTTTTCCTGTTAGTTTTGAATCAAGTGCCGGTTCCTGAAAAACAATGCCGATATTTTCTCTGACTTTATTTTTTTGTTTAACGATATCAAATCCGGCAACTGTTGCAATTCCCGATGTTGGCTTTAAAAGTGTGCTTAACATATTAATCGTTGTTGTTTTGCCGGCTCCGTTTGGTCCAAGCATACCAAAACACTCGCCTTTTTTTACGTCGAATGATATAGAATCAACTGCTGTTGTTTCTTTAAATTTTTTTACTAGATTATCAACTATTATTGATTTCATTTCAGCTCAATTATAACACCGCTGGTATTGCAAAGACCAAATGCTATAATTTTACAAATGGAAAAGACGTCGTCAAACAGATTGTTTTCACTTGATGCTTTTAGGGGCATTACTATTATTCTTATGTTGCTCGTTAATAACATGGTTCTTGACGTGTACACTCCTTATCAACTGACGCATGCTCCTTGGGGAGCAGGCTTAAATCTTGCAGATCTCGTATTCCCGTGGTTCTTGTTTTGTGTCGGAGTTGCAATCCCGTTTTCTTCAAGTTCTTTCAGATCAAAGGTTCCTCAGATATGGAAATATGAGTTAAAGATAGTTTTGAGAACTATTGGCATTTTTATTTTGGGGCTTATAGTTGATAGCTCCATAATGGGGCATCCATATTTCGGGCTTGGAGTATTGCAGATCATAGCGCTCTCATATTTCATTGGAGTATTCTTATCTGAACTCCCGCTTTACAGAAGATTTTTTGTTGCAGTTTTATTATTGGCCGGTTATTGGGCTATTCTAAAATACATTCCGGTTCCTGGGGTTGCTGCCGGAGTGTTGGGTGAAAAATCAAATATTATTCGTCACCTCAACATTACATATCTGTCACATATACATCTTTCAGGTTTGTTATCTTTGATCCCTGTGTCAGCGCTGGTGCTTATAGGTACTATAGTGGGGGAGATTCTGGATTATGGAAATCAAAAACTGATTAACTTAGCCTTTTTAATTGGTTTGGGCTCTTGTCTTGTTTCACTTGGATATTATCTTAGTTCTTACATGATCATTAGCAAAGCGATCTGGACGCCTCCATATATTATTATCACCGCAGGTCTTGGATGTCTTGTTTTGAGTGTTTTTTATCTTGTCTTGGATATTTCAAGGCTGACTTTTTTTGGTTTTCCTTTTGCTGTTTTTGGATCAAGTGCCATATTCGCTTATGTTGCTCCTGTTCTGACTAAGACCTTAATACTGCAAAAATGGACTGTAGTAATGGCAGACGGGTCTGCCGTGACAGTGCAAAACTGGATGCTAAATTATTTATACTCAACATTTGGTCGTGTCGGTGGTGGCTGGACCTATGTTGTCGGATATTTGTTTGTCTGGTGGTTTATCATGATGGTTCTATATGTGAAGGGAATTAAAATTAAAATATGATTATAATGTAGAGACGCATGGCTATGCGTCTCTACATTAGGCCAAATCATAAAATCCCTCTTCACAAAATGATGTTTATAATATAGAATAAAAATATAATGCTTCAAAAAGCCATAGAGCTGATCGGTTTAGATACAACAAATCCAAAATATCTTGAAGATATTTCAGAAAAAATGTTCTGCGGATATCCACTTGAAACAATAGTTCGTGCCGAAGAAAGACTTTTAGCTAAAAACGATCCATCCATAGGTTATTTTTCCATGGAATACGGATTAGCCCCAAGCGTTTACCATACATTTATAACTAAGAACGAAATCAGTCATTCAAACATGCAAAAAGAGCATGAGGTCTTCTCAAATATGATGCAGATGGATTATTATCATTATCTCCCTGTAAAGAATCTTCTGGA
>CAZWKB010000017.1:17634-21651 GCA_964633925.1 uncultured bacterium
TCAAATCAGCAGCAGATCATGATCTGTCGCTTGTAGGGTTGGGAGTTCTTTGGGGCAAAGGTTATTTTGAACAGAAGTTCTGGTTCAGGGATGGCGGACAATTTTCAGAAGTGCAGGCATGGGATCCATATTCTTATCCGGGACTCATACCATTAAATAAAACCGTTTCCGTGGAACTGAGCGGGCACAAGATAGATTTAAAGTTGTGGAAATATTATGTATATTCATACAACCAGAAATCTGTTGTTCCTTTAGTGTTGCTCGATGCAAATCTGCCACAAAACCCTGACTATATGAAAGAGCTTACAGGACAGCTTTACAGAAGCAACAACAATTGGATAAAGATTGCTCAAAGAATGATACTGGGGATTGGCGGGGTCAAAGCACTAGAAGCTTTGGGATATTCAATAGACAGATATCATATGAATGAAGGACATGCCGCTTTTGCTTTTATTGAGAAAGCAAGAACTACAAATCCGGAAGAACTAAAAAAGATTTTCGCATATACCTGCCATACACCTGTGGAAGCTGGTCATGACAGATTCAATTATCAGGAAGTTGAAGGGGCTCTGGGTCATGAAGCAACAAATATTGTCAGGCAATTTGGCACCGATGAAAAATACGATAATATTGTCAATCTTACTCAGTTAGCATTAAATGCAAGCGATCATGTGAACGGTGTTTCTCAAAAACATGGAGAAGTCACCAGATTGCAATTTCCAAGATATAAAGACAAGATCCAGAGCATAACGAACGGTATTCACACATATACATGGATGAGCGACGCGATAAAGAATGTTCTATTAAAGTACAAAGATGTTATTGGAGATTTTGAAGCAGATGCGACAAAGCTGTCCAATGTAGAACACCTTAGAGGTAACAACCAGTTTAGACATGAATTATGGATTGCGCACAAAGAAAACAAAGCTGTATTGTCAGATTATCTGAAAGCATGGTATTTTAATCCGTCAACATTTACAATTGCATGGGCAAGAAGATTTGCAAATTATAAGAGACCGACTTTGTTGTTGCAAGATCTCAGTCGCTTAATAAAGATTGCAAAGAATGTTGGACAAATGCAGATAATAATTGCAGGTAAGGCACATCCTGCTGATGTTTCTGCTCAAAGAGGCATGGACGAGATGATGGAAAAGATAAATCAGCTTGGCGGTCAGAAAAAACATTTAAGAATAGTCTTTCTTGAAAATTACGACACGTATTTTGGGAAGCTTCTGACAAGCAGTGTTGATGTATGGCTCAATAATCCTCTTGCTCCATTTGAGGCATCAGGGACAAGTGGAATGAAAGCTATTGCAAACGGAGTCCCTCAATTAAGCACTCTTGATGGATGGATAGTGGAGGCTGCCGACAAAGGCATTGGTAAAATGTTTGGTTATGTACCTCCCGTTGGTGAGATCGGATCAGAAAATGATCTTAAGATGGTGGAAGATTCGCAGGCACTATATCAGAGCCTGGAAGAGCTGATGCCAATGTATTATGATCTGGAAAACGGCACAAAAACCGCTGATAATTCTCCGTGGGTTGATATGATGATCAGTTGTATCAGAGAGAGCGCATTCTTCAGTACTCAAAGGATGATAACTGAATACAAAGAGAAGATCTGGAAACTTTAGTAACTGTAAGGAGCATAAATGAAGAAGTTATTGATCCCGACAGTTTTGTTATGGATGCTTTTTTTATTGCCTGCGGTCTTCGCTCAAAATAATTACTTCAAAAACATATCGATCACCAATCTTTTTACGGTCATAGGCAAAACACCAATATCTGATGATCAATCCAGAAACAGTACAGTTTATAAATTTGCATATGACACGACCGGAAAAATTATTGCTGTCGAGTATCAAAAATCCCAAAAAGCTTCAAATGGCTCGCTCTTTGGAAAAAATATATCAAAAGTTGTGTTCGAATATCTTAATGGTTTTGAAAAAAGAACGTATTACAATGAAAACGGACAATTGTCCTGTGATGATAACGGAGTTTATTCTGTACGTCTAAAACAAGATGAAAAAGGTTTTCCTGTTGCTTTATTCCTTTACGATAAAAGTGGAAATCTCCCTGATGACAGTCGCATCGTTGCGCAGTACATATTTCAAACAGATTCTTCAGGCAGAATAAAATCAACTTTTAAAAGCAACAAAAGCGGAGAAATAATTTCTGATCTTGCAGGAGTATATGAAGAACGTAAAAATTATGATGGCGCAGGGAATTTGATCAATGTTTCTTTTTTTGATAAAGCAGGTAAAGAGATCGAATCCATGGATGGATATGCAAGCGTAAGTTACAAATATGACGTATTAGGAAATATTACTGAGGAGAGATATTCTTCTTCAAAGGATGCTATTCTTGACAGATCAAAATTGGCAAAATTTGCATCAAGAGAAGGATTAATTTTTTCTATTTTAACGGCAGAATCTTATATAGATGAAAAGGGTCTCATATTACCAAAGTTTACAGGAGACCTTCATGGCTTTTCGATAAAAAGTGGTATGACATCAGGTGAAGTTCAGCAGGTTTTTGAGATCATTAAGAAATGTCAGGATCAACCGAGTGAAAGAAAAGATATTGGAGTTGCTTTGATACGCAGAAAGTTTGATGATCAGAGCAATGTAGTCGAAGAAAGATATTTCGGAAAATCCGGAGGCCTCATGGACAGAAGTGATACCGGTGTTTCTGTTGTTTCCACAAAATACAATTCGAAAGGCAATGTTGTTGAGGAGATCTATTATGGTATTGATGAGCAAGCAAAAGAATCCATTGATAAAGGATATGCGTCCATTTCAATAACATATATCGATGAAGGGTTTCCGGTTGAAGAAAGAACGTATGGAGCAAATGGTAAATTAAAAGACCGTCCTGTTTTGGATGTTGCCGTAATTAAAAGAGTTTTTGATGCAAAAGGCAATAAGATTGAGGAACGTTATTATTCTGCAGATGAAACATCTAAAGAAGCAAAGAGCACAAATTATTTTAAGGTCGCATATAAATATGATGTCAGCTCAAATATTACTGAAGAATCCTATTATGGTGTCGATTATTTATTGAAGGGCCTCTCAAATCTTGGAGGAGCGGCAATCATTCGTGCAAAATATGATGAAAGCAACAATAGAATTGAGGAGAGGTTTTTTGCATCAGACGGGCAGCAAAAGCCGCGTACCGACAAAGGTATATCAATGATCAGATATTCATATGATGCTAACGGGAACAAGGTTGAGGACAGGTTTTTGATTGTTGAGAGCGTTTTCTTTGTGTCAAATGACAAACTAAAAAACAATATTGACGGAGTTGCAGTAATAAAAAGAAAATACGATGCAAATAATGAGGTAATAGAAACTAAATATCTGGATGAAAAAGAAACCCCTCTGATCAAATAATCCCCACGAAAAAATACGAGTGAAATTGTTTTTATCTTTTTACGACAAATGAACAATGGGAGCAATAAATACTACAGCTTTAAAAGGACATTTCAATGCGGATCTGATGTCGATCCGGCCATTCTTGAATGACAATATTCTTGGCAGTATAGAAAGAAATGTTACGTCAATATCTTCAGCAATTGATTGCAGATCTACTGTCGTTACATTGCAGAATGCAATAGAAATTGATGGGGTTACTGTAAATGCGCTACGAATTAAGGGTGGGATGCCGGTGTCTGATGATAATGGACTTGTTCTTCCTTATGTGAAAGGGGATGGGTTTGTGACTTTTACATATGAAACGGACGAAGAGGGGGCCTTGATGACAGTTCCAAGATCTAAGACCGATTACAGTCCTCATGGAACTATGAAAATTGAAAATGTTATGAAAGAGATTAATGTTGCCGAAAAACTGTCAAGTGAGCTAACTGATATTGTTTTAGGATATGGGAAATATAAAGATTTAAAATATCTTGATGGTGATGTTGGTTTTGTTGTATATGGGATGGAAAGATCTTTCGATAAGCGATTAAATGAGCCGATGTCTTGGATGTCAGAATCTTTACTGGCAAGGCAAATTATG
>CAZWKB010000017.1:21661-23204 GCA_964633925.1 uncultured bacterium
GACGAAGCAGACAGGTCTTCTATTGAGAAGAATGCATGAGTCTTATGCACACAAATTCCCTCATTTGGGAAACTTTGCAGCTGAAAACTCAGACAATATTAAGATCGTAGACCTTGATCAGGCGGTAGCATTGACTGATCTGTCGATCGAGGCTCGCGCATCGATGATGTATTTTGATGTTGCTAGGATGATCAGGTCTTATGTGTTGCCTGGGAAGACCTATCCGCTGTCCTTTGTTTCGGGATTCTATAAAGGTTATTTTAATGATGAAATAGAGTCTATTGGTAGTGACAGACAAATCTATAAGTATATTTCATCAGTTCTTGAGCCATATGAAGATCTTATGGAGATATCTAAACTATATGAAGATAAAACTTTCAAATTGAATCGAAATGATTTCCTTGATGGTTTTAATAATTTATATGAAAAGCTAAAAACTCCCTAAAAACTTCCGCAAAAAATTGAAATTATTGATTTCTTTTTACGATACAAAAGCAATGGGAACTATCAGCTCAAATACACGTACTAGCCAAAACGTAATTTATTTTGATTTGCAGGCAATATTAGCCACCAATAATTTCCCATCCTACATAAACGGTGTAAGGCAAATAATAAATGATTTCGGGCCGTTGTCAGATGAAAACAGAATTATTGCTCAGGGATTTGAAACCTTTAAAGATGATCCAATCATAAAAGAGTTGGATAAATATTGCACAAATGCCAGTCCAGTAGAAGTCACTGTTGTTGAAATTGGACAGGATAAAGAGCATAGCTTGATCGTTGATTACAAAGGGATTCAGGGCAGTTGTTTGTATAAAGAAAGTTTTTTCAATAAAGATGATTCCAATTCCATTATAGGGACAAAAATATCGGCTATTGTTACGCTTGTTAATAAGGAATATGGATTCATTCCGTTCCCAAAATTTAGCATTCAAGATCAGGATACAATACATTCTTTCAAACATAATTTTGACAACATTTTGGCAAGAGAAATTGAAAATCAAATTCCGGTAACTGTCCGGATTAAAAATATAGCATTTAGTAATACTAATAATAGTGTCTGTGGCTACAATGTTCTTCATCGTGGAAGGACAGGATTCGTTATGTTATCAAATATCCCTGAAGCAATGAGAACTGTAGCAAAAGATATTGGGTTTGAATATTATTTAGATAAGAAGATTCTTGCAACTCCATATTTGGAAAAAGGCAATCTGATGTTTTCGCTAAAAGAGCCAATTCTTGAAGAGTTAAGATGTGCTGAGATAAAACGCGAGCGCGTTATGTTTGATGTTAATGATTATTGGAAGAAAGACGATACTACAATAGGGCTTCGTCTTTACTATAAAGGAATAGCCGTCCTATACCCTATCGGATTTATAGATTATACAGTTGAACAGTTGCGAGATTTCATGGGGACGAAAAAGACTCTGTTTGTAATGTTTAATGATGAAGATGTTCAAAAGAGAAAACCAATTGCATATGGATGGCATTAGCACTCCTCTTGACAGACTGCTAATTGATTGCTAAACTTACTCTTGTATAT
>CAZWKB010000017.1:23214-25719 GCA_964633925.1 uncultured bacterium
TATAGCACTCCATTAATTGAAGTGCTAAATCATGAAAACCTTATTAAAGGTTCAAAATACGAAAGGAGGGATTGAGATGTCGAAAATTAAACCGTTGGGGGATAAGGTGGTTATTAAGCAGGTTGCATCAGAAGAAAAGACGACAAGTGGAATTCTTCTTCCTGATACAGCAAAAGAAAAGCCGCAGATCGGGACAGTTATAGCTGTTGGAAGCGGAAGAGTGCTTGATAATGGTCAAAAGGTTGAGATCGAAGTAAAAGTAGGGGACAAAGTAATTTACGCAAAGTACGGTGGTACAGAGATCAAGATAGACGGAGAAGAGCTGATCATTCTTCAAGAGAGAGATATTTTAGCAATTAAGAACTAAAACGAAAGGAGTAACTTTTTCATGGGCGCAAAAGAAATAATGTTTGGTGATGAGGCTTGGAGAAAATTAGAGATTGGTGTTACAAAAGTAGCAAATGCAGTAAAGGCAACACTTGGACCTAGAGGAAGAAATGTTGTTCTAGAGAAAAAATGGGGATCACCTACAATAACAAATGACGGGGTGACCATTGCAAAGGAGATCGACCTTGAAGATCCTTTTGAAAACATGGGAGCACAGCTTCTTAAAGAAGTTGCAAGCAAAACCAATGATATCGCAGGGGACGGAACAACCACAGCAACAGTATTGGGTCAGGCGATTTTTAAAGCAGGACTGAAGAATGTTGTTGCAGGTGCCAATCCAATGGATATCAAAAGAGGCGTTGAGAAAGCAGTAAAAGTAGCTGTTGAAAAATTAAAGAAAGACAGCAAAAAAGTAGAGACAAGAGAAGCTATTTCTCAGGTTGCTTGCATTTCTGCAAACAACGATTCAGAGATCGGGAATCTTATTGCCGATGCAATGGAAAAAGTTGGTAAGGATGGAGTTATCACTGTAGAAGAGAGCAAAGGTATTGATACCACTCTTGAAGTTGTAGAAGGTATGCAATTCGACAAAGGATATGCATCTCCTTATATGATCACCGACAGAGAAAGAATGGAAGCAGTTCTTGAAGATGCTTGGAAAACAGCAGATATATGGTTTTATCCTTGTACTTTTATGGAAACATTTTGTTTAACAGCATTAGAAGCCGCTAAATCTAAAACATTTGTTATTACAAGAAGATAAGCGCAATAAAAGATCTTCTTCCAAGTTTGGAAAAAGTAGTTCAAATGGGCAAACCACTTTTGGTTATTGCTGACGACATCGAAGGTGAAGCTCTAGCAACAATCGTTGTCAACAAGCTCAGAGGCACAATAAACTGCGTAGCGGTTAAAGCTCCTGGTTTTGGCGACAGAAGAAAAGCAATGCTTGAGGATATCGCAATTTTAACTGGTGGAACCGTAGTATCTGAAGATACAGGTGCAACTCTTGAAACAATTGATGATAAGACTTTTGGTAAAGTAAAGAAAGTAATAATAAGCAAAGACAAGACTACAATTATTACCGAAGACGGCGGGAAGAAAACAGCAGTAAAAGAAAGAATGGCTCAGATCAAGAAAGAAATTGAACTAAGTGATTCTTCTTACGACAAAGAAAAGTTACAAGAGAGATTGGCTAAACTTTCCGGAGGCGTAGCAGTTATCAAGGCCGGGGCAGCGACAGAAACAGAACTCAAAGAGAAAAAGCACAGGATTGAAGATGCTCTTTCTGCAACCCGTGCAGCCGTTGAAGAAGGAATTATTGCAGGCGGCGGATGTGCCCTTATTCATTCGATTGATACAGTTGCAAAGCTTGAAGCAACGTTGACTGGCGATGAAAAAGTTGGTGCAATGATCGTTAGAATTTCACTCGCTGAACCTTTGAAACAAATAGCCCTGAATGCCGGTATGGAAGGTGCTGTTATTGTTGAGAAGATCAAAGCAGAGAAGAATGAAAATGTAGGATTCAATGCTCAGTCTCTTGAATATGTTGACATGTTCAAGGCTGGAATTGTAGATCCTCTGAAAGTAACCAGATCAGCTCTTCAGAATGCGGCAAGTATAGCAGCAATGCTTCTTACTACCGAAGCTTTGATCGCTGAAAAGCCAGAAAAAGAAAAGACTCCAGCAATGCCGGGCGGAATGCCAGGCGGCGGCTACGGAGATATGATGTAATCAGGTTCGATAATTGATTTGTAAAGGCCCCGATCTGATCGGGGCCTTTTTTTTTCACAATTTCAGTTTGCTTGAATTTCTGCCCAAAAAATTCCGATACATTAAAAGAGGGAGGTGGAAGCTTAAATAAATCTGGAATGGGAGAGATCAAATGTCATCAATTATTAGAATTGGAGTTAATTCGCCTGGTATCGGATCAAATATAAATGCCGGCTTTAGAAATATAATGCCGAAAGATCTTGTTTGTTTACAGACTATTAGAGCGCATTCTCAGAATACTGATATCGCCGTTGTTCCAGAATACAGCGGTCTTTGTGTTATTCCCAATACTGAAGCAGATTCTTTTAACCTGATCAATTCAAAAAAAATATCAAACAACATTATCAG
>CAZWKB010000017.1:25782-29967 GCA_964633925.1 uncultured bacterium
TTCCTCAAGGCATGGATAAAGATATGATATCTGCGGTGTTTACTACTATCACTACTAAAATCCCAAATATTGGTAAATTAGCAAAAAGTCTACCTGTTGAGATTTTTGAAAATGAATCCCGTTTGATTGCTCGTGATGATTATATAGCAGCAGCAAAAATATTTAACAAACTTAATCCTGATGATGGATCTTCAACGGTTCTTGCTTATGCTTTCGCAAAAAATAAAATGAAAACGGATTATTCTATAGCCCAGCATATTAAAAAAAACATATTCGGATATGTATGGAGTTTGGTCGCTATTGGCGCGCCTTCAGCAGCTTTAGTTGCGACTATAGGATCAGGGGACCCGTTGTCCATGATGCCTTTAGTAGTGGATTTATTACTTGGTTCAGTTGGCGCATTATGTGGTTATGGAGCATTTGTGGAATTTAAAAAAGCGAATACCCCTGAATATTCAAGACTCTTAAATGAGGCGACGAAAAATAAGCATGCAAATATTCTACAAAAGGCAATGCATCTATCAACCATTCTTGATGAAAATATGAATAACGAATTATTATTGCTTTTTCAGATACTTGATGTTGCAGATAACAAAGTATTTAACAATATATGGAACAAATTACCTCGAAATGTACTAGAGCAGTTAGATCCTTCATCTGATTATTGGAGAGACGTAGAAGATCAAAAACTAAAAGATGAGATAATGAAAGCGGCCGCCGGATATCAAGAAAGAATGGAAAAGATGAGACAAGAATCATTAATAGGATAAGTAGCAGAACATCATATTTCTTAAATTCCGTACCTCCAAAAGAATTGCCATCCGGGAAATAATTCTATAAAGGGCGGGGGACCCCCGCCCCTATATTTTATTTCTTTTCAGCTGGAGCAGGAACGATCACTGGAGGTTCAACCTTCTTCGCTTTCATCTTTTTTGCCATAGACTTTTTTGCATTGGCTACGCCGGCCTCAGGGGTCATCATCCCTTTCATATCACATGGTTTGTCCTTCATCATCTTCATGTGCATCATTTTTCCACCCATGCAGTTCATCGATGGTGCGTTAGTAGCTACAAAAATACCTGCAGATAAAACTGCAACTGCACATATCCATAGCATAGCAACAACAAAGTAACCGAAAATCTCTATGTTTCTCTTTACTATCTTGCTGTTTAAAGCAAAAAGGACGAAAAAGCTGATCGTTACCAGAATAGTTGCCGGAATGATCGCCATAAATCCCATTTGCGGATATAGAAACATAAAATCACCTCCTCGTTGCTTTGATGAGTGGATTATTGCATGTATTCTTTGCCTTTGTCAAGCCAAATAAAATTAATGTAATTTTTGTTGATTCTGATATAATTAATTGCATACGGTGGCTGGGTTTCATCGACCAATAATAGGGGGAATATTATGGAAATAAATATCAAAAATAAGTTTAACAATGAAACAATAGTCTCTGGAACATACTCAACATTTAAACAAGGTCTTGAAAAAAACAGAAATCAGTTGGCTGGAGCAGATCTAAAAAGTCTTGACCTTAGATTCGTTGATCTTCGATATGCCGATCTTCGTGATGCTGATCTGAGTTTTTCAAATCTTTCAAAAGCAAAACTGCGTGGGGCCGACCTCGAAGGAGCTAATCTCGAAGGGGCCATATTGGACGGCACAGATTTTTCCAGAGCCAATTTAAAGGGTGCTAATTATGTCATGGAAGATCTTGGCAAAGCGAAAACAAAAGAAGCTTTTTTATCGGGATCAAGTGATTTTGAGAAAAGTATGTTCGGCAGGTTGGACCAGAAAGCAATAGATGCCCTAACAAATAGGATCAATTTTCTGATCGCAATAATAGTAGCTCTTTCGGCAATATTTGGATTCTTTTACATAGATCTGCGTAATTATACATATAACGATCTGTCACAATACAGCGTAGCTGTCAATGGAGATCTTCTCAGGACAAAGTTATGGACAGTTCAAATGAACGATCTGTATAAAGCAAAAAATAATTTTGATATCTATGACATGGTTGATGCGCAGGTAAGGGTTTTGGATCTTAAGGAAAAAAGCAAGACCCATCGTCTCACAAACGCACAATATGACCAACTGGCTGAAAGCAAGAAAAAGATAATAGAATTATCAAGGTAGAGACATGCTATAGCATATCTCTACCTTCTGTTTTTAAGAATTCAATTCCATCGTTATTGATTTGGCTTTAACTATTTCGTCAGGCCCGAAATGTTGGATAGGTCCAGGACAAAGATATGAATCTTCAATTGCCCATTTATCTCTGCTTTTTTCAAATTCTTTAAATGCAGCGCATTCTATATCAACTAAATATTTAGAGATCACCAGAGAATCTTTGCCTTTTCTTTCTTCAACAGACATCATTCCTGCAATAGGCAATGCCATCACTTTCCAGTTATCAATAGAGCCGATCATATTGTTTATTGTTACCATATATCCTGTCTTTTCATTTTTGACAAGGATACTTGCAGCTCTTCCAAGATTATAAGTGTATGTTGCGTCAAACCATGTCGGATATCCGCATCTTCCGTCATAACCGTAAAAGTGAGTCTGTGTTGTTATTTTAATTCCTGCTTTGTGAAGTTTTTCTTTGCAAAGTTCCATAAGCAGAACATCTGATGCAATATGAGAAACCTGAACATTGCCATGCGGATCAAGTCCTGACAATAATCCATGTTGAACTTCATGTGGAAGACTTAGGAAAAGCAATTCGTCTTCTTTTTTAAGTGCCAATAGGATCTTTCCTTTTCTGTCATGAAGATGCATTTTTATGAATTCTTCATCTCCGATCTCTACTATGGCTTTGTTAATTCCGGAGATAAGTCTTTTTATATCAGGGATGAATTCCACAATACCTTCAGGTATCAGTACTATTCCGTATTTCTTATCTATAGCATGTCTTTTGGATATGACATCACAGATATGATCAACGACATGTTCAAGTGTCATTCCTTTTTCCTGGATCTCTTCGCCGACAAGAGCAATATTCGGTCTTGTTTGAAAAGCAACTTCAAGGGTTATCCAACTGGCTGAACGTCCCATAAGCTTGACAAAATGCCAGATCTTTCTGCTGGATGGAAGGTCTCTGCAAATATTTCCGACCATTTCAGCATAGGTTCTTGCTGCTGTATAAAAACCAAAAGAGGTTTGAAGATATGGTAAATAAGCAAGATCTCCGTCTATGGTCTTTGGAATTCCGACAACGGTTGTCTTTGATCCGCTCTTCTTAAAATAATTAGCCAGATGTGCTGCGTTTGTGTTTGAATCATCTCCGCCGATTATTAAAAGTCCGTCAAGATCGAATTTTTTAACAGATTCAATACATTTGTCCATGTCTTCAGCTTTTTCAAATTTTGTGCGGGATGTCCCGAGAAGATAGAATCCTCCCATGTTCCTGACACTGTCTATCTTTTCTTCTGACAGAACTTCACCGTCTCCTTTCAACAGTCCGTCCGGACCGTTGAAGAAACCGATCACTTCGCTCTGCGGATTTAGCTCTTTCACTGCATCATAAAGTCCCACAACAACATTTTGTCCGCCCGATGCTGGGCCTCCCGAAAACAAAACCCCGATCCTTAATGCTTTTGACGGGGATGTTTTTCCTGTGTCCGAAAAAGATAATAGGGGATTGTCTGATATTTCTGACAGGTCTTTCTTGGCTTTGGTATGGATACTAAATATTTTGTCGGTCGTAGACAGCTCAACTTTATTTAATGATGCAATAACAGGCACCAAAGACATTTTTTCTTTTCTCAATTCATCAGCCATCAATTCTCCTACCATCTTAGTCATGTTTTTCTCCTCTTTAGAATTTTACGATTTTTTCAAATGAGTCGGCTTCAAGACTTGCCCCACCAACCAAACCGCCGTCAATATCAGGTTTTTTCATCAATTCTGAAACATTGTCAGGCTTAACGCTTCCACCATAAAGAATTCTTACAGATCCGGAAACCTCTGCTCCAAACATTTTCTCAAGTATCCCTCTGATAAACTGATGAACTTCCTGTGCCTGATCAGGTGAAGCCGTTTTTCCGGTTCCAATGGCCCATACTGGTTCATAAGCAATGACTGCTTTTATCATCTGTTCTTTTGTAAGATTTACAAGTCCTTCAGCGATCTGGGTTCCAATAACATCAAAAGTCTTATTAGATTCTCTTTCTTCCA
>CAZWKB010000017.1:30033-36030 GCA_964633925.1 uncultured bacterium
CCCTTTGCTGCTCTTATTGATGATTCAAGAGAAGTAAACGTTGGGCAGATCACTATAGTCGTGTCTGATACTCCATTTACTTTTGCCACAAGAGACTCAATGGTAGCAAATGCTTCCTTAGAATTCTTGAACATCTTCCAATTTCCGGCCATTATCGGGGTCCTTTTAACATTTGTTGACATTTTGTGTCCTCCTAATACCGATTTTATCATGGATTTTATCACTGTAGAGACGCATTGCAATGCGTCTCTACACTGCGTTATAATATATACATATAGAAATGGAGATCTAAAATGCACAAAACAAAAATAGTTGCGACTGTTGGACCGGCTTCTTCCAGCAAGGAAATGTTAACAAAGCTTATTAAGTCAGGGGTTAATCTGTTTAGAATAAACATGTCACATGAAGCCGATGCGGATCTTTTGGATCTTGTAAAACTTATCAGGAGCATTAATACAACTGTTGGTATTATTGTTGACTTGCAGGGTCCAAGAATAAGGACAGGCAGATTAAAGGATAAGAAAGCAATGCTTATCAAGGGTGCTGAATTTATCATCACCTCAAAACAGGTTGAAGGCAACCAGACAATGGTTTCAACAGATTATAAAGATCTTCCAAATGAGGTGAAGCCGGGGCAGGCGATCTTTATTAATAACGGTCTCTTGGAACTTCAGGTCACTAAAGTTGCAGGATCCGACATTCACTGTATTGTAAAAGCAGGGGGAATACTGCTAGAGAGAAAGGGAATGAATCTTCCAGGCGTATCCATATTTAAAAAAGCACTGACCGAAAAGGATATTGTCGACATCGAATATGCAGTCAAAGCAGAAGTTGATTATATCGCAGTTTCATTTATTAAGAATGCTGATGACGTTCTTGAAGCAAAGAAAGTTGTTCAGGACAAGGGAGCAAATATTCCTATCATTGCCAAAATAGAAAATCCTGATGCTCTAAAGATGTTGGATTCAATTATCAGTGTTGCAGATGCTGTAATGGTTGCAAGGGGAGATCTTGGAGTAGAACTTCCACCGGAAGAAGTTCCTATGATACAAAAGGACATAGTAAAAAGCTGCACAAAGCATGGCAAGCCGGTTATTGTTGCCAGCCAGATGCTTGAATCAATGGTAGAAAGTCCTCTTCCGACAAGAGCAGAAGCTACAGACATTGCCAACGCAATTCTTGATGGTGCAGATGCTGTGATGCTGTCTGAAGAAACAGCAAGCGGTCTTTATCCTGTAAAAGCAGTTGAGGTCATGGAAAGAATAATTTCAAGGACAGAAGAAGATGGGGTGATCGCAAAAAATCTCGGAAGAAACGATATAAAAACAAACATTGCATATGCTGTTTCTCACTCTGCATTTCACGTTTGTGAAGATCTCAAAGCCAGTGCGATCATTACATTTACAACTTCCGGCTCAACAGCCCTGATGGCATCAAAATGGAGACCAAAAGCTCCGATATATGCCCCTGTAACAAGTGAAAAAGCAGCCAGAAAAGTTTCTCTATATTGGGGAGTGAAGGCAATACAAATAGCAAAATACAACGATACAGATTCCATGATAGAAAACGCTGAAAAAGCTCTTGTTACACAGGGTGGCCTAAAATCAGGCGATGTTGTTGTTATCACCGCAGGTGTTCCAGTTGGGATAACCGGCACCACAAATTTACTGAAGGTTCAGAAGATCACATAAGAAAGTTTAAAGTTCGTAAAGTTTTTAAAGTTTAGATTATCTATTTTAACTTTTAACTTTTTAACTTTATGAACTTTGTTAAATGTTACACTTATCCTATGGGCATATTCAATCTCAAATCAGACTATTCTCCTTCGGGGGATCAGCCAAAAGCAATAGAAGAACTTGTTGAGAAGATCAATAAGAAAGAGAGATATTCAACTCTTTTGGGTGTTACGGGATCAGGGAAAACTTTTACAATGGCAAATGTCATTGCCAGAGTAGAAAAACCAACTCTTGTCATTTCTCCAAATAAGACTCTTGCTGCCCAGCTTTGTCAGGAATTCAGATCTTTCTTTCCGTTCAATGCCGTAGAATATTTTGTCAGCTTTTACGATTATTATCAGCCGGAAGCATATATCCCAACAACAGATACCTATATTGAAAAAGATTCTGCCATCAATGATGAAATTGACCGACTAAGGCACAAGGCAACTATGTCTCTTTTTGAAAGAAGAGATGTAATAGTTGTTGCTTCAGTTTCTTGCATTTACGGACTAGGAACTCCTGCCAATTATCTTGAGGGGTCAATAAAGATAGTAATAAAAGAAAAACTTGATAGAGAACAATTGCTCTATAAATTAGTTGGAATTAAATACGAAAGAAATGACATGGTGCTTTCCCGTGGCAAATTCAGGGCAAGAGGAGATGTTGTAGAACTTATGCCGATCTATGAGAACAACATTATTAGAATAGAATTGAACGACGATGTTGTTGATAAAATTTCAGAGGTCAATCCAACAACCGGTGAATTTGTCGCTAGAAAAGACTCCGTACATGTTTTTCCCGCAACGCACTATGTAACATTTCGTGATCGTTTAGATAAATCTATCAAGGGGATTCAAGATGAGCTGTCTGTAAGACTGGAAGAATTGAAAAAGAATAATAAACTCGTAGAGGCTCAAAGGCTTGAGCAAAGAACCAATTATGATATCGAGATGATAACCGAAATGGGTTATTGCCATGGAATAGAGAACTATAGCAGACATCTTGACGGGAGATCCCCGGGGCAGGCTCCTGCGACTCTTATTGATTATTTTCCGGATGATTTTCTGATTATTGCTGATGAAAGCCATGTTGCGATTCCTCAGATAAGAGGAATGTTTGGCGGTGACAAAGCCAGGAAACAGAATCTGATAGATTTTGGTTTTAGGCTTCCGTCTGCTGCAGATAACAGGCCTCTAAATTTTGATGAGTTCGAAAAAAAAGTAAATCAGTGCGTGTTTGTTTCTGCAACCCCGGGAGAGTTTGAATTGACCCACAGTAAGAAATTGGTAGAGCAGATAATCAGGCCTACAGGACTGATCGATCCAGAAGTAGTTATTAGGCCGACAAAAGGACAGATCAAAGATCTTATGAAAGAGATCAAGATGAGAATCGAAAAGAAAGAAAGAGTACTTGTCACAACACTGACAAAAAAAATGGCAGAAGATCTGGCAGAATATTTAACTGAAGAAAAGATAAAAGGACGCTATTTGCATTCGGATATAGACACACTGGAAAGATTGGAAATACTAAGAGGATTGCGCCTTGGAGAGTTTGATGTTTTGGTTGGGATCAACTTGTTAAGAGAAGGTCTCGATCTTCCGGAAGTGTCTCTTGTCGCGATTATTGATGCGGACAAAGAGGGCTTTTTAAGAGGGGAGACATCATTAATTCAGACAATAGGTCGGGCTGCCAGAAATATTAATGGCAAAGTTGTTTTGTATGCAGACAAGATGACTCGTTCAATGCAAAAGGCCGTTTCGGAAACAAACAGAAGACGTGCAATACAGATCGCATACAACAAAGAAAACAATATTACTCCGATGACAATTATCAAAGAAGTAAAAGATATCAGCGAACATCTTGGCAAAGTTACTAAAGAGGGAGTGAATCGTCTGAAAGATATTGTCCCGATGGAAGAGATTCCTCTCTTGATCAAACAATTAGACCAGGAAATGAATGCTGCCGCAACAGAACTTAATTTCGAAAAAGCCGCTTTGATCAGGGATCAGATAAAAGAATTGAAGAAACTGATTAAGCGTTGATTATTCTATTTAAGCAATAATATTTTTCCGGATGAAGCTTGATCTCCTGATTTGACCGTATAAAAATAGACTCCGGATGCAACATCCTTTCCTTTAAACGGGTCAATATGCAATGAGCCTTGTAATGATTCATTCGAAAATTTAAATCTATTTATTTCATGCCCTGTGTCATTAAGAATCTTTACCTCAATATCGGATTGATTCTGCATATTAATATTTATAACGGGTTTTGATCCACCGTTGTTCATCACGGTGATATCAAAGGATTTATTGTTTTCTTGTACATCTGTTATGCAAGCTTCTGTCGCGTCAGGTCTGTTGCCTTGAACTCCCATGTCTATTCTGCTTCCATTATTCCCCGGTTCACGATAATAGGGTTTAACGGGATCTCCTGTGTTAATACATAAAGACATGCATTTTAATCTGAAGTCTCCATTGTTAGGGTCTTCAAATTGAGGATCTTCATAAAAACATCCTTCTTGAGGGATCATCCCAGGATGATTTAATTGAACGTTTGAATAGATCATATTCGATGCGGAATTTTGAGGAATAGGTCCTAAATGGGAAAATGGCATTGTCACTATATTGCTTGAAAAATCACCATCATTAAACATTTTTTCTCTATATTCTGTTATGTCAAAATTGCCATTACCATAATCACTTAAAGGATTCGTTACCACTGTATTGTTATAGAACTCTGTGTTAGTCAGATTTCTCAATCTCATACCGCCGAGGAATAAATTGTTGTTAATGTTTACGTCGCTATTCTTGTTTCCATTGTTACATGCATTAACTAAGATGCTGAGTGCAAGATTGTTTTTTTTGCTAATAATAATATTGTCGTGAATATTATACTCGGAAGGTGTGTTTTGTGCGATCGATATTTCAAGGGAAGATTCTGCCCAGGAGCTTTCTAATATGCAGTTTTTTATTTCAAAATTGGGTTGTCCTTCAACCCTTACTTGTCCGAATATATATAGTCCGCAAATAATGGAGTTGTCTCCAGGAATTATGCTTGCTTGTATATAGGTATTCTCATTTGTAAATTCATTCGGATATGCTCCGTCTCCATAGAGATTAACCCCATCCTTTAAATGTAAATAGCCATCGTATGATTCCGGATCCCCTATATACTTTTCTGCGCTTTCTCTTACGTATATTGTGTCACCTGGTCTTGCCGCATCGTTTGCTTCTTTGATTGTTCTGTATTTTGTTGGAACTTCTAGAATAGAATTGCTGGCTATTGAGTTTTTTGTAAGGTTATTGTTTTGAATACATGATTCACTCGCAATCTTGTTGTTGAATAGTTTCTGAAACGGATATATTTTAGCCTCACTCATTGTCTTTACCCCCTTACATGTATATATCGACAAAAGGTCGATGGAAATTGCATACAAATGCTATAATTAGCCAAAGGTGTAATATATGACAAAAATAGGACGTTTATTGACTGCTATGGTAACTCCATTCAAAGAGAATGGGGATATAGATTACAAAAGGGTTGAGGAACTTGCTTCATATCTCGTAGATAATGGTTCTGAAGGAATTGTTGTTCACGGAACAACGGGTGAATCTCCGACATTAACTCACGGAGAAGAATATGAACTGTATAAAGTAGTAAAAAATACTGTTGGAACAAAAGCATCTATTATTGCAGGACTTATGAGGAATAAGGGCTTGAGTCGGGAAACATTGGAAGCAATTGAATCTACACAAAAAGCGGAAAAGCTTGGTGTTGATGCATCTTTATTGGTTGTTCCATATTACAATAAACCGTCTCAGGAAGGTTTATACCAGCATTATAAAGCGATTGCGCAAAACACAAGCTTGCCTTCGATAATCTATAACATTCCTGGCAGGACAGTTATTAATATGTTGCCAGAAACTGTTGCAAGAGTCGCAAAAGAATTTAAAAATTATATCGGATTAAAAGATGCTGCCGGAGATCTTAACTATACATCGACAATGAAGATGCTTATGCCGAAAGATTTTTTGATTTGGAGCGGGGATGATAGTTTAACATTGCCAATGATGTCTGTCGGTGCATATGGTGTCATTTCTGTTGCTTCTCATGTCGCTGGTCCTGAAATATCCAGAATGATACAAAACTTTGTAAAAGGTGACATTCAAAAAGCAGAGGAAATGCATGCAAAACTCGTCGATGCTGTGGCTGAGTATGATGAAGCGGTCATGGAAAAATATTTAGAGGAGGAAACCCTTTCAATTGAGGAGATTGG
>CAZWKB010000018.1:0-13828 GCA_964633925.1 uncultured bacterium
TTTATAGCTATGACATCACACCCCAGTTTTTTTAACAATGCTGGCGTTATTACAGATCCTGCACCGTTGCAGCAATCTATGGCAACTTTAAATCTTTTGCTCTTTATTCGATCTGTGTTTATCTCTTTTAAGACAAGTGAAATGTGTTCCTCAAGGGCTTTGTCATTCAATACTACAATTTTGTTTAAGTTTTTTGAAGGAAAACTTTTTGATGCAGAAATCTCCTGATAGATTGAAATCAGTTTAATTGCCTGCTCTTCGTTTAGAAAAATCCCATCATCTCTTATGAATTTCAGGCCGTTCCATTCAGGCGGGTTGTGGCTTGCTGTGATAACTATTCCCCCAATAGCTCTATGTTTTCTGACGGCTATTTGTGTTGTAGGGGTGGGGGCGATTCCGATGTCTATAACTCCTAAATCGTTTTCTGCCAATGTGGAGACAACGATGTTCTTAACCTTGTCTTTTGACCATCTTGTATCAGAACCTATGACTATATTGCCTTTTTTTGGCGCCAGATATAAAGAAAAGGCTTTTGAAAAATCCCTTACAACTTCGTCCGTTAGTGATATATCCGCTATTCCCCTTATGCCGGAAATGCTAATTTTTAAGGTCATATTTATGATTATAGCAAATTTACTAAAAAATATTGAAAATTGCTTGCAACATCAACCAATTTTAGTATAATATTAATTAAAATGGGAAAATTATTGTATGCAGTTATCACTCCGCATCCTCCTGTGTTGATACCTCAAATAGGAGCCGAAAAATTAAAGCAGGTAGAGGTTACTAAAAAATCTCTGGAATTGATATCAAAAAAAGTAAAAAATCTTAAACCTGATACAGTTGTTTTGATCACTCCTCATGCAGAAATATCAAAGACGACAATCAAGATACATGCCAGCCATATTTTTGAAGGGGATTTTGGAGAGCTGGGATTCCCAAAGATCAAGCTATCATCAAAAGGAGATGCCTCTCTTGCATCTCTGATAATGAAAGAAACAAAAAATTCAAAAATATTGACCACAGAAGTTTTACAATCAACAATGGATCACGGAACAATGGTTCCTTTGCATTATTTAAAATCTGCCGGTGTAAAATCAAAGATACTTCCCGTTGCTATAGCCTATTTGACGCTTAAGGAATTGTTCGAGTTTGGGCAGTTGTTAGCATCAGCAATTGAGAAGTCAGATGGAAATGTTGTTGTTATTGCGTCTGCAGATATGTCTCATAAATTAAATGAAGTAGCGGGGCAGGAATTTGATAAAAAACTCTCTGAAATGATAAGCACCAATGATGTGGAGGGAATCCTGACATTTGATAATGATCTTTTGGAGTCAGCAAGGCAGGATGCGATCTGGTCAATAGCAATACTTCTTGGAGCCGTATCAAAATTCAAATATGAGAGCAAACTTTTATCCTATGAAGGACCATTTGGTGTTGGATATATGGTGGCTGAATATGATATGGAACAATCGGGTTCTCGAAAGGAAAAGAAATGATAAAAGTTGGCATAGCAGGAGCAACTGGTTATTCTGGTATTGGCTTGATACAAATATTAAAATCGCATCCTATGGTGGAAATTATATGGCTGTCGGCAGAATCTAATGCAGGGAAAAAACTGTCAGATGTCAGACAATCTATGTATGGTGTCTGCGACATGATATGTCAGCCTCTGGAAATTGAAAAGCTGATACCTTCTGTTGATGTTGTCTTCATGGGACTCCCAAATGGGATTGCAATGAAAAATGCAGGAGCTATCCTGTCTTCAGGAAAAAAACTGATTGATATCAGCGCTGATTTCAGGATAAAAGATGCAAAACAGTTCACTGATATATACAAAATGGAGCATGCCAGCGCTGGGCTAATATCTCAGGCTGTATATGGTCTGAGCGAAATAAACAAAGATAAAATCAAGAAAGCAAACCTACTCTCAAATCCGGGTTGTTATCCAACAGCGTCTATCCTTGGGATATCTCCGCTTTTAAAAAACAAAATGATCAGTGATTCATCAATAATCATTGATGCAAAGAGTGGCGTTTCCGGTGCAGGAGCAAGTCCAAGCGACAAAACACATTTTGATGAGTGCAATGATAATGTTCGAGCATATAATGTAGCAGCGCATAGGCATAATCCGGAAATAGATCAGGAGTTAAGTGCTATTGCTGGAAAAGAAATCAAAACTACTTTCACTCCACATCTTATTCCTATGGATAGAGGTATATTATCGACTATATATGCGGATCTCAATTCTGATGTTTCATCAGCAGAATTGTTTAAGCAATATCGAGAGTTTTATAAAGACGCTCCTTTTGTCAGGATACTTGATGAAGGGAAACTTCCGGCAACAAAATATGTAAGAGGATCAAATTATTGCGATATCTCGATTGTTGTGGATAAAAGGACAAAAAGAGTAATTGTTCTGTCTGCAATAGACAATTTAGTCAAAGGTGCCAGTGGTCAGGCAGTTCAGAATATGAACATCATGTTCGGGCTTGATGAAACAACAGGGCTAGAATGGGCTCCAGTATTCCCATGAGCAAAAAAGTAAACATAAAAAATATTGATGGTGGAATATGTGCCCCAAATGGCTACTCTGCAGCAGGAGTTTCCTGCGGGATAAAAAAATCAAACAAAAAAGATGTGGCTTTGGTATTTTCCTTATTCCCTTGTACCTCTGCCGGAGTTTTTACTAAGAATATAGTAAAAGCAGCTCCTGTTCTGTTGTCTCAAAAACATATCAATTTAAAAAATATTCAGGCCATTGTTCTCAATTCAGGGAATGCAAATGCCTGCACTGGAAAGCAAGGGCTTGCTGATGCAAATGAAATGGCTCTGCAGTCAGCTTTGGCTCTTCGTCTAAAAAAAGAAGAGGTTCTGGTTGCTTCTACAGGAATTATCGGAGTACCAATGCCAATGAAAAAAGTAATTTCTGGAATTTGGGCAGCTTCAAGGATGATAAAAAAGGACGGATCAAGTGCTGCAGAAGCAATTATGACAACTGATATTACAAAAAAGGAAATCGCTATAGAGATAGACCTAGGGAAAAAGGGCAAGATCAGAATAGGGGCAATGGCTAAGGGGTCCGGTATGATAGCTCCTCATATGGCTACAATGCTTTCGGTAATAACAACAGATGCGGCTGTAAGCAAGAGTGTTTTAAAAAAGGTTCTGACACAATGTGTTGATGAAACCTTTAACATGATCACTGTCGATAATGACATGAGCACAAATGACTGTCTATTTCTTCTGGCAAATGGCTGTGGTCCTCAAATATCAGGCGAAGATATTAAGGCTTTTTCAGACGGGATTTTATACGTATGCAAATATCTTGCAAAAGAAATCGCTAAGGATGGTGAAGGAGCCACTAAGCTAATAACTGTGAATGTTAGAGGGGCTAATTCAATAAGTGATGCCAGATCAGTTGCAAAAACTATTGCAGGGTCAAGTTTGCTCAAGTGCGCGATCTACGGAACGGATCCTAATTTCGGAAGAATTATGGCTGCGGCCGGATATTCCGGTGCTAAATTCAATCCCGACAAAGTAGACGTATTTATTGACAAAACACAGCTTGTAAAAAAAGGGACATCTCTTCATTTTGATGCTCATCATGCATCCGGCTTATTGAAAAAGAATGAGGTGAGTCTTACTATTCATTTGAATAACGGGAAGTTTGAAGCAACGGCATGGGGCTGCGACATGACCGAAGGCTATATTACTATAAATGCAAAATATCATACCTGATCATAATGGAGGGAAATAGATGGAGAAATTGATCAACAGAGCAGAAGCCGTTATTGAGGCAATGCCATATCTGAGAAAGCTCAGAGATAAAATTATTGTTATAAAATATGGCGGCAATGCAATGACAGACAATTCTCTGAAAGCCAAAGTTATGGAGGATCTTGTATTATTGAATATTTTTGGCATTCATCCCGTTCTTGTTCATGGCGGCGGGCCTGATATCACAGCAGAATTAAAGAAAAATAAGATCGAAGTAAAATTCATTGAAGGATTGAGATATACGGACGAAGAAACGATGAAGGTTGTTGAAAAAGTATTAGGTAAACTTAATGGTCAAATAGTGTCAATGCTAAATAAGGTTGGAAGAATTGCAAAAGGGCTTTCAGGGAAAAAAGGCAAACTAATAAAAGCACAAAAGAGAATAATTATCAGAGACGGTCAAAAAGTTGATCTTGGATATGTAGGAGATATAAAATCTATAGATGCCAAGCTTCTGTCTCAGATACTGGCATCCGGCAGGATCCCTGTTATTTCATCCATCGGTGTAGATAAAAATGGCAATACATATAATGTAAATGCAGATACAGCGGCATCAGAAATTGCAGCGGTATTAAAGGCGAGTAAGCTGATTCTTTTGACAAACATCAGAGGGGTCTATGACAACAAAGAGCAATTTATATCATTAATAAATGCTCAAAAAACACGACGCATGATCAAGAAGGGTGTGATAACTGGGGGGATGATACCAAAAGTCAGATGCGGTTTATTTGCATTAAAAAATGGTGTAGAAAAAGTGCACATCATTGACGGTAGAATTCCTCATGCAATACTTCTTGAGCTGTTTACTGATATCGGCATTGGAACAATGGTTGAGCGCTGATCATGGCAATAATTGGAGTTTTCATAAAAGAGAATGATTCCAAGGTCGCAAAGCTTTCCAGGGAGCTTATCAATAAACTAAAAAGTAAGGGCAATCGGTCGCTTTCCCCAACAAACAAAATTATCTCTCTATCCAGAAATACCACCAATGAACAATTCAAACGATATAATATAGAATATATTATTTGCGTTGGCGGTGACGGGACAATGCTTCTTTCGTCAAGATTGTTTTCAAAATTTGCAGTTCCTTTATTAGGGGTCAATCTTGGCAGGCGAGGTTTTCTAACAGAAACAGAAATTGCCAACGTCCCAAAAATTATCAACAAAATAAACTCCGGAGATTATTTTTTAGACGAAAGAATGATGATGAAGATCGTTATACAAAGAGGCAAAAAGACGTTGAATGAATTGTATTCTCTAAATGATATAGTCATTGGTAAAAACGGAATAGCAAGGATCATAAGGATGGAGGCTTCAATTAATAACCGTGTTATGACTAACTATGCCGGAGATGGCTTGATAATTTCTACGCCAACCGGATCTACAGGACACAACCTTTCTGCTAATGGACCAATTCTTGATAGCAAATTATCTGCTATGGTGATGACATCCATATGTTCGTTATCCATAAGCAATAGATCCATTGTTGTTGGAGGCGATGACAAAATAAAAATAAAAATCACAGAAGCTCCAAGAGGGATGGAAGCAACGGTTACTGCTGACGGACAGGAAGTTGTCCCTCTAAAAGTTGGTGATGTGGTCACTATAGAAAAAGCCGATTTCAGAACGACGTTTATCAGAATAGAAGACTATAATTTCTTTTCAGTTCTAAAAGGAAAGTTGGGCTGGGAGGGAGAGTAGGGACTATCTCCAGGCGTTCATCGTTTTGTTTGGGTTTTTACCGGTCTGAAGGCTGTTGGCAAGAATGTTAATAAAGCTGCCTTTGTCTTTTGTCATCTCGGCTATTTCTTTTTTACCTGTTGATTGTATATAGCTTTTACCTCCGATGGTAACTCTTTCTGACATATAGAGATCTGGTTTGAATGATTCCATTTGCATTTGCCCCTCAGTTAATGTATCGATAGAATTGACGGGTAATTTCACTTGACGCAAAAATATACGCAAACTTGACGCAGAAATGTCTGCAGTTTATAATGTATTGCATGTATACGCCAAAATATCGTATCACTAAACATCTGTTACAATTGATCGACAATGTATCCTATCTTAGGGGATGGATCGAGAAGAGTCCTGTGGATGTATCAGGCGTTGCAATACTAGCAAAAGAAGCCAGAATTAGGAATACCCATTCTTCAACATCGATAGAGGGGAATCCCCTTACTATAAAGCAGATCAAGGAACTGTCGGAGAATCGGAAGAATGTTTATAATGTTCATCAAAAGGAAGTGGTCAACTACTTAAAAGCATTAAGATATGTTGAATTGTGTTCATCGAATGTAATAACCGAAGGTGTCATATTGGAAATTCATAAAATACTGACAACCGATCTTCTTTCAAGTGACAGATCAGGTACTTATAAGAGAATACAAAATTATGTTGTCAATGAAAGTGGGGTTAAAGTATATACTCCTGTTACACCTCAAAAAACACCACATATGATGAAAGATCTCATTGACTGGCTAAATTCAGAAGAAACAGGGGCTTTACATCCTGTTATGATATGTGCAATATTCCATCATCGTTTAGTCTCTATACACCCATTCTCTGATGGAAATGGAAGGCTTTCAAGGATAATGGGGACAATGATCCTTTATCAGCGAGGATTTGATACGCGACATATATACAGCCTTGACGATTATTTTGCTGGTGACAGAAAAAAATATTACGAAAAAATTGAACAGGCCAGAGAGTTGGATGATGATCTTACCTATTGGATAGAGTATGTCTGCCAGGGAGTGAATGAAATATTGCAGGATGCTAAAAATAGAATTGATAAGTTGTCCATATCTTCGAAAACTAAAATATTATTATCTGTTCGGCAGGAAGATGTTATTAAAATAATTCAGGAAAAAACATATGTTTCCAGTTCTTATCTTCAAAAAGCATTGAAGCTTACTCGGGCAAGAATTAACCAAATAATATTCCCTCTGATAAAGGACGGATTGATAATCAAAAAAGGTAATAATAGAGCAACGAGATATATGTTGAAGTAGCTGGGTGTCAAGTGTTTAGATGAAGTGAAGTCCAAAAAAGGAGTGAAATTATTGGCGAGTGGTGACGATAATGGTATGTAGGGGATAAATTTCAGGTTGTCGTTATAAAGAGTGCAAGATTCAGACTGGTCGCGACGATATATATATAGGGCAGTAAAAATAAAACGGAAGGGGAACAAAGATGAAGAAATTATTAGCGTTGGTTTTTGCGTTGATGACGATGCTTGTGATTGGGTCTGCTTCGATCGCGAATACATGGGAGAGCATAGGGACAGGTACAATCACAGTCGGACTCTATCAGCCGTATGTATGGAATTCTTTTCAGATAGGATACTTGAATAACAATTGGGAGATAAGGAACTTTAGGAACTTTGCCGTTAATGGAAGCACCGGACTATATAACATTGGTTGGACAAATATAAGCACAGAAAGTACAGCAACCAATACCACAATTGAAGCAAATTTAGTTGGAGCTGGGTTCTATCCAACAAACAAGGCAAATGTTAATGGAAAGACATTGGCAATTTTAAATCATGTAGGCAACTTCACATTGAACTCACCGGGAAAAGCAACAGACTTCTTCCCAAGTATTTGGGTTAAAGACACTACAAATAGTGGAAACACTAATATTGATGCAACGAACTATCTGGGCGGTACTACTGAAGCCAATAAGTTCTGGAATACAGGGCTTGCAGTTATTGCTCCATATGGTAAGAATCAGTCAGAATATGATAGTCCTGTTCAATGGCAGGTTCATATATTTGCCGCCAATGAATTGCTGGTTCCTGTTACTGTTCCTGCTGCAGGAAAAACGGTTTCTCCGGAGATCGCGACTTTAAGATGGAGAGCAGAAGGTGAAAACGCAGATCCAACATTTAAGAATTCTAATACGGGAATACCAAGACCAGCATGGGCTTATAGAGACACTTCTACATCTGTAGCCGCTGCATGGACATATAACATTATGCCATTGTACCCAAGTGCTGCTAGTGCAGGAACAAATATGCTAACAACGGTACCTGATGCTTCATATGCGACAACAAATGAAGTTGCATATGCAAACATAAATAATCTCACTTATCTTCCAAGAGGTTATACAAAAGCTATTAATGACAGAATTACAGCCACAACAGGAAACGGATGGAATGCGACAAACGTAAATGCAAACAGACGTTGCCAAGGGTTAGTATTTGCAGCTCCTTCAACTGGAAGCGACAGACAAGGATTGTTTAAATTGCATGTATATCTACAGGCAATATGGCCAAAAGTTCCTCAATACGCCACTTCATTGCCAGGTGGTGCAGGTTCAAGGTATACAGTAATTACTATATATCAGAGATTGGCAGACTAATATTCCGATAATGGTTTAAGACTGAAAGGAGGGGATCTTCCCCCTCCTTTTTTGTTTGTTGTGATATTATAATGCTATGAGAAACATAATCAAAGTATCCCTCGTCATTTTTTTAGCGGTTTTATTTATTCAAATGCCAGCGTTTTCAAGTTTGCTGATAAAAGATGGAGCGGTAAAATTATTTTTGTCAGCAAAAGAAAAATATAAAGGAGCTTTGGTTGTAGAGAATTCTTCAGAGAATCCTTTGTTTGTATCTTTAAGCTTTGTTGATGAAAAAGAAAATGGAAGAAATATTCGAAGGTCCTGTTCGAGCTGGATATCTTTTGAAGAACGATCTTTTACTATTCCTGCAAAAGAAATTAAGACATTAAAATATACAATAGAAGTCCCTGAGTATGAGCAAGGCGGATACTGGACAGGCATTCTTTACGAATATGGCATTGGAGATATTCCTTCTCCTGGGGGAATGAATGTCGGGTTAAAAATGGCTATTGAACAGGGATTTCAGATCAAAATCCCAAATACATTAAATGGCAATTTGAAAATCAATTACTTTGAAGCTAACATAATAAATCAAAACACAATAAACCTAAGCATTGAAGCCTCGAATGTGGGCAATACCCCTGAAAAGGTAACTGTTCTTCTGATGATAGAAGATGAAAAAGAAAATGTGATTAAACAAGATAAGAGAAGCTTTAACATTTATCCAGAAAAAACAAAAACATTGGATTATTCGTATACTTTTGAAGGCAAATCTAATATCAATAAAGTCATTGCCGTTTTTGATCCTGAACATGGAGAAACTCTTATTGAAAAGAAATCCTTCACTAACAAAAAACTAGCTAAAGACAAAAAATAATTGACCTCAAGATAAGCTTGGCAACATAATTGCTGTATCTCCTTTTTGAAAAGGAGACAATGGCATGAAACCTATAATCTGGATAGTTTTGGCTTCGTTGATGTTTATTTCTGCGTGTGGATATGACGGGGTTGAGAACAAATCTGCCGAAAACTCTGTTGTTGAAAAGGAGCAAGTGTCGAAAATCCCTACACCTGAAGATGGGGAGCTGGTTTTGCCTCAAAAACCGATAATTGTAGAATCTCCAAATACTGCAATTGTTCCAAAACCAAAATGTGATGTTTTTGAAACTACTAACCTACCTTCAAAAAAGGGCTGTGAAATATTATCAAAACTATTTCCAGATGCTCTATTCACCGAAGGTGTTGGCAGTAATACATTGATAGTAAAAGCAAAGCTGGAAGATATTAGAGGTGCAAAGCGTTTATTAAAAATGATAGATAAAAAGACATCTCAGATCATGATAGAAAGCAAAGTTCTTGAAATATCTGAAAGCGCACTAAACAATATGGGAGTTTCTTGGGGAAATACATCAGGGGCCATAAAAGTCGCGATAGACACAAATAGCGGAAAGGTGAATTCGGAAAATATTTCTGTTTATCTAAATGCTTTGTTGTCAAAAGGGGAGGCCAGGGTTATTGCAAATCCCAGAATATCTACTTTGGATAATTCAGAGGCTACTGTCAATATTGGGAGCAAGATCCCTTATGCGGTTCCTGTTTCTTCGGGTACAGGAGCTGTCCAATGGGCAGTGCAATATATTGATGCGGGAGTGTCCCTCAAGATCACTCCGAGGCTTGGCAATAAAGGTGTCATCTCTGTTCTTATTCATCCTGAAGTAAGCTCTATATCAGAATGGAGAACAACTCCTGCCGGAGAATTCCCTGTCATTTCCACAAGAAATGCAGACGCATTTGTACGGGTAAGGAATGGAGAAACTATAATAATCGGCGGGTTGATCGATTCTTCTGAAAGAGAAAATATGAGCAAGATCCCTTTCGCGGGTGATCTTCCTTTTCTAAAAGAATTTTTTACAAAAAGAACAACGGAGAAGATAAAGACTGAGGTTGTGTTTATGATCACTCCTCATGTAATGTGAAATCAGGCAGTGCTGTTGAAATCAAGGTTTTAATGGAATATAATCAAAATCTGTTGGAAAAAGGAGTTTGTTATGAAAAAGAATGACAGGTCACAGCTAATTGACGAAATGAAAAAGGCGTTTAAACCGATGCTGGACGAGCGGTTTGGATTGTATGATACGAAGCTGGATGAACGATTTGGTTCATATGACAAAAAACTGGACGAGCGGTTTGGTTCATTTGAGAATAAAATGATAAAATCCATGGACGAAAAGCTGGATGAGCGGTTTGGCTCTTTCGAGACTAAAATGTTAACGTCCATGAACGGAATTATGGATATACGTCTTGGTTTATTTGAAAACAAGATGATGGAGCGAATGGATGTGAATTTTGTCTCGTTTAAGAAAGAAATGATGACAGGTCTGGATCCTAAGTTCAACGTTATTAAATACGAAATTATTGAGCTAAGGTACGAAATGAGTGAGTCTGTTAAGGGATTCAATGAATTTAAAAATATAACTATGAACAATTTTGATAGCCTATCTAAGAAATTTGACGATCTCCATATTGAGTACTATTCTCTGCGCAGTGGAATAGACAGAGTTGAGAATGAACACAGAATAATCAACCACCCACAGATCAAAAAAGAACTTGAGGAACTAAAAAAATAACTATGGCGGTGTGAGTATGTTATAATTTCTTATCATGTTATGTCCAAAGTGTAAAACAAGTATTCCTGAGTGGAAAAAATCATGCCAGTGCGGATATAAAATAGATTTTAGCCGTGTACCTGATCCTCCAAAGCAGATAGGTCTGATAAATGATTATGAAGCTATAATAGGGGATTATGTAGGGAAGATGATACAGCTTTCCAGTGACTTTGAGAAAAGGTCAGGAATAGAGATCGTTGTTGTTGTCATCGGAACTACTAAACCGCTTCCTCCAGAGAATTACGCTTTTTTTGTTTTTAATAAATGGAAGCTTGGCAAAAAAAAGAATGAAGCTATATTGATACTGGTTGCCCTCCAGGAAAGAAGAATAGAGACAGAGATTGGATTTGGTCTTGAAAAATATATTGACGAGCCTTTTACAGAAAAACTTTTAGATAATATTGTTATTCCATATTTCAAAAAGAGCAAATACGGCGAAGGTTTGTTTGAGGGAATGAAAGAAATCGTCAAAGAATTGGAAAAGAAAATTTAGAGTCTGCCCTTTGTTGATGGAACCCCTTTTTTGCGAGGATTAATTTCGCAGGCCCTCGATAATGCTACTCCAAATGCCTTGAATAGTGCTTCTATCTTGTGATGAGTATTTTTACCCCTGACAATTTCAATATGCAATGAAATCCCTGCTTTATAAACAAAAGCCTCGAAGAATTCCCTTAACATTTCGGTGTCAAGCGATAGTTTTATTATTTGCTTTCCGATCTTTGCGTTCAGATCTTCTTTGTCAAATTTACCCTTAAATGTAAGATGCGGTCTTCCAGAGATATCAATTGCTGCTTTTACTTCTGCAAGGGATTCATCCATCGGAACAATCGCATGCCCATATCTTTCTATCTGCATTTTTTTTCCAAGCGCTTTTGCAAATGCTTCGCCAAGAGTAATGCCCGTATCTTCTAAAAGATGATGAATATCTACATCAATATCTCCGCTTGCTGTTAGTTTCAGGTCGAAGATTCCGTGTTTTGCAAATAACTGAAGCATGTGAGCAATAAATGGAATAGGATAGGTAATTTTGCTTTTTCCTGTGCCGTTGAGATTTAATTCTATAGAGATGTTTGTTTCGCTGGTTTCTCTTTTTATCTTAGAGTTTCTTTTCGAGGGCACTAGATGAGATCCTCTTTTTTAAATATTGGAGTAAAATTATAATCTTTCAATGCTTCTGTTCCACCCTCTTGTCGGTCAACGATACTAATGACATTTAATATTTTACAACCTGCTTCTATGGCTTTTTCTATTGCCCATAGGGTCGCAGTTCCCTTTGTTATAACATCATCAACGATGACAACTTTCGATCCGGCAGGAAGGTTTCCTTCTATCATTTTTTGCATGCCATGCTCTTTTTGATGTTTTCTAACAATAAAGGCAGGGATCTGTTTTTCTTTTGTTGCGCTCACAACAGCTACTGCGGCTACAATTGGGTCTGCTCCAATGGTCATTCCCCCGATAGCGTCAACATCGAGATCCTTGATCATGTCGTAAATAACCTCGGCCAAAAGCAACAGCCCTTTTGGATTTAGAGTTACCTGTTTGCTGTCGATATAGAAATTACTCGTGCCTCCGGAAGAGAGTTTGAATTCGCCGGTTTTTACCGCATTCTTTTTTATAAAGGCTTTTAATTCTTCTTTTTTGTTTGTCATGCTGTAATTATAGTATATTGTCTATTCTTTGACAACAATATTGATGAGCCGTCTGTTCGGGAAAATCGTTTTTATAATCATTTTTCCTGCAACACAGCTTTTGATCTTTTCGCTGTTCAGTGCAAGCTCGATAGCTTTGGTTTCCAAAATATCAGCAGGGACAATGAGCTTATCTTTCAATCTTCCATTTACCTGAATTGGAATTTCAACTTCAGAATCTTTCGCGAGCTCTACATCATATTTTGGCCAAGGATGATTAAGAATGCTTTCTTTGTTTCCCAGTCTGTACCATAATTCTTCTGCCATATGAGGAGCAAAAGGAGATAACATAAGGACTATATTTTCTGCAAATTCTTTGTCGATTGTTTGTCCTTGTGCAGCATTCGATAATTCCATTATTTTGGCTATAGCGGTATTGAATGAAAAACGTTCAATATCCTCTGTGACCCCTTTGATTGTTTTGTGCAATTTCTTTTGTAATGGGCCTGGTTGTACAGACGCGATTAATCGCGTTTCAACATTTACATCCGCCACCAATCTCCATATCCTGTTCAGAAATCTGTGGCTGCCTTCAACGGCAGAATCATTCCATTCCAGCTCTCTTTCAGGCGGAGATGCGAAGAGAATAAATATTCTGGCTGTGTCGGCTCCGTATTTGTTTATTATGTAATCAGGATCTACAACATTCCCTTTTGATTTGCTCATCTTGGCTCCGTCTTTTACAACCATTCCCTGTGTTAAAAGATTTTTAAATGGTTCGTCAACAGGTACAAGTTTGAGATCATAAAGAACTTTTGTAAAAAATCTTGAATATAATAAATGAAGGATTGCATGTTCAATCCCTCCAATATATTGATCTACAGGGAACCAGTATTTGAGATCTTCAAAATTAAATGGTTCTTCAGAATTATTTGGGTTCACATATCTTAAGAAATACCATGAGGAACAATTAAAAGTATCCAGCGTATCAGTTTCTCTTTTTGCCTTTCCTCCGCATTTATAACAGGTGGTATTAACAAAAGATTCTGATTTTGCAAGAGGAGATCCTCCCTCTCCGGTAAACGCAACATCGTAAGGTAATTTTACGGGGAGTTCATTTTCCGGTACTGGGACAGCTCCGCATTTTTCACAATAGACAATCGGAATTGGGGCTCCCCAATATCTTTGTCTTGATATCAGCCAATCCCTAATTTTAAAATTTACTTGTCTTTCACCAACTTTTTTCTCTATCAACCAATCGGTTATTGCTCCCTTTGCATTTTCGCTATCCATTCCGTTGAATTGTTGTGAGTTTATCATGATTCCATGGTCTGTATATGCGCTTATTTGTTGAGACACAAAATTTTGCGTCTGTACAATGGGATCATTATTGTTTTTTTCGCA
>CAZWKB010000018.1:13838-20869 GCA_964633925.1 uncultured bacterium
ATAACAATCTTTATCGGCAAATCAAATTTCTTTGCAAAATCAAAATCTCTTTCATCATGGGCAGGAACAGCCATAACAGCACCGGTTCCATATTCCATAAGGACATAATCAGATGTCCATACGGGGATCTTGTCATTATTAACAGGATTTATTGCATATGCTCCGGTAAATACTCCGGTTTTTTCATCAGACACTTCTTTTGTAGACTTTTTTTCTTTTATTACTTTTTCAATATATTCTTTGACGACTTTTTCCTGAGAGGTTCCTTTGCTTAGTTCTTGTGTCAAAGGATGTTCAGGAGCAAGTGTCATATATGTTACTCCAAATAATGTGTCGGGGCGAGTCGTGAATACTTCAAGATC
This sequence comes from uncultured bacterium, assembly GCA_964633925.1. Lineage (GTDB taxonomy): Bacteria > Margulisbacteria > WOR-1 > JAKLHX01 > JAKLHX01 > CAZWKB01. The sequence continues at coordinate 14,201 of CAZWKB010000018.1, forward strand.
TTTTTTTGAGCCTTCAAGTCTGAATGTTATTTTTGTGCCAACGGATTTTCCTATCCAATTGGTCTGCATTGTTTTTACGCTCTCTGGCCAGCCCTGCAATTTATCAATGTCTTTTAGAAGTCGGTCGGCATATTTTGATATGGCAAAGAACCATTGTTCAAGGGCTTTTTCGTGCACATGAGATTCGCATCTCCAGCAAACACCTTCTTTTGCCTGTTCATTTGCCAGCACTGTTTCGCACTGCGGGCACCAGTTAATTGAAGCTGTTTTTCTGTATGCCAAGCCGGAATTATATAGCTTGAGAAATATCCACTGGGTCCATTTGTAATAATCTTCTTTGCACGTTGTTACTTCGCGGCTCCAGTCATAAGAAAGACCGAGTCTTTTTAATTGGAGAATCATACTTGCGATGCATTTTTCTGTCCAGTCCTTTGGATGCGAATGATTTTTTATTGCAGCATTTTCTGCCGGCATGCCAAAAGCATCCCATCCTATTGGATGAAGAACATTAAATCCCTGCATTCTTTTGAATCGGGCAATAATATCCCCGATGGCATAATTTCTTACATGCCCCATGTGAATTGCTCCGGATGGATAAGGGAACATTACGAGATCATAGAATTTAGGTTTATCGCTTTTATTTGCGGCTTCAAAACTTTTGTTGTTTTCCCAGTAATCCTGCCACTTTTTTTCTAATTCTTGAGGGCTGTATTCGCTCATATATAGACATTATACATGATATAATTGATAAAATTATGTCATACAATCAACCAGATAAAAATGGCTATTTTGGTAAGTTTGGGGGTGTTTTCGTTCCCGAAACTTTGATCCCATGTGTAGAAGAACTCTCTTTGGCATATTCCTGTGCAAAAAAGGACAAATCATTCCACGAAGAAATCAATTATTATCTCAGACAATATGTCGGGAGAGAGACTCCTTTATATTTTGCGCAGAATCTGTCGGAGCTTTACGGGTACAAAGTATATTTAAAAAGAGAAGATCTTTGTCACACGGGGGCCCACAAGCTAAATAATTGTATCGGGCAAATACTTTTAGCAAAAAGAATGGGAAAAACAAGAATAATTGCTGAAACAGGCGCCGGTCAACATGGGGTTGCCGCGGCAACTGTATCTGCTTTGTTTGGTTTGAAATGTATCGTCTATATGGGGGCCGATGATGTAAAGAGACAAGCCCTAAATGTTTTTAGGATGGAGTTGCTGGGAGCAAAAGTTGTTCCTGTTACTTCAGGAAGCAGAACGTTAAAAGAAGCGACAAATGAAGCTCTCAGAGACTGGATGTCTAATGTGGATGATACATATTATCTGATCGGGTCAACAATGGGACCTCATCCTTATCCTATGATGGTCAGAGATTTTCAATCTGTAATAGGGAAAGAAACAAGATTACAGGTATTAAAAGCAGAAAAACGGCTTCCGAATATTGTTATCGCGTGTGTTGGAGGTGGGAGCAATGCAATGGGAATGTTCTATCCGTTTATTGATGATAAAAAAGTCAAGATAGTAGGGATAGAAGCCGGAGGGACTGGAGATGCTCTGGGAAAAAACTCCAAGGCGATAGGCAGCGGTAAACCCGGAATCTTGCATGGTTTTTTTAGTTACGTTCTTCAAACAAAAGATGGACAGATAAGCTCAACTCATTCGATATCTGCGGGGCTTGACTATCCGGGAGTTGGTCCGGAGCATTCACATCTTAATGATATTGGACGTGTGAATTATTTTAGCAGTAATGATAAAGAAGCTCTGGAAGCTTTTAAAACTCTTTCAAAGATCGAAGGGATAATCCCTGCACTTGAATCTTCTCATGCCGTTGCATATTTAAAACGTCTCAAAGGTAAACTAAAAAAGAACGATATTGTTGTTGTTTGTCTTTCTGGGCGTGGAGACAAAGATCTTGACATTGTGAGAGGGAAGGCGTAGCAAAGGATCCCATGGCAAATCATTCCGTTCTGGGTATGTTATCAAATATTTTGTTGCGCGCGGATCCCTTTTCGCTCAGAGAAGGTAATGAATATTTCGAGGCTCGAAAAGTATCGGATATAAAATATTCCCCACATAAAATCACATCAAATGTCAGCGGGACGCAAGTCTATCAGACAGAATTGTTTTATGATGAACATAGCGGGGCAGGTTTTCTCTGTAACTGCCATTCATATCGTTCCCCCTGCAAGCATGTTGTTGCTACTCTTCTTTCTGCTCAGAAGGAAAGATCAAAAAAAACAACAGAGATCCTGAATAAAAAGATCCCTCACTATTATCTCCAAATTTCAAAAATGGAAAAAGGAAATCTGCAGCTCAAGGTGTTTACCAAAGTTGGCGCAGGATATAAAGACGTAACAAATACTCTTGACGCAAAGGATAATTTGCATTCATTTCTTTCGAGCTTATCAATAAAAGCGGATTATTTGGAAAAATATTCTATCGTTCCAGTTGAGTCGTTCATTAAAATATTTCAGGCACTCCAGAAAGCGGGGCAATTCCATTTTGCACAATTACTTACCCCTTCAGAAAAGCCTTTGCTTCTTGAGGAGAGTAAAAAAAAGCTGATCCTTTCTTTGAAAAACGAGAGGAATGGCCGATTATCTTTGAATCTCAGGATTCATGGGCAATTGATATCGATCAATCCAAACGATTTTTTGACTGTCTCATACAATTATGATTTCTCTTCAAGTGCAAGTGATGGGATTGAAAATATGGTAAATTACTCCTTTGAAAACTTAGAGAAAGAGGAAGATTCAGAGGTCTCGATCTTTAAAGATCCAGATCACTTAGAAAAAGCTTCACAAGATCCTGTTAAAGGGATGTATTTTTCAACTGAAGGAGTTCTTCTTCTTCCTCATTCTCCTCTTGTACATTATTTTTCTGATGTTGAGCAAGGAGGGTTTGCACATAGCTTGCTAGTGAATGAAGCAAGGGGAATCTTTGAGAAAGAGTATATCTTAGAAGGGTTTGATGAAAATCCTGCAACGGCCATAATTCCAATTACCCCAAAACCTGTTATTGTCTTGTCTGAAGATAGGTTTAAGAAAAACGAGGCTATTCTAAAGGTCTCTATATCGTTTGATTATGGCAACTGGATAGTTGATTCTAATGCGAGGGCAGACATCTTTGTCAGCAAGGGCAAGCCTGTAAAGAGGGATAACAAATTTGAAAGAAGTGTTGCCAAAAAAGTTTTCGGTAACACCAATAAAAATGCTCAGCTTTTTCAGTTTGACGAAGCACTTAATTTTTTATTCGAAAAATTGCCAACCTTTTCTTCAGATTGGAAGATAAAAAAAGACCTGTCTTTTTATGATTTTAGAAGCGACCTGCATTTTAAAGCAAGTCTAAAGGAATCGGACAGTTCGAACTGGTTTGATTTTAAGTTTGAGGTCCCAAAAGATCTTAAGAAAACGTTGAGCAAGAAAATAATTCAAGAGATCCTCCGCAAAAAACCAAAATATATCATGAACAAAGAAGGCAAATGGATTCATTTGTCGGACGAGCTCAGGGATTCTATTTCGATCGCTTATTTTATTGGTTCAAGTTTTTTGGGAACCTCAAAAGAGGGGACTCAAATATCCGCTTTCCAGGTAATGGGGATGTGGAGGCACCTTCAGGAGATAAAAAGTTTGGAGATTCCTCCTGTTGTTGAAGAAACTATCGCAAAGTTAAAAGCTTTTATGGGGATTAAAGAAATTATCCCTTCCAACGAAACAGAACGTTTACTTAGAAATTATCAAAAAGAAGGAGTGTCATGGCTGGAGTTTTTGCACGATCACAACTTGTCTGGGGTCCTTTGTGATGATATGGGGCTTGGGAAAACATTACAGACGTTGGTGTTCTTAAAGAGGCTAAAACAAAAAAGCGGAATGGGACAATGCGTGGTTGTTGCTCCCACATCTGCGGTTGGAAGTTGGTTGGCGGAGATAAAGAAATTCACCCCTGATTTTAAAGTGAAAGTGATTGACGGAAATGATAGAGGCCCTATTTATGAAAAATTTACTGATAACGAGCTGTATCTTACCAGCTATGCAATATTTACAAGGGATATTGAACAGATCCGAGCACTTAACATTAAATACCTAATACTTGATGAAGCACAATTTATAAAAAATCAAAATTCAAAAAGAGCACGAGCGCTCTTTAGTGCAAATAGTGAAAGGCGGCTTGTTCTGACAGGGACCCCTCTTGAAAATCGATTAAGTGATCTATGGTCTATTTTTCATTTTGTTATGCCGGGGTATCTGGGGTCAACAGAATATTTTAAGGACATGTATCAAAATCCTGTTGAAAAAGATGGGGACATGTTATCTTTGGGAATTCTAAAAGACAAGATAAAACCCTTTATGCTTAGGCGTTTGAAAGGCGAAGTTGAAAAGGAGCTGCCATTAAAAACGGAGATACCGATATTTTGTGATATGACAGAAGATCAGAAAAAAGTTTATTTGCATACCCTTGACTTGGTCAGAAAAGATATTTTTGACAAGATAGATAATAAGGGACTGCAAAACTCCTACATTCATATTTTTTCGGCCCTGACGAAACTGCGTCAGATTTGTGATCATCCCGGTCTTGTATTTGATAAAAAATTTGACAATATGATGTCAGGAAAATTTGAGGCATTTAAAGAGATCCTTCAGGAGGCCGTTGATGAAAACCATTCAGTCCTTGTTTTTAGCCAATTCACTTCTATGCTCTCATATATTAAAAAATGGCTTAATGAGCAAAAAATTGAATATTTGTATTTGGATGGAGCGACTAAAAACCGTCAGGAATTGGTTGAAACTTTTCAACACGGTAAGCATCCGGTGTTCCTTCTCAGCTTGAAAGCTGGAGGGACTGCATTGACTTTGACAAAGGCCGATTATGTTATGCATTTTGATCCGTGGTGGAATCCTGCTGTAGAAAATCAGGCAACGGACAGGGCTCATCGTATCGGGCAGAGCAAGAATGTGTTTGTTTATAAATTCTATTGTCGCGGGACAATAGAAGAGAAGATACTAAATTTGCAAAAAGATAAACAAAGGCTGTTCGATAACATTATGGAAGACAGCTTGAACAGCCCTCACAAACTTACAAAACAAGATATTGAGGAGATCCTTTCTCCCGAGTTTGCTTGACACCCATTTCGCATTTAATATATAGTGTGAGTAAATAAAATGGGAAGAGTATACGCGTTTATAAGAAAGTATGGCGTTAGAGCACACGACTTTAAAAAGTATCTGAGAAAGAACTGGCACTTTATTATTGTCCTGTATCTGGCTCCTATGCTTGCTTATTTTTCTATAACAACTCCTTCAGCAATTTTTAAGATGGCTAGCCAGATGATAGGGATCACTTCTGAAAATGTCGGATCTACAGAAGCCTATATGGTTCTTTCGGTCGTAAAAAATATAGATGCCGGCAGAACGGGCAGCAAAAGTTATGATGTTAGTCAGGGCTTCATTCCGACAATCTACACTCCTTTTACCATAGTCCTTTCTTCTATAGATCCTAACGAGGGATATAACACCGGTGTTGTTGAAGCAACATTAATGGGAGCCGATTTTGCAGCAGGGGCAACGGTTAAGTTGACGAAAAATGGAGAGGAAATTCTAGGAGTTGTTAGTTCTATCGATGCAAATTCAAAAATTACTTGCAAACTTGATCTGACAGGAAAGGGAACAGGTGCATGGAATGTTGTGGTGACAAACATGGATAAGACCGCAGCAACAATATTGAACGGCTTTACAATTAATACTTTGGCGCAACTTGGCAGTCTAATTAATTATCCAAACCCATTTAATCCGGCAAAAGAAAAAACGGTCCTTGTCTATGCTCTTGAAAAGGATGAAGACGTTTCAATCTTCCTGTTTAATATTTCTACTGAGCTGGTTTGGAGACGTGAATTTATGGCTGGAGCCAATGGAGGCAAAGAGGGGGATAACAGCGTAGAATGGGATGGGACCAACGGATTTGGTGAAATGTCAGCGAACGGCATATATTTCTGCCGTGTGATTGAAAGATCAACAGGTAAAGTTTTGGCAAAAGGAAGGATTGGGGTGAGCAGATGATGAATAATGTAGAGCCATGCCATGGCATGGCTGTACGACAAATCAATTCGAATGTTTTTTTATTAATTGGTATTGCGATTATGTTTTGCGCAATAATTGCATCATCATGCATTGCATCCGATTATACGTATACAGAAGATCTTTTAAAGGTCGGGGTCGGTGCACGTCCTTTAGGAATGGGGAAAGCTTTTGTTGCCGTTGCCAATGACGGTAATTCTCCTTTTATGAATCCTGCAGGACTGGCATTGATAAAATCGTTCAGTCTTACAAGCATGTATGTTTCTTTGTTTGAAGGAGATCTCCCGTATTTTCTTTTTTCTCTTTCCAAAAATACTGATTACGGTAATTTTGCTTTTTCCAGTATCTCTACGAGTACAAGTAATATCCCTTCACCTACAGTGACGGGGATGACATATTTTGATTATTCTGATAGGTTGTATCTTCTGTCGTATGCAAATGAATTTCCTTTGACCGATAAGAACAAGAAATTATATCTTGGTACGAATGTCAAAATATTTCAAAAGGAATTTCCAGGAACAATTAACAACATTGGAAATGGATTCAATCTGGATCTTGGTATCCTTTATAGACATGACAGCTGGATCAGTTTTGGTGCA
>CAZWKB010000018.1:20879-34215 GCA_964633925.1 uncultured bacterium
AAATATTCAAAACTTTACTTCAAGCAAGATAAACTGGTCTTCCGGTGCAAAAGATGAAATTCCTATGATATTAAAAGCTGGTACGGCGATTCGTGCATGGGATGAAAATCTTATGATCGCTCTTGATGCTGATATTTATCCAACAAGAACATATCCTGCTGTTATGCATCTTGGAGCTGAATATTCGTTCAAATATTTAGTTCTGAGGGGAGGGATCAATCAGGTGCCGAGTGCAGGGAGTATGCCATCAAATAATATAACCCTTGGCGCCGGATTGTATTTGGACAATTTAAGGCTAGATTATGCCTATCAGATCTATAAAGAGCAATCTTTGACCCCGGCTCATTTTATATCCGTTTCTTATCAGCCTGATTTTATGCCGTCCAGAAATGTGGAAGATGAAGAGTATAAAAACGAAGTCCCCGATGCTCAGGCTGTTCCTGCTTCAGTAGTTTCTCCAGTCGTCGAAGTTCAAGCTGCTCCTGCTGTAGTTAAGAATTACAAAGAGGTGTCATGGAAAATTTATAAAGTCTTGGCAGGCAAACAAAAAAATAAATACGAAGCTGATAGGCTTGCATCGTATATGTCGGAGAATGGTTTTGATGTTTTAACAAGAAAAGTTAATAAAACGAACTACATAGTTCAAACTGGAGCTTTTTTTGACAGAAGCAGAGCAGAATTTCTATTAGAAGAACTAAAAAAGAAGGGATTTTCCGGTGAAATCGTAGTAGAATAAAAAAATGAAAAAATTTATTATTTTCTTTTCAGTGCTTTTTATGTCATGTGTATTTGCTGCCACTCCTACTACTCTTTCGTATGAGGGAAGATTGACAGATAAAGATGGGGGCCCGTTGACAGGGCTATTCAATATGAGATTTTCAATTTGTGCTGATGCAGATGCGGCCATAACAGTTTGGGGGCCAGAGGAGAGACCTGCAATAAGAGTATCAAACGGGGTTTTTTCAGTAAGGGTAGGGGATGTTTTGCCAATAACCGCTCCGGTTTTTTCACAGCCTCTGAGATATCTCAGAGTGGAGATCGCCAATCCTCCAGATTCCACAAACTTTGAAACAATAGTGTCTGATGAGGCAATAACAGAAGCAAAGATGGCGGCAAAATCTGTTTCGGCAGCAAAAATAAATGCAGGAAATACTCCGGCAAAAGATCAGTCGTTATTTTGGGATGGGACAAAACTAATTTGGTCAACTCCTCCATCAACTCCAGGTAACAATTCCACATTTACCAATGACGATCTTGTTTCAGGTGTATTGTCTGTCGCGCATAATCTCAACTCGCGATTTATCAAAACCAATGTTTTTGATAATAATGGAAGCAGCTTATTTCCTGATGATATTGTCGTTGTTGACGAAAACAATGTAAATGTTGATTTGAGAAGCTATGTCCCAATTGTCGGCACATGGTCTGTTGTTATCACGAAATAAAAGTTTCAAAAAAAATAATTGACAAATGTCCGCTGTGGGAATAGAATATTTGTAATTAACCTTGAAAGGGGAAATAGAAATAGTGAAACTTTTTAAAATGTTGTTGCCCATTGGCCTCTTGCTTGCCTTGGTCATGGTTGCGTCTCCTGCTTTTGCGTTAAAAACAGGTATCTTGGAACCTCAGGGCGATATCGATATGAGCAGCAATAAATCTATCATCAATCTGAGAACTCCAGTAGCATCGGGAGAAGCTGTAAACAAGTCATACGTTGATGGTTTGATTCAAGGAGTCGGGGGTTCTGTTCTGTCAATAGGCGGCGATGATTCAACAACAACAAGAGAAGGCGATACAATAAAGGTGAAAGCATTGGGAATAACAGCAGCTCAGTTGGCAGCTGGAGCAGTAACCACTGCAAAGATCGGTGCCGGTGCAGTGACTACTGATGAGATCGGAGCTGGTGCAGTTACCAATGATAAGCTGGCAGGAAGTATTTCAGACGACAAATTAAATTCAATAACAACGGCAGGAAAAGTTTCAGGATCGGCAATAACATCAGGAACTATATCAGGGTCAACAATTATTGGAACTTCTGGAACAATTGAATCAACTGCTGGCGGTATTAAATTGCCATTTGGTGGAACAATGCTGGTTGCCACAAAGAGAGCTGTTGTACAATTCTCTGTTGGTGGAGCTGCTGTAGCAATTGCTCACAATCTCGGTGAAACATATGTAAAGGTTGAAGTATATGACGCGGCAAACCAGATGATTTGGCCAGACAGCATCACATTGACCGACGATAATACTGTAACTCTAGATTTATCCAGCTATACAGTAGGTGCAGGCTGGAAAGCAATTGTAATGAAGTAGATCCTGTTTAATACGTTTTTAAAAATAGGCACATAGCAATGTGCCTATTTTTTTTATATAATGTTCATAATATGAGAAACCGCTACTTCTACGTATTCTCAGCAGTAATATCCTTAAGTTTCCTAATGTCGTCATCGGTATTTGCTGCTCGAACAGGAAGTTTGGAAGTAATGGGCAATATAACCTTAGGAACCTCTGGAGCCTCGATCGAAATATCAACCGGAAAATTTTTTGGGAATGGTTCGCAATTAACAAATATTTCCATTTCTGACGGATCTGTTATCACTGGGCCTGTAGTTAGAGGGACAAAAACCGTGGCATTGACTGATGCAGCAACAATTGCTACAAATGCTTCTCTTGGCAATGTATTTACAGTTTCAAGTGCTGTGGACAGAATTCTTGGCATTCCAACAAATCCAACAAACGGACAAAAATGTATCTGGCGATGGACAAATTCTGCCGGAGTTAGTCGCTCCCTGACATTAACGACTACCGGCGGAGGATGCTTTAGATTTGGATCGACAATATCATATACTACTGCTACTGCTGCAGGTAAAACCGACTATATTGGTGCGATCTATAATCTGACTGATAATGTTTGGGATGTTATAGCATATTCTAAAGGCTATTAAATTGAATAAGCGCTTTATTTCAAAAACTTTACTTTCTTTAACTGTGTTGATTTCTTGTTTTTTTATTTTCTCCTCCAGTGCAGATGCAATTAATTCTGCGATATCGGGCAATTGGAATAATCCTGCTACATGGACAGGAGGAATTGTTCCAACGGCAGGGGCAACAGCAGTAATTTTAACTGGCCATACAGTAACCGTAACAGTTGATGCGGCATGCTCAAGTCTAACTTTAAATGCTCCTGCTACAAACAATGCCGTAAACATTAATACTGGTATTACATTGAATGTAGGAGGAGCTGTGACAATGAATGCTCCATCTGCTGGTGTAATTACTTCAACGATTGCTGTTGGTTCGGGAATATTAAAGGCGGCAAGCCTTACGATTCCAGGGAGTGCAACTGCGAGCAGATTTTGTACAGTCAGTGTCAGCACTGGAACGATTGAAGTAAGCGGCAATATTGCTTTTTCAGGCACTGCTGCTCAAGCAAGATTGATATCAACTGGAGCAAGCACAATAAAGATAGGCGGTAATTTGGCAAGTGGAGGTACTTTAACGACTTCAGGAACTGGTCAAATAATATTTAATGGAAGTGTTGCTCAGACAATGGGGGTCTATACAACATATAACAATATTGTCATTTCAAACACTTCCGGAGGAGTTCAATTTCTTGCGGGAACTACAACGATCACCGGAAATATTACTGTTGAAACAGGAACCCTTGATATCACAGGAGTTACTCTCAATGTGAATAGAACTACCAAGATTAATAATGGGGGGACAATTTCTCTTTCGACGAATACTACAGGAACAAAAACTTTCATAGGAGAAATAATTATTGATGATGGGGGGCGATGGAATAACCCAATTGGAGAAGGAGTAACGTTAAGAGGCGGAATAACAAATAATGGAACGTTCGAAGGTGGAACAGGAACATATACCTTTACAACAACCGCACAGCAATTCAGAGGATCAAATAAATTAACATTTGGCGGTATTCTTACAATAACTGCTATCGCTTTGACTAGCAATACGATTGTAGAAATGACCGGAACTGCAGCGGGGCAGCTTGCAGGGACGGGTTCATTTATCAATTCTGCAACAGGGACATTGTATTACAAGGGATCGACAAATACAGTTACTACTTTTAATTCAACTGCTGTCGGCAATACCGTTGTTTATAACAGTGCTACAACTTTACAAACAATAAGAAGCACTATCTATGAAAATCTAATTATTGATACTCCTTCGCAATCGCCACAAATAGCCGGTGGTACTATACAGAGTACAGGGTCTATGATAATCGATGCCGGAACTCTGGATGTTAGGGGAGTTAACATCACAGTTAATGGGCCTACAACAATCAAAGACGGCGGCACTCTGACATTTACAACAAGCACGACAGGGACAAAGACTTTTAACGGACCTATCACAATAGAATCCGGCGGCACTCTGACAGGGGCTGTCGGTGAAACAATAACAATAAATAATGGCGGAATTCTTAATTATGGGACTTTTAATGGCGGGACAAGCATTTTTTCTATTGCCGGAGGCATAACCAATTATGGAATATTTAATGGAGGGACAGCCGCCAAGACTTTGAGAAGTGGGGGGATAACAAATCATGGTTCTTTTTATTCAGGGACTGGAACCTATACATTCAACACAAATACTCAGGAGCTTAATGGGACTCAAACTATCACTTTCGAAGGTATTGCAACAGTTCCGACGCCTATAGTTCTTACATGCAATACCACATTAGACTTTAACGGTACAGCTGCCGGTCGGCTTGCAGGGACAGGGACTTTTATTCTTAGCGCAGGAAACACTTTATATTATGCGGGCTCAACCATTACAACAACAACTGTAAATTTTGCAGAAAGCGGAAGCACTGTAATTTATGATAGTGCAACGACGGGGCAGATAGTGAGAGGGTCAACGTATGAAAAACTTATTATCGATAAGCCTGGTCTTACGGCAACTCTTGGTGCTGCTACAATAATTCAGTCAACAGGTGGTTTGATCGTTCGAAACGGGACATTGAATCTTAACACTTTAAATTTCACAAATAATGCGATCACCACTATCGAGTCAGGTGGGACAATTAACGATTCTTCTACTACCGGAGTAAATACATTTGCGGGTCTTATCATAAATGAAGGAAGCTGGACAAGCTCAGGTAGTGACTCGTATACGATACAGGGTGGGATAATTAATAATGGCTCGTTCAGTTCCGGGACGGGGCTTTATACATTTGATACTAATGACCAAAGGTTAAATGCAAATGCGCCTTGGACTATAACTAGTATGTCAATAGCAGATGGGATAGTCGTATATAACAATTCTGATCTTTCAATTATTACCAATATTGCAGGGACAGGGACTTTGTCGCAAGAGGCAGGAGCAGTTTTGAATATCAAGAAAACAGGGGCTTCTGTTACTGCAAATATTGATGCAACAGCCCCAGGGAATATTGTAAATCATAATTCTACTGCTGCGCAGACAATAAAAGTTATGGACTATCAAATATTAAAAGTTAATAATCCTTATACTACGGGGGCGTCTCTGGGTGTGGGTACCACGAGATTCAATAAACTGGTAATAGGGGATGAAGCCGCAGGTAGCATTTTCACTGATACAGGGCAAAGCGTTGAGCCAATAGGCAATTCAAATCTTGAGATGATATCAGGCAGATACAGACTAACAACTGCCGCCGCAATATTGCCTGCTTTTAATACTTACACATTATCTTCTGCTACAACAATAGAATATGCAGCAGCAACAGCACAGAAAGTTTATTATGGGCAATATCAGGATCTTTCTATTACAGGCGCATCAACAAAAACCCTTACTGAAGATGCTTTTGTAAATGGGTCTTTTATTGTTGCATCAGGTTCGACATTTACTCCAGATGTGAATAAACTCACAGGTTCAATAAATGCGTCGATGAATATTTCCGGCTATTTATATGTGCCAATGGCCAGCTTTGAAGCCTCATATCCCGGGTTTGGCATAAGAACATTTAACTCAAATTCAACTGCAAATTATGCAATGAGCGATGATCAAGAAATACTTGATTTGTCATATGGCAATTTAATTCTCTCAGGAGCTGGAGTAAAGACTCTGGCAGGAGAATCTTCTGTACTGAACAATCTTACCGTCAGCTCGCCTGTAATGCTTGCGCCTAACGGTCAAGCAATGACAGGAAATGGAGCCCTTAATGCTTTAACAGTCAATGGGACAGTGAATGTTGACGCTCCGGTTTTTACAGATAATTATTCGGGTTTTGAGACGATAACGCTTACCGGATCGACAGTAGATTATTTGGGTAATGATCAAGCGATTGCCGATCTAAATTATGTAAACTTGTCTATATCAAATACGGGGACAAAAAGTTTGGGAGCAAATGAATCTATAACAGGGATCCTTAATGTAAAATCGGGAACAACATTTGAATGTTCTGCATATATAATGGGAGTTGCTTTAGATCTTATAGCGGATGGAACAATATCAGGAAGCAATACATTGGCATTGAGCGGGGCGTCCAGGCAAATATCGGGATCAGGGATCATTAACATTCCTGTAACGGTAACAAATGCAAAAACAATACCTGTATCGGCAACCTTAACTTTTTTACAAAATGTGATTCTAAACGGAGGAGCGGCTGATACGACAAACAACGGTATCGTTACGGTGGAAGCAATACTGGACGGAGTAACAGCTCCGAGCTGGGTCAATGCTGCGGGTTCTTTTTTAGATATAAAAGGGCCTTCTTTTTTGGCAACTTCGGGCAATATGCTTTGCAGCGCTAATCCGAATACTGTCAGGTATCTTAATAAAACATCGGGGACTACAATAAAAACAGGGACATATTTTAATCTTGTGATAGATATTGATGAACAAACTGCAGTGCAAAATACAGCAGTGACATGTAATGGGGATCTTACACTTTTAAGCGGAACGGTCAACAGCTCTAACACCACGACCGTTGCAGGGACAACTGATATATTCGGCACATTGCTCATATCATCAACAACAGGGACGCAGACTTTTTCCGGACCTGTTATCATCCGCGGCAGCGGAACATGGAACAATACCGGCAATGAGGCGGTCACAATGAGAAATGGATTAACAAATTATGGAACATTTAACAGTGGAACAGGGCTTTATACTTTTGATACGAATTCACAAAGATTGTTTAGTTCTGATCCATGGACAATAAGGGCTATAACTGTGCCTGCCCCATTAATTTTAAGCAATAATTCAGACCTTACTATTGTAACTGATATTGCAGGTACAGGGACTTTTTCACAAGAAGCCGGAGCGATATTAAATATATCAAAAACGGGAGCTGCTATAACTGCTCTTCTTGATGCCTCTGCTTCCGATAACACGGTCAGTTTCAATGCATCCGGGGCACAGGTTTTGTCAGCAATTCCGGAATATGAAAATATAAAGATTTCCGGGACCGGAACAAAAACGCTTGGAGCTGATGTGACCATAAACAGATCTATAAGCATAGAAAGTACTTTAGATACCGGTGCGAATAGTTATTCAATTGCTGTCAAAGGGGACTGGATAAATAATGGTACGTTTACTGCGCGCAATGGAATAGTGACTTTTGACGGAGCAAGCGCTCAAACCATATATGGAGACAACAGTTGGCAAAAGCTATCAATTACTGCGACAAATGCCAGAACAGTTTTTTTTGAATCTGACAAAACGCAATCAATACTGGCAGGCGGAAGCCTATTGTTGCAGGGCAGCAATTATCAGCCTTTGACTCTGGCCCCGTCCATAGCCGATCAGCAATGGTACTTAAATGTAAGCGGGACAGGTGTATCGCAGGCTATATCTAATGTAAATGTTTCATATTCGAATGCCGGAACACCCGGATTCAATGAAGTTATTGATGCGTCAAACTTTACCAACAGTGATGGCGGAAACAGTATCAACTGGAGATTTCCGGATACTTCAGGAGGTTTCTTGGATTTTCTGTAAGTAATCAATCGCTAAAATAATGATATAATAAAAAAGTATGGCCCCATCGTCTAACGGTTAGGACATTTGCTTTTCAAGCAAACGGTCGGGGTTCGATTCCCCGTGGGGCTATATTTTTATTCCGTAATGTTTGATTTTTTCTTCAATCACAGTTTTTGGTAAGTCCAACAGTGTCGAGGCTGTTTCCACGTCACCTTTACTAAATTTTATTACTATGTCCAAAACTCTTTTCATGAAAGCTTCTTGCGCAGAAGTTAATTTCCAATCTCCTTTGAGCAGAACTTTTTTTAAGGTAACATCAATTATCATTTTAAAATCAATTGAAAAATCTGATAACTGTAGGAAATCGCTATCAGCTTTCAATACAGCCGAACTTAGGATTGCTTCCAGTTCAAGGTAATCTCCGGGCCAGTCATATACCATAAAAAAGTTCATGGCATCTGAGGAAACTCCCTTTATGGCTTTGTTATATTTTCGCGATAAATTATTTATGTAAGAATTCACTATTGCAGGGATGTCTTCTCTTCTTTCACAAAGAGGAACTATGTCTATTTTGATAAAACTGTGTATAATTCCTTCACTGTCATACTTAGAAATGGTTGCCCCGTTATTGACTCCAAGCATTATTCTTGCTGTTCTATCTGTCTGTGTCCCTCTGCTTTTTAAATACTCAAGGATACTAAATTGAAAATGAGCAGGCAACAGATCAAAATCGTCTAGAAATATTGTTCCGCAAGATTGACTGTCAAATCTTGTGTCGGTCGGGTTTTCTGATAATAGTTCTTTGATGGTTGTCCAGAACATTATTTCTGAAGATTCTTTTTCAAATGAAGACAAAGATAATTCTACAAAACGTCTTTTTCTATTAAGGCTGTTGTTGTGGATCATTTGTGCAAGTGTCCTTTTTGGTATGCCTGCGGGACCAACAAGAAGAACATCTTTGCTGCTATATGAAGACTCTTCGATAGAAGAAAAAAGTTCCTGCACCTTTGTGCTGATCCCTTCGAGCCATTCACTGTTATCGTGAGGTCTTAATATTACTCCTGAAAGATATTCTGGTTGAGAGATCTTTTCTATGGATTGAAGTAGTTTTTCTCTAGTAAC
The DNA here is from genome assembly GCA_964633925.1 of uncultured bacterium. Taxonomy (GTDB): domain Bacteria; phylum Margulisbacteria; class WOR-1; order JAKLHX01; family JAKLHX01; genus CAZWKB01. The sequence goes on from CAZWKB010000018.1 coordinate 29,925, forward strand.
GGGTTTTGGTAAAAAATCCATTACGCCTAACTTTGTTGCGGTCACAGCTTCTGAAATATCTCCTTTGTTAGAGAAGAGAATAGCTCTCACCCTTGGGAATGTTCTTTTTATCGTCTTGAATACATCGATCCCGTCAAGAGGTTGGCTGTCGCTATCGACAATAATGGCGTCGAAAAAATCCTTGTTTAGTATTTCAATTGTAAAATGCAAATCGCTGGCAGATTGAACATAATGGGTGTCTTTGAGCTGCTCTTCTATGGCGCTATTAAATAATGGATCACTGGAGAAAGATAATATTCTTTTCATTCGTGTTATAGATTATAACACATTATGATCTTCGTTTTTCGAGCACTTTTTCGGCGGTTTTCAATTGATCCGTAGTATTAATTCCAAGCGCACAGGCAGAATCTTCCATGCAATACGCAGAGACCTTTTTGTTATTCTTTCTAAGGATTTGCATCACATCTGTAAGATAATATTCGTGTTGAGAGTTTTCAGGGCAAATCTCTTTAAGAGATCCAAAAAGATCTTTGCTTTCAAAGCAATACGTTCCGGTATTAATTTCGTTTACTGCTAATTCACCAAGAGATGCGTCTTTTTGTTCAACAATCTTTTCAAGATCCCCGTTCTTGCTTTTTATGATCCTTCCATATCCTGTCGGATCTGCAAGTTTTGCCGATAATACAGTTGCAGAGGCCTTGCTTTTTACATGAGCATCTATCAGATCTTGAAGTATGGATGATGTGATGAGGGGCATGTCCCCGTTAAGAACAAGAACCGTTTCCTCCTTATTGAAGAAATGTGGTTCGGCCTGCATTACTGCATGTCCTGTTCCCAGCTGTTCTTTTTGTAATACGAATTCAATGTTCTCATTTTTAAACGAATCAATTACCTTCTGGGCTTGATAGCCGATAATGACATAAGGAGTGCCTATTCCTAACTCTTGTACAGATGATAAAACGTAGAAGAGTAAAGGTTTCTGGCAAATTTTATGTAAGACTTTTGGGAGATCAGAATTCATTCTGGTCCCTTTTCCTGCTGCAAGAATAACCGCGGTGATTTTTTTCATAAAGCAAAATTATTATAGCATGGCATCTGTGTAGTAAAATTGTTTTATGCATGCAGTCATTATTAGAAAAAAAATAAAGAAAATTCTAACGTCAGGATTGTACGGACATAGTATTGCAGTGGAATCTACCGCTCGGGAGATTGCCAAGCGATTTGGATACGATGAAGAAAAATGTGCGATCGCAAGCTTATTGCATGATATTTCAAAAATGATTGATGAAGCAGAAATGCTTGAGTTTGCAAGAGAAAAACATCTCAAGATAGATTTGTTCATGAAAGAATCCCCAAAACTTCTTCACGGTAAAATAAGCGAATATTTAGCGGAGCACAGTTTTGCTATTAAAGACAGATCGATACTGCTAGCTATTAAAAACCACACTTTTGGAAGGCCTAGAATGTGCAATATTGAAAAAGCTGTTTATGTTGCAGATCATATAGAACCTGGAAGAAAGTATCGTGGATTGAAGAAGATTAGGAAAGTTGCAAAGACGGATATAAATGGAGCAATTACACTAATTGCTGAAGAAATGATAAAATATTTGAGGAAGAGAAATCTTCCTGTTCATATTAGAACGATCGTAACTAGGGACTATTATTTAACAAATGACGCAAACAAATAAAACTCAAGCAGCTTGGAAAAGATGGGTTGTTGTACTTGTCCTTTCTCTAATGATCTCGTCTGCATTTTTGGGATTCTTTACTTCTTTCATATTGAGCAGGCTCTCGATCTTTGAAATGCTTTTTACTCTTACCCCGACGGATATATCCATTCCAGAAATGAATGTGTTATTGATGGGGGTTGATGCAACTCCTGGTGCAAAAAGAACAGATGCCATAATGGTCGTCAATGTAAATCCTGTCAGAAAAGCAGTTACTATTGTCTCAATTCCAAGGGATACTTTGGTTGTTATTCCCGGGATGAAACTTGATAAAATTAATCATGCATATGCTTATGGAGGACCTGAACTAGCATGCTCAACTACTTCAAACTTTTTGGGAGTGAAGATCGATAAGTATATCAAGGTCAATATCAATAAACTGGAAGAGCTCATTGACAAAATAGGCGGGGTTACCATAGATGTAGACGAAAGGTTGTATTATGTCGATTATGCAGGAGGTCTGTTCATTGACCTTAAGCCTGGGAGGCAAAGACTGAACGGTAAGCAGGCTATTGGATATCTAAGATTCAGGCATGATGCTGCGGGGGATTTTGGCAGAATTAAGAGACAACAAGTATTCCTTCAGGCGGTTGCTTCGGAAATAATAAAATCAAAAAACTTTGTTCAAATATATGCTGTGATCATGGATCTTATGGGAAGCGTTGAAACAAATTTATACAGTTCTCAGATATTTTCTATGGCGTCAGTTGTAAGAGAATCTTACGAAAATGCAAATATTGCGCTTGTTTCGCTTCCAGGAACAGGAACAAAGATAAACGGCATATATTATCTACAGCCCGACAATGCATTAATAGAAAAAGTAGTAAAAAAGTATTTTAGACGAAACGAGAACGAAGGGCAATAATTATGGAAAAGGCAAAAAAGAAAGTAGTTTCAAAGAAATCTCCGACGAAGAAAGTGTCGGTAAAAAAGATCGTAAAGAAGAGTGTCGAAAAAAGTCTTATCGATCTTATCGTTGAGGGTGCGGAAGATAAGAAAGCCGAAAATATTGAGGTAATAAATATCAATGAAGAATCTTCAATAGCTGATGCAATAATCGTTTGCACTGCAACTTCAACTCCACATTTTAGGGCAATTGCAGACGGAATAGATGAGGTCTTGAGTAAAAACAATATTTCTGTTCCAAGATGGGAAGGCAGAACGGATTCTAATTGGTTAGTTCTGGATCTTTTCGATGTTATTGTTCATATTCTTGGACGAGAAGCCAGGCAGTCATATAGCCTTGAAGATCTCTGGAGTAAAAAAGGGGTTACCTATCACGTATAATGGCTAAATTTACAGAAACCGAAATTAAAGGTGTTTACATCATTGAGCCAAGGGTGTTTAACGATGACAGAGGTTATTTTTTCGAATCCTATAACAAAAAAGAATTTGACCTGAACATTGGTAATATTGATTTTATTCAGGACAATCAATCGAAATCAACATATGGCACTTTGAGAGGGATACATTTTCAAAAACCTCCGTTTGCTCAATCAAAATTGGTAAGAGTTATTTCAGGAAAGGTGTTAGATGTTGCTGTAGATCTAAGATCGGATTCTGAAACATTCCTCAAACATGTAGCTGTTGAACTGAGTGCAGAAAATCAAAAACAACTTTTTCTCCCAAAAGGGTTTGGCCATGCTTTTATAGTTTTAAGCGAAGAAGCCATATTTGCTTATAAGGTGGATAATTGGTATTCAAAAGAAAGCGAAGGCGGGGTCAGATATGATGATAAGACGCTGAATATTGACTGGACGGTTCCTGCTGACAAAATTGTTGTTTCCTCAAAAGACGCGAATCTACCAAGATTATAAATCAACTTGCCTGATCTTTATAAAAGCTAGGCATTTTTTTGCCCCCACCCAAAAAAATGCCGCAGACCAATGAACGGGGTTGATAATAATTTTGATTTGCCGCGGACGAAAGTTCGCAACGAAAAAACAATGGCGATGACCTCCGGTCAGCGAACATTCAGTATTATTATCCCTAATACTGTTCATGGCAATAAGAAATGCGATATTGGAAGGCTTTAGATCTGGGGTAGGAACCTCCCATAAACAGGAACTATATATAGTTACTCTTCTTGTGTACAGGTTTCTACTGCCTTTATAGCTGCATTATTAGCTGTTCTATTGAATTATTATTCCTTTTTATATTGCGCAGTTTTATTCTTTATTATTCTGTTGCATTCTGTATTGTGAATATTGCTGAATGAACTGTTCGTTCATTTGTTGTAAATTCAGTTGATCCAATTGATTTGCATTCTGTTTAGATTTTAAATTGCAGCTGATGAAATTATCTTAAAAAAAGAAAATTGCTCCGTTTTGTCTTTTCCTCTTAACATTTTTCCTAACTTCGCTTAGTATTTATCCGTTTAACAAAACACCGCCAGACTCTCTTTTTAGCTCTAGAATAGGCTTTTCCCAAAGTTACTTTCTCTTTCCCTTCGCATCGGCACAAAATCTCATCGCTCCGCTTTTTCCGCCTCTTTCCTATCTCTCTTCTACTCTCTTTCCTTTCCTACTTTCCTTTTTCTTTTCTATTTGCCCCCTTGTCCCTCT
>CAZWKB010000019.1:0-3081 GCA_964633925.1 uncultured bacterium
GGACTGAAAGAGGGCGGTCTGCTAAAAAAAGGTTATAACAAAGAGCTTGATGAAATAAAAGATGCTTCACTGAGCGGGAAAGAATGGATATCGAGCCTTGAAGATCAGGAGAGAAAAAGAACAGGGGTCAAATCACTTAAGGTAGGCTTTACCAAAGTATTTGGATATTATATTGAGCTGTCAGCGATAAACGCACAATACGCTCCTATGGATTATATTAGAAAACAAACACTAGTGAATTGTGAAAGGTATATAACTCCGGAATTAAAAGAAAAAGAATCAATGATACTGAATGCGCAGGACAGAGTAGAAGAAATGGAATATACACTATTTTGTCAGATCAGAGATAAAATCGCAACACATACAAAAGAACTTCAGATTATTGCATCTTCCATTGCAAATATAGATGCTTTATTGTCACTGGCAACAGTTGCAGTAGCAGAAAACTACACTAAACCTACGATATTAAATATGTCGCAAAGCGACCCCTCGTTGGGATTTGGTAATTGGGATTAGGGATTTTCTCTAATCATTAAGGACGGTCGCCATCCAGTATCAGAACATACCATTGGTCACCACTTGTTTGTTCCAAATGATACAGATATGGGAGAGAAGAACAGGTTTGTTTTAATAACAGGTCCAAATATGGCAGGGAAGTCTACATATATGAGGCAGGTTGCTTTAATAGTGTTATTGGCGCAGATTGGCAGCTTTGTACCGGCAAAGTCGGCGCAGATCCCTGTTATAGACAGAATTTTTACGCGTGTTGGGGCTTTTGATGATCTTTATGCAGGCCAATCAACTTTTATGGTGGAAATGCTTGAAACTGCAAATATTATCAACAATGCCACAAAAAACAGTTTAATAATCCTTGATGAGATAGGAAGAGGAACTGCAACATTTGACGGAATGAGCATAGCAAGAGCAGTTGCAGAATATATACATACAAAGATCGGTGCAAAAACACTTTTTGCAACACATTATCATGAACTGACAACAATTGCGGATAAATTTGAAGGCATAGTAAATATGAACGTGGCAGTAAAAGAAGAAGGTGACCATATTACTTTTCTGCACAAAATAGTCCCAGGGACTGCCGACAAAAGCTATGGAATACATGTAGCAAAACTCGCTGGTCTGCCTCCGGAAGTCATTGCAAGATCAAAAGAAATATACGATACCCTCGAAATGGTTGAAACAAAACTAACTCCTTGACTCACTGTTGAATGACTTGTAAAATAGTCATTGATAAAACACATGATAACAAAAGGAAAAAACGATCCAATAGAACTATTTAGGGGAAGCTCTAAAGGGATGCTTAAGGTTTTACTGGAAGAGAGAAAGAAAGAACGCAAAAAAGAATTTGAGGCGTTAAAAACAATACTTCCTCAAATACCCCTGCCATACAAACTTAAAAAGTGAATGTTATAATAATACTGTTCCGTTGATCCTCGAACTTTACAAAAGTCACAGATAGGGAGTCATGTCAAAATTAGTCCTTGGTATTGATATTAGAGATACAATTATTAATGTTCTTGAGGCAAAACCTCTTAGTGAGTTTGTTTCTCCCGTAAAATATTTTAGCCAAAATTATAATGCCGCCGGCAGGATAGATGCTGTTTTTCATGCTTTATATTCCGGAATGGCAGAGAATTATATTTTTTCAAACAAAGCAACACTGTCATTATCAGGAACAAATATTATTTATGAAACAGTTGTTATTCCTCATGTTCCAGATGATCAGGTATATGATGAGATCCTCGCCAGGCTTGGTTCAAAGGTAAATATTTCTTCCGATGATATTGTTATGGACTATAAACGAATCCATTTTGGGGCAGATAACAGAAACGTATATTTTGTTTGTATAGTTTCGGCTCAATACGTGTCGGATATAGTTAAGAACATAAAAAGAACCGGCGTCAGAATATCTGACATCGTTCCTGCCTGTGAAGCAATAAAAAATTCTACTCCATCAATAAAAGATAAAAACTATACATTGGTATTTGTCGATAATAATAACGCTGTGATAACCATAATTAAAGACAAAGAGGTAGCTTTTTCAGCAGAACTAAAAGATCCCAGCGACAAGGCTGTACTAGAGACCATAAAAGAACTGAAGAGAAATTACAAGGAAATAATCGGTGATACATCTGATATCGAAAAGACCTATTGCATTTGCGAAAAAGAAAAATTCGAGCTTTTGTCAAACAGTAATGGTTATATTTTTGTAAATGATGAGCTTTCATCAATCCCTTCATCAATGAGAGTCGCAGCAGGAGCCGCAAATTCACAAAAAGCCTCATTATCGCTTCTTCCAAAAGAGTTTAAGGATAGTATTGTCAATGGAATAAGGAACTGTCTAAATATATGGACTGTATCAATGGTAATGGCGGTAATGGTTATCTGCAACTTGAGTTATCTTCTATATTGCGATAACAGAATGTCGAGCGAGCTTAGATATTTAGAAAACGCCGTAAAAAAAATTGATAATTCCGCTATATCAAAATCTGTGCTGATAAAAAAAGACAGATTCTATTATTCTATGAATGAAATTGATTCTTTGATGCCGGAGAATATTTATCTTCAGGATGTGAAATATGACAGATCTTCCAGTGCTCTTATAATCAAAGGTGTTTTCGAAAGCGGCAATAAAACAAACGGGGTTTCTCTTCTTCTGTCGGCCTTAAAAAAGAGTAAAGCCTTTGAAAATGTAAAATTATCATATTTAAAAAAATCAGACAGATATCCAATGCCTGTTTCAGAGTATGAAATTGTTCTGTCATTAGCAAAGGGTAATGAATAATATGCAAAACAAGTCTTTACAGGTGATAATCGCATGGAGCGTGTTTATTCTTTTGTCAGGAGCTGTTTTACTGGCATATGACAAGACGATCGCTCACAATATCAAAAGCAATATCAACGCGAAGTTTGAAAAGATCAGTAATATCAAGAAACTTGCAGGAGCGGACGTGATACAAAGCAGCTCGAAGACGTTATTGATAGGGGATTATTCAAAAAAGGGACTGATAACACCCGATGACAAAGCTGCCTATATTACAGGTTTGATACAAAAGAAGTTCA
>CAZWKB010000019.1:3091-6667 GCA_964633925.1 uncultured bacterium
AGTTCAAAGATAATAGTATGGAGATAATCGATCTTAAACCTTATATAAGCAATGGTAAGGTCAAGACAAATCTAAACTTCATAGCAAGAAATGCGAATTTCTGGGTATTTCTGAATTCTCTGGCAGATATGGGGATAGCTTACAATGTTGAATCCGTTGATGTTGTGCAAAATAAAAATACGATCAAAGTAAAAATGGTTTTGGAGTTTTAATGTGAAGAAAATACTTGTTGTTTCAATTGTAATGTTTGTCCTGATCGTTTCTCCTGTTCTTTCAAAGGCATTGTTCTTTGAACCTGCAATAAAACCGACAAAACAACCGGTTGTACTTCGAACGGCTCCCGCCAAAAAAGTAATTGTCCCGGCAAGAAGAACTAAAGTTCCTGTTGTTATTGTCCGTTCCGATTATGAATTGGGGAGCAAGACAATTCCTTTAAAATTTGCGGACGCAAAAAAAATGGAAATGACATTATCCAAACTGTTGTTGCCGGGTGAGCTGTGTTCATATGATGAACAGCTAAATGCGATAGTTCTTAGAGCAAAAAACTCTTCAATTATTCAACTGTCAAAAGTAATTGCAGATCTGGACAAAATGACAGAACAGGTGGATATGTCTGTAAGTGTAATCGAGGATATCTCAGAATTACCTCCTGGTTTGACGCTTTCAAAAAGATTGCAGGTTCCGGAGATGATGGCTGCTCTCTATACGGGCAACTCAATAATGAAAAATAATGACAGCATAGATTTGTTGAATATATTAAAGGAAAAAGGGATCACAATAGAATCCTCTTCGATGAAATTGACGGCAAATTTGTCGGAAAAATCGGCAGATATTATTGTTTCATATAAAAGCCCAAGAGGTGAATTTGTTGAGAATAAAATATCGCTTAACGATAGTGAGTTTCTTGAAGTTAACCTGAACGGAATTCTAATTGAAAAAGAAAAATCAGGAGGCTCTTTCTTTACTACTCTATTTGGTGGTGGATCCAGATCAAGTTCACTGACAAACCTGATATTCTATATTAAGTTATCTCGATACCATAAAGCAGGGTAGCTTTATCACTGCCTTCTCTGATAGCCATGATCTCTGATTTTTTCTTTTCAATAGCAACTTTAATTTGAGTCAGTTTCGCATGAATAGAATCTGTTTTTGATGATTGTTTTGCCCTTTGTTCTCGGCTCTTTTTGATCTCATCTTCCTGATCTTCTATCAACAACCTTGCTTTGCTCTCTTGTATAGTAATGCGGCTAATTAAACTGTCATATAAAAACTTTTCTTCGCTGGATAGTTTTGGTTTTTTTGCAACCAGCAATTCATTCATCTTTTTTTTAAGGACATCTCTTTCGCGGATTATTGTTGATACCTGATGAAGTGCCTGTTGTTCTGCTGTGGATGGTCTGATCAAGACCTTTCTCATAATCATTTTCCATCCTGACTCGAATAATGACAGGAACTTTGCAAATGGCCAAAGCGCAATAACAACAAACAGGAAAGAGATATTTATCATTCCTTTGACGATCTTTTCATCATTAGTTATCGTTCCAAGAAGTATTACGGAACAAACAAACACGAACCAGAGGACAAATTCATAGATCTGTGCAGTATCCCCTGAGTAGGCAAATCGTATTACGAACATTAGTATCAATAGCACTGTGAGAAGAACAGCCCACAGAGATGACAGGGCATAATGAGCAATGTTTTCTTCGCCAAGAGGCAGAGCTCCGACTTCCTTTATTTTCTTCCCTTCGTTGATCAGCTTATGCGTAAAGTACAGAGAGGCAAATGTTATTGCCGAAGGAAGCAGATAGGATAGCGTTATACCCACGACTCCGGAATAATCCTGTGAAATGTCAATAAAAAAGGCAGAAGCAATTGCATAATCTACAACAAGGATAAATACAGAAAGTATCGGCTTGAGAAATTGTTGAACATGATTTGTCAGATCATTGGACATTTTGCTTATTTTCTCTTCCAAGAAGGATGTCCATGATGAAAGCATATTTATCTTCAAAAAGTTTTCCGTGCGTTTCTTAACGAATCCGATATGTGTATCTCTGTGATAAATGATCTGTTCATCATAAACCTTGACCTGCTCTTTTAAAGAGGATAGATCGTCGTCGTTTTCACCGGTTACCTGGGAAGCGTTCTTTAAAATATCGGCAGCCTGTTTTTTCATATTGGCAATATCATTATGAAGATCAATCAGTCTATTCGAAGAGTTCACGTTTTCCAATAAATAATTGTTGGAACTGTTGTGAGCTATATTTTCTTTTGCAAGCTCTTCTTCAAGAGAAAGTTTCTGATTTTTCATAGCATTCAGCTCATCATTTATTTGTTTAAAAAGGATGTTAAAAACTTTTTCTTGAATAGACTTAACCTCAACGTCAGCATTGTCTATTGCTATCTTTGGCTTCTTATAGGCAGGGGACTCGATAAAGTGTTTTGCATTCTTAAAGCCTTTTTGAAATGAAAACTTTTTTTGGACAAAAGAAACTGCACTGTCGACAATAGGATTATTGTCGGCTTGTCGACGATTGTTTGATCTTGTTCTGTATTGCACCATTATTTTTTAAGGTAGAAATCTGACCTCATCAACTGAAAAGATGCTTTTGAAAACTCTGTAGGCAGCATTCTCGAAGTCGTAATCGTTGTTCCTGTTTATAAAGCCAATTATAACCAATTTACCGTCTTTATTGTCGGTAAGATTGATGTTCTCTCCTTCAATCATCAGCTTCTTATTATCAAAGTAGTTTGTTATTGCTTTTGATGATCTGTAATTCATGTCGCTAAAGCTTCCAACGCCGATAGGGGAAACAAGATTGTTTTCTATCCCAAAGGCCCCGTCTGTAAGAAGTATGTACATGATCTTATCAAATTTTGCTTGCTTGTTCTGTTTATAGATTTTGATGATGTTTTTGATCAGATAGGTGTCGTGATCATGACTCCCAGGTGTTTTTACTGCTTCCAGATAATAATTTGATAGTTCGTCGAGAACTTCTTTGAGGGTGGAGACTTGAATCATTCGATAATCATTTACCTTTTTATCTTCAAATTTATTGCCGGTTAATGTCAGTCTCATCTTTTGACGCCCTGTAGAATATTGCACATCATAATCAAAAGCAGGTCCCGTATATTCAATTTCAAGATATTTTGGCAATGTTTTATAGGCAACATCCTCGTTGTCACCAAAAAGTCTTGCTCTTATCCGATCTCCTGGAATAAGTCCTTCTTCCATAATATATCTTTTGAGCTTTGCAAACTGCTCTTTACTATATGAAAGAGTTCCCTGATTCTGATCTTTTACAGAGCCGGATATGTCAAAAGAAATATCTATGATTCTTGTGCTGTCAACAAAAGGATACCCATGCTTTTTCCCTTGACTGTTCCTAAGGGTCCAAAGCTTTCTTTTCATGCTGTCAGTAATCAGGAACTTTTCTTTTTCACCTTTTGCATTGTCATACTCTATATATGTAGAACCATTATCTCCATCGCTCACATACTTTTCGCCTATGAACTGTATATTTATCTTTCCTGATCTTGAAGGAACCGACAAAATGCTATAAATCAGAACAGCCA
>CAZWKB010000019.1:6677-13562 GCA_964633925.1 uncultured bacterium
TCACCAGTGGAATGATTATGACGAGAGGGTTAATTGTTTTCTTTTCGTTTTGCATATGGATTTTATAACCTAATTATATATTTTAATCTGCGTTACTTCAATGAGGACAGAGATGAATTATGTTATAATTAAAAAAGTTATGACCCACTAGCTCATCTGGTAGAGCACTTGACTTTTAATCAAGTTGTGCTGCGTTCAAGTCGCAGGTGGGTCAATTTTCTTTGTGGACCCGTAGTGTAGCGGTTTAACACGCCTGCCTGTCACGCAGGAGATCGAGGGTTCGAATCCCTTCGGGTCCGCCATGAGTTTTGTTTGCCGGGATAGCTCAGCTGGTAGAGCAGTAGCCTGAAAAGCTATGTGTCCGCAGTTCAACTCTGCGTCCCGGCATTTCTCCCTAGGTCAAATTATATGCGTATGTTCCCTTTTTTCAAGAAGAAAAATCTCTCCGCTTTCGATGAAGAACGCATGGTTTTTGTTGGCAACATCAATCTGGATCAACCACTACGTAACGACATCAAAGAGTTTCCTCACAAGATCAAGCGAATTCTTTATAAAAGAATAGACAAATTTACTCCCGACAAGAAAAGGGTTATTGCAAGGTTTCTGGAGATCAATGATCCAATCCACCTGACAAATGTTATAAACAGGGCTCTTGGACTCGATAAAGAAAAAATGATGCAGGAGATAAATAAAACGCTTAAAGATTTTGCAGGCAGACACAGAAATGTAGAGGATATCTTTATGCAAAACTATTTGCGTATAGAAAAACACGTTACGGCTATTGATTCATCAATAAGCAAAGAGAGAAAACTTTTTATCGGCTCTCTTTTTACAATGGAATATTCAAATGAATCAACAAGTCTTTTCAATCCGTCTGTTGTCATCTATCCAAAACAGAACAATTTACAAAGCGGGCAAACAAGGGTTATTTTCAGTTTCAGAGCGACGGGGGAGGGGCACATTTCTTCAATAGTGTTCAGAAGTGCCATTATTGAAAAGAATAACGATGTGTATATAGAACCTATCAGCCGTTATGTATCAACTTCCAAGGCAGATATATTGTCACATTTGGATTATGAATTCACTTTCCCAAAAGATCAATACATATCTGAAAGGGTTATATTCCCAGTATCAGATGAAGAAAGTCATGGAATTGAAGATGCCAGATTTGTCCGTTTTGCAAATGACGACGGCAGTTATATTTACTATGCAACATATACAGCCTATAACGGGTCGGCAATTAAGCCAATGCTTCTGGAGACCAAAGACTTTCACCATTTCAAAATGTCTTTACTCAGCGGTACCTATGCAATAGATAAAGGCATGGCATTATTCCCAAGAAAAATAAACGGTAAATTTGCAATGATAGGCAGAGTTGACAGCGAAAATCTTTATCTGATGTATTCAACAGATATCCGTTCATGGAATGATACAACAAAAATTATATTGCCGCAGGAACCATGGGAATTTACAAAAATTGGTAATTGTGGATCTCCAATAGAAACAAAAGCAGGTTGGATACTTATAACACACGGGGTTGGGCCAATGCGAAAATATTGCATTGGAGCAGTTTTACTAGACAAAGACGATCCTTCAAAGGTTATTGCAAGATTAAAAGAACCTCTTATCAGTCCAAAAGAAGAAGAAAGAGAAGGTTATGTCCCAAATGTAGTTTATAGCTGCGGCTCAATTCTCTTAAATGATAAATTAATAATTCCCTACGCCGCCGCCGATTCAGTCTCAAGCATCGCCGTCATTAGTCTGAATGAACTGCTTGATAAATTGTTAAACAGGAAATAATAGTGGCGCGGTTTTGCGGTTCTACTCCAACTCCTCAATCTCATACTCTTCACTAATTGCCAGGTGTGCCAGCAGAAATGATATCGTGCTTTCAGCTCCCTGGTTCATACTGATCCCGTTTTGCATAAGTCCGTCAGAACAGCCCTTTGATTCTATGTCATACATGGGTATTCCAAGATCATTTTCCCCAAGAAACCAGTCAAATGCGTTTCTCATCTTTACCAGATATTCTTTGTCTTTTGTTACTCTGTAGGCAGATTGCATCGCCAAAACGATTGCAGCAGCATCAATAGGTTGTTGATCAAACTGTGCTTTTTGCTCTCCCTTTTTGTGCCAGCCATCGTTACCGATTATAGATAATTTCCCGTCTTTATAAATAAGTTTCTCAAGGAATGAGAGTGATTCTTTTGCAACTTCAAGTATTTTCTCATCCTTTAGTATGCTGTAAGAATTAAACAATGCCATGGGGATTACGGCGTTGTCATAGCAAAGCAATCCTTCAAACCATTTCCAGTCTCCATCACAATTTCTATGATAGGCTTCCAGAATATCTTTTGTAATTTCTTTGAGCAGCTCTGTTGTTTTCTCATCTGAACCAAAAGATCTGAGATAGCAAACAAGCCCAAGTGCTGAAAAAGCTTTTCCCCTCAGATTTAATTTGGGAATTATTCTAAATGATTTGGTCAGCATATCAAGTGAAAAAGACCTTAAAGTCTCGCTTGATGTTTTCCATGCCAAGAACCCAAGAGCCCAAATAGCTCTGCCATTTGAATCATCAGAGCCTTCTTCTTCAAGATGATCCCGTGTATAGCTAAAGAAATTTGCAAATCCACCGCTTTCCCTTTGCATGTATCTGACAAAACTGCAATAAGTTGTCTGCAGTTCTTTGGCTTGTGCATCTTTGAAAAGAAATACAGCCCATGTTGCAACCATCAATGCTCTGGCATTATCATCAAGACAATAGCCTGTACTTCTTTCCGGTATTATATATTTTGCATGTTGAATTATTCCTGTGTCATCAGTAAGTCTTTTCAGATGCTTAAGGTCAAAAGGAGGGATTCTCATAGCAATTGAAGACTTTGGATATTTATGAAGGTCTTCTCTTTTATAAACGGCAACTTTTGAAAATAGGTCCGCAAACTTAGCGGACACAACAGCCCATCTCATCTGACGGCCATAGTTGTATGTTTTTTTCTGAAGTGCTTTCAGCTTTTTTTCGTCTGACAGCAATTCTCTCAAAATCGAAGAAAGTTTTTCGTTGTCATTAAAGTCAAAAAGATATCCTCTTCCATCTGCCAAAACCTCTTCTGCGTGCCAATATGGTGTCGAAATTATTGCGTTTCCTGCTCCGATGGCATAAGAAAGCGTTCCGCTCACTGCCTGTGCTTTGTTCATATATGGTGTCACATATATGTCAGAAGCCTGAAGCCATGCATACAGCTCTTCTATCGAAACAAATCTTTCATCAAATATTACATGATGTTTTAACTTGAGTTTCTCAACAAGTTTTACGAGGCTTTCTCTATATCTCTCCCCATGTTCCTGAAATACATGTGGATGAGTTTTTCCAAGAACAACATAAGTGATATCAGGAAAATCAGCTATCAGAGAGGGGAGTGCTTTAATAACAGTCTCAATTCCTTTATTTGGAGACAAAAGGCCAAATGTCAGGATCATCTTTTTTCCCTCAAGCTTAAATCTTTTTTTAAATGGGGAAGAATCAACAGATGAGAAGTCAGGGGTTCCGTGAAATATCATTTCTATTTTATCTTCAGGAACATTGTAAATATCTTTCAACATCTCTTTAGACCTGTTGCTCATAACAATTAATTTTGCAGAGTGTTTTGCAATTTCAATAATTATTTTTTTCTGATTTGGGCTTGGGTTCATCAACACGGTATGAAAAGTCGTAACAAGAGGGATCGTTAGCTTTGAAATGAGTGAAAGGACATAAGCTCCGTCCCAGCCACCGAATATGCCAAATTCATGCTGAAGGCAGGCAACCGACGCATTGCTGGTATTGATAATGTTGGCAGCTTCAAGATAATCTTTTTGTTTTGCCTGATCTATAGAGAACAGTACTTTTGGAGGATAATCGTATGACTTCCCCTCATCATTCATTGCTATAGCGAATATATTAGATTTGTTGGAAAACTGTCTTTCAACTGCCGTCATTACATCGCTGGTAAAGGTCGCGATCCCGCAAATTCTTGGAAGGTAATTACCGATAAAAGCTATATTGCACTTTTTTTTATATCCGAACAATGTAAATCTTCATGTATGCTAAGTATACTCCTTTTGAGATCGCTTAAGCACGCAGAGCAAAAAAACACTATAATATACTCATGTCTATAAAAAACTACGATATGTCTGCCATTAGACTTAGCAGTCAACAAATAGCGACAACTAAATTCACAAACGTCAAAGAGATAGTTAGTCATATGGGTGCTATTCAGGCTCAGGATTATCCGATGGCTAAATGGGCTATTGGCGTTAGGTTGCCTGGATCCACGGATGCAGCAATAGAAGATGCTTTTAATAGGGGAGACATACTCAGGACACATGTTTTGCGCCCTACCTGGCATTTTGTTTCTTCTGATGATATTTACCAGATGATTGAATTAACAGGACCACTCATAAAGACTTCTCTGCGATCACGTCATCAGCAATTGGGTCTTAATCAAAGAATTTACAATTTGAGCAATACCGCATTAACAAAGGCTCTGTCACGTGGAGAACAAATGACAAGGGATCAACTGTTCACTGTCTTAAAACGTTCCAAGATCATAAATGACACCTCCCGTTTATATCATTTGTTGCTTATTGCAGAGGCTGATGCGATTATCTGCAGCGGGCAATTAACAAGCACCAAGGAGCACACTTATGCGCTGCTATCTGAGAGGGTTCCAAAGAAAAAGAAATTTAGCAGAATAGAAGCATTGCGTGATCTGACAGAAAAATACTATACAAGTCATGGGCCTGCAACATTTCAAGATTTTCTATGGTGGTCAGGCCTTTCGGTTGCTGATGTAAAATATGGACTGGGAGCTCAAGGGGCGGACATTGTTACTGAAACCATTGATTCCAAGCCATATTGGTATTCGCGATCAATAGCCACAACAGATCCTGCAAAAGAGTCCGTGTATTTATTGCCGGCTTATGATGAATTCCTTATAAGCTATAAAGACAGAAGCCCATCACTCTCACAGCTCAGTCATAGCAAAACAATTTCCGGCAATGGGGTTTTTAGGCCTGTAATCGTAGTTAATGGACAGGTTGCAGGGATATGGAAGCGCATTACAAAAGAAAATAGAGTAATTATCGAAGCTCGTTTTTTTCAACCTCCTGACAATAAAATAAAAGACATATTTGAAAAGAAATGCCAGGAATATGGAACGTTTGTGAATAAAGACGTGGAGATTGCTTTTATTATTTGATTAGATTCATGATCTGCGATATTATTGCTTGATCATAATAGTAATCTTTTGCCCCTTCCCAATCACCATAATAGTTGCCTTTATTACTATTCTCAACACTATTAACAAAAGGTTTGGCTTTGTCCTTGCCGTAGGCGGCATAAACAGCAATACCATAAGATGCTTTTGCTAAAATATTTGAATAACCCCATTTAGAATTGCCTTGTCCGGCATACAAATGAACTGAAGATGGATCATTGATAGAGAAGTCAGGTGTTTTTAAAAGGACATCCTTTAATAATTGTTTTGCAGTATTATCATTACAAGCTATTGCATATCTTGCCTGGCGCAAAAAGAACCTTATAGAATCTGCTTCATTGTCCTTGAGAGCATCCCCCGAAACCCCTTCTTTTTTTGAAATGGAATAATAATTCTCTACGACAAAACTCTTTCCTGATACTTTTACAAATACTTTTGCAGGCATTGGATTTTGTCCGCTTGCTCCTAGTTTTTGACTATTGTTCAATATGATCCTATTTAATTCCTGAACATCATTGATCAATTTCCCCCATTTATTATCCTTTGTGTAATCGCCAAATAGTTTCAAAAAATAAGGGTCAGGATAAGATGAATAATAAACATCTTTTCCATCATTTCTTTGAGCCCATTTACCGTCTGTAGCCAAATATATTAGCTTTCCGCCGCTTTCTTTTATATGTGCTTTCCAGAATGAATCAAGATCTTTTTTGATCTGAGTATTTAATTGTTCTAGTGCCATTCCTTTTGGCAAAGCCCATTTACCTGACTTTAACTTGTTGTATACAGTGATCATGGCAGCAATAAAATCCTGATCACCGTCTGATGCTGATTCTTTGCCTATAACATTTCCATTCAAATCTGTTTTCCACGCCATTACACCATTAGATTTTGTGAAATATTGTTGTCTGCCTTTGTAAACATCCCAAAACTTTGTTTGTGATGCTTTATCGTTATTCTCTGCTAATATTAAACCTGCAAAGCCAATCCCTTCTGAAACACATTCTTTATCAGGAGACTTTTTGATAATTATTCCACCTTTTGGAGGTTTGATAGCGAAAAGCGCAAAGAACCCTTCATTTTTTGTGGCTGTTTTATCCAAACTGCTAGCTAAAAGGCTAACGGTAAGTATTGAGACTCTATTAACTTTCATTGATGTCATTTTATTTGCCCCCTCTATGATATACATCGAAAATACATGCCATTAATTTCACAAAACACATCTATTACGGCTTTGTATACATCCATCCTTTTGACCCGACCCAAGACATTATTGGAGATGTCATCATTCCAAGACCCAATAGTAAATACAAATTTGCAAATGGCAAGTTTAAGAATTGAGTTGCAAACAAACTTGACCCTAATAAGAATTCTTTTTTATGAGTGTACAATGTTTGAAATAATGTCGCAGAAGTGGATTGCTTTCCCTTTGGCGTAACCTTGAATCCCAGATCTGTTTCAAAGAGGCCTTTTACTACGCCACCTGCTACTTTTAAGCTATATCCGGTAGCTCCCAGAGCTGTTGGTGTTGATAATAAAGCGTTTTTTAAAGTGTATCTTGAATCACCATTGATCTTACTGGCAAGGTATCCAAGAAAAGGGGTTGACATACCTCCGATCCAACTGGTCATCC
>CAZWKB010000019.1:13572-18082 GCA_964633925.1 uncultured bacterium
AGGAATAGATAGTATTGCAGGGCCAAGTATGAATGCGCTTGATAGGGGATAGAATTGCATTCTATTTATAGCATCTAGTTTATGCTCCCAGGATAATATATTACTGGTTATTACATTTTTCATATGTTTTTTAATATTTTGAATACCTCCATATGCCCATCTTTCTTCCTGTCTGCCTTGCCTTTCCAAACTATTAGCTTGGGCATCATGCACTTTTGTGTGATTGATCCTCTTTATCTCATAACCTTGAAAATGACATATCATAATCTTCACCAATTGAATCTTCGGCCCAATTGCCAACCTCTTCCATCTTGGCCTTATCTAGTAATACTCCAAAACCATTAAACAGATTCATTCCATGTCTGTCCATTGTTGAAAGTAATGGATTCACATTGTTCTTTAATGTTCCCATAGCATCGGTATATAGATTCTCCTTTTGATTCCATAGATCAATATCTGCAAAAACAGCAGATATCTTTTCGTCTTGCTTGATCTCAAATGCCATCATTTTTAAAAAATCTTCATCCACTCTGTTATCAGCATCAAGGACCAAAACATAGTCTCCTGTGGCCGTTTTAAGACCGATATTTAGATTCCTTGACTTAAATCCTTCTGTTCCATCTCTGTGAATAAAATCGATTCCATTATTATTGCAATATTCTTCAAGTTCTTCGTATTTTCCGGGATCTGAATTATCTATTACCTGTATCTGTATCAATTCTTTTGGATAATCCATTTTCATTGCATGAGAAAGCGCATTCTCAAGTACAACTTCAAAAGGTTCATTTCTACATGGTATCTGAACTGTTACTTTTGGGAATACAAAATCATCTTTGATCACAGGTTTTTCTTGTTTAGCCAAAAACATACTGGAAATATGAAGGACAGATGGTTGAATGACAGCAAGATAAGCATAGTAACAATTTGCAAGTGTCATCATTGAGTATAGAGCACCACCGGCAATATCTCCCGTTCCAAATGTTTTAATTATAGGATCGATATTTGTTCCAATAACTGCACCTGCATAACCAACTGTAGCAAGCAAACTTATCCCTAGTGTCCTTTTGGCTGCTGTGCCAATAGAGTTTTGGTAAACAGCAGAGTTTTTAATCTTGTCTATAGTTGCAGAGAAAGCTTCTTTGATCGGATTATTAAAACATTCGTCAATATATACATCCGGAGAATATGATAGGACGGAGGCCTTCTCAATAACTAGAAAACTTTCTTGATAAGAATGGATATTATAATCTTCTGACGAAGTAAATCTAATGACCGGTTCATTAATCTGATTGTTTAATATCGATTGAATTCCCAATGCATTTGTATTAATGTTTGTATTAATGCGTGTATTAATTGTATTGCTAGCTGCCGTGCTCATAAAAACATTCCCTCATGCATATATATCGTTAAAAAGGGAGAATAACTTGTATCAAAAAGGCTATTAGATATTCAAATATTATCTCAATAATTTCACATAGTTTGAGAATTCATATTGAGAGCGTTTTCTTGAAACATCAATCAAACAATCAACAAAAGATACCCATAATTTTATAACAGATCCTGAGCTTTCAGTATTTCTAAAAACAAACCTTGAGTGTAGCGATTTAATTAATTCGTAAGGGTTTTCATTGCTTATGATAATATCGGCCGCACCGAATGCATTGTTTGACAATATTAACTGATCTATTATTCCTGACTCGTTATAGTTGGCCATATACTTTTCAAGCATTTGGCAATTCTTTGATAATGAAATAAACCTGTTTCTTTGCTTTTCAGAAAACGTATCAAAATTTGATTTGTTTAAGATTGATGAGGAATAATCATTCAATATACTTGCAGAACCGGTCATGTTGAAAATAAATTCTGGGAAATTTTTATTTTCTCTATAAAGAGCAAACACCTGAAGGATATCCTCATATTGCGACTCAAGGTTTGCAATAATGTCAATGCTATCGTTTGCCATTAAAATCCTGTGTAATTGAATGTTTGCGTGTATTATGGCAATCGCATTAGCTATTTCGTGTTCAATAATGGGATATGTCAGCTGTCTGATCGATGAAAGCTCAATTAATACAGAATTCTTCCAATTGTGATCAATACTGCTGTTTGATAAAAACATCTCCGATATATGAGGATCACGCAATATATTGAGTTGTTCAAGTGCCCATGCGGTTAGCTTTGGATCTATGTTGGTAGCAAATGCAGTAACAATCAGTCCGGGCTTATCGCTAGATACGTAATTTCTGCAAAATATATCATTTTGAATGATCTGCATTAGCCGATCTATATTGCCTGAATTTATTATGTGCTTATTGGCTGATAGATACTGTGCGTCTCGAATCCTAGAATTTAAAGATTCCGAAATTGAATAGGGGACGTTTATAAAGTTTAATTTATTTTTATTTGCTCTTTGGGTAACTAGCGACATATTGTTATAAATTACCTTTCTAATTGTTATATCGACAATAAATACAAAACATCTCACTAGAAATTGAATATTGGCACAACAATCTTTAATGGTTAAGTTAATAACAATCCCACATCAGCAATGTCGCATAATATACCTTATGTCAAGAAGCCCTAAGGGGATATGTGGACAAAGAAGCACGCTTTTAAGGTGTGTTAATAACTTCTTGGTGTTTTGATCTGTTCTATTATGAAGTAATCGTTATGACGCAAAGTGTTTTGAAATGGAATTAAATAAATGCTTTCCATCATCACAGCCAAGAATCATCTCTGTAACACGTTCTGGATGTGGCATCAAGCCAAGTACGTTTCTGGCTTCGTTATAAATACCTGCAATATTGTCCAAAGAACCATTTGGATTGCTTGCCGCCGACACAGTTCCTTTTGGTGAACAATATCTGAACGCTACTTGATTGTTCTTGTTAAGTTTAGCAATGGTTTCTTTATCTGCTGTATAGTTACCGTCAAAATGAGCAATTGGTATATTAAGAACTTGGCCTTTTTTACAGCTGTTTGTGAAAGGTGAATTTGTATGTTCTACGCGAATAGGAACGTTTTTACATAGGAATTTGAGCTTATTGTTCTTTTGAAGTGCACCTGGAAGCAGTCCGGCCTCGGTAAGTATCTGAAATCCGTTACAAATTCCAATAACCAATCCCCTATCTGCTTTAACAAAATTTTTTATTGATTCCATAACAGGTGAAAACCTTGCTATCGCTCCGGATCGTAAATAATCTCCATAAGAAAAGCCTCCAGGAATGATAATGACATCAAGTCCTTTTAAATCGGTCTCTTCGTGCCAAACAAACTTGGTTTTGGCCTTCAATAGCTTTTCTGATACGTGATAACAATCCCAGTCACAATTTGATCCTGGAAAAACAATTACGCCCGTTTTAATAGACTTGGCCATTAAATTTCCTTTATCTCGAATGTAAAGTCCTCAATAACCAGATTAGCTAATAAGGTTTTGCACATTTCATTTACTTTTGCCTTTGCATCATCGAAGCTTTTTGCTTCGAGCTTGAGATCTATAAGCTTTCCTACTTTTACTTCAGAAACTCCAGAAAATTTTAACGCATGTAATGAGTTTTTAATGGTTTTACCCTGAGGATCCAAAATTCCTTTTTTGTGTCTAATAAATATCTGAGCGTTATACACTTTTTTCTCCTCACATGTTTTATTTGTTGAAACCGTAACAAAAAACTGTCTGGTGATGATTAGTTATTTATGCCGCCACTAATCGTCACCACGCTACAAATAGCGTATTAAATATTAAACCTTTTATAAACAAATTCTAAATTACGTGTAAAGTAGCTAATATCAAAAAGCTTCTCAACTTCATCTTTGCTTAGGTGTTTTAGTAGATCTACATCCACGATAGCCAGTGATTTCATGTTCTTTCCTTCATTTCTGGCTTTCATTGCACAGCTTTGGACAATTTTATATGCATCTTCGCGTGTTAGCCCTTTATCCACCAAAGTCAGAAGAATTCTCTGAGAAAACACTATTCCGCCAGATCTCTCGATATTTGCTAGCATGTTTTCAGGGTGAACAACCAGGCCGTCAATAAGATTGATGAATTTATTCAATATGTAATCCAATAGAATGTTTGAATCAGGAATAATTACTCTTTCCCCTGCTGAGTTTGAAAGATCCCTTTCATGCCATTGGGCCATGTTTTCCATTGCTGCAACGGAATTTGATCTAATAACACGTGCTAAGCTTGTTATTCTTTCAGATATGATAGGGTTTTTCTTATGTGGCATGGCCGACGAACCTTTTTGTCCTTTTTTGAATGGTTCCTCAACCTCGAGTATCTCTGTTCTAGATAGATTTCTTATCTCAACAGCAAATCTTTCTAGAGATCCGGCTATCAATGCCAACGTTGTCATGTATTCAGCTACTCTGTCCCTTTGAAGGATCTGAGTAGATGCAGGAGACGGTTTAAGACCTAATTTATCACACACCATTTGTTCGATCTTAGGCTCCAGATTCGCATAGCTTCCAACAGCGCCGGATATTTTTCCAACATTGATATTTTCTT
>CAZWKB010000019.1:18092-18885 GCA_964633925.1 uncultured bacterium
TTGCAGACTTCTTTCAAGCTCAGCTATCCAGACACAAAGTTTAAACGCAAAAGTGATCGGTTCAGCATGTACTCCATGTGTTCTTCCCATCATAACTGTATTTTTATGAGCAGCTGCCACTTTTTTACATACCTCAATAGCTTTTTGTATATCTTCTATTAGTACATCAGCAGATGCCTTTAGTCTCAATGATAGGGCAGTATCTTCTACGTCATATGATGTAAGTCCTATGTGAATATATCTGGAATCCTCCCCTACTCTTTCTGCTACAGCAGTGGTAAAGGCGATAAGGTCATGGTCGGTAATTTTTTCGATTTCGTCTATTCTGTCAATTGAGAAGGAAGCTTTTTCTTTGATATTCTTGAGTGATTCCTGAGGAATTCTGCCCAATTGGCCCCATACATCACAAACAGCAAGCTCAACATCCAACCAAGATTGAAACTTGGCCTGTTCGCTCCAAATAGCACCCATTTTTGGAAGTGTATATCTATCTATCATATATCGTTATTCCTCATTATTATAAAAAAAATGGGCCCAGGAAGAGTCGAACTTCCCACCTCACGCTTATCAGGCGTGCGCTCTAACCAACTGAGCTATGAGCCCAAAGTAACCTACAAAATTATTATAACACAGCAAAAATTCGGAGAGAGAGGGATTCGAACCCCCGTTACCCGTTAAGGTAAAGTAGTTTTCAAGACTACCGCCATCAACCGCTCGGCCATCTCTCCTTTATTAACCCGCTCGATTGCCGCGAGCCAACCATATACCATTATATAATATACTGAGGAGTTTT
>CAZWKB010000019.1:18895-21201 GCA_964633925.1 uncultured bacterium
ACCAATCAGATTGATAAGTTTCGAAAAACCATTCTTAGATTCCTCATTTATTACAAAATCACGCACAGCAGAATCAGGCCCCTGAAGCTTTGGTCTCATCCCTGAAGTATCTGGGACTATCATGCTTTCTTTTATCCATGGAAACATAGTCTTAGCGGCATCATAAAAATCCTTGGATTTTGCAGGATCAATATTATATGATATTTCCTTTACATATTCTGTGTCAGGACCAAGTCTAACACGTCCCGACAGGTCAATCGTTGCATGAACCCCAAGCCCATATCCTTTTTCATGTGGCACTGGATAAACAAGATGTTTGAATTTATTCTCAGCACCTTTCACTGCAAAGTAATCTCCTTTGCAATAATGCAGCTTATAATGCAGTTTACTTATGTCGAGCCCCGAGATATTAGCGATCATATCAGAATTCAAGCCAGCACAATTTATGACATACTCACTTAGGATTTCATCTCCTGATGCTGACATCAGCTCATATCCATCACTATTCTTTTTTATTGAAGTTATCTCATTCTTAAAAGAAAAAATTGCCCCATTGTTGCTTGATTCATCAAAAAGATATTGCATCAAACAATGTGAATCAATGATCCCTGTTGTGTCAGAATAAATGCCATTTACTGAGAAAACATCCGGCTCAAGTTTATGTATTTCGTCTTTTGTTAATAATCTGAGTCCTGGAACGCCTATCTTTACGGCATTGTCATATATATGCTTTATCTTATTTGCTTCTCCGTCATTTGTTGAAACTATTATCTTTCCGCATCTCCTATAACCAATTGAGTTGTGAGAACAAAGATCATAAAGCATTTTATTGCCTTTTAAGCATAATAAGCTTTTTAGAGAGTTTTTCTGATAATATATACCGGCATGAATGACTTCGCTGTTTCGGCTGCTGGTTTCTTGCCCAAACTTTTCATTCTTTTCAAAAACAATAACATCTCCGTCATTTCTGTTTGAAAGAACTTTAGCAATGGCCAGCCCAACAACTCCGGCTCCAATTATTGAATACTTACATTTTTCCAAGTTTTTTTAACATCTCCATATCCATTTTTGGTGCAGCGTTACCCATCTCAGGAATAACCATCTTAGTAAACCCTGCCGGAACTTCAAAAAGACTTTTATCCTGAGTTCCCTTCTGAATATTCTTAAGCTCACTTGACCATGAATTATCTATAGCAGCTGTCTTTATCGGCATCTTGTCTTTAGACATCCAAATAAAAACAGATTCAGTCTTGCTACCATCTTTATATGTGACCTTGAATTTTTCACAATTAATACCGTTAACAGTTTCATTACCAAGCTTTTCTCTCTTTACCTCACCAGGAACATTTTTTGACATAGCAATTTTTTGTTTCTTATCTATTTTTCTTTCCATATACATCTTTTGATCCGGCATTAATATCCAAGAAACATTTTTATCTGACCTGATGATTGTGATCGACTTGATCCCTTCTATCATCGAAGACATTCTCCACTTAGTATCGGCAAAATACATCTTTGCATTCATAGCCGGCATACCACTAGATCTCATTACTTGATCTGCAGAAAATTCAAAAGCTGATGCTCCGCCACAAATTATTGCACTCAGAATAAATGCAGACATTATGATCTGTTTTAACATTATTAGTCCCCCTTGCATATATTATACATTTTTGACATTGCATTTACACTTTGTTAGACTTAAATCAAATATAATCAGGAGGAAATAATGAATAAAATCATATCCGCTTTTTTGCTAGTGTTTGCATTATCATCACAAGGGATCGCAAGCGATGTTCCGTTTTCAATGAAAGGAGTATTAATAGACAATCTGTGTCTTGCTTCCCACAAAGCTGACATTGCTACTTATATAACAAGACATACTAAAGATTGCGCATTATTGCCAAGCTGTGCTGCCAAAGGATATTCAATATATTCAAAAGGAAAAATCTCCTTTTTTGATGATGCCAGCAATATTAAGATAGAAAAGTTTCTTAGAAGGGACGGAACAACACTAAATGTCAGCATTATTGCAACCAATAACGGAAACAAACTGGCTTTACGTGCTATTAAAAATGGCACTATCTAGGAGCACTAAAGGTTGAAATTAGCTAACAAAATATTAATGACCTCGTTGGTGTTTATTGCAACCATATGCGTGGCTTTTGCTTCATCAACCGTTCAAAAGTTTTCTGCAAAAGACAGCAATGGACTGGTCCCCTATCCATACAATTATCGAGTGACAGATAATACGATTCATGCCGGAGGTCATCCTTTTAGTCCTAAGTGGAAAAACTCTGATGATCAAG
>CAZWKB010000019.1:21211-27048 GCA_964633925.1 uncultured bacterium
CTAAACTATTTGAAAGCTCAGGGAGTTGAAACAGTAATTGATTTGGACAATACGAAATCTATTCAAAAAAAATACCAGCAACTGTTGGACAAAGCAGGTCTTAAACGACTGCATGTCCCTATGAACGCCGAAAAAGTGCCTTCCTTAAAAGAATGGGCGCTTATTAAAGAGGCACTAAAAACACCTGTGTACATTCACTGCCAATGGGGTGCTGACAGAACAGGAACCATACTTGGAAGGTATTTAGTAGAGTACAAAGGATATTCATGCGATGAGGCATATAAGGCGGTTATTAGCAAAGGATCTCACTCAGGCCCTCTTGGAGGTCTTAAAACGGGGGTCCATTACAGTAAGCTGAAAGAGTTTATTTTCAAAGGACCAAAGACCTGATCGATGGCAAAAGAGATCACCATAAAATCCGCACTTCATTATCATGATAAACCAATTCCCTGTAATTATGACCTGAACATTTATCGAGGATGTGAGCACAAATGCAAATATTGTTTTGCACAGTATTCACACAAATATCTCGAGTCAACAGATTTCTTCGATGATATATTTGTAAAAACAAATGTTGCAGTAATTCTTGATAAGGAATTGAGTAAAAAAAGCTGGAAAAAGGAGCCGATAAATATTGGAGGAGTTACCGACAGTTATCAACCATTAGAAGAGCAATATAAATTAATGCCGGATATTCTTAGAGTTCTTATTAAACACAAGAATCCGATAATCCTCTGCACAAAATCTACACTTATACTAAGAGACTATGAATTGATCGAGGAACTCGCAAAAGTAGCAGATGTCAGTATTGGAGCGACAATAACCACAATGAATGAAAAAATTAGAGCAATAATTGAGCCAAATACTTCTCCTTCATGTGAAAGATTGGGAATGTTGAAGAAATTCAAAGAAGCAGGCTGTTCAACAACGGTTCTGTTAATGCCAATACTCCCCTATCTGACTGATAGCCTTAATGATCTGGATGAAATATTCAAAGCAATAAAAGAAGTGGATGTTGATGATGTTCATGCATGGACACTGAACCTGAGAGGCAATACAAAGAACACTTTCTTTGCGTTTATAAAATCTACATTCCCACATCTGATGAATAAGTATATGTCTCTTTATCAAACAAGCAATGTTTCAAGAGAATATAACCAAGACATTAATAAAATTGTCAGATCATTGAGGGCTAAGCATAAAATTTACAATTCATATCGTGATACTGCGACAAAAATGGTTAATGACGAACAACTTAAATTTGAATTTTGATATTCTATTCCATTACCTTGACAATTTGATCCAAGGAGGTCTTCTTAGGTCCTAGAGAAGTCTTTTCGGCATAACCGATAGGGATTATTGCCATGAACTCCCCTTTTGGTTCTTCAAGAAATTCAAGTATCTCATCCTTTATTAAATACATTATTCCAAGCCAAACGGTGGCGAGACCAAGAGACGTTGCTGCCAGCAGTAAGTTTTGAACTGCTGCCGATGAACTTTGTATTTCCATAGTTCTAAAAAAGTCATTTGATAGTTTTTTATCAATTTGAAACATTTCTGATCCGTGATGTATCAGATCTCCTGTATTGGCAACAGCTATCACCACAGGGGCACTTGTTATGCTACGCGCAGCCATTCTCAAAAGTGTTGCCGACGCCTTTGGGAATTGACTTGCATGACCTGTAATAAGATTTGCCAAACCCGTTTTCTTTTCACCTTTTATTATTACAAAACGCCATGCTTGTTGGTTGTGCGCTGATGGTGCTTGATTGGCCGCATTAAGAATAGTATTTAATATGCCGTCAGCAATGTCCTGATCTGTAAATGTTCTTGAGCTGTGTCTGTTCGCAATAGTTAATAATGTATCGTTCATACGGTTAAATTATACATTATATTGCGATGGTATAATGCATTCAATGAGCAATGTCCTTGATGCAATATTGAAATTGGGCTCGATAAAAAGATATTCAGCTAATGAAGATCTTTTTATCGAAGGTGATGAAATTGATGGATTCTATTATGTTTCTATCGGCACAGTCAAAATCTATAAGTTTAACGAACAGGGAAAAGAAATAGAAATAGGAAGAATGGAACAGGGAGACTTTATTGGTGAGGCAGCTGCGTTTGCATCAAAGAACTATCCCGTCAGTGCACAAACAACATCATCTTGCACATTAGTCTATTTTGCCAAATCAACTATTCAACCTCTTTTGGGGACAAATTTAGAGGTGAACAATTTTTTTATTCAACTGCTTGCTCAAAAATGCATCGCACTTAATAAAAAGCTGGAATCCCTGTCATTAAAAACAGTAAAGCAACGACTTATAGAATATTTTCTTATGAATTGTCCGGGTGATTGCGGGAAATGTGAAAGAACCATAACTCTTCCTATAAAAAAAGTTGAGCTGGCCAAATTTATCGGAACTATCAGCGAAACACTTTCAAGAACATTAAATCAACTGGAAAAGAAAAAACTCATTATCGTTAAAGGCAAACAAATCACAGTATTAGACTGCACAAAACTCAAAAAAGAAGCCTTGGGACTAATGTTATAATTCACCTATGTCAATATTTGAAATAATCATGCTTCTTTGTTTTGGTGCCGCTTGGCCATTTTCAATATACAAATCATACAAAAGCAAAGATAATTGCGGGAAAAGTCTTATTTTTCTTTCAATAGTTCTATTAGGATATATTGCCGGAATAACTCACAAACTTCTTTTTAGCAGAGATATTGTGGTGGTTTTTTATATTATCAATTCGTGCATGGTCATCACTGATATCATGATATTTATTGGGAATGAAAAAGTTATTTCGTCAGCCAGGGAACGTTTTAAAACCATTCCAAAAGTAAAATAAGTATATGGATAAAGAACAGATCTTAAAAGAAAAAATGGCCCGTTTTTGTATTAAGGAAATTGATTTAATAGAAGAGTTCATAAGGGCCGGCGGACCAGGTGGGCAAAATGTCAATAAAACATCAACTGCTGTATATCTTAAACACATTCCATCAGGCATCGAAGTTAAATGTCAAAAGACCAGATCTCAAGTATTAAATCGCTATTATGCGCGCAAGATCCTCGTCGAAAAGATAGAAACATCGGTGCTTGGCAACCAATCAGAAGAACAAAAGAAGATAGAGAAAATTAGACGCCAAAAGAGAAAAAGGTCCAAACGAGCCAAAAACAAGATGCTAGATGACAAGAATCATCATTCTCAAAAAAAGAACCTGCGATCCACAATAAAAGACCAAAACTTTTGAACTTTGCAAGAACCCCCCTCCCCTTGCTCCGATAGATATATATGGCAAGCATAATAAGACCACCCATAAATGTTAATTCAGCAAGTACTATTATTAATAGCACAGTTATTGGTAATGAGAATCTAAACAGACAGGTTTTAGATAACTCGTCAATGATTAGAAATGTGGAAATAATTAATTCTGAAATTATTGCTCCTTCATCTGTAATAAACCAAGACCTTCCACTCGATTATATGCTGGATATTAAGAATATATCTCTAATAGAAGTAGATGGAGCTGTAGGAGTATTCGGAAAATCAATGGTTGTCGATAATTTTATTAACGAGTTGTTGGACCCGAAAACAGGAATGTCCGTTATTGAGCATACGTTTGGATCTGGAATTAGCAGTATAACCGGAGGATTCATGATGATTGGACTATTCGATAAATCAGGTAATTATAAAGCATTATCTGCTATTAATGACCAATTGATGAACACCTATAGAGAATTTACATCCTCAACCTTATCTTTTTCAGGTTTTGTAGTAAAAGCTTCGGAATTGTTAAAGGATCTGCAAAGTAATGTGGAAAGTAACGACTTCAACACAACTGAAAAAAATCCGGAGATATTAAGATATCTCAGCAAGATTGATCTGTACGCAAAATCATTAAGCAAACTTATTGATCACTATTCTCAATTTAGACTAGAAGAATATTACTTAATAACGAACAATGTATCAACAGCGGTTGATATATTCAATGCCAGAATTGATTCTGAGGCATCGGAAGTAATCATGGATATCGTAAATAGACAAATAGAGCTTGTTATTGGTGAGGGTGGGCATGCTTATGAAGAAAACTTGTATAAGTTCTTAACTTTGATCCCAAAGAGTAAGATAGACAGAAATACTGCTAGCAATATACTAGAAAGCCTTGATAAAACACCACAAAAAACGACTGAAACATATACAACTCTAATTGACCTTTTTAAGAATATTTATTGAAATTTCCTTTCGCAACTTTCGATAAGATAATATGAGTTGTTTCTCAATTACAAAATACAATCCTGCTAGCCTTTCAACAATAAGACCATTACTTCATAATATCAGTAACAGATTAAGCGATGCTCTGTATATTAAGCAAATTGGGCAGACAATAAGCAGCTCCAGCATTGATAATCTTCAAGTTTTGATAGAAAAAGATTTTATGGATGCTGTAAAAGGCAATATAATTGAAGCAAGTATAATACCAAGAGCCTTGGAAAATAACATTTCTCCTGAAAAAATGGCATTAGCTCTCGAGGTGGCAGATCTTCGACTTGGCCCTGTAGTAAAACAAAGTTTTCTGTCTAATGTTTTCCTTGGAAATTCAGAATGGAAGAGCTCTTTATTATCGGAAATGCTAAGTCTTAGAACAGATCTCTCCTTAGTTTTGAAGCATGAAATCGGGAATCTGTTGACCTCTCAAATAGGGAATATTGAATTGCTTTTACTAGTGTTCTCAGACATGTATAAACACACTAGTAAACAAACTGATTACTTAAGAGATTATAAAGACTTTCTGAATAACAATTACAATGAGTTCGAAATATCAAACGACCTTTTTCACTTCCTTTTATCAATTAAAAATCTACAAGCCTACAAGTTGGATGTTTTTGACAGTTTAAAAACAAGATCTTTGAATGAAGAGGAAACATTAAAGTTTGTTAAACAATACGATAGGATAACAAATATGTTAGATATTTATAAATACTGTGATATTGAGGACCTGCTTATACTTGCTAATAGGCAGGCATATGCTGTAGAGATATTAATGGATAGAGAATTTCCAGAGATCTCTTTTGACAGACTCCAAAGAAATGTTTCATTAAGAACATCTTTTGGTTCTGGATATTTTGTAAGTGCTCTTTGGGAGAAGTTCCTACATGAACTTAAAACACATAACGACTTTTTTCGTTAATTTATTTTTGATGTTTCCCACTTAATTTTCATCGAACTAAGGACAGATTCTTGTTCCTTCGCAAGAGATTTAAATACATTTATTTTTTTGTCATCAATATTTTTTGATATTAGTATTCCTTTTTTATCAAATTCCGACAATGAAACGCATTTTCCGTCAACAAAAAACGCATCGTATTGTATTTGCTTGTTGGTATGATATGTTTTTGAACTCCCTTTCATAACGCCTTTCTCAAATGTAATAGTTACCCGTAAACTGCCACTTTCGTAATAACTTTTCATCACCCCTTCTGGCAGACCATTAACGAAATATCCTGTACTGCTCAGTTTTTTGTCTTCCGTATAGATCTTAACCGTTCCGCTATATTTCCCGTCTGCAAAACTTCCTGATTTCTTTGCGTTTTTTGATTGGGTTACTGCTTTTTTGTCGGTCATTTTTATTGATTTTTCATTTTTTATATTTACAGCACCATCAAGCTTTACATCCCCTACCCTGTCTATTGTATATATTGCATCGATTTTAATGATCCCCTTGCTGTCAGAATTGTTTTGTTCTGTTCCAACAGCAGGATTATACCCGCTTGATGATTCATTGATTACAATTGCGTTTACAGGCTCTACATTTGTGTCTAAAACAT
>CAZWKB010000019.1:27058-29901 GCA_964633925.1 uncultured bacterium
TTTCACGATTTATTACTTTTCGAACTATCGTTCTGTGTTGAAAATTGAGAAGTTGGATTAGATCTTCTTTGTTCAAAATTATCTGTACGGTTATATTGTATTGAAGGATCATTTGTTTTAATAGTAGCTTTTTCACCTTTAAAAGCTTCAACATGCGATTGATCTTTTGAAATGTTGACTGCGAAAAATATTATAAAGATAAACGCCAACCCAATCATTATTCCGGCAACTGCTTCTTCTGATATTTGCATAATATAGGACTAATATAACATAAAAAAATCCCATCGGACACTTGTCCGATGGGACCCCTTTAAACCCGAGTGTTTAGTATTATGGGTTATATTGATATCTACCGTTATACGCTGGAATGTTGTCCATTTTTGGTGCCGGTATTGCATCCCATTGAGCTCTTGTTCCGTGCCAGACAACTACACCACCTCTATATACATATCCTACATATTCAGGCTCCACTTTTTCTGGCGAAGGAATTAGCCATGTAACATCATAATCCTGTCCATCCCATTGCTGTGCAGCAAAGTTCTTTCTAGCTCTACTGGTTCCAATTCCAGGGTTGCCTTTTGCCGCTACGTCGACGTCAGCATCAGGGTTTTCAGTATTAATACCTACTTTGCCTTTATCAAACTCACCATAGATCAAAGGAACATAAGCAACGCTGTTCCTGATATACAACTTGTCGTTACATGTTGGGAAATTCTTTGAACCTGTTACTGTTGTTGAGTCTTTTCCAATAAATACACGTCTGTTAGCAACCATTCCTCCATAGACTTGAGTGCTTCCTGAATTTGCTCCTATTGCAACGTTGTCTGTTCCAGCGTTATGAAATAGGGACAAATTACCAACTGCCGTATTGTTATCAACATAGGCATTCACTTGAAGTGCCCCATCTCCTAAGGCAACGTTATGTCCGCCTTTTGCATGCAACATTGATCCGTCTCCAACTGCAATATTGCTCATTCCTGTTGTATTCCCGTTTAATGCCGATCTACCAACAGCAATATTCATTGACCCTGAAGTGATCTCACCTCCGGCGTCTTTGCCTATTGCAACGTTCTTTGAACCTGTGCTGTTATCTTCATTTCCTGGATCTGTTATTCCTTTTACATTCTTCAAAGCCTGTCTGCCGATAGCAATGTTGTATTGTCCATCACTAAGGTTAACCATTGATTGATTTCCAATGGCTATATTATCAGATCCCGTTACATTTGCCGTTGTAGAATTAGAAACAGTAGCTCCTGCCATTGCATAATTTCCAAGAGCAATATTGTTTGTTGCAGTTTTGTTGTATGCAAGAGACATGTCCCCAAGTCCAATATTATATTTACCTGATGTGTTTGCTGTTAATGCTCCATGCCCCAGAGCAACGTTAGAGGATCCTGTTGTCAGATCAGACAATGCCGCAGACCCGATACCTATGTTGTAATATGGCATATTTGGGAATGCTCCTGCCATAGTAAAGTTCCCTGCTCCTGCAACAAATGCGTTCATTCCATTTGGATATGAGTGCATATATGCAACGTCATCCATAAATATCACACCTTTATCAGGGGTTCCTGCAACTGCTGTTGTTGAAGGCAACTTAAAGTTCTTAGTTATTTCGAGCTGCTGTGTTGGATTTGTTGTCCCTAAGCCAATATTGTTTGTATTTGTTACATACAACGGTGAGGTTGCCTCAAGAGTCGAGGTAAGAGCTGTTGCTGTCCTATCCCATACAGGAATATAGTGACCATTTCCTTTTCCTTTAACTACTCCAGAGAGATTTATTCTATTATCTACAGATATATTGAAGTTAGCAATGCTGTTCAGATTATGTTTGCTTAAATAAGTAGTCATTGCATTTGTCAGTTCAGCGAAGTTTGACGAACTATAATCGTAATATGAAAGATAAGTCCTTATCCCATTTACAATATTGTTGTTCTGATAGAAAGTGTAATTAGCTTAATAGCTGCTGATCTGTTGAGAAACAGTTGAACTTACATCTATATCAGCCCATGAAGCTAATCCGTTATCATCCGATGTCAATACTCTCCCTAATAGCTGAGTTCCATCAGTAATTTTGATCTTTCCTGCAATATCCAGTTTTGATGATGCAGAAGGAACTGAAGTATTTATACCTACGCTCGTTCCGTTGTCATATATCAATGATGATGCTGCAAGAGTCCCTGTTGTTGATATCCATTTTGGCAGGTAATTAATCGATGTAGGGATTGTTGATGCAACAAAACGTCTGCTGCTTGCATAATTGTTTATCAAGTTATTGACAGAGTTGTTGAATGTTGTGCTATTTGCAAAGTTATACGAGTTAAGATATGTACTTAGATAATTTGTTAGGTTGGTATTGCTCGCGAAGTTGTAGTTGGACATATAAGTATTCAGGGCACCGTTCATCTGAGTATATGTTGTGTAGTTATAATTTGTAAAGTAGCTATTTATCCCTGCAATAAAGTTTGGATTTGTATAGAAATTGTATGTAGTCAAATAGTTGCCTATCTTTGTGTTTAGGTTTGTATTGAATGTTGCATAGCCAAATAGGTTGGTGACGAAAGTGTCATTAATTGTTGCAACAATACCGGTAAGATTTGAACCGTCTCCATAAAAACTGTTAGCGGTAATATTCCCCGTTGTGTTGATTACAATATTTGAAGCAAGCTTAATCCCTGTAATTCCACCATTTTTTACTGCAATCTTTCCGCTGGCATCAAGAGTTGTTGTGACATTGTCTACAGCAGCAGAAAGAATCGTTGTTCTGTTGTCATTGAATATATTTGTCACTTCAGATGTTAATCCTGTTATTTCATTAGCTGCTACGTTTGCCCAGTTCAAGT
>CAZWKB010000020.1:0-2941 GCA_964633925.1 uncultured bacterium
TCCATATTGCTGCTCCTGTGCTATCCAATACAACATTGTTCCCACTGGATCCTTCAAAACTCATCCAGTCCGTAATTGTCTGTGTTGTCCCTGCTGTGAAGTTCACATTCTTGCTTGGAGTCTTTACAACCAATCCATAAAACGTTGTGCTGCCGGATATGACACTTGTGCTACCTGAATTATTAAACTCAACTGTCCCTGTTCCTGCTGTAAATGTTGCACTGTTTGCAAATCCTTTTCCTATTGTCAGATATGATGTTCCTGCATTCCATGTTGCACTTGCTGAGTTCGTTACATTACCGGTCACTCCTATTGTGCTGTCATTTGCTAAAAATGTTGCTCCGTTGGTATTAGTCATGTCTCCACTTATTGATAAGTTAGAAACCCCTCCAGTATCAAACATCCCGGCACTATTAATAAACGAGCCGCTAACAGACAGCAGAGATGTAAGTGTCACAGTATTTGCAGAACTATGAACTAAATTGTTTATTGCATGCTGATAATTTTTTGGATAAAACGATTGAGAACTGCTCCCATTAAGTGTTAAAGTCCCGCCAACTTCAAGACTTGATCCTGCGTTCATAAAATTACCGCCAACTGTTAAGCTTTGTCCCAGTGTTCTAAACGATGATGCTGCACTATTTATAAAAGTCCCCTCAACTGAAAGAGAATTACCAACTAATGTTGCATAATTTACTGTCATAAAATCATTTAAACGCTGCCCTGCATTTGTTCCTCCCATGTTTATACTTACAGCAAACACCCTAAGCCGTCCACCATTATGATTATAACCAGTTCCGCTGTTCACAAAACTTCCATTACTTACATAAAAAGCCTTCCCGCTGGCTGGAGCTGTAAATGTCGCATAGTTGC
The DNA here is from genome assembly GCA_964633925.1 of uncultured bacterium. Taxonomy (GTDB): domain Bacteria; phylum Margulisbacteria; class WOR-1; order JAKLHX01; family JAKLHX01; genus CAZWKB01. The sequence continues at coordinate 874 of CAZWKB010000020.1, forward strand.
TAAATCCTTCTGTCGTTAAATTATAGTTGCCTGCATATAACGCTCCCGCGCTGTTTGTCACAATTCCAGTTACGCTTAGATCTGCTGTAAACGTTGCCGTCCCTGCTCCATTGTGATTAATGTTAGTAATTGTTGTGCTTGTCCCATCAAAAGATTGTGTCCCTGTGCTTGCCAAATATACAACACCGGAGTTTGACATTGCCCCAGTATTTGCAAAATCTCCACCGATATAAAGATTATTTGCTCCTCCCGTAAATGTCCCGCCATACACATACATTGAACCGTCTCTTGTCCCTGTTGAATCAAAAGTTGCTGCCCCTAGAGCAGTAAGTGTTCCTGTATATGTTGGCCCCAATTGCAATCCTCCAAGAGTTGTATTTGATGGAAGATTAATGGATCCACCCGATGATATATATACTCTGTCAGAGTTAGTACTTGGGACTGAAGTTTGTCGCACAAGATTTTTTATCCAGTTACCTGCAGATGTCCATGTGTCGTTAGCAAGAGCATTATCAAATACATATGCTTCCCAAGTATGTATTGGATAATTTTTGTTTTCATCTATGAGCCATGTCCCCTGAAAATCCCAACCTGAGAATGTTGCTTTTTGTTTTAGCTGTTCCACGGTTACCTGTGTCCCATCGCCATTAACAGGAGTCCCGGTATAGTAGCAATTTGTCACAGTTCCGTTTGGTCTTGCAAATCCACCGCTCTCAGTTCCTGTTGCATTACCAGTTGCATAACAATTTGATACGATCCCTGTATCGTTTAATCCGATCAAACCAAACACATCAGTATTCCCTGTCACAGTTCCTGTTGCATAGCAATTAGAGATTATGTTTGTGGACGATTCGCTTCCGCCAATTAATCCTCCAATTCTGAACATACTTCCGGTAACACTTCCCGTTGCATAACTGTTGTTAACACTAGACCCAGCAATATATCCAATTAGCCCCCCAACTCTCTGTGTCCCATTTGCAGTTGCGCTTGAATAGCAGTCGTTTATGGATGTATTTGAATCTATTCCTCCAACAAGACCTCCAACAACCCCGTTCGTTGAGCTTACTCCGTTTACATAACCAGTTGAAAAAGATTCTGAAATTGTTGAATTTGACGAAGCAACCCCTGCCAACACACCAATCCACATAGATCCGGAAACATATGCATTGGTAATGCCAAGATTCTTTACAAAAGATGAGGCTCCGCTAATTTTACCAAAAAGCCCAACTCCGCCGGTTGAATCTCTTTTAATATACAGACTTGAGATGTTTTTTCTGTTTCCGTCTAAAGAACCGTAAAAAAATGTCGTTACATTCCCAACCGGCATAAAACCTTCCCAAGTGCTTCCATTCCAATTCCATTTATTTGTTTTTGCAGCATCAACATCATTATTCATTTGATAATACACGCCGGCCGATTTAAATGAGTTCATTGCCTGAAGGTCGTAAAGATCTCTGATCAAATAAGGACTTCCACTTGTCCCTGAGCCTGTAAATCTGCTGAATGATCCGGAAAGAGATGCCTCTACTGTAGGGAGTCTAAAACTGTCGCTGACTGTGAAAGAATATGTTGTTGGATTAGTTGTCCTGAAAGTCCCTCCATTCTGTTCATATGTTGCAAGAGAAATATTTGCTTCCTGCGTTAATGAACCCCCTTCAATTGAGAGTTTTCCAGATGTCAAAACGTTGAGGACTCTAAAATTACCGTCAGTTTGTTTAACAAGATTAGAGACCGTTATGCTATTCGTTGATGTTGCTAGTTGACCCGCACCATTGTGAGTAAGATTATAAAAATTCTTCGATGCTCCTGTGCCGCCGGTGTTCAACGTTTGAGTGCCACTTGGTTTGCTGAATACAAATGTTCCTGAACCTGCTGTTAATGTTCCAAGATTTGTATAATCTCCAAATAATGATATGGTTCCGCTGCCTGCAGTATGAGTACCGTTATTTGAATAATTGCCGCTGACAGTCATATTATTCCCGTTTGTGTCATATGTTTTACCAGCGTTGATACTAAATGTCCCCGTTGACTCAGTGCTGAGATCGCCACTCTGCGTTATTGTTCCGTT
>CAZWKB010000020.1:2951-3406 GCA_964633925.1 uncultured bacterium
AAATGCTTCCCTGCTGTTGAGCCTCCTGTTGTGATAGTTTTGCTTGTTCCATCAAAGCTTACCTTGCCTGTCCCTGGATTAAATGTTGCGCCGGTATTAGAATAATTGCCTTTGAACTTGAACAAACTTGTATTTGCATTGATAGTTCCAGCGTAAAATATCGCATCATTGGTTATTGTGACTGTTGCAGAATTCGCAGTAAATGTTTTTCCGTTCATAGCAATAGATCCGGCAGCCAATGCATTTGACCCGCTTATCGTATAGTAACCGGCTCCGGCTCCCATTGTGATAAAGCTTGTTACGTTCAAAGAGTTACTCTGTGTGATCGTCCCTGTATATCCCGCCTCGATTGATAGGCTGCCGATATTAAAGCTCGCATCAATAGTAGACGTCTGTGTGCTAGCCCCGTTAAATATTACAGCTTCTCCGACAGAAGGAACTCCGTTCGGTGTCCA
>CAZWKB010000020.1:3416-8148 GCA_964633925.1 uncultured bacterium
TGCCTGGCGCTGTTGCCGTCCACAACAAACTATTAAAAACCCAATTCGTATTGTTTAAGTTGTCCGTCGAATTTCTTGCATATATTGTGCCACCGATATTATTTGAGTGATCAACGCTCACATACCTTACATTTCTCTTCGAAAGGTTTGTTGGCGGCAATAAGCTCCAGTTGGTCCCTGTCAAAGTTACATTGCTCCCGCTTGTTCCTTCAAGGCTCATCCAGTCTGTTACTGTAATATTTGATGAGCCAAAGTTCACAGTCTTTCCTGCTGTCTTCACAACAAATCCAAAGAATGTCGTTGTTCCCGTGATCACAGCTGTATTCCCTGCTGTAACGAGCTCGACTGTCCCTGTATTACTGTTAAAGGTGGCGCTGTTTGCAAATCCTTTTCCTACTGTTATTGTATTTGCTCCTGCATTAAATGTTCCGGCACTATTTGTCAGGTCTCCGATCAATGTTAAAGAGCTACCAAGTGTAACAGAACCTCCTGAGCTGTGTGTCAAATTGTTAATTGCATGTGCCGATGCTCCCGGATTAAATGCTTGCCCGCTATTTCCGTTAAGAGTTAGTGTACCCCCAACCTCAAAGCTTGTTCCATTGTTTGTTATATTCCCTCCAACTGTCAAACTTTGTCCGGAGGTCTTATATGTCCTTGAGCTGTTTATTGTTAGATTGTTTTCAACGCTCACTCCGGATGTCTGTTGTGTTGTGTTTCCTGCTATTGTCAAATTATAAAAATGTTTACCGGTTCCAGTCCCTCCGCTTGATAATGTTTTACTTGCACCCTGCATTGTTACAAGAGATGTTCCTGGATTAAAAATTCCTGTGCCGCTGTTGTAGTAATTTCCACCCAAGGTGACATCAAAGTTGTTGGTATTATAAGTTGCTCCGTTATTTATAGTAAAATTGCCGTCAACTGAAATTGCGTTTGTTATCTGGTTTCTCGTTCCGGAAAAGATTGTAAGATTATAAAATTTGTTTCCAACTCCCGTTCCTCCACTGTTTACGGATCCTGTTCCGTTAAAAGCGATCGAATTATTACCGTGCGTAAATGTCCCTCCGTTGTTTCTCCAGTCTCTGGCAACGTCCATTGGATTTCCATTTGCATTAAAAGTTTTGCCACTGTTAATTATCACATCTCTTCCCGCTACAAGAGAAGAGTTCAATGTTGTTGTTCCGTTTTCAATAAAATCTCCAATAGCCGATATGGGAACAGAAATTGAACCGACCCCTGTCATTTCTAAAGTTGATCCTCCCAGATCCATATTTGCATTCGGGCCATAAGAAAAAATGCTACCTCCAACACTCCAAGTCCCACTAGCTAACGCTTTTAAAGTAACAGGAGCACCTGAAGCTTGATCAACAAGGCAAATATTGCCCCCAACAGTGACAGAGCCAATCCTAATTTCCGTCATACGATTTGAAATCGAATTGTAAACTTCTAAACTTCCATTAATGATTATGGGGGTTGCGTTAAATGATGCAATAAAATCATCAGGCCCATTATTAACAAAAGCAACATTACCTCCAAAATTCCTATCAGTGAATGTAGGAAGTGAAGAGTTTGAAATCGTGTAGTTATACAGAACATTACAATTTACAAATCCATCTTTTGCCATATATTTGCCTGACATATCCTGCATTTCCAAAGTACCCGCACCTGTTATGATTCCTGATGTACTCAAATTCATATCAATAAAAGTATCTGTCAGTTTCAAACTCGTACCGTCCTTAATTGTAAGTGTATCTCCATCATCGACTGTAAGATGATTGCTCACTGTTAAATCACCGATCAATCTTGCATTACCCTTATTTACCAAGTTGCGAACAGTTTGTCCATTCCCATTTATATCTCTGGTAGTGATCCCCGTAAGATATAAAGTAGCGTTAGTTTGTGTTAATGATCCAAAAGTCACCTCTTGACTAGCAATAATTGAAGAATTGTTTGCAACAATTGTTGAAGCTGAACTGTCGATAGTCCCGAATACAGAAATCTGAAGGGATGATATATCAAAAGTTCCTGTATTGGTATTTGTCAAATCTCCTCCAAGGATTAAGTCGTCATTGTACAAGGTTACCGTCCCACCCCCAATAGTTAAATCATTAAAAATATGTGTCGGCCCTGGATAAAAGTTCACATTTCCATCTAGAGTTAGCGTATTGCTATGAATAAAATTAGCAGCAGGATCATTATAAAACTGGAACCCCGACACTGTCATCGCATTATTTCCTGCATCAAATATGCCATAGTTAGTAAAGGAATCGCTAAGTGTCAATGGGGCTTGCAATGTTACTGTGCCTGCCCCAGAATGATTCAGATCCGTAATTGAATGGCTAGCGCCAGGATTAAATTTTTGTGCAGTGCTGTTGGTAAGAGATAGATATCCAATGGTTAAGGATCCTCCAGTATTTGAAACATCCCCGTTCACATAAACATCACTTCCAATAAACTCACCGGCAGTATTTGTTAAGTACCCATTTATAGTCAAACTTGAATTCCGGACCCTGAATGTCTCAAATTATAAAAAGAACCGCTGTTCATAGTAAGTGACGTCCCCTTGATCTCCCATGTAGATGTTCCTGCTGTAAACGTTCCTCCACTTTTATTGAAAGATCCTTCGCATGTTACAACAGATGCTCCTCCTGAATATGTTCCCCCTGACTGAGCAAAAGACTCCATCGTCATTCCGTAACCATTTGAATTTAGTGTTCCGGATTCTACAGACACAAAACCTGTCACATTTAACTGCGCCCCAAGTGTAATTGTTCCTGAATAAGCAGATTTCACATACAGGTTTTTAATTGTAAATGCTGCATCAACAGTTGAAATGCCATTAGAAAACGCGCTGTCAAAAACAACTCTCATTCCTGCGGTAGGAACCGTATCATTCGTCCAGTTTGCCGCAGTTGACCAGTTTTTATTTGCTCCACCTCCGCCGTCCCATGTTGCAATCGAAGTGTCAAACCAGTTTGTGTTATTCAAGCTGTTATTAGAATTCAAAGGACTCATCGGGTTAGCATTAACGTTATTAGAATCCTTCACGTCAATATAGCTCATAGGTTTTGATCCCAGAACATTTATTTTCCATTGTGTTGGGCTTGAAGAAGATCGAAGAGTGATCAACTGTCCGGCTGCCCCTGTCAATGTCAGAGCTCCGCTTGCATCAACAGTCGTAATTGCTCCGGCTTCAAAAGTAAGAGGCTTTCTTGGAGTCATACAAGTGAAATTATAAAATGTTGTAGAACCTTCTATTGATGATGGAGTTGCTCCCTCGAAAGATACTGTACTTGTGCCATATGTAAAGGTTCCTCCCGCTCTTCTAAAGTTGCCTGAAATTTTGATCGTCTTGTCAGCTGCATTCACAGTTCCATTTGCTTGGTCATAGGTCCCGTTTATTGTCAAATCCTTTGCAAAAGTAAGCGTTCCCGTATAGCCGCTCGCAAGTGTCAAATTGTTTATTGTTCCCGCAAAGCCAGCATCTATAGTAGAAACCGTCGTGTTGTCGCTGTTGAAAACAACTTCTTGCGTTGCTAGTGGAACTCTTCCAGCATCCCAGTTGCTAGCTGCAGACCAATTTTTATCACTACTGCTACTGGCCCACACAACATATGGCGACGTAGACTCAAAAGTATCATAACCGTCATAGCTTCCACCATAAGCAGAATAAACTGAAGGATAGAGCCACCAATTTGTGTTGTTCGAAACGTCAGTAGAATTCAAAGGAACGATAGCCGTCGCATTTATATTATTTGAATCCTTAACATCAACGTAGCTTACATTTCTTGTTGTTTTTGGATTTATCTTCCACTGTGTAGGAGTTGACGAACTTCGTAGTGTTATTACATTTCCAGATGATCCAAGCAATGTTAGAGTCCCGCCGGTTTCTGTTGTTGTTATTGTACCGGCTTCAAATGAAAGGGCTTTGTTTGGTGTTGAACAAGTGAAATTATAAAATGTTGTAGAACCCTCTATAGAAGATGGCGTTGTTCCTTCAAACGATACAGTGCTTGTTGCATATGTGAAGTTCCCACTTGCTCCTTTTGAAAAATGTCCATCAAGCTTTATTGTGTTGCTTCCAGGAATTAAAGTGCCACCATATATTGCAAGGCTTCCTTCTCTTATTCCGGAATTATCAAGAGTAAGATCACCTCCAAGTGTTACTGTCCCCGTATATCCTGTGCCAAGATGCAATCCTCCAAGTATCGTTGTAGACGGCACGGTTGGCGATCCGGATGCGATATATACTTTGTCTGAATTTGCACTTGGAGCAGCTCCTTGTCTCACAAGATTTTTTATCCAGTTTCCCGCCGTTGCCCATGTATTACTAACAGCGCCGTCAAAAACAAAAGCCTCCCATGTGTGATACGGATAATTTCTATCTTCATCAATAAGCCATTTTCCTTGAAAATCCCAACCTGAGAATGTTGATCTTTGTTTGAGTTGTGCTGTAGTTTTATTAGTATACCCTGTTCCATTCGCAGTTGGAGTTCCGCTGTAATATGAAGAAGTGATCGTATAAGCCCCTGGAGTATATTGTTCACCAATGAAGCCTCCATTGGATATTGGAGAAGATGAATTTCCTGTAGAATAGCAATTGCTTATTGAGCCGCTCCAAATATATCCCAGAGCAATAAAACCACCTGCACGATCATTGCTTGCAGATGCAGTTCCTGTAGAATAGCAATCTGAAACTGTTGCTGTTCTAGTATTGATGCTACGGAAACCACCG
>CAZWKB010000020.1:8212-10262 GCA_964633925.1 uncultured bacterium
TTCCAGCAATGCCGCCTGCAAACCCACCGGCTTGTGCATATCCTGATGCATTTCCTGTTGCATAAGAGTTTCTCACTGTAGAACTATTAATATATCCCGCAAATCCGCCAACAGCAGGATAATTTCCAACAACACTTGCATTTACAGATGAATAACTGTTGCTTACCACAGAACTAGAATTAATGTATCCAATTAATCCAGCTGTCCACCATTGCCCCTGAACAGTTCCTGTAGAAAAACAATTATTAACAATCGAACCGTTCGCCAACATTCCTACCAATGCAGCAGAATTTCCGCCACCGCTATTGTTTGTTGCAGTTACAGAACAATTGATAACCCCTATATTTTGAATCGTTCCTGCATCAACCCAACCAAACAAAGCAAGAGGGACATTCGAAGAATTGCTTCTGATATAAAGATTGCTGACAACTTTGCTTGCCCCATTAAGATTTCCATAAAACGGATTGGCAGAACTTCCAACCGGCACAAAACCATCCCATGTCGAAGTAGAAGAATTCCAATTCCAATGTGACGTTACTCCGGCATCAATGTCACTGTTCAAACTATAATAGGTTCCTGCAGTTTTATAACTGCTCATTCCCTGCAAACCATAAATGTCATAGATAGTATAAGGGATCCCACTTGTCCCAGATCCACTAAATCTATTGAACACGGCTCCCGTTGGTGCAAGATAAAAGCTATATGCATAAAATGGCTTTGTATAATTGGAGATAAAAGTGCCGCCTGTTTGATAATAACGACCCTCAACAGAAACTCCGGCAGAATTCTGAGTCACGGTTCCAGCTTCGAGCGTCAGAAATCCTTCAACGGTGACATTGCTGAGCAATGTCCATCCGCCGGTACCATTGAAATGCACATTGTAAAATTTACTTGATGTGTTATATATTTCCCTTCCAGCAAGAGATGCATTAAATACGACAGAGGAATTAGATGGTAAAAATTTTCCGCTGTTACAATCCCATGTTCCACCAACGGTGATCGTTGAAGTCCTTCCGGACCCATATGGATTTGCATCAAGAGTTCCAAGTATTTCAATAGATCCGCTACAGCTTATGTTATATCCTTCTGTTGAAAGAATATCTCCTGCATTTATTCTCAAAGATGAACAAGTCAGATTTGATTCGAGAGTTGTCAAATCGGGAGACGCTCCAATAACAATTCTTCCCATATCCCTTGTGCCGGTTGAGTCGTAATATGATGAATCGCCATACATAAACACAGAACCTGTAGATGCTTTTGATACTGTCCCTCCTTCAAGGCGTATTCCATTTTTCACAGTAATATTTGCATTGCTTGTGTTCAGATCAAGAGCACCGCTTTTATTAACAAATTTTCCGTCAATTGAAACAGATCCCTGTATCAATAGTGTGCCTGTCGTTGAATTAACAAGATCCCACAATCTATTTCCAGTCCCTGTCCCCCCCATATTCAATCTCTGAGTCACTGTACCATTAGCTTCAATAGTTCCTGTTCCTGGAATGAAGGTCGCAGAATTTACAAAATCCTCGGCAAATAAAATTTTTCTACCGGAAAGATCAAACGTCCCTCCGATATTTTTAAACGTTGTTTTAATTGTTATATCCGAACCAAGTGTTGTTGTGCCTGATCCGGAATGCCAAAGTGAACCAAATATTCCGGAATTAATATTTAACGTTGCTCCCTTAATATCCCATGCTGATCCTGAGTTTTGACTAAATGTTCCTGCGGTTTTATTAAAAACTCCTTCGCAAGTAATGATCGAACCGGAACCGGAAATAAAAGACGATGTCCCCGACTGTGCATAACTTTCCATTGTCAGGGAATTTGTGTAGGTACGAATAGATCCTCCATCAAGAGTAATAAAACCCGTTACTCCAAAGTTTTTAGCCAGATCCAAGTTTCCTGAAAAAGTAGATTTTAGCCATATGTTTTTAACTGTTGTCGGAGTGAAACTACCGTCAACCGTTGTCGTATATGTACCATCAAGAACGATACTGTCGGCAGCTGTCGGGACTCCTGCAGGAGACCATGTTGCAGAATTTGACCAGTT
>CAZWKB010000020.1:10272-29511 GCA_964633925.1 uncultured bacterium
GTATAAGTGGTACTTCCTAATATCCAATTTGTATTATTTGAAGAATTTATTGAACTCGTTGCATTTACTGCGGTTGCATTAATATTGTTAGAATCCTTAACGTCAACATAACTTACACTCCTTGTTCCTTGTGGATTTATTTTCCATTGCGTTCCGTCTGAAGAGGATCTCATAGTAATATTATTACCGGACGTACCGTTTGCAGTAAAATCATGCTCTATTGTAGTGATTTTTCCTGCTTCAAAAGTAAGAGCTTTGTTTGAAGTGCTGCAGGCAAGATCATAAAAACTTGTGGAACCGCTGATAAGTGATGCAATACTTGCAGAGTTAAAAGTTACAAGATTGTTTTTATGTATAAAGTTCCCATTATTTTCCCAGCTTCCTCCGATAGTTATTGCATTCCCAAATGCATCCAATGTTGCCGAAGATATCGTTAAATTATTTTGGACTTCTAAGGTTGCCTTTAGCGATATTGTTGCACCGTTACTATACTTTACATTATAGAATTTGTTTGTCCCATTCAATTTCCCTTTTACTTCAGAACTTGCACCCATAAAGAAAATGGTCCCGCTGTTATTAGAAAAAGAGCCTCTGTTCTCATAGGTGCCTATGACCATTAGAGTAGCAGCAGAGGGAGCCGTCAATGATGCATTTGCATCTATTGTCAACATTCCTGTTTCATAGGTGCCTGATGAATTTGACGCAAAAGAATAGGTTGCTGATCCTCCGAGAAATAGATTTTCATATTGAGACGATGAAGATCCTCCCTGAGTCAATTTCGGCAAAATGATCGATCCTGTCGCATCAAAAGATGCCGTCGAAGATGAATCAAAATTGATTGAGCCGTTATTAGTAATAGAAACTAATTTCGATATTGTCCTACCGGTCGTAACCTTTAGATCCGTACCTGACAAGGCAACTTCAAGAGTAGTAATTTGCACATTGTTTACATCAAAAGAATAGTAAGAACCTCCTGTTAGCTTTAACCAAGAAAAAACTGATTTTGTACCTGCCGCATCTGTAGCCGGAATACCGGAAGCAGTAGTAATGATCAGCTTTCCTCCAGCCTCCTGAGAAAAAGTTCCGCTGGAATTTGTGATCGTTGCTGTGGTTAGTTGTGTTTTTTTTGCATACAAAGTACAACCTGACGAAATACCGATAATTCCACTAACTGTAAAATCGTCCAGCAGCGTTAAGTCTCGTCCTGCAACGGCAAGATCGTATATTGTTTGCCCCCTCAATCCTAATGATTGAGATCCGTTATATGAAAAACTCAAACGGCCTGAAGCTGAAGATGTAACAACGCGAACATTATCGACAAAGTTCCCCCTTTGAACATCAATTACTGCATTCACATAAAAATCTGTGCCCCCGTTTATTTCTATCCCACTCGAATTTATTGTCAATGGCCCGTTCACGTTTACGCTATAAGCAAATCCGCTATCAACAACAATGCTGCCACAGGTCGCTCCACCGGCAGGAACATCAAGGCCTCTTATGGCTGTAGCAGGAACAACAATATCAGCAACAGAATTTGGAACGTTATATGGCGCATCCCAATTTGAACCGTTTGACCAGTCAGTATCAACAGTTCCATTCCAAATTCTTGCGGCGAACGAAGATTGTGAAATCACATTTAGACAAAGAAAAATCAGAATAAAAATAGATATATTTTTATTCTTAGATAATAAATATCGTAAATAATCAATAATGTGCGCGAAAAACATTACGTATTAATATTATATATATTATATATATATGTGTCAACGGGAAATTTTGAAGAAAGTTGAAAGTTTGTAAAGTTATAAAGTAGAAAGTCCAGAACTTTACAAACTTTACGAACTTTACGAACTTTATAACTTCTTGATGAATCCAGATATCATCCTAGAGATCTCCTGCACATTATCGAATAATCTAAGAAAATCTGATTCTGACATTTTTTCTAGATCCCTAGACAAATAAAGCATGGAACGAACTTCCCCGCAGGAACCTTTGGCTATGTATAGAAATTGCTTGAACTCATTATTAGTTTTTCTTTCGAAACCTTCGGCAATATTGTTCATAATTGAAACAGAAGCTCGACAAATCTGATCACGGAAGCTAAAATCCCGACTTTCAGAAAATAAATTGTAAATACCAACTACAAAAACACGCGCTTTTTGCCAAGCAACAATATCTTCAAACCTTTCAATCTTCATATGACCTCTTCGTAGCTTTTTGAACTTTATAAACTTTTTAACTTTATAAACTTTTTAACTTCTTCCACCGCATCCACGGCATTTCGCGCAAATCCGGCGCCAAAAGATTTTGCAAATCCATCCGTGACGGGGGCTCCACCGATAAAAACGGGTATTTGTATGTTCTTCTGCTTCAAAAGCTCGTCAACCACCTTCATTTGCTTCATGGTAGTGGTTAAAAGGGCGCTCAACATTATCGCATCTGCCTTGTTTTTGACTGCTTCGTCCACAATTGTCTGTGCAGCTACATCTCTTCCGAGGTCAATTACTGTAAATCCGTGGTTTTCCATGAGCATTGCAACAATATTTTTGCCAATATCATGAATATCGCCATGAACTGTTGCAATAATCACTGTCCCGACATGTTTTTTGTCTCCAACTTTGATATATTTCTTAACAATTTCAAAAGCGGCCTTCATTGCCTGTGCCGACGCCATGACTTGTGGTATAAAATACTCCCCTGAACTGAACTTTCTGCCTACTTCTTCAATTCCAGGCAATAACGCCTGATCGATTATGGCTTGGGGATTGATTTTTTCCTGTGCAGACAACCCGAGACTTGTCCCTACCAGAACAATACATCCCTCTTTATCCCCGGAAATTATTTTTTCTTTGATAATTTCAAATATTGTCTTACTTTGTCCGCCTCCTTGTTGGGTTTTGGGATTTGGGATTTGGGATTTGGTCATTTGACCATACTTCCCTATCCACTGCCGCGATCCTTTATCAACATTCTTAAAAACATTCATGGCATCTCGCTCAATTTCATCAGATATTGATATTTTTAAATTTTCTGGATTGTATATTGCCGCGTCGAGTCCATTTTTACCGGCCAATTTTAAAAATGCTGCATTTAATTTTTTTCTGTCTGGCAATCCATGAGAAATATTGCTGACGCCAAGAACAGTTCGCACCCCAAGATTCTTTTTGGCAAATGCAACCGCCTTGACAATTTCATAAACAACTTCCTGTTGGACACCTGCCGATAAAGTTAAAAAATCAATAAAAATATCTTTTGCATTTATTCCGACAGAATTTGCCGATTCAATTATTTTTTTGGCGATCGAGATTCTTTCAGAAGCTTTAGATTTTATTCCGCCTTCATCAATTGTCAGCCCGATAATACAGGCTCCATATTTTTTTGCAATTGGCAATATTTTATCAAGCGATTCTTTTTTGCCATTCACAGAATTTAGCAATGCTCTTCCGGCAAAGTTTTTGAGACCTTCTTCGATTGCTTCCGGATCTGAACTGTCAATGCAAAGAGGAACCTCAACAGCTGACTGAACAGCAATAACAGATTTTTTCATTGCGGCTTTCTCATCGATTTCAGCAAACCCGACATTTACGTCAAGAACACCCGCGCCTGCCGCAACCTGAGACACCGCTTCCTGCCTTATCAATGCTACTTCACCGTTGAGCAATTGCGCCTGAATATCCTTGCGGTTTGTCGGATTAATCCTTTCACCAATAATTACCGTCGGCTTCACTTTCACCAACAGCGTCCTGCTCGCTAAATATGTACTACCAATACCCTGGTATGATATTCTCTTTCCATGTTGGGATTTTGGATTTGGGATTTGGGATTTAATCACCGCGATATGCCCGGGGGTGGTTCCACAACAACCACCAATCATTTTTACGCCTATCTCAGCCATTTTTTGTGCATATGGAGCATATTTTTCAGGAGTCATTTTATATATAACAGAATCCCCATTAATAATTGGGTTTCCGGCATTTGCCATGATAGAAACTGGACAGCTAGTGGCCTTGAGTAACTTCCTCGCTATACCTAGCATTTTTGCAGGTCCAGACGAGCAATTTGCCCCAATAGCGTCGGCTCCAAGAGACTCAAGAATTACGGCGGCAACCTCAGGGGGTGTCCCAGTCAAAGTCCTTCCCTTTTCGTCATATGTCATATGAACAATAACCGGTAATTTTGTCACTGTTTTTACTGCGATCAATGCGGCCCTAGCTTCCTGAATATCACTCATTGTTTCAATAGAGATCAGGTCAGCCCCGGCCTCTTCAAACACCTTGGCTTGCTTGGCAAAATTATCAAAGGCCTCGTCAAATGACATCGATCCCATGGGCTCCATCAACTCGCCAAGAGGCCCCATCGATGCAGCGACAAAAGCCCTTCCACCGGCAGCTTTTTTTGCAATTCTAACTCCGTCAAAATTGACCTTATAAAACATATTTTCCATGCCACATTTTTTTAATTTTATTGGCGATCCGCCAAATGTATTTGTTTCAACAATATCGGCTCCGGCTTCGATATAAGCTGTATGTATTCTTTGAATTATTTCCGGGTGTGTTATATTAAGCTCTTCAAAACATTTTCCAATTTCAACGCCGGCATCCATTATTTGAGTGCCCATTGCCCCATCCAAAATATATGTTTTTTTGTCTGTAAAAATACTCATGATTGTCCAATAATATTCTGCATTACCAATGCATCTTCAACAGGATGTTGATAATATTCTCGCCGACGGTCAAGTATTTTAAATCCGTGCTTTTTATATATTTTCTGCGCAATAAGATTTGATTGTCTGACTTCGAGATATACCTGAGAGAGCCCTATCTCTTTTGCCCTTTCAAGCAGCTTTGATATTAAAAAAGTCCCAACCCCTTTTTTCCTGTGACGCCTGTCAACGGCCAGTGTTGTGATGTGCCCCTCATCAAGAACATGCCTAAGTCCCGTATAGCCAACTATCTTTGATTTATCAAATGCGCCCAAATACAATCCATTCTCACTCGAAAGTTCATCGATGAAGGATTGCTTATTCCAATGCGAAGCAAATGCTTTCTTTTCAATTTTTAACATTTCATCAATATAGGACGTACCATTTAATGTTTCAATTTGCATTTTTATATTCCCTTGCGTTCGGCATGTACGAATATTTTGGAGAAACCCTCATAACATCGTCAACAATTCCTGCCTTTATATTGTTATTTGCCAAAGATGCAACATTTACCCCTCTTGGCATAGAATTAACAGGCTCTGCAACTATAATATTTTTATTGCTAATTTGAACCGGCATATAACCATTAACTCCGATCAAATATATTTTGCCTTCAAATTTTGATAAAACAGTTTCAATATTATCGTTCTTAATTACAAAGTCTTCTGTTAATCTTTTCATCTTGATTCCATCCGATGCAAAGACGGCAATATTGCTTTCTCCCTTTATGGCATCCTGCAAAACAATAATTGATCCGCAAGAATTTATCATATTGTAAGCAACTGACTCAAGGGTTGAAATACATGACAGTGGAATATTTAAAACCATCGCCAAAGATTTGGCCGCTGAAAGTCCGCCTCTAAGGCCCGAATAAGAGCCTGGGCCTATTGTTACCCCTATCCCTTCAATATCAGAGCTGTTTAAAGCGCTTTTTATCATAACATCATTCAGCACATTGGTAATATTTTCCGATTTTAAGCCAAAATATGAGCATTCAAACAACACTGACTTTTCGTCAATTATTGCCATACTTGCTATGTTTGTGGCCGTTGATACCCCTAGTATCTTCATTGTATTTCTATAGTTCTTTCATTTTCACTGACATGTTCAATATACACTTTTTTGGCATTAACAGGCAATATTTCAGGGAATTTTTGCGCCCATTCTATAAAAGATATCGAATCATCAACAAATACATCACTTAGCCCAAGATCATCGATTTGCTCTGATTTATCAATTCTATAAAGATCCATATGATAAATTGAAATATTTTTTCCGAATTTTTTTGATGGAGTTTTATACTCATTTACGATAACAAATGTGGGGCTTCCTGATCTGTCTTTTATACCAAAACCTTCAAGAACTCCCTGAACAAACGTGGTCTTCCCGGCACCAAGATCTCCATATAAAGCAACTACATCTCCGGGACAAAGCGTTGATGCAAATTCACGTCCGATTTCTGCCATTTTGGCAGAACTACCAACGTTCGTAATCGTCTGAAATCCCTCTTTTTACTTCTTTATAACCAGAAAGCTCATCATCATATCCGTCAGAGGATTCTTCTTTTTTATCATTAAACAGCTCTGTAATCGTTCGGTCAAGGACAGGATGTTTTGTATATGGAGCGATTTGTTTCAAAGGTTCAAGAACAAACATCCTTTCATGCATCAATGCATGAGGAATAATAAGATTGTCTTCACTGATAACTTCGCTGCCATAAAGCAATATATCGATATCTATGGTTCTTGGACCCCACTCGACGCCACGTTCTCTGCCAAGAGTATCTTCAATGCTTTGAGTTACAGCTAACAATTTATCTGGAGCAATGTTCGTATTGATTGCAACAACTGAGTTAATAAATGCTGCCTGATTCTTTCTTCCCTGTGCCTCTGTTTCATAGTTAGAAGCTCTTCTCATTACTTTTATTCCCTGAGTTTCTCTTAAAAGAGTAATTGCCTGTTCAATATATTCTTCTCTGTCTCCAACATTAGAGCCAAGAGCTAAATATACATGAAAAAACTCATTTGGATTATATTTTCTCTGCGGTTTTTTTTCAGGTTCAGGTACTTTTTTTACTTCAACAACTTTTTTTACAGGCTTCTTTATTTCAACTGCTTTTTTTACAATTTGTTTTTTTGGCGCCGGCTTTGATTTCTTAGCTGTCTTTTTAACTGCTTTATTTTGCACTTTCTTTTTTGCTGTCTTTTTTGGTTTAGCTTTTGGCTTTGCCTTTTTCATCTCATTCCCTCCTTGTAATTCTATCTAAAACAGCTGACATCATTTTCATAAAAAACACATCATGAATTCTTATTATATCAACTTTTTTTGAAACTGCAAGGGCTATTACTGCCGCTGTTCCATCCAGCCTTTTTTGAGGATTTTTTTCTCCTGTTATCTCTCCAATAAAGGCTTTTCTTGAAGGCCCTATGCATATTGGATAACCAAGAGATCTGAATTCTTCAATCCTTCTTATAATCTCAATATTATGCTCAAATGTTTTACCAAATCCGATCCCAGGATCAAGAATAATATTTTTTGGCTCTACTCCTGCTTTTTTTGCAATATCAATTGACTCAATAAAGAACTCAAACATTTCAGATATTACATCGAAATATTGTGGATCATTTTGCATATTGTCAGGATTGCCTTTTGCATGCATAACAACAACAGGAACTCCATATTTTGCTGCAACAGATGCCATTTTTGCATCATACCTCAACCCGCTCACATCATTTATCATTCCCGCACCGGCTTTTATTGCGGCTTCCGCCACATCCGATTTGCGTGTATCAATGGATATGATGGGATTTTGATTTTGTTGTACGGGCGAATAATTATTCGCCCCTACGATTGAACGCATCCCATTTATCACGGGGATTACCCTGCCAATCTCCTCATCAACCGACACTTCTTTCGCTCCAGGTCGTGTAGATTCGCCTCCAACATCAATAATGTCCGCACCATCGCTTATCATCTGCATTGCTGACGCAACCGCATCATTTACAGAAAAATTCACTCCACCATCAGAAAACGAATCAGGGGTAACATTCAAAATTCCCATTATATTTGTTTTTTTAACAAATTCAATATTGAGGTTATTTAATGCATTTTCTATGGAAATAGCGATATCAGGTAGTTTGAATTGTTGAGTTTTCAATCTCGAAACGAGATCACTATATTGCTTAATTGTACCAAAAAGAATAACATCCGTTGTTTCTGCAGTATGATTAATAGTGGCATTTGACGTTGCAGCCTCTCCTCCGCGTGACAACATATCCTGCTTCAAGATATTTGCGGCGACAACAGAGACATTTTCTATTTTTATTGCCTTAAACACAGCCTTTGGAGCCATAATATCAATACCGCCATTATGACAGCAGATCTTCATCATTTCTTTTCTGGCATCGTCTATGTTTTCTATGGATATTATTCGTGTGGAAAAATACATATTAGAGGGATTATATCATGTCTGCGCTGTCCCGACACTAAAGTGTCGGCTCCCATGGAACCGAGCCGTTCAGGCTCGGGCAAAGGTCATCTTATTTTAACGGTGCAACCCCTGCCAACTCTCCTATAACATTCACCAATTCGCCAGTTGTTGGTATTACAACCTTTGTATTATGCGCTAAAGAGCGTTCAACTGTTTCCAGCTTCTTTAACAATTGCGCATTACCAATAAAATACTTGTCGGCCGCTTCATTTACTAACTTGATATATTGAGATTCTCCTTCGGCTTCAAGTATCCTTGCTTGTTTTACACCCTCTGCCTTCTTGATCTCGGCCCGTCTTTGTCCATCAGCCATTGTCTCAGTAGCAGTAGCAAAATCTACTGCTGCAACCTTTTCATTTTCAGCTTTCACAACCTTATTCATCGTTTCCTGAACATCTTTTGGAGGATCTATCTCTTTCAACTCTGTCCTAACAACCTCTATTCCCCATTTTTCAGTTTCTTTGGTCAATGTTTTCTGCAATTCTTCGTTTATACGTCCTCTTTCGCTGTTTGCAGATTTTAGCGTCATTGTGCCAATAATATTCCTTAAAGTAGTTCTTGCCAGATTCACGATCTGATAGGCATAGTTATTAACGTTATACTGCGAACCTTTGACACTTTCTTCATCAGTTTTGACTTTAAAATACACCTGAGCATCAACCCTCGCATTGAGATTATCATTTGTAATTATCTCTTGAGGCTCCGCATTGACCATTACTTCGGTAATATTTACGAGATAAATATTCTCAACCATCGGAATGATCCAATTAAAACCCATATTCGCAAATCTTCTATATTTCCCAAACCTTTCTATCAGCCCTCTGTGCGTCGGACGAACTATTCTTATTCCCATCAAGAAAAAAACGATCGCAATTATTAGCAATATCATTGTATTTCCTCCTGTGATTATTGTATATATCAATCATTCCATTGTCAAACAAATTACTTTTTTCGTTCCTGCATCGACTTTGGCTCTGTCATCAATTCTCAAACCGGCAATCCATAATATCTTTTCTTTATCCGTAATTATAGGAATTAACCTTCTTTTTTCCACAGGAATTTTATTATCAACAAAGAAATCCTGTAATTTTTTACTCCCTGTCATGCCAAGAGGAACAAAGACATCTCCATCGACAGCATTTCTTACTGTCAAAACATTTCCAACAACCTTCTTAAGATCAATTATCGCTTTGTTGAAAGCAAATTTTTGAAAAGTGTTTGGCTTTGGCATTATGGTTGCAGTCAATCTTATTCCGTTCTCAATGATTTTCACACTCTTATTCATTGCCAGACGATATTTAAACTCTTTAACTTTTTCTTTATGCCTTTTCGCACCGATATACAGAACGTCCCTATTCTTTTCACACTTAATAGAAGCTGAAATATCGATTTCTCCCGATCTTAAAGCAATAATATCATCCACATTGCGTAACGAAAGATCTTTTGTACTGCCGTTGACCTTCTCAAAACAATTCCTGATAACTTCTCTTTTCAGAGAAATATCCAGCTTTTCAAACTCTTTATTATCAATGAAGACCCCGTCATTCAAAACATCTTTAACAACCCTTGGCAAAATATATTTTGCAGAATTTTCTATAAAAGTATGGTCGGCAGATATTACATCTATATTATTAGCGATTGTTTCATTTAATCCGGGATTTAATTGCCTCATCAACGGCAGGATCTTATTCCTCACAAGATTCCTCGAATATTTGTTGTCTTTGTTAGATTTGTCAACAACAAATTTCAATTTATTCTTTTTGCAATATAAGAGGATCTCTTTTTTGCTGGTTTTGATAAAAGGACGCACAATTTTCCCTCTCACAGGAGGAATTCCCTTCAAGCCTTTCAATCCAGAACCCCGTATCATTCTCAATATAAATGTTTCTACATTATCATCTGCAGTATGTGCCAAAGCAATTTTGTCGGCATTTATTTTTTTTGCTAGCTCCTCAAAAAAAGAATATCTAACTTCACGCCCAGCGTCTTCGATCGTTTTTTTGTTCTTTTTAGCATATGCAGAAACATTGACTCTTTTGGAATTAACAGCAACTCCCATCTTTTTCGCAATATCCTTAACAAATCTTTCATCTTTGTCAGAAGCTTTGCCTCGAAGCCCGTGATTTATATGTGCAACATAAAGATTTGTGTATCCGTTTGAGTAAAGACTATGTAGCAAAGCGATGGAATCAGGTCCGCCGGAAACCGCAACGATTATTTTATCGTTCTTTGACAGTTTTTTTTGATCCAGCATTTATGCCAGCTTTTTTGAAATATTAGAGACAAAAGGAATTTCTCTCTCTTTATCAACCGAGAACAAATACGCATTATATATTGCATAACCGATTATTGCAAAATTTAGTATACTTATGGTCTTTTCAAGAAAAGGCACATCAATATTTGAAAGCACAAAAAAAACAAAAACCCGAAATATTGACATCACAATGATTGCATAAAGCCAATAAAAAAACGCTTTTGCACTGTGATACGCAACCGTTTTATCTTTTCTGTTATCAGAAAACAACAAATAAAACGCCGGCAGCCAAAATAGCCAAGATAAAAATATTATAGTCTTTTGTTTAGTGGTCATTGTAAAAGATATTATAGCATTAGTTTATAATGTAGAGACGCATTGCTATGCGTCTGTAAGACAAGTTTATAAAGTTCGTAAAGTTAGAAGGTTAGAAAGTTCAGAATAGATTAGAAACTTTATGAACTTTATAAACTTTTTAACTTTCTACTCTCACGGCGCCGTCCTGGAGAGCCGAGAACCGAAATGGAAGTACCGATTAACGTAAGTGTACGCGGCATCGGCACGGTCAGACACACGCAAGAGCGTGTTATCATTGTACCAATTACCACCGCGAAAACCGACACCAGTCGCAGTTGTGTTGGGCCAATTAGTTACATTTGCATTGCCAGTGGTGGTGTCAAGCGCTCCGTCTCCATGTAACCCTGTAAATGCTCTTCCTGTTCCATTGCCTACTGTTATTGGCCTCTCCAACACACTGCCGCTCAACTCCATATTCCCATAATATCCTGCTCCTGCCTGTGCCCTTGTTGTGCCTGATCTTGCAAATATACCTACTCTCAATGGGCCTTGTCCCAAATCACTCCCTGCTCCCGTAAAGGTTCGATTGTTATAACAACAATTTGCACCTCCTGTATTTATTGTTTCCGTCCCATTCTCTGCACCGGAAATTTCCACTGCCGCTACTACTGTTGTATTGCCCCACGCATATTCATTTGCAACGGGGCTTGCAGGTCCCCTGCATGCCTTTTCAAATTCAAGCTCCGTGAACGGACGAAGCCCCGCCCAGTCTCCATACGCCGCCACATCTGCCCAGCTCAAATAATTACACGCCCTGTCGGGTCTTGTAGCTCTATAGGCTCTGTATGACCCTGATATTGTATATCTATTTGCTGAACCAACATAATACCTCGCCGTTGCCTGTGTCGCAGTCAGCATATTCAAAAACCCGGAATACTGCCCCTGCGTTACTTCATACTTCATCATATAAAAAGCATTGTATCCTTTTGGAAAAGCATCAGGTATTGGCCCTGCCATATCGCCATAGTTTGCTCCGCTCGTATATCTCAAATTGCCGGCTGTTGTTCCCACTGTGATCGCCGCTTCGTGTGTGATAAGATACGGATTTTTTGTGGTTGGTGATGCATAGAATGCCGCTGTTTCTGTCCCACCCGACCCCACATAAAAACTTCCCTGCGGTATATACACCATTTCTATTCCAAACATCTTTACTTTTACAACAGTTCCATCAGCAACACTGTCCGCACCATAATCCCATTTCACCACTGCATTTGACCAGCTCACATTGCCATTGCCGGCACTATCGCGATAGACGAACGCACCTACATACGTGGCTCCTGTTGCTCCAAACTCCATAGATGCTCCGCTTGGAACTGTATATCCTGTATTCTTTAGTTTGCAATGCCGCCAGTCAGACCAGGTGTGTGACACAGCATCCCACGTGGTATATTTTGCAAACACCCATGCCGCGTCCCAATAGGCATTTATTGCCGGAGCCCCCGCATCACGCCATGAATTGCTCCATGCAATGTTGAATTTTATATCATAAGTATCATTGAGCGTGCTCTGATTTTCAAGTGTAGTAGCATTTATTACAAGATTATTGGCATAAGATAAAGTTGAGAGGAAAAACAAAATCCCAAATCCCAAACCCCAAATCCCCGCCTGCCATGCCAACCAACTTGGCAAGGCGGGCAGGCCAACATGGGATCGCTTCGCGATATATTTGAATTTGATCATTAGAGAATATTATATCATTAGAAGAGGGAAAGTTTATAAAGTTTTTAAAGTTTAAAAGTTCATAAAGCTCATAAAGTTCGGAACTTTCTACTTTCTTTGTCGGGAGCCGGGATTGAACCGGCGACCTAAGGCTTATGAGTCCTTCGCTCCCCGCCCGCAACGCCTCGCAAGCTCGGCTTGCGTGGCGGGCGGGTACCAACTGAGCACAACTATATTCCTTGTCTTTTTTAATTACTTGAGTTGTTATTTTTTGTAGCTAGATTAATGTTTATGTCGGGAGCCGGGATTGAACCGGCGACCTAAGGCTTATGAGTCCTTCGCTCTACCAACTGAGCTATCCCGACATTTTGAATCAATCAAACTTTCTAAAAACTATCCCCGAATATGGCTTTGGATAAAAGAACGTAGATTTCTGCGGCATCTTTCCACCAATATCGGCGATCTGCATTATCTGATCAACCTTGGTTGGATTTAAAAGCAATGCACAGCTTGCTTTACCTTTTTTTACCATATTGATCGCTTCTTTTTCATCATGAGTAAAAGATATAACATCTTCTTTGCTTCTGTCTTTATTCTTTTCAAGAATATCATCAAGCAAAAGAGTGTGCAAAATCGCAACATCAAGATCTTTCAGATCCTCTCTGCCCTTTTCTTTCATTATCTTATCTTTTGCCACAGCGTCTCTAAGCTTAAATAAATAGAGTTTGCCGTCTTTTTTATTGATAAACCCAAATGAATGTCCTGGAGAGTTTTCCACTCTTTCAAAAGAACCTATTTCTACTATTAAAAAATATTTCTTTGCAGTCTTAAACAAAAGATCTGCATCATCATCGGAGATATTCATTATTCTATGAATCGGCATAACAACAAGACCGCTGTTCTTCTGTTCGACAAAATATGTCATTATAAAGTTTTTCGGATCTTCAGATCCTTTTGAGATCCCATTTTCCCTTGCAAAATTCACTGCGGTAGCAAATCTGTGATGTCCATCTGCCATGTAGATATCTTTGCTTTGTATATCTTTTAAAAACTTCTCCAGAACTTCTTTATCAGAGATCTTCCATATGCGATGAAGAACCGATTTATCATCTTTAATTTCCATGAACGGCTTTTCATCAGGAGTATGCAATTCTTCGCCGTTATAAACAACAAATATTGGCTCTGTATTTGCCTGAGTTGATCTCATAAGATCCAAACGATCAGCTTTTGGCTTGTCAAAAGTATTCTCATGAATCTTAACGGAGGTTCCATCCTCCAGTTTCAATAAACCAACAAAACCTTTCCTGATCATCTTCTTCTTTCTATATGTAAAAACCTGCTCATACAGATATAAAGATTCGTTTTCATCCCTTGAAAGAATATTTTCTTCTATCCATGAAGAAATATACTTTGAAGCCCTGGAATACTTATTATCTTCCGTTTTATCCGAAGCTTTTTCCTTGCCAAGTATAACTTTTACAAAGTTATGTCGGCTCTTTCCATATAGATCATCCTGCCCCTTTTTTGAAATAACATCATACGGAGGCGCAATGACTTTCGCCAAGTCTCTAACTTTTTTATTATTGTAATATAATCCTCTAAAAGGTCTTATGTCTGCCATATTGTCCTCTAATGTATTATAACAAACGAAAAAAAAGATTTGCAATGTGATATACAATTTGTTACAATTGCGAATATGTCAAATGAAAATAAAGTAAAAGTACTCATTGTTGATGATGAGCCGGGGGCTCTTGAATCGTTTAGAATGATCCTTGAAATAAAGGATTATGAAGTAAACACTTATCAAAACGGGCTTGAAGCACTTACAGAGGCAGAAAAAGCAGGATACGATATCGCATTTATCGATCTCAAAATGCCTGTAATTGGTGGGCTCGAAGTTCTTCAGAGATTAAAAACCATTTCACCGTCAACCGAATGCATAATAGTTACTGCATATGCATCTGAAGAATCGCAAGCAAATGCAATAACTCTTGGAGCAATGGAATATCTTCGCAAACCATTTTTAATGGAAGAAATATTCTCTCTTTGTGACAGAGCTCTAAGAAAAAAGAAAGAAAAAGCAGCAAAACCAACCGTCAGCGGTCCAGATCTGGCAGACATCCACTAAAACCTTATCCATGCCGCCTTTCCGCTCTTAAGATATTCATTCTCTATAAAAGAAAGTTTATCCAAAAACCAATACTCACTAATTCTACATGAAAAAGAAGGAACTAAGTAGTCACTATCACAACAGTTTTGACATTCAGGAAGAGTCCCCTGTATTTTTTTGTATCCTTGAACAATTTCAGAATTAATCAGATTACAAAGCCCTCCATTGATAGGTATTTTTGAATTTACTGCATTTATGCATGGCAAAACAAGATTATCATCAGGAGTAATTGTCATTACACGGTCAACAGCCATACAAACAGACTTATTTTGATTGTTGCCACCGGCTTTTAAAAGCTTCCACATTGACCTGTTCAAGAGCACGTTTTTGTGCAAAGCATATCGAAGAACATAATCCATTGATATTTTTTCGAAATCAGAATGTCCGGCAAAATGATGCACGGGTTTAATTGACAGAAAAACACTGTGCTTTTCTGCAAACTCTACCATCTCAGGCAAAAATTGAATATTATATTTTGTGAGAGTAAAATTTACTATTGGTTCTTTTTTATAAAATTTCGCACAGGATATTGCATCAACAGCTTCTCGATAGCATTCAACCCCTCTTATTCTGTTGTTCTCATCTTCGTTTGGCGCATCAATTGAAATATAAAGGTTGTCAACATTATTCAGTATGACCTTAGCCTTTTTTGGAAGCAGCATCCCATCTGTAATCAAAGACGCTGTCATCCCTGATGCTTTCGTCTGTTCAAGAACAACTTCTAAACCTTCTTTCTTTAGTGGCTCCCCACCTGTAAAAACAATCTCTTTTATGCCGAGCTTTGCCATATCTTTAATATTGTTTGTGATTATGTCGACGCTTGCTTCATTTATGTTTGTAAAATCATCTTTTTGCCAGAATTGACAATATTCACATTGGCCAAAACAATTGTAGGTTAAATAATAGTGACAGATCATACTGTGCGGTATTTTGGTATCAGAAAAGAGACCAGCCCGGAAACTAGGATCATCATTCCAAGAACAACGATCGCTATCTCAAGACCGAAATAATCTGCAATGCCTCCGAATATAACAACAGGAATCGTAAATGCAAAATTAATTAACATATTCTGTATGCCAAATATCCTGCCGCGAAGTGATTTTGGAGTATTCTGCTGAAGAATGGTCTGTATTGTTGCATTAATTAGAATATTGCTAAAACCTAAAAGGAAAAGGTAAAAAAGAGCGAATGGAAGACTCTTTGTATATGCAAGAAACATCAATGTCAGCCCGGATATGACAAATCCTGAAAAAACTATCGTGCTTTTCTTGAAATGATGACTTAATCTGCCAAGTGCCCACATACCAAAAACCATTCCCACTCCGACAAAAATAACAAGTATCCCAAAGTTTTTGGCGCCAATCCCTATATATTTTTCTGCAAAATCAATCGCTAGCATACTTATTACAGCCAGAGCAGATGTCACGATCATCATTTTTACGATTGAATATTTGATAATCATGCTTCTGTTGAGAAACTCCAGTCCGGTCAAAAGATCATCTTTCACACTTTTCATGTAGTCATTTTTCTGACCAATAGTACTTTTGATATTTACCATAGATACTGCGATAGCTGATGCGAAATATAAAA
The DNA here is from genome assembly GCA_964633925.1 of uncultured bacterium. Lineage (GTDB taxonomy): Bacteria > Margulisbacteria > WOR-1 > JAKLHX01 > JAKLHX01 > CAZWKB01. Next base: position 26,495 of record CAZWKB010000020.1, read on the forward strand.
AGGCAGCGATAACAAAGGTTATCTGTTCACCAAAAAAATTAACAAGAGGAGCTCCAAGTGCAAAACCCACAACGGATGTCCACATCCACGTTGTCATAAAAAGAGAATTGGCTACGATAAGATTGTCTTTTTCAACAACTTCGGCAAGAGAGCTTGATTCTGCTGGCGCAAAAAACTGGGCAAAAGTATAAACCAAAAAGCTTATCGCAAATATCCACACCATGGATTTCTGAAGGAACAGGATTATAATCAATATCAAAATTGCTCTGATTATCGAAGACATGACCATTGTTAATTTCCTGTCCCATCTGTCAACATAAACACCGGCAAACGATGCAAACAAGACCGACGGGATTCCAAAAGAAAGCATAGGAACAGCCACTCCAAGATTTTTTTGAGTAAGATTATATGCCACGATTACCAGAACGTAAATGTATATCTTATCCGCCATTTGAGACAAAAGCTGTCCCATCCAAAGATATAAAAAAGCTTTATTCTTAAGGACTGCAGAAAACTGAGGTTTGATTACAGGCTTTTCCAAAAGCTTACATCCTTCCCGACATGCTCTGAGATAATTGGAAGTACTGCCAGATCAACACATTGAAGATCGTCATTACTAAATATGTTCGAATTAAAACTGCCTTCCTTCAAATATCTTATGCATGGCTGAACTTCTTTTTGAAAATTGCAAAACGGCAAAAGCCCCTCAATATCCAAAAACTTAACATCGAACATCCTTGAAACAATATTTGGAGGAACTTCATTATCCAACATGCTTAATGACTCTACCAACATATCAAAAAGAGGCTCGTTTTTGGCATTGTCTTCAAGGAAATAATAAAGCACTTTCATCATATAAAGTGCCGCTTTTAATTTTGATTCATTCTCTCTTATCCTGTGATATGTTTTTATTGTTTCTATCTGGCTGACGATATCAAGACTTTTCCCTTTTGCCAAAAGAAAATTATTATGAGCAAACAACTCAAGTCGTCCACCAAATTTACTAGAGGTCTTATATGCAGATTTTGCTATTGCATGAACCTTGCCATGACTTCTGGTGAACAGCACCATTATTTTGTCGGCCTCGCCAAATCTTGAAGATTTAATATTAACAGCTTCAACTTTGTATAATCCCATTATTTTATAATACTTTACCATTATATATAATAGGGAGTCAACCAAACGCCGTTCTGGCCCCTCACCCCTGCCCTTCGGGCATCCCCTCTCCCATTCTGCACGGACAACGAAAGGGAGAGGGGATGAAAAAGACATTTAAACAGATCCCTCTCCCTCTGGGAGAGGGGGAACCCGAAGGGTGGGTGAGGGTTCTGGATATGGTATCATTATTCTCATGACACCAATACTTCTGCTCTCTTCATTCCTGCTTGGGTCTATCCCGTTTGGATATATCACTGGAAAAATAAAAGGGATAGATATTACAAAAACAGGAAGTAATAATATTGGGGCTACTAATGTTTTTAGAACTCTTGGGCCGGCACTTGGGATAGCTGTTTTTATTCTTGATATGCTAAAAGGGACAGCACCAATTATTGTTGCAACCTACCTTGGGATGCCCCCAACAACGATAATATTGGCAGGGATTTTAGCAATTCTTGGCCATATGTATTCCCCATTTGTAAAATTCAAAGGCGGAAAAGGCGTTGCAACAACTCTTGGAGTGTTTTTCGGACTCTCCCCCATTTCATTTTTAATAACAGGGGCATTCATGCTAATAACAATTGCTTTGACAAAATACGTGTCCGTGGGATCCATTCTCGGATCTGTTGTCTTGGTCGTCATAATGATATTCAGAGGGGAACAAACTACATATATAATAGCCACGTCATTGATTGCTGTTTTGATAATCTACAAACATATCCCTAACATCAGACGCCTAATTGAAGGCAAAGAAAACAAGATCTGGGGAAATAAAAAATGAATATAACCGTACTTGGAGCGGGCGCTTGGGGGACGACAATTGCTTCTATACTGGCAAAGAATGGTTTAAAAGTCGTTTTGTGGTCATATGAAAAAGACGTAACTGACAACATTAATGGCAAAAAAGAAAACACAAAATATCTTCCTGGAATAAACCTATCGCAAAACATAATGGCAACAACGGATCTGATATCATCCATCAATTCATCAGGAATGATAGTTTCTGTTATCCCGACACAATTTCTAAGAAGCACTCTTCAAAACAGAAGCGCTGAGCTTTCTGGAAAAACAATATTAAGTGCCAGCAAAGGAATTGAAAAAGATTCATTGAATCTGCCGTCAGAAATAATTATAGACATTGCACCCGACAGCAATATTGCCGTCCTTTCGGGCCCAAATCTGTCAAAAGAGATAGCCATGGGACTGCCGGCAGCTTCTGTAATAGCCTGTAAGGATTTAAATATTGCGAAAGATATTCAAATGGTTATAAAGTCAGAAGCATTTCGTGTATACACATCAGACGATATCATAGGAGTAGAACTTGGCGGCGCATTAAAAAATGTCATCGCGATTGCTGCTGGGATTTGCGATGGACTAGGGCTTGGGAACAATGCAAAATCCGCACTTATTGTAAGAGGAATGGCTGAAATATCCAGGCTTGGGCTAAAATACGGAGCAAAAGCAGAAACTTTTGCAGGGCTTACTGGCATGGGAGATCTGATTACTACATGCCAAAGCAATTTATCCAGAAATCATTATGTTGGGGAGAATCTTGCTAAAGGCATGTCACTTGAAGAAATACTAAAAACATTAAAAGGAATCCCTGAAGGGGTTGAGACTTCTATGTCGGCTATGGAACTCTCAAAAAAGACAGGCATAGAAATGCCAATTTGCAATGAAGTTTACAATGTCCTTTTCTCGAAGAAAGACCCCAAGAATGCAATTCTTTCTCTTATGACCAGAGAATCAAAAAGAGAAAGCTAAATCACTTTTCATAACTATTTTTCTAACCATTTCATGGTTTTGAGAATATCGGGGACATGGTGACCCCTCCTGACGACATATTGATATAGATCAAA
>CAZWKB010000021.1:0-4925 GCA_964633925.1 uncultured bacterium
AATTCCACCATTCTTTACCTCTATAGATCCACCAGAATTTAATTGTGTTGTGACATTGTCTACAGCAGCAGAAAGAATCGTTGTTCTGTTGATGTTGAATATATTTGTTACTTCAGATGTTAATCCTGTTATTTCATTAGCTGCTACGTTTGCCCAGTTCAAGTTTGTTCCATCTGTCTTTAATACCTGAGTGTTTGTTCCACCGGTTGCTGATAACTTTGTCTTTGTTACCTTAGCGACTCCAACTGTTGGGTTTGGATATGATCCTGTAAGATCTCCTCCAGCTGTTCCTGATACTGTTATCCCAGTTAAGCTTGATCCGTCTCCATAGAATTTATTAGCTGTGATATCTCCAGTTGAGTTGATCGTTAAATTTGCAACAAACTTATCTCCGGTTATCCCACCAGCCAATTTAGCATTTGTTACGCTTAGGTTTTGTATCTTAGCTGTTGATACTGCATTATCAGCCAACTTAGCGGTTGAAATTCCACCATTCTTTACCTCTATAGATCCACCAGAATTTAATTGTGTTGTGACATTGTCTACAGCAGCAGAAAGAATCGTTGTTCTGTTGATGTTGAATATATTTGTTACTTCAGATGTTAATCCTGTTATTTCATTAGCTGCTACGTTTGCCCAGTTCAAGTTTGTTCCATCTGTCTTTAATACCTGAGTGTTTGTTCCACCGGTTGCTGATAACTTTGTCTTTGTTACCTTAGCGACTCCAACTGTTGGGTTTGGATATGATCCTGCAAGATCTCCTCCAGCTGTTCCTGATACGGTGATTCCTGTTAAGTTTGATCCGTCTCCATAAAAGCTGTTCCCTGAAATATTCCCTGTAGTATTGACAGTAATATTTGCGGCTAGTTTATTTCCTGTAATTCCACCATTCTTTACCTCTATAGATCCACCAGAATTTAATTGTGTTGTGACATTGTCTACAGCAGCAGAAAGAATCGTTGTTCTGTTGATGTTGAATATATTTGTTACTTCAGATGTTAATCCTGTTATTTCATTAGCTGCTACGTTTGCCCAGTTCAAGTTTGTTCCATCTGTCTTTAATACCTGAGTGTTTGTTCCACCGGTTGCTGATAACTTTGTCTTTGTTACCTTAGCGACTCCAACTGTTGGGTTTGGATATGATCCTGTAAGATCTCCTCCAGCTGTTCCTGATACTGTTATCCCAGTTAAGCTTGATCCGTCTCCATAGAATTTATTAGCTGTGATATCTCCAGTTGAGTTGATCGTTAAATTTGCAACAAACTTATCTCCGGTTATCCCACCAGCCAATTTAGCATTTGTTACTCCAGAATCTTTTACTATTATTTGTCCAGTTGCATTGAGTTGTGTTGTTGTATTATCTACAGCAGCTGTAAGGATTGTCGTTCTGTTGTCATTGAATATATTTGTTACTTCAGATGTTAATCCTGTTATTTCATTAGCAACTACATTTGCCCAGTTCAGGTTAGTTCCATCGGTCTTTAATACCTGAGTGTTTGTTCCACCGGTTGCTGATAGCTTTGTCTTGGTTACCTTGGCGACTCCAACTGTTGGGTTTGGATATGATCCAGTAAGATCTCCTCCAGCTGGCCCTGATACTGTTATCCCTGTTAAGTTTGATCCATCTCCATAGAAACTGCCAGCCGTAATATTTCCAGTTGTACTGATGGTCAAGTTAGAAGCAAATTTATCTCCGCTGATACTTCCTGCTAATTTCGCATTTGTTACGCTTATATTTTGCAGTTTAGCTGTAGAAACTCCATTATCCAGCAATGCGAATGGAGATGCGCCGGATATTGTTAAGCCGTCTCCCGATGTTGTCCCTGTTCCTCCAGACCACGATAAAGCACCCGTTGCATCTGTTTTTAAATACATATTAGGAGCAGTTCCAGATGATAGCTTTGCAGAAGTGATCGCTCCGTTGACTATTTTGCTTGATGTAACAGAATTGTCTGCTATCTTTGCAGAAGACACGATTCCATCCTGTATTTTGAGAGCATTTATTGAATTGTCTGCTATTTTTGCAGTTGTTATTGCATTATCAGGAACTGTTTGTGCGATATCGGCGTCTCCAGCAATAAATGCAAATCCCGAAACAGAAAACTTTCTCATTGGTTTTAATGCTTCAAAAACGCCTGTAACAGGATCTTTAACTTTTATGTTCAGATATACTGATCTATTGTTTGAGAAAGCGGCTTGAGGTATCGGATTTGTTGATCCAAGTAAAACGTTAAATATACCGTTGTTAATGTTTACATTCGTGAAGGATTCGCTCCATATACCTGCAGATGTAAAGTCTGTTGGATCAGAGGTAATAGAGAATTGCATATCTCTCATTCCATATACTCTTCCGGAAGAATCACTAAGTAGTCCTCCATAATTCATTTCACCAGGAACTCCACTAGCTCCAAATGAACTTCCTGAAACACAAAATACCGCAATAGCCACAAAGGCTAAAATCCCCTTCTTTATCAACTTACTCAATTTCAACATATTTTTCTCCTTTTCCATCAATATTATATTTTGCCTATCATTTAGACTTTATTACCCAGATCTTACCCTTGCCTATCAGCACATTGCTGTCAGCATTGAGAAGTCTGAGCATATATACGCCATTGCTTGCAATTTCGCTGTAATCATTTATGCCGGACCATTTCATTTCGTTATAACCGGTAGATGCCATCATCGATTTCTTTGCAACTATTCTTCCTGTCATATCAAAAATATATGCATTGACATTCGCATTAACGTCAATACTAAAACCAATTGTTACCGGTTCTGTGATAGGATCGAACGGATTTGGATATATTATTATGTCTGGCCCACTAATCCCCACATTTAAGTCTCTTTTGAAAAGCGTCTTATTTGCATTCATATCTGCAGCAAAGATCTTCGCTACTATCTTTCCGTTAGCTATTTGATCATTAATTGCTAATTCCATTAATCCTGTCTTCGCATTATATTTTACTGCAGGATCAGTGAATGGCCCGTATAATTTTGATGCAACTTCAACGGTGATAGATGTTGGATCTATAGCGATATTATCAGTAATAATCGCTGTAATTAATGGTTTATTTGAAACGAGATCTTTGTTTAGAACTATTTTGTTATCGAATTTTACCTCTTTAATTACTGGAGGAGTATCATCTATTGCAAACAACCAAAGCAATGTTGGAGGATATCCATCCCAAAGGGTATATGTTGACATGCTATTTGTGTCAAAAGCAAAACCTCCAATTGAGTCATACATCGTATAGGTCTTCGAAGTAGTCCCAATTGAACTGTGATCCTCTGAAGGAAGTAAATATGTTGCACTAGATCTTGGTATTGATAAGCTGACCTCTGATATCACCATTGCAATAATAAACGTTGTGAGTAATAATCTTAATTTATTCATAATACTATTCTAATACCTTCAATACATATGCATTGAATCCCTTTTCTTTTACCATACTTACTACTTTTTGCGCTTCTTCTATTGTTCTGTACGTTCCTGGTCTTACTACCCAGTTTCCATTTTCAACTGCTTTAATGAAGCTGTTTATTCCCTTTTTAGACATAGCTGCTTTTACGATCAGGGCTTTCTTTCTTTGGTTATAAACACCTGACTGAACCTTATATGATACCAGCTTGCCCTCATAAACTGGTTTGTCTTCAAATAATGAAGCCTTAAATCCTTTCAGTCTTATAGCTTCAAGCATATCATTTGCATCAATGCTGCTGGTAAAGGATCCTGCCCTGACTACCCAAGCATTAGCACTCTCCTGCTTAATAAATGATTTTATTCCTTCATTAACGAGCAGCTTTGCTTCTTCAATAGCTTTATCCTTGGTCTGATGTGTCCCAAGTTGCAATTTGTATTCTACAGGGCACTGAGCCAACAGTTTCGAAGAAACACCTTTAGATCTAAGTTCATTCATCTGTTTTTCCGCTTGAACATTACTATAGAAAGAACCAGTTCTCAATACCCACAGACCATCGATCTCTCTTACAAAAGTGTTAAATCCTTTTTCATAAAGATTGAAAGCTTTTTTAACTGCAACTTCTTTCGAAGGATATGCTCCTATCTGAACTTTGTATTCTATCATCGCATTTTGAGGAAGAAGTAGCTCTGCTTTGATAGACTTCATTATTTCTCTATACGCAATTGAGATGCTTGCTATTTCTTTGGATTCCACCGTCCCATACCCCTTGTTCCAATTAAGAAGATCGGCTATTATATTTTCCCCATACTGGGTTTTCGATAATAACTCGATTGCTTCTGCTCGTGAGAGGCCTGTTTTTGGGTTGAATCTTTTCGTGCTTAAATAATCCAGAAGTCCATTGTCTTTAGCTGATTCAACATATTTCAAACCCCAATGCTTCTTCGATATGTCTTTATAGGATTCTTTTGTTGGGACTTCGATCTGTTCTCCATCAAACCTTGTAGCAACAGTGACCCCTTCGATCCTCGATATTTCATTGTTTGGCATAAAGTTGCTATTAGGATATCCTACAACAAGACCGATGCCTCTTGCCGCTTCGATATATCTATCGGCCCAATGAGAGGCAGGAAGATCAGGGAATATTCTCTTTTGAAGAGTAAGATCTATATCTTCATTTTTTGCTCTGACCAAAACAGTTGCAAGCTCAGCCCTAGTCAAAACTCTGTTAGGCATAAATCTTCCGTCCATATATCCTTCAATTATGCCTGCTGTGGATAAGTACTGAATTGGCTCTACTGCCCAATAATCATCTTTAACATCTTTAAATGTCGCTAAACGCAATATTCTAATTTTCTTCGTTTGTAACACATCCCCATAATCGTCCAGTGCTTCCACTACAATTGCTTTCTTACCAACATATAGATCAACGTCTTTTTTGAATGTTAATTCATCGTTATTTGTGTTGATCATAGTTTCAAATCCATCAATCCTTAGAGAAAC
>CAZWKB010000021.1:5005-5743 GCA_964633925.1 uncultured bacterium
GCTTCTATCTTTTGTAATAAATTTATCCTCGGGTTTGACAAACGAAATGTAATCTTTTGGAATATCGGAACCGGAATATGACAAAGAGAAGAAATGAGAATCATTTCCTAGAAAATTAGTATATGGATGATAAGCATAATCAAATCCCAAACCTTTATGCCTGAGTCCAATGCCATAAGTAACGTTCTGAGACAAAGAATCCCCTACAGTGCTAGGTGCAGATTCTTTATCAAGTCCGGCCCTTAAAACAAGCGCCTCTATAGGCCAAAACTCCATACCAATATGAGTTGCTGCAGGTCTGGAAGGAGACATATCAACATCATATGCTAGATCTAGCTTTGATTTTGATGCTGCTATTGCAGAATATCTGCTGCCAAGAACTTCTATCTTTGCGCCCAGTTTTGTACTCGTTGGAATACTTTCTTCTGCTCCATTATCATATTTGATTGATGCCCCAGACTTCGAAGGAATAAGATTTTGCTGGTTAATTCCAAGAGTAAGCCATCTGTTGGCTCTGTATAAAAGTCCAAGATCAAGATCAACTCCAGATCCATTCGCTCCGGTTAAGTTTCCTGAACCTGTCCCACTGTTCTTAAAATACTTAACACTCATACCAAAGTATACGTTCCTCCCATACTTGAGCAATCTGTTGACAGGAAATCCATAAGACAGAAAGTATACGTTGGAACTGTATTCTCCTATTCCTATTGGTTTAATGTCTCTATCATCTATGAAGCT
>CAZWKB010000021.1:5753-6864 GCA_964633925.1 uncultured bacterium
AAGAGGAATACCCTCAACTCTTGCTGATATTATGCCAAGTCCGATCGAACCTATACCAAAAGGAGTTGAACCGGCAAGAACCGTATAATCAACATCGCCCAACAACTTACCATACATAGTTGTAAATTTTGGCGATTGAAATTTACCTAAACCGGCCGGATTCATGAATATTGTGTCAGCGCCATCAGCAACAGCAACATATGCTTTTCCCATGCCAAGAGGTCTGGCTCCTACACCAATGTAGGAAGGGTCAATTGAATTTGAAGAAGGTTCGGCACTGACAGGTGACGAATAAACAAAGGAACAGAATATGGATATTAGACCAACAACCAATGCGATACAATTTTTCGTCACCATTCCATTTTTAGCTCTGAACAGATTATCCGATATCATTAATATTTTTCTCCATGGCAAAAATCTAAATTTGATCCACAGTGATCTATCGTCACTTACGACAATTAATTTCAGTTGTTTTTTATATCTCTTCAGGATTGTTCATAACTCAGAGGATGGTTATCTTATCGGGCCTTGGCAATATTATATAACACCATCGTGCTAATTTGCAAGCATTATTCGTATCTCAATGCGATAATAGGCAGTAGTTTTGAAGCGCGATATGCAGGCCATGATCCAAATACTATTCCGGTCAATCCTGAAAAAACAAAAGCAAGAACAATAGAATTCATTGATACAACCACTGTCCATCCGGCTAATGTCCCAATCAAAAATGAAATGAAACTGCCAAGCATAATCCCCAAGGCCCCTCCCGTAATACATATAAGAACAGATTCAATCAGGAACTGTATCATTATGTCATGGGTCTCAGCACCCAATGCTTTTCTTAGCCCTATTTCTTTTGTCCGTTCCATTACCATAACAAGCATTATATTCATAATCCCTATACCACCAACAAGTAAGCTTACTGCTGCAATCGCCCCAAGCAATAATGAAAAGGTTGAAGCCATATCTGTTGCCGCTTTTTGTATGTCTGCCATGTTACGTATATCAATTAGATCCGCGTTATCATCAGGGATCTTATGAAGTTTCATTAATACTGGAGGGATATCAGTTTGAGCAGCAATAATAGAATCTGCATCAACTGCCTGTACAT
>CAZWKB010000021.1:6874-10624 GCA_964633925.1 uncultured bacterium
CAAAATAGCTTATATAATCAGATCCGACAACTCTATACATGGCTGTAGTATAAGGAACAATGATCTGATCATCTGCATTCCTGAAACCGGATACTCCTTTTTCAGGAAGTACTCCGATAACATCAAAATTTATCCTATTCATAAGTATTTGCTTGCCAACTGGATTTGTATCTCCAAAAAGCTGTTGAGCAACAGTGACGCCTATCACTGCAACCTTTGATCTTGAAATAATTTCTTTTTCAGAAAAATATCTCCCTGATGCCGGCTCAGATGCTCTTATATAGGAATAATCAATATTTGTTCCTATCAGGGAGGTACTCCAGTTTTTGTTCTTATATACAGCCTGAACTCTTCCATTTACATATGGAGCCACATATTTTACCGAATCTATCTTTTTTAAAGCTTCAAGATCCGCAACAGTAAATCTTGTAGTTGAATCTGACCCCATAGAAACGCCGTTCGATTCATGAGACAAACGAACCATCAATACATTTGATCCAAGTCCTGAAAGACTTTTTTCCACTTGTTTTTTTGCACCAGTGCCTACAGCAAGCATGGCAATCACAGCCGTCACCCCTATCAAAACCCCAAGAATGGAAAGAAAAGAGCGGAGTTTATTTGATTTTAACGTCTGAAATGATTCTGTAAAATAATTATTTATGCCTGAAATAGAAATAAACCTGCGCTTCGTAATATTTTTAATATCAGATGATCTGTTATCTGTTTTAGCTTCAGTTTGCTTCTTCTTAACATCTGTTAATATCTTTCCGTCTTTCATAGTAATAACGCGCGAAGAATACTCAGTTAATTCCTGATTATGAGTTACCATTATTATCGTATTGCCTTTATCATTAAGGCTTCTTAAGAGTTTGATAATTTCTATGGTTGATTTTGAATCGAGATTCCCTGTCGGCTCATCGGCCAAAATAACAAGAGGATCATTTGCCAGGGCTCTGGCAACAGCAACCCTTTGTTGTTGGCCGCCGGAAAGCTCATTTGGTTTGTGCTTCGATCTATCAGCAAGTCCTATGTTTTTAATTATTTCTATTAGTCTGTCTTTTTCTTTCTGTCCTGCATGGCTTGAATAAATAAATGGTAATGCTGCATTTGAAACGACATTCAATCGTGGAAGTAAATTGAATTGCTGAAATATGAAACCAAAGAATCTATTCCTGATCCTTGAATATTCATTGTCAGAAAAACGTGAAATATTCCTGCCAAGAAGTTCATACTGACCGGAATCGACTTTATCGAGCAATCCGAGTATTGCCAGTAGTGTTGATTTACCGGAACCTGATGCCCCAAGAATTGATACAAATTCGCCCTGTTCTATCTGAAGACTGACATTATCAAGAGCGTTGATAATATTTTCCGACCCAACTTTGTATATTTTTGATACATTGGTGAGTTTGATCAGTGACATTATCTGCCTCTTCCGCCACCGCTGCCCAAAATCCCCATGCCAGGTCGTTGAGCCCGTCCAATATTCGATAATGTCATAGTCATAATTCTGTCCGGCACGATAACTTCTGCGTCTAACGATACTCCTGTTAAAACCTCAATATTATTGTTGTCTTCAATTCCAGTAGTAACTTCTACTGGTTTATAACCTTTTTCAATGCTACTATCCTTCACAAATACATATGATCTGCTTTTTGCTTTCTTTACAACGTTTAGCGGTAGTGTAGGAATGTTTTCCTTGTATCCAATTTCAAATTTTATCGATGCATTCATTCCTGAACGAAATATATTTGACAAAGAATTTGGGACAATATCAACTGTATACATCGTTACATTATTGCTAACCGAGGATTCATAGGCAATGTGCTCAACAATTCCAGGAAAGTTTCTTTCCGGATATGAATCTAATGCAATCGACGCTTTTTGGCGAAGTTTTATCTGTCCAAGATCAGTTTCGTCTACTTGCCCCTTAACAATAAGATAATCCGCCATAACAAGAATCGCATCACTGGCCGAAACTGTTTGCCCTGGTTCTACAGCTCTTTTAATAATAAATCCGTCAATAGGTGCAATTATTGGTGCTTTTTGATAGGTGTTTTCCCAATATTTAATTTCTTCTGCACCCTTTGATCTGGCAGCATCAATCAGTGCAGCTCGGTCAAGAGAGCTCATCCATGCCAGTGTCTGGCCTTTTTTACAATGTTGCCTTCACTCACCATGACTTCTTCAATTCTGCCAGAGATCGGAGGCCTGATCTCAAGTCTATTCTTTGGTGAAACAGCTCCTGTTGATGTAATAAATGCAGAAATATTGCCTTTCATAACATTAACAGTTTCAAATTTATTCTCGACTTTATTCTTTGCACATCCAGCAAGAATCGCAACTGATAACAAAAGAACCAACACTTTTAAAGATTTCATTGTATCCACCCTCCATAAGAATTGAGAAACTGGGCCTGTGACACCAAAACCGATCTTTTTGAAGATAGTATGCTTAATTGAGAATTAATATAATCCGTTTCTGCGCGATCCCATTCATCATAGGTTACCAGGCCATTGAGATATTTTGCTTTGATTATTCCAACTCTTTCCTTCGAAGCATCAAGATAAACCTTTCTAGAATTGTATGACTCGATCGCATCCAAATAATTATTGTAGGCATTTTTAACAGAATAATTGAGATCGTTCTTTGATTTCTCATAGTCCGCTTTGGCTTTTTCATAATTAACACTGCCAAGGAATTGATCATCTATGTTATTACCCCCCATAAACAAGGGATAACTCATGCTCAGACTTATCGAATTGCTCGATGAATCTGGAGGCCAGTCTGTCCCTGTTTTTCTAAGACTTGCCGACAATGATAATGATGGCAATAATTCTGAAATCGTTTTTTTCTTGTTAATTTCAGCCCATTCCATTGTTTTCAACAAAATAAGTAATTGTGGTGAATTCAATATTTCATTTTCAATAACAATATTTTCCGGAGATTTCACAGCCATATCACCTTCTGCTTTGTCAATATTAAAGCTCAAAAAACCTGATAACTTAGACCGAGCAAGCACTAAAGATCTGTTTGCCGAAGAAAATTGTCTTTCTCCATCAGTTTGATTTGCCTGTGTGAGATGCAGATTCCCGATATCTTCTGTTCCGCTATCATATCGTAGCTGCATTAATTTTGCATTTTGTTTGCGTCTCTCAAGAATTTCCTTATTTAGAATCACTGATTCCTGAGCCATTACAAGATCTATAAAATCTGTTCTCGCTTCATAAAAAACATCTGACAATGTCTTTTGATGATTTGCTCTGGCAATTTCATATTGAATGTAAGACGATTTGTATGAGTAATAATTATCGAATGCATTAAACAGTGTTTCAGAAACTGAAATGCCATAGCTTGATGAATTGATTGTCCCTGATGAATTATTACTTGTTCCAATAGATGCATTTGCAGAAACCTGTGGCAAAAAAGCATTAATTGATTTTTTATAAGTTATTTTTGAAGCTTCTACTTCTTTTTGCGATGACTGAACAGTGAGATTGATCTTTGCCTTACCAACCACATCAGTCCATGTCATTGAAAATGAAGGACTGATAACAACGGCTAATAGAATTATTGAGATAATATATTTATTCATTCTGTACTTTCCCTCCATTATACACTTTGTTTGACAAAGGCCATCTAAGAAAAGTTCCTTGGTGGGGTTTCATGGAATTTTATGGATGTATTGTTTTCAGCAAAATATCGGTATGACCAATCCGTTGTAAAAAGCATTACTCGTCTATCCTGATC
>CAZWKB010000021.1:10634-15981 GCA_964633925.1 uncultured bacterium
CCTGATCATCTTTTGCAACAGCAGCACCCTGAGGAAGCTTCATTCGAATATCATCATCTTCCAGTGTTGATTCAAACCATCTCAGCATTGTCCATGGCATGGGTTCCAAATTTGAAGTAACACCATATTCATCTTTCAATCGATATTGCATAACTTCAAATTGCAAAGGGCCAACAGCTCCAAGCAGAGGAGTCATGTGACTAGAGTTTTTTACATGAAAGGTCTGAACAATATCTTCTGCAATAAGCTGTTCAAATCCTTTTCTGAAAGGTTTGTTGCTTGAAGTCACTGGATTGTTTAAATATGCAAAACATTCCGGTGCAAATCTTGGGATCTCTTCAAAAAACAAACCTTGATCAGTACTGATAGTATCCCCTACCCTAAAATCCAGTTTGGTTACAAATCCTATAATATCTCCCGGATATGCTACATCAATTGATTCTCGACTACGACCAAAAAGATTATATGAATCCGCCAAACGAATTTCTCTTCCTGTTCGTTCATGATAGACCTTCTTCTCAGGATCAAATTCACCAGAACAAACCCTGGCAAACACAACACGGTCTCTGTGCATCGGGTTCATATTTGCCTGTACTTTAAAAATAAAAGCAGAGAAATCTTTATGGTCGAGTGGAATCAATCCTTTATTGGCTGTTCTTGGCGTTGGCTCAACCGAACATTCAAGAAATCCTTTTAAAAGAAGCTCAACTCCAAAATTATTGCCTGCACTTCCAAAAAAAACTGGGGTTGATCTGCCTTCCAGTATTTCTTTGAGATCAAATCCGCCGTGAGCAATATCCAGCATTTCAAGTTCTTCAACGACATCCTTGTAAGTTTGCTCAAATAGTATATTTTTTACGGCTGGATCCGTAATCCCATGAACCGATACTGGAGCTTTAAATGCTCCACCGGGAACTCTCTCAAATAGGAAAACTTCTTTTTTTAATCTGTCATAAATCCCCTTAAATTCAGTTCCATTACCAAGTGGCCAGTTAACTGGGAACGCATGCATATTTAGAACGGTTTCAAGTTGATCAATGAGTTCGAGGGATGACATTGCCGATCTGTCAAGTTTGTTCATAAAAGTAAATATTGGGATCCCACGTTTACGGCATATTTCAAACAGTTTACGCGTCTGACTTTCTATACCTTTACCAGCATCGATTACCATGATAACAGCGTCAACCGCCATTAACACACGATAAGTGTCTTCAGAAAAGTCTTTATGTCCCGGAGTATCAAGCAGATTTAATTTATAATCGCCGTATTCGAACTGAAGAACCGTGGAAGAAATTGAAATCCCTCGTTTTTTTTCAAGCTCCATCCAGTCAGATGCAGTCTCTCTTTGTTTCTTTTTGGCTGTAACAGAACCGGCAAGATTGATAGCTCCTCCGTAAAGCAAAAGCTTCTCGGTAAGTGTCGTTTTTCCTGCATCTGGATGCGAAATGATCGCAAATGTCCTTCTTCGCGAGGCTTCTTTTTTTATCCTGGAAGTTTTGTCTGAATCGTTCATTTAATAATTATAGCTAATATTAAAAAATAATATTGGCGTAGTTAAGGGATTTATTATTTTAAGAGTAAAAATAATGTACTTTTAGCATGCAAACCTGATGCAAAAGCTATAGAATGTTATATAGATCGCCAATTATATTTGTCAGGAGAAAAACATAATGAGCGGCACGTGTTCAATTTCAGGTTTAATAACATATAATCAAAATGCAATTTCGATTGTAAACAATTGTGATGCCAAGATAATATCCGCCCTAATAAATCTTGTGAAAGATAAGCAGGATAATAAAAACTACAAGATAATTACCGACATGCTAATAAATTTAGATACGGAATCATATCTGAATGATCTAAAACACAGTGTATTAATATTTCAGTTATCCACACTTAAGAATGAATCCGCAAGAGAATTTATCAACAATCTATCCCAACAAGACAAAAAAATATTTCTTAACACGTTACTAGACTCTGATCTTGCGAACGACGAGAGTTATTTTGAATTTATCGCAGGAGAAATTGGTTTGTTAATAAAAAACAATATCGAAACACTCTGCACTGAGTATTTTATCTAAGGAAATCATCTTAAAGGAACTTTTTAAACACTCAATTGGTCTATACTATTGTGAAGGAGATAAAAATGAACAAAAAAATAGTGCTTGTAACGTTGATGATGACGATCTTGATTTCCTCTGTTTTTGCAAACTCTGAAGGCGGTAAAGAAATGATATGGAAACTTGATCTAACAAAAGAACAAAGAGAAAAGATCTCGGCCAAAGAAAATGTAATGGAAATAGAAGTTTTGCAATTGAGACAATCGATCCGATCATTAAGAGCAGAGCTAAATGAGCAGTTGTCATCAAACGAGCCTGACAAGACAAAAGTTGAACTATTGATCAGCGAATCATCCGACAAGATGACAAAGATACAGATCAAAACAGTTGATTTTATGTTATGGATGAGAGAGCAACTATCTCCTGAACAAAAACAGAAACTATTAGCTTTGATGAAAACTAGAGAACTTTCACAAGGGAGTAAAGAAGCTGAAAATAAATGAAAAAACGATATGTATCCATATTGGGACTAAGCTTTTTATTGCTCACGACAAATATCAGCACAGGCTTTGCCTCTGATAGCTACCTAAGCTTAATTAGTGGTATCGGAACAGGATATTACGCCATTTATCCAAAAGACATCCAGATAAAAGATTTCTATAAGGGAGGAATCACCTACCGAGCCTTTGGAGGCTTCAAAGCAGAAAATGGGATTTCAGCTATTGCCGACATTGGTTATTACTCCGAAGGAAACAACTCAACTATTGCACCGTTTGGAACGTCATTGAGCATTGTTCCCATCACGGCATCGATATCATATAATTTTCTTAGAGAAAGCTCATTTTCTCCATATATTGGAGCGGGAATTGGAGTTTATTATATTAATGAGAGTGATCCAAACTATACATATCTTCAGTCAACAAAATTCGGAAAACATGTTTTTGTTGGGGCAGATCTGTATCTTGATCGCAATACCATTCTAAAGGCAGAATTAAGACAAAGCTTTATAGATCCGGTAAACTCTGCAGATTACTTTCAAGCTTCTCTGGGAGGAATTACGGCAACAATCAATATTGCTATGGAAATACCATTGTTTGGAAAGCAATCTTCAATTCTCACTCAAACAAACTATGACGAAACACAGACAATTCCAAAACATTTGAATGAGATAGATTATTACTATGACCAGCAAAACTGGAATAGAAATATATATACTCCATGGAATGCTCCCTATACATACATCAACATTATCCAACCTACACAGCAACAGATTGACGAGCAGAAAGCGACTGAAAAGAAATATCAAGTGGAGCAAGAGCAAAAAAGGACAGAGTATTTAAAACAAAAACAACAATTACGGCAGCAGAAAAAAGATTCTATATCAACTTTGTAAGATATGTCTTGCCCATTTTCTTTAACAGCTGAGAAATCTTTCTTATGATTACAGTTCGCGGATACACTCCCATTTGCCTGAAAATTATGTCTTTGCTACCAGGATTCTGGGCACTACCGATCCAGAAATTAATATGATCTGCGTCTTTAAGTAAATTGCATAGTTTTGTTACTGTGGAGTTTTTGTTGTATTTTGATGAATCCTCATCAAGTATATTGAATGCTTGATTTAAAGTGACTGCACCTTCTGTAACCAGATCAATTCCTTCGATTATGTATTGAGGAGGATTTAAATATATATCTGCCATATCTGCTAATTCAACATTCAGATGCAGTGTTCTGGCAAACATTGAGGCAGTGCTGGAACCGCAAACTATCTTTTGCCCTTCAAGTGACATAAACTCCTTAACCCACTTTTCATCTTCATGCTTTTTTGAAGGAGGGCCGCTAAACATATTTAGAACAGTTCCTTTTCGACAATTCAGAAGAACAGCAGAAGTATCATCATGGAATATACCAGAAGAAAAGGTTGATACCTGCCTAACAATACAATCAGGAATATCCTTTAAATCTATACCGGAATTGAGAGAATGATTGATGAATTCACAAATCTTTGTACTCCCCCATCCTTCTTTAAACACCTCTCCAAGGCCTGCCTGTGTCACTCCATCGCTTATCAACAGTATGCTTGCCCCAGTCTTTAGATAAACATTAGATTCTGTTATTATTTCGCTGCCAACACTATAAACTATCTGAGGTAGTAACTGAGCTATTCCATCCTCAACGAGTATTGCCGCCGGCATTTGAAAAGAAAAGATACTGGCATGTCCATCTTTCAATATTCTTGCCACCGAAAAAGCAGAGAAAGGAATGTCTCCTGTTCTTGCCCCTGCCATCGTTATTGCAAGGCTTTCACAAGCTTTTTGAAGAGTAAATCCTTGATTTAGTAATGCTTTTAGCCTTGAGGAAGCCATAACAGCTGCCAGATTAGCCTTTATCCCAGAACCCAACCCGTCACAAAGTATTGCATATGTTTCCTGAGAGTTCTTTTCGAAAACAAAATGATCCCCGCATATCTCGTTCTGCTTTTTATTGCGTTGAGATACGTAAATATCAACATGCTTATAATACTTATTTTCCTTTTCTTGCATTTTCATCCGTTATGTTCACTAATTTATTTACTATGGTTTCCGCTTTTGCCGTTGATTCACCAAGAAAACTGGCGATCTTTTGAGACATGGATATTTGAAGATCAAGAAGCTCTTTTGCCTGAGTTATTGTTTTGCTTCGAAGATCTTCAAGCATCTTTTCATTTATCTTCATTCTCGTAATATCAACAAATATCCCAACTATTTGAGTCTCTCCTTCAAGAGAATACAAAAACTCGTGACAGGCTAAACCATATTTTTTATGGTCGACGACAATTTCAAGTTTATCCTCAATCCCGCTGGCAAGTTTCTCGAAAGGCTCAGGATCCATCAAATAGGATATATTCTTACCAAGAATTGAATCTGAGCATAAGAACATTCGCTTAAATGAAGGATTAACCGAAATAATATTCATCTTATTGTCAGTTATTATCATTCCATTAGGGCTGGTTTCTATGATTTTATCCGTCCTTTGTTCCGCAAGCCGTCTCATATATGGCAAACACATTTCTATCTGTGCCATACCTTCAAGGACTGCAACCGCTTTTTCTTTGCAGGTATTATAACCACAAGCTCCACAATTCAATTGTTGTTCAGGAGTTGTCTTTCCCGTGCTTTCCAGTATTTTCTGAATATCCTGATCAACATAATTTGCAACAGTACCGGATTTTGGACGGCCTATCAGAACATAGGGGATTCCGTTCTTTACCAGCGACTGTATGCCGCCTTCATCCAGCGTCGGACAAG
>CAZWKB010000021.1:15991-18704 GCA_964633925.1 uncultured bacterium
TTTTAATAAACGAATCATCTTCTAAATACTTGTGGTCAAATATATTTGAGTTATCAACATCATTCGGTTTGCATGTAACGGCCTGTTTTGAAAAATCTATTATCGCTTTTCTTCTTTCAAACAATGATTTCTCGCAGTTTATCGCAGGACCATTGATACATCCCTCCATACAGAACAAAGGTTCTATTAATATTTCCGAAGTTCCACTACTGACAGATTTAATAGCTTCTTCTATCTTTGCTATCCCATCCGCTCTTAAATAATCAATATTGATTCCGTCTTCAATAACGCCTGCCGTTTTTATCAACCCCCCTGGCAAAGGGAACAAAGAAGCCATTCCTGCACTTTCTTCATCAAAAGAGCTTTCTTCGAGTCTTTGAAGATCAATCCCTTTTGCTAAAAATAATTCCTCAAGCTCTTCAAAAGTAATAACAGCATCAACAATGACGGAATACTCTGGTCTATCTGCTTCTTCCTTTTTTGCAACACATGGACCAACAAAAACTATCTTTGCATTATCTCCAAGCTTTTGTTTAAGCATTTTTGCATGAGCTATCATCGGAGAAACTATGGGTGACAGATTTGAGACCATATCCTTATGGTATTTTTCTATGTAGTTTACAAAAGCAGGACATGCACTTGCTAAAAAGGTTTTTCCGTTTTTCTCTTTTGCAACCCTAACGGTATTACAGGCAACATGATATGCTCCCTGAGATGTCTCTCCTATATATCTAAAGCCAAGTCTTCTTAGAGCTGAAGCCAGCCGTTTTGCCTGCCAACCGGTATAAATGCTTGCATATGAAGGAGCAACAGAGATAGCTACAAAAGAATCACTCTCAAGCATCTCATTGACAGCATCAATATCTCTTCTATACGTCTTTGCTTTTTGAGGGCACTCTCTTATACATGTACCACAAGAAATACATCTGTGTTTTTCTATATAAGCCTGTCCATCAGACATTCTTATTGCCTTAACAGGACATACTCTCAAACATCGATAGCAATCACGGCATCTTGCAGAATTCGTGTATACGACCTGATGTTTTTCTATTTTGTCCATTTTATGCTCCAAGATGAATCTTTTGTTCGATAGATTTAACGATATCATCAAGGGTCGCTTTTTCTATGAGCTCATCTCCTATTTTTACAACCGGTCCTCTGTCACATTTTTCAAAACAGAAGGATGCTTTTACTTCTACTACTTCTTTCAGGTCCTTTTCACTAATGTGATCAAGAACTTGCCTTAAAAGCTTCTGCGCTCCTTTTAAAAAACAACCGGTACCAAAACAAACCGTAACATCAAGTTTGTTCTCTGATTTAGAAGTTGTCAATACTACCCCCTCATCAGATATTCGTCTACGCGATTTAAATTTTGTATGCAGGAGCTTGTGAGCCATCTCTCCGCCTATCTCTCCAAGATGTTTATCATACACTTCGTGAATGTATGGATTGTCCTGTGGCTTATGGAATTGCAGCATTTTGTCGTTTTCATAAAGCCCTTTGGTCCTTTTTCTTCTTGCAGACGTATCTTTTGTATACGGCTGTCCCGCCCCTCCAATACATCCTCCGGGGCAAGCCATTACTTCTACAAAATCATAATGAACTTTTCCTGCCTTTATGTCTTCGATTAATTGCTTTGCCCTTCCAAGACTATTGACAACAGCGATCTTCAATTTCTTGCCTGCCAGCTCAAGTTCAGCTTCCCTGAAATTATCATCACCTCTAACAATAGAAAATTCATATTTGTCATCTTTTTTGGTCGTTAGTTTTTCTGTCACATATCTTAAAACTGCTTCCATCACTCCGCCAGAATTTCCAAAGATCACGCCTGCACCGCTTTTGAATCCGAATGGCATATCAAAAGAAGATGGTTCCAGTTTATTAAACATAATACCTGTCTCTTCTATCATTTTTGCCAATTCCTGAGTAGTAATAACATGGTCAACATCAACAATTCCGTCAGTTTTGAACTCAGGTCTCTTTGCTTCGTATTTTTTTGCGGTACAAGGCATTATAGAAACCACCTTGATTTTATCTTTTGGTCGGTTTTCACTGGATGATAGCATCTCTTTGCTCAAAGAACCAAACATCTGTTGGGGAGATCTGCAACTTGACAGATTGGAAAGCATATCAGGATAATATTGTTCTACATATTTTATCCATGCAGGACAGCAAGAAGTAAACTGCGGTATTTTGCCACCATTCTCAATTCTTTTTAAAAATTCATTACTTTCTTCTATAACCGTAAGATCGGCTGTAAAAGATGTGTCATACACTTTATCAAATCCCATCATTTTGAGCGCTGTTACGATCTGCCCTGTTGACGTTGTGCCGGCAGACAGACCGAACAATTCACCAAGAGCAACTCGCACTGCAGGAGCTATTTGCGCAACAACAAGAACATCTTTATCGTTTACCGCTTTCCATACACTTTCTATTTCTGATTTTGGAGTAAGAGCGCCAGTAGGACAAACCCTTGCACACTGTCCACAGTATACGCATTCAACCCCATCAAGATTTTTTCCAAAACATGGCAAAACCATCGCCTTTGATCCTCTGTGAGCAAAATCAATAACCCCAACAGCCTGCACTTCGCTACAAACTCTGACACAATCACCGCAAAGAATGCATTTGTTAGGATCTCTTACCAATGAATATGATGATTCATCTTTTGGATACGAATGTGGCTGGTTTTTGAATCTTACATTCGTAA
>CAZWKB010000021.1:18714-29138 GCA_964633925.1 uncultured bacterium
CGAGTCTTCTTGAAAGATTTTGTAATTGGCAGGAAGAACCTTTTGGACATGTAGGACAATTATTATCATGACTTGCCAATAATAGCTCAACAATTATCTTTCTCATCTTTCTGATCTCATCTGTGTTTGTGTTTATCTTCATGCCATCTGTGGGCAATGTAGAGCATGCAGGGACCATTCCCATGCCTTCCACATCTACCATACAAAGCCTGCAAGCGCCATAAACGCTTAGTTCGCTGTGATAGCAAAAAGTTGGTAATTCTATATTGGCTTTTCTGATTATCTCAAGAAGATTTCTTTCTCCGGCAGTTTTTATATCCATGCCATCAATATTTATATTTACGGTTTTCATTATTTTGCTCCTTCTATTGCGCCGAATTTGCAAATTTGAGCGCATACTCCACATTTGATGCACTTACTCTGATCTATGACATGAGGGGACTTAACAGCTCCGCTGATCGCATTGACAGGACATTTCTTTGCACAAAGAGTACAGCCTCTGCAAAGTTCATCTATTACTTTATACTTCTTCAGGGCTTTGCATTGACCGGCAGGACAATATTTGTGGTTTACATGAGCATCATATTCATCTCTGAAATATCTCAATGTTGAGAGCACCGGACTTGGAGCTGTTTTACCCAGTCCGCACAAAGATCCTTTTTGTACTGCACGTGCAAGATCTTCAAGAAGAGGAATTGTTTCGCTTGTAGCTCTTCCTTCCGTGATATCATCCAAAAGATTTAGCATTTGCTTTGTACCTTCTCGACAAAGAACACATTTTCCACATGATTCATTTTGGGTAAATTGCATAAAGAATCTTGCGATAGAGACCATGCAAGTCTTATTGTTCATCACAACAAGACCACCAGAACCAACCATTGCTCCAACCTTTTTTAGAGAATCAAATTCCATAGAAAGGTCCATGTGCTCTTTTGTAAGGCAACCACCGGAAGGTCCGCCTATCTGAACTGCTTTAAATCCATCTTCCATAACATTTCCTTCATCATCAGTTATTCCTCCGGCAATATCATAAACGATTTCTCTCAAAGTTGTCCCCAACGGAACTTCAATCAATCCAGTATTCAGAACATGGCCTGTAATTGCGAAAGTTTTTGTTCCAGGAGAAGCCTCTGTCCCCATTTTCTTAAAATCATTTACGCCCATTGCCAGTATTAACGGGACAGCAGCAAATGTTTCCACATTATTTATAAGCGTTGGTTTCCCCCACAACCCACTCTGTGCCGGAAATGGTGGTTTTGGCTTTGGCATGCCTCGGCTGCCTTCTATGGAAGACATAAGAGCAGTTTCTTCTCCGCAAACAAAGGCCCCCGCTCCTTCCATAACATGTAGATCAAAACTTTTCCCAAGTATTCCGCTTTGTCTTGCATCAATAACTGCCTTCTTCATTCTGGCAACAGCAAGAGGATATTCTGCTCTTACATATACATACCCTTCATCAGAACCTACAGCATGTGCCGCAATTATCATCCCTTCGATCACACAATGAGGATTGCCTTCCATAACACTTCTGTCCATAAATGCCCCGGGATCACCTTCATCCCCATTACAAATGATATTTTTTTTGTCACTCTTGTTAATTCTGGTAAGATCCCACTTTTTTCCTGTCAGGAAACCGCCTCCACCCCTGCCTCGTAGTCCGCTTGCCATCATTTCTTTGCAGAGATTTTCAGGAGTCATTGTTTCAAGGACTTTTTTTGATGTTTCATAACCACCTGTAGAAATATATTCATCAAGACTTTCAGGATCTATCATTCCACATTTTTTTAAGACAAATCTTTTTTGTTTTTTATAGAATGGAATATCTTCATGCCCAACGTATTTTCTACCCGTTTTTATATCTGAATATAGCAATCGTTCAACTAATTCACCTTCAATAACTGTTTTTTCTATTATCTCTTCAACATCATCTGTTTTTACCTGAACATAAAGAATATTGTCTGGCATAAGTGTTACAAGAGGTCCCATCTGACAAAAACCCTGACAACCGCTCTTTGAGACCAAAGTTCCTTCTTGTTTGAGTTCAAGAGCCACCTGAATGTTCTTTTCTTTTAGAATAGAAACCATACGGTCATATATCTTAAGCGCACCATTAGCAACACACCCGGTACCCGCACAGATAATAATTCGATTTACTTTATTAGTTACCATTGTTCTTCTCCTTAGCTATTATTGTATCGAGAAGTTCAGATACCTTTGATGGTGTCATCGCTCCATGGACTTCTTCGTTAATAACAACAACAGGTGCAAGCCCGCATGCCCCCAAACAGGAAACAGTCTCAATGGTGAATAGCATGTCTGATGTTGTATTGTTTTTTTCTGTCAGCCCAAGCTTTGTATAAAGAGCATCCAGTAGATTCGTAGAACGTTTTACATGACATGCAGTTCCATCACAAACCCTGACAATATACTTGCCTTTTGGAGTCAGCGTGAAATGAGAATAAAAAGTTGCAACTCCATAAACTTTTGCAGGAGAAATACCAAGCAAAGTCGATATGAAGGTTAGTATTTCTTCAGGAAGATATCGATAAACTTCCTGGACCTGTTGCAATATCGGAATAAGTTTTGATGGATCATTATTATTCTTTTCAACAATTTCACAAACCTTTTCAAACTTTCTAACTTTATCCTTTTCCATAGCTATCTCCTTGTCCTTAATTTATTTGAAAGCACAGCAAGCGACGATGCAAGATTCTCATGTTGAACTGCAATGTCTGAAGGGACTTTTATCTTTGCAGGTGCAAAATTCCATATAGCTTTTATACCTGAGTTCACCATAATATCCGCGATTTCCTGAGCAAAAAGAGCTGGAACGGTTATTATTCCTATTTTTATATTCATTCTTTTTATCATTTCCGACATTTTTTTTATACTAACTACTTTAATATTTACGATCTTATTTCCTATCTTCTTTTCGTCCATATCAAAAGCGGCAACGATATTTAATCCGTAATCCTTAAATCCCTGATAGCCCAAAAGAGCCTGCCCCAAATGTCCTGCTCCTACCAAAAACGCATCAGAAACATTATTCCACCCTAAAAAACTTTCAATATCTTCAATCATTGAACTTATGTTGTACCCGATTTTTGGTTTCCCTGAGATCCCAACGGCCTCAATATCTTTTCTGACCTGTATAGGGATCAAATGCAGATCATTTGCTATTTGAGTACATGAAATATACTCACTTTTCTTTAGTGAAGCCTGTTCTTTGAGGTATTGATAATATATAGGCAATCTTCTAAGTGACGGTTCAGGTATCATTTTGAAACATTCTGTCTCTTTTGGATTTTCCATGATTCTCTCCTTAAGGAATGTATAGATATTATTTTATCGATAAAACAATATCTTGTCAAGCGGGGGATAAATTATTTTTTTGAGAAAATAAAGAAATGGAGGTGATCGGGATCGAACCGACTGCCTCATCGTTGCGAACGATACGCTCTACCAATTGAGCTACACCCCCATAAGGAAGGACAATAACGAGGACAACTAATACAAGATTAATAACTATTTGTCTTGCAGTATCGCGATTCCCGGTAATTCTTTTCCTTCAAGGAATTCAAGTGATGCACCGCCGCCTGTCGATATATGTGTTATTTTGTCTGCAACTCCGGCTTTTTCCACGGCAGAAGCAGAATCTCCTCCACCTACTATTGATACAGCCTTTGATTTTGCTAGAGCATGTGCCATTTCATTTGTACCTTTAGCAAATTTTTCTATTTCAAAGACTCCCATTGGACCATTCCAAACAACTGTCCCAGCTGTTCTTATTGCCTCATCAAACAACTTTATAGAATCAGGCCCGATATCAACTCCAAGCATATCCGCCGGAATCTGATCAATTGTGACTACTTTTGTTGTTGCTTCCTTTGAAAATTCTGAAGCAACTAATACGTCGGTCTGAATTAATAATTTAAGATTAGGCATAGCCTTTAGCTGAGACCATATCATTTTTGCCTGATCAAGATATTTTTCTTCAACCAGAGATTTTCCTATTTCATATCCCTGAGATTTCAAGAATGTGAATATCATTCCACCACCGATGATTAGAACATCTACTTTTTGAGCAAGGTTCTTTATAACCGTTAT
Source organism: uncultured bacterium (assembly GCA_964633925.1). Lineage (GTDB taxonomy): Bacteria > Margulisbacteria > WOR-1 > JAKLHX01 > JAKLHX01 > CAZWKB01. Next base: position 22,822 of record CAZWKB010000021.1, read on the forward strand.
TTTGCTTGATACCTTTGCGCCCCCTATTATTGCGACAAAAGGTCTTTTTGGATCCAACAAAGCTTTTCCCATAATATCAAGCTCTTTTTGTATCAGAAAACCGCATACTCCAGGAAGAATATGAGCAACTCCTTCTGTTGATGCATGAGCTCTGTGGGATGTTCCAAAAGCATCGTTTACATAAACGTCTGCAAGAGCAGCAAGTTTTTGAGCAAAGATTTCATCATTTGCTTCTTCTTCTGCATAAAATCTGACATTTTCAAGCAATGCAACATCACCGTCAATCATCTTTGATACGGCTTCTTCAACGTCCTGCCCTATGCAATCATCCAGCTTTAATACTTTTTTGCCAAGAAGTTCTGATAGTTTTTTTGCGATGGGATCCAGTCTTAAATCTTCTGAGATTCCCTTTGGCCTGCCAAGATGAGATACAAGAATTACTCTCGAGCCCTTTCCAATTAAGTATTTTATTGTAGGTAGAGCTTCAGAGATTCTTCTGTCATCGGTAATATTTTTTTCTTTGTCCATAGGAACATTAAAATCAACCCTCACCAACACCTTCTTCCCATTTAACTCAGAATCCTTCATATCCGAAATTGATTTTTTCATATTCCTATTCTCCTTTATTTCCAGACAGTTTTCTCTATTTGCACAGTAATTTTTTCTACCGGATACAGATTTTCAAGTATCTCTTTTGGCTCGAACCATAGTTTGATCTCTTTTTCGGCGCTCTCTGGAGAATCTGAACAATGAAGAACGTTTTCAAATATCCCCGTAGTTGTTATTCGCCCGTATTGTCCTCTTATGCTTGTAGGATCAGCCAGTTCAGGATTTGTTGCACCTGCTAATGCTCTGACTTTTGCAATTGAATCTATCCCTTGATATACCATTGCGAGTACTCTTGAATGCTTATCACCATGAAGCTCTCCACACATATACTCAATGACGCTATTAAAGAACTTCTGACCTTTAAGATGTTCATAGTGTTTTTCCGCCATCTCACGTGGAACAATCAATACTTTTGCAGCAATTATCCTAAGCTTTGCTTCTGACAACCTTGTTATTATATTCCCTGTCAATGATTTTGCGAGCCCATCCGGTTTAATAACCACCAATGTCTGTTGTTTATCTGGCATTTTTATCTCCTGTCCTAATATAAAAAAAGGGAGGGGACAAGCCCCTCCCCTACACGATTTTACTTTGTGCCGATCATCTTTGTTAGAAGATCTACAACTCTGTTTGAATAACCCCATTCATTGTCATACCAAGAAACTAATTTAAAGAATCTCTTTTCACCCTTAAGATTGTTCTGTAAGGTTGCCAAAGAGTCATATATTGAAGATCTTTCATCATGAATGAAATCTGTCGATACAACTTCTTCTGTTGCAACTCCCAATATACCTTTTAGATATGAAGAAGATGCTTTCTTCAAAAGTGAATCAATTTCTTCGATTGAAGTATCCTTTGTTGCCCTGAATGTAAGATCAACTACAGATACGTCTGCTGTTGGAACTCTGAAAGACATTCCTGTGAGTTTTCCCTTTGTTGCAGGAAGAACTTCACCTACAGCCTTTGCTGCACCAGTTGTTGATGGAATAATATTTATCGCTGCTGCTCTGCCGCCTCTCCAATCCTTTTTTGATGGTCCGTCAACTGTCTTTTGTGTTGCGGTATATGCGTGAATGGTTGTCATTAATCCTGTTTCAATTCCGATACCTTCTTTTAACAGAACATGCACCAAAGGAGCCAAACAATTTGTTGTACATGAAGCATTTGATACAATATTATGCGTTGCTGCATCATATTCAGCATCATTTACACCCATTACTATTGTTTTTACTTCGCCTTTGCCTGGTGCTGAAATAATAACCTTCTTTGCGCCTGCAGCCAAATGACCTTTTGCTTTTTCTGAATCTGTGAACAAACCAGTTGATTCTATTACATATTCAACTCCCAGGTCTTTCCATGGAAGAGCTGATGGTTCTTTTGTTGCCATAATACATCTAACTTTTTTACCGTTAACGACGATCACGTCATCTTCAGCTGCTGCAGGGCTGCTCTTTTCTGTCGAAATATCAGCCTTGAATCTTCCGTGTACGGAATCATACTTCAATTGATAAGCAAAGTACTTTGCATCTGTGCTTACATCAACAACCCCTACTACTTCAACTTCCTTACCAAAAACACCTTTTTCTACCAAAGCCATAAATACCAGTCGTCCTATTCTCCCGAAACCGTTAATACCAACTTTTACTGCCATTTTTTAAATCCCCCTTTGAGTAAATTATATCATCCATTTTGAGAGAGTGTCAATTTTACAGCAGATATTTTTCAAACCTACCAAGTTTTTACGCAAAACAGGTGAAATTATGCTGAAAAGATAACGAATAAACAATGTTAGGATAAATATGTCAGGCACAATATCAAATGTAATAAAATCTCCGGTCACCATTAAAGTCACAGGAATACCTTCTGTTGATTTTCTTTCATCTTCAGCTCATCTTATGGACAATCTCAGAGTTCTAAAAGCTGTAAACACCGTTCTGGCAAATGATATTGCCAGCCAATTAAATGTAATAGAAGTGAATGTGAATGCAAGTGAGGATTTGTGCTGCTATAAAAACAACGAAGTTCTATCCATGGCATTCAAATCTACATCCGACCCTATGAAGGTCATGAATGAATCATTAATGTTGGATCATACAAAAGCTCGAGATCTTATACTGTCTAAATATCCTTTCCTGCTTGTAGAAAACAATACTTTTGACGCAATAAACATCATTTTGCACGAAAGAATGGATGGCATGGGAGATCTGATATTCCCTATTAATCTTGCACATCTATTAAGAAGCAGACTGCCGGAAAAACTTATTAGACTCATTTTTCATTCCGATGATGATGTAAAAAAAATTGAAGAAGCACAATTGATCAGCCCAATAGATTCTAAAGAGGAGTTTCAATGGATTGATGGCATTCAAATTATAAATGCAGGGAAAGAAAATCTCCAAGAAAAAATGTTTTGTGAAGTTCGTAACTGGGAAATAATACAGAACAAATACATTTCAAGCAACGATGTGTCTATTGTGTCTTCGTTGGGAAGTGATGAGCTGGAAGTGTGGAGAAACATCTCGCAATATAAAAGACAAGCGGGTGTCGCAAACAAAAAGATACAGATATATGAAATGGGATTCAATCTCAACCCTGTTCCATTGCTAAAAAATGGGCAGGGATCTTTGGGCATTGGAAAAAACAATCTGGGATTGCCACCAGTCTCTCCCTATGTGATGCATCTATATTCAAAAAAGCATTATGGTGACAGCTCCAGCATATTATCCGACAGAAAAAGAATACTAAATAAATTTAAAGGATGGACAAATACTATTGGAGAAAAAGCGATAGATCGAATAGCAAACAGCAACTGGGGATTTTTATATTCACACATGACCCCTTCCGTCATTAATTATTTTGATGTTTTCAAATATGCCAGAGAAAACAATAATAGCTTTGCAAATAGACAAACAACTTTCTTCCTTGCATATGGGCTTGAAGCAATTGCAACAACAGCACAAAAAATCGCTCGGGACGAAGGATATAAGATGCTTTCCTATTCCAGGGAAAGACAGGAATTAGAACTTATTGACAATGGGATTGAGGGTAATAACGTAACGATTGTTGTGGATAATTGCATCCCGAGAAAACTGTTTAACGAACTGTTTTTATACAGTGATGATCTTCCAACACTTGTTACAGGACCTGACAATTTAATAAATGTTCTGTTTTTGAACACGATATCCAGCGGAAGGCCATTTTTTTGGGAAGTCAGGCCACATCAGAACAGCACAGATATATTAACTGAAGTACAAGCCATTTTCAACAGAGAAATTCGAGATAAACTATCAGTTCTTTGGTCGTTAATGGGGAACGACAGTAAGGAAGAAAGATCAAAAATGTTCCTCGACCCAAAACAATCCGGTCATTTTTTCGCGGATATTGCTAAAAATATTTTCTCCCCTACTATCTTTGAAGGAAATCTGCACCATATGATCCTATGGCAGATCTACAATAATTTACCACGAGAACAAAAGGAAAGACTGCTTGACGATTTTAGATGAAATTTGTATGAGTAAATGCCGAGATATAAGTGAGTTGAAATAAGGAGTATCAAATGACCAGTATAAGAATAGTGACGGGAACAACATGCCCAACGGTTGCGGAAAATGTTGCATTGTTCCTAAACGCCCCTTTATATCGAGCAAATGTAACATCTTTCTCGTCAGGAGAACTTCTTCCTGTAGTTGAAGATCATATGAGAAACCAGGACATAACAATAATCGGAACATGCAATCCTGACACAAAAGAAATAATCCCCAGAGAAGTATTGTTACCGTATTACGACAAATATCAAGAGAATCTTAAAAATATATTTACAAACACAACGGACGAAACTCTTGTATATAAATCCAATCTTTCTATGGAAAAAATTGAAGAACTGCTTCCAAAAGACACGACCAAAGGACTTTTAGACATATTGAATGTTTTTCTTGTCGGAGATGGCCGATTAAACAGAGATCTTAATGAGATATGTTTATTACTTGACGGAATAGCTGGATCTTCTACAGCAAAAATGAACCTGATAATGCTTGCTTTGCCCTTTCAAAGACAAGATAAAAAATTCGAACCTCATCAACCATTATCAGCTGCATGGGTGCTAAAAACTCTAAAAACGGCCTCAAGAGGAAAGCTTGATTCATTTATTACGTTCGACCCACATACAGAAAATTTGGAAGGGATTGCTTCCGCTCTGGACTATAAATACTTTGCTGCATTATCGTTCAAAAACCTTGTAATGCAACAGTTCTTGAATAAGTATGGTACGGATCTATCAAATTTAATGATATTACCTCCGGATATGGGTAGATATAAGATGATTAATAGTCTTGCCCAAGATGTGTTTGGAGAAGAATATGGAAAACATATTCTTCCGATTGGTAAACTCCGAAAGCGTGGAAATGTGGACGATATAAAAATATTTCACGAATTTGGTCCAGGATCAAAGAGAGTTACCCCTAGCAATAGAGACATTTTAATATTTGACGACATGATTGATTCTGGGGGAACCATTATTAAGGTAGTTTTAAAATTACAATCATTGGGAAGGGAAAAACCACAATCCATAACAGTAGCAGCCATTCACGGCTATTTTACAAAGAACGCAAAAGAAAGAATGCAGGCAATAGAAGGAATCAATAGTTTTCTGGTAACAAATAGTTTAGAAAGTGCTTATGACGAAAAGTATTCAAAGCTCAAAACTATTGACTGTTCCAGTTTTTTATCAAATATAATAGAACGAATTCATTTAAATGAATCCCTAAAGGACTATTACAATTTTGACAAATTTAAAGCTGCAACTGCGATGCCCCCAAAATAGTGTTATAATTTCTGATAATTCTGTGATATTCTTCAAATAATTGTTATGAGACTAAAAAACATTTTGTACACGCTAGTATCAGCGCTTGTTCTTGGAGGCATAATATATCTCTATTTTTTCATCCCCAGCGACAATATAATTGGTAATACCAGCAGCCATTATGCAATAGAAGCAAATTCCATGAATATCTCAGGCTGGGAAAATGGCCTAAAAAAGTGGAATTTTATTGTTGACAAAGCACAAACAACAAAAAACCAGGATATGACTCAGATGGATGGGATTAAGGACGGAACCATTTATAACAATGGGGAAATTGCCGCAAAAAATATAAAAGCTTCAAAACTGATAATTACTCCAAATATTATTGAAATATCATCCACAAGTTCAGGTGAAAGAATTAGTGCCAAGATCAACATTTCAAGGATTTCTTCCGAAGAAATACAAAAAAACACCAACAATGACTTTTCATTTCTGTCATGTGATCACCTTTTGCATTACACCAACACAAACTCATCAACGCTGGACAGAATGCTGATAAAGAATAAGGAATACAACGCTGTTTCGGAAAAAGCGATCATAGATTACAACAGACAAACAGTTTCATTAATTGAGCATCCCGTAATATATTCCGGAAAAATATCTATCAGTGCAGTTTTGATAGAGAATTACTATTCAAAAAACAGTCTTATGGCAAAAGAAAACGTTTATATCCAGATTAAAGACAAAGAAAATTCGACGATCAAAGGAAACTCATTCATTTTTTCTACATCGGACAAAAACGGAACAATGACAGGAGCTGTCAAGCTGATTCAAGACAATAAAAAATCAAAATCAAACAAGCTCTTTTTTGATGAAATATCTTCAGATAATACACTTTCAAAAAACATTG
>CAZWKB010000022.1:0-5714 GCA_964633925.1 uncultured bacterium
TTTTTCCACCGGGTTAATTGTTTGGGGGAGACCTCATGCTCCAAGGCCAGCTGGGCCAGGGTTTTTTCTTCTTTGAGTAAGTCTATGACTATTTTGGTCTTGATGGCCGCGCAGTATCGTTTTTTCATTGCCCCATTATAGGACATTAATCCGCTTTTTTGCTGTCCAATTTTGGGGGGCTATTATACAGAAAGCCAACTTTTGAGGCGCGTTATCGGGTTAAGATCATGGTTTTGGTTTAAACCCAGCTTCCAAAAATAGTCGGTCTTAATGCCTCGAAGGACTTTTTGTCTATCCCAAAACGGTTTGTGTTTTTTTTCACTATACGGTATACTCTGTAACCAGTTGGACATGGTGCGACCGGGAGCAAGGCGCTCCCGGTCATTTCTATCATCGCTTGCTTCGGGGATCAGCCGGCAGGCGCAAGCATAAGGAGTATGTGACATGAAGAAGATCAAAGTTGTTCAGATAGCTCCTTCTGTCAGAGCGGCTATAGGAGAGGCTTTTGGCCTTCCTCCAGGAAGACAAATGGAGAAAGAAACTGTTGCTGCATTGAGAAAACTGGGATTTGATTATGTTTTTGATGCGCAGTTCACTGCTGATCTTACAATAATGGAGGAAGCGACCGAGCTTCTTGGAAGAATAGCAAACGGAGGGAAACTCCCGATGATTACTTCTTGTTCTGCTGCATGGATGAAATATATGGAACAGTTCTTCCCTGATCTGATACCTAATGTATCAACGTGCAAATCGCCAATGATGATGCTTGGAGCAATGGTAAAGACCTATTTTGCTGAAAAGATCAAAGTAGATCCAAAAAACATATACAGTGTTGCAGTGATGTGCTGCACAGCAAAAAAGTACGAAGCTTCAAGACCCGAATGTGACATAAATGGAATGAGAGGGGTTGATCATGTAATAACTACGAGAGAAGGTGCATGGATGATGAAATCATCCGGTATAGATCTTCTTCATATAAAAGGAGAGAACTTTGATGAGCCTCTTGGGCTTTCTTCAGGTGCAGGCACTATATTTGGAGCAACTGGCGGTGTTATGGAAGCAGCTATAAGAACTGCATATGAAATGTATACCGGAGAAACATTGCTTGATATTGATGTTACTGCTGTGAGAGGGCTTAAGGGTATTAAAGAAGGGAAGGTAATGTTTGGTGAAACCGAGATTAGGGTAGCTGTTGCGCACGGACTCGGAAATGCCCATAAATTGCTTGAAGCAGTGAGAAAAGATCCAAATCTGTATCATTTTATTGAGATCATGGGTTGTCCTGGAGGTTGTGTCGGTGGAGGGGGGCAGCCTTATGCAGGAGTGAATACCGTGTCTCTTGATGAAGAAGCTCTTCGTTTGAGGGCAGAAGCATTGTATGGAATGGACAAGGATAAGACGATAAGAAGAAGCCATGAGAATCCTGACATTCAAAAAATTTATAAAGAATTTTTAGGAAAACCGAACAGTCACAAAGCTCATGAATTGCTTCATACTCATTACAAACAACATTATCCAATAGGGATTGTCCCAAAGAGTACGGAGGAATAAGAAAGGAATAATCATGGAAAAATCATTGGATCAGGAAAAACTAAAACAACTCAAGGAATATATAGTCTCCTCAAAAGGACAGAAGCATGAAGAGTCGATGCTTATTGCGGTTTTGCACAAGGCCCAGGGGCTTTTTGGATATTTGTCTACGGAGGTTATGGATATTATTGCGCAAGAGATGAGCATTCCGACAGCTCATATATGGGGAGTCGCAACTTTTTATCATTATTTCAACCTGACCCCAAAGGGTAAACATACAATTTCCGTATGTCTTGGAACGGCTTGTTATGTAAAAGGGGCAGAAGCAATACTTGATGCAATAAAGGATGAATTAAAGATAGGGATCGGGAAAACTACAGATGATTTTATTTTTTCTTTGCAGGAAGCAAGATGTCTCGGAGCCTGCGGGCTTGCTCCCGTTGTCATGATTGATGACAAGATTTATGGCAATCTTAATCCGAAAAAGATTGTTGAGGTAATCAGGGAGATTAGAAAGGCCGGGTAAATCTGTAGCTTTTTTTTGATTTAAGTCAATGAAAATTATTTTAAATGGAAGTAGGATGAGATATCAATGTTATATATCAACGAAGACAAAATAAAAAGTATTCTTGAGAGTGCAAAGAAAGCTTCTTTTACAGAAGTTAATAGAATATTAGAAAAGTCAAAAGAACTTAAACGTCTTTCGTTAGAAGAAACGGCAACATTGCTATCTGTAGAGGATCCTAAAATATTAAAAGATATTTACAAATCCGCGGCATTTGTTAAAAATGAAATATATGGTAAAAGAGTTGTTTTATTTGCCCCACTGTATATAAGTAATATTTGCAAAAACAATTGTGTCTATTGTGCTTTTCGAGCAGATAATAAAACCCTTGAAAGAAAAGCTTTAACTCCAGAGGAAATAACAAAGCAAACCGAGCTGTTATTAAAGAGCGGACATAAGAGAGTTCTTGTTGTTGCAGGGGAAGCCCCTCCAAAAGGCAAAGGGCTAGTTGAGTATTATGTTGAAGCGATCAAAGCGGTTTATGCTGCAAGATATAAAGGCCATAAAATAAAAAGGGTAAATATTAACTGTGCTCCTTTGACGATGGAAGAATTTAAACAATTAAAAGCGGCAGAGATAGGCACTTTTCAAATATTTCAGGAAACATATCATGAAGAAACCTATAGAAAAGATCATCCAAGCGGGCCAAAGAGCGACCCTGACAATAGAATAGATGGAGTTAACAGAGCAATGAACGCGGGAATAGATGATATTGGAATAGGTGTTCTATATGGTCTTTATGATTATAAATGGGAAACTTTGGCAATGCTAATGCACGTTGAAAAAATGGAAGAGATGTTTGGGGTTGGTCCTCATACAATATCTGTCCCAAGGATAGAGCCGGCTGACGGTTCTGAATTTTCTACCAATGTTCCAAATAAAATATCGGACGAGGAATTTAAAAAGATAGTCTCCGTTCTGAGATTGTCAGTTCCTTATACCGGTGTTGTTCTTTCGACAAGAGAAAAGGCGGATTTGCGAGACGAATTAGTTAATCTTGGTGTATCTCAGATCAGTGCCGCCTCTAGAACAAATCCAGGAGGATATGATGAAGAAGAGAATAAAGCCGGTGGACAATTTGAAATTAGCGATGAAAGATCTCTTGATGATGTATTAAGTATGCTTATTGATAAGGGGAATATTCCAAGTTTTTGTGCCGCTTGTTACAGAAAGCAAAGAACAGGCGAAGCATTTATGGGATTTGCAAAACTCGGGACTATTAAAGGAAAATGCAGAATGAATGCTCTCATTACACTAAAAGAATATCTTGACGATTTTGCATCGGAAGATGTAAAGAAAAAAGGTTATGTGCTTATTCAAAAGGAAAAAGCAATGCTTGATGACGAAAGCGCTGTATTGCTCTCAAAATTCTATGAAGATATTGATAAAGGATTAAGGGACGAGTACGTCTGAGAAAAAAAATGCATCACGATGAACTTCTCCATTTTTTATATACAGATGATTCTGCTGAAAAAGAGAAACTTTTCAGCTTGGCTGATTCTGTCCGCAAGCAACACATGGGGGATGGAATATTTCTTCGCGGGATTATAGAATTTTCAAATATCTGTGACAGAACATGTGCATATTGTGGCATTAACAAAGACAATCTCTCGATTAAAAGATTTTCACTTGATCATGAAGAAATAATGAATAGCATTGATCTCATTGCTTCGTGCAATATCAAAACAGTCGTTTTGCAATCAGGTGAAATGGATTCTTTTGATGCTGTGTGGATGGCGGAGTTGATATCAAAAATAAAAAACAAATACGATATGGCAATAACGTTGTCTGTAGGTGAGAGGAAAAAGGCGGATTATGAATTATGGAAAGATTCAGGAGCAGACAGATATCTATTAAAGATAGAAACTTCAAACGAGACACTATACAATTCTTTACATGACGGAATGAGTTTTGATAATAGAGTGAGATGTTTGGAAGATCTCAAAAGCTTAGGATACCAGACAGGGTGTGGTTCGTTAATAGGTTTGAAAGGTCAAACCTTGGAAGATATTGCCAATGACATTCTTTTTTTTAAAAAGTTTGAATTTGAAATGATCGGGATTGGGCCATTTATTCCTCATGAAAACACTCCTTTGTCTGGTGAATTGCATGGCGATCCGGATCTGGTATTTAAGGCAGTGGCTTTGACAAGGATATTGCTGAAAAAAGTTCACCTTCCAGGAACAACGGCTCTGGGCAGTCTCGAAAAAGATTATAGAATAGATGCTCTAAAATGCGGGGCAAATGTGTTGATGCCTAATTTTACACCTGGAGTTTACAAAAAGTTATATGAGATCTATCCAGGAAAAAGATGCGTTGATGAACCTACGGGTGCCTGTGCAGTTTGCATGGAAGGTCTTGCCGGATCTATAGGTAGATATATTGATTATGGCCGCGGTGATATAATAAAGTAACTCTTTGAAAGGAGAAAACAATGAAAAAAACAGTATTGTTGATAATGGTTGATAAAAGAAAAAAGGCCGCAGTTACTGTTCAGAAAGTTCTTACCGGGTGGGGATGTCTTATTAAAACCAGACTTGGGATTCATGATGCAGGGACAGAAGGTTGTTCAGAAGCTGGGTTGATAATATTAGAATTGATCGGGACATCTGCACAAAAAAAAGAATTGGCTAGGAAATTAAGCATATTACCGGGCGTAAAAACAAAATTGGTGGATCTATCATTATAAACGCAATTATTTTTGATATGGATGGCGTTATTGTAGATTCAATGCCATACCATTATATTTCGTGGTTTGAGGCATTGAAACCATATCGGATACAAGTAACGGCGATGGATATTTATGAGCGAGAGGGCGAGAAATGGCAGAAATTGCTGGGGGATTTGTTGGGTAAAAGGAACAACCCTGATTTTGTAAGGTCGTATGGCCATACGACCCTACCAAAAATATTCAATAAAATCGTCAAATCAAAACAAAAAATATTCAAAAAATATTTTAAACGATATATATTCACCGGCGCAATTGAGTTTATTAGAGATCTTAAAGACAAAGGGTACAAACTGGCTATCGTTTCGGGTACGCCGCAAAATGAAATAGTACATATACTTCCAAAAAAAATATCAGGCTTGTTTGACGTAATTGTCGGTGGCGATAATGTTAAGCATGGCAAACCTCATCCAGAGCCATATTTACTTGCCGCAAAGAGACTTAAGCTTAAACCTAATGAATGCGCAGTGATCGAAAATGCTCCTCTTGGTATACAATCAGCTAAATCTGCCGGCATGTTTTGCTATGCGGTGACAACATCACTCCCAAAAGATTATTTAAAGCAGGCGGATGTGATAGTAAAAAAGCTGGAACAGATTATATTAAAATAATGATAAAATTGTTTCATGGACATCAAAATAATAAAACAACACGGACTATCTACTGAAGAATTTGAGAAAATAAAGAGCATACTGGGTCGAGAACCAAACATGGTTGAACTTGGTATGTATTCTGTTCTCTGGTCAGAGCATTGCAGCTATAAAAGTTCAAGAATGCATTTTAAGAATTTTCCTACAACAGGTCCTCATATTTTACAGGGTCCAGGGGAAAACGCCGGAATAATAGATATAGGCGACGGACTTGCCATTACTATGAAAATCGAATCTCACA
>CAZWKB010000022.1:5724-16543 GCA_964633925.1 uncultured bacterium
TCACAATCACCCAAGCGCTGTCGAACCATTTCAAGGAGCAGCTACAGGGGTTGGTGGAATTGTCAGAGATGTTTTTACGATGGGAGCAAAGCCAATTGCATCACTTAATTCTCTTAGATTTGGTCCCTTGTCAGATCCGAAGAACAGATATCTGTTTGATGGTGTTGTCAGTGGAATATCATCATACGGCAATTGTCTGGGATTGCCAACCGTTGCAGGGGAAGTGTATTTTGATCCTTGTTATACTGGCAATTGTTTGGTTAATGCTATGTGTGTGGGGATTGTAAAAATTGCTAACACAAAATCCCAAATCCCAAATCCCAAATCCCAACAAGGAATTATATCTGAAATTTCTGAAATTCCATCCGTTATCGTGAAGGCCAAGGCTGAGGGATTAGGGAATCCTGTTTTATATGTTGGATCTTCTACGGGGAGAGATGGGATACACGGTGCAACATTTGCGTCTATAGAATTAACTGAGGATTCGCAAGAAAAAAAATCAAATGTTCAGGTCGGCGATCCATTTACTGAAAAATTATTGATAGAAGCCTGCATTGAGCTTTTGAAGACAGGGAATGTAATTGGTATGCAGGATATGGGAGCTGCAGGGTTGACCTCTTCTTCTTCAGAAATGGCTTCCCGTGCCGATATGGGAATAGAAATTGATATTGCAAAAATTCCTCAAAGAGAAGAAAACATGACTCCGTATGAAATAATGCTTTCAGAATCTCAGGAAAGAATGCTAGTTGTAATGAAACCCGGGACAGAAGAAGATGCTTTTAGAATATTTAAGAAATGGCAGCTCAATGCAGTTGCTATTGGTAAAGTAACCAATGACAAATTGCTGAGAGTAAAAGTTGGGGACGAGATTGTTGCAGAAGTTCCAGCAAGATCCCTTGCCGATGATGCTCCGATGTATGACAGACCTGCGTTGGGATCATATGATGAATATGTTGCAGATTATGTATCGTCTGTATCCATTGTACAGACGCAAAATATTGCGTCTGTACGAAAAGGCAAGGATGTAAGAAAAGTCAAGGATTCAAAATCATTCAATGCCAATTTATTAAAGTTATTATCAGATCCTAATATCGCCAGCAAGGCCTGGGTCTACGAACAGTATGATCATATGGTGCAGACGAATACGTCCATATTGCCAGGTGACGGGGATGCTGCAGTTTTAAGAATCAAAGACACAAATAAAATGATAGCTTTGACAACAGATGGTAACGGGAAATATTGTTTTAATGATCCATATGTCGGAGGGCAGATAATTGTTGCTGAAGCAGCTAGAAATCTGGCTTGTGTTGGGGCAAGGCCTCTGGCGGTAACAGATTGTCTCAACTTCGGAAGCCCTGAAAAGCCAGCTGTTATGTTTCAGTTCAAAGAGTGTTTGCGTGGAATGTCAGATGCTTGTAGAGTCTTCAATTCTCCAGTAGTTTCGGGTAATGTCAGTTTTTATAATGAAAACGAAACAGGGGCTATCTATCCAACTCCCGTTATTGGGATGTTGGGCGTCATCGATAATGTAAGAGATTCATATTGTGGATCAGGTTTTAAATCGAAGGGAGATATTGTTATTCTTCTTGGCCAGAACAAAGAAGAAAACAGCACTTGCCCAAGTATTGATCTGGATTTTGAAAGAAGAGTCCAGAAAACTTGTTATGAATCAATTCATGTTGGGGCCGTAAAATCTGCTCATGATGCATCTGAAGGTGGGCTTGCGGTAGCGCTTGCTGAATGTTGCATAAAAGGTTCTGTTGGTGCCGTGGTTAATCTGGAGGACGAAATTAATAACAATGCATTGCTATTTCATGAAACTCAATCGAGAATAATTTTATCGATAGCACCAGAACAGATATTTGTCGTCAATGATCTTGCCATGATAAACAATGTTCCAATGCATGTAATAGGAAAAGTTGGGGGAGTTAAGCTTTCTATTACTAAATCAAAAAAGAAACTTATTGATATTGCAGTTAAAAAAATATCATCAGCTTATAATGACGCTATTCCAGATCTGATGGGAGTATAATTTATGGACGCCACAGGCGCGATCGTTGTTTTGATCTTCATCGTAACGATGTTTTCCAGCTTGGGCGGCAAAAATGATGTTCAACAGTCTTCTGTTCTTCCAAAATATACGCAATCCGAGGTTGTCGGCACTCCTCCTCCTTCAAATTATATAGGATCGGTGGATGATCAGACACAAAATGCGATCGCAATGTTTGTTAGAACAAGGGCAACAAAAGTTTCAAAAGAAGAAGCTGATGAGATGATAGATTCGATCATGAAGTATTGCCAGCAATATGACGTAAATCCAAGACTTATAGCGGCACTGATTTTTAGGGAGTCCGGCTTTGACCCTTCGTCTGTTTCTCCTTCAAATGCTCAAGGACTTGCTCAGCTTTTGCCAAGCACGTCTGCACATATTGGAATAAATGATCCATTCAGTATTGATGATGGAGTCAAAGGCGCCACTCTTTATATAAAGATGATGCTTGATAAATGGGTCGGCAAGCCGGATCAGGTGGCGCTTGCTATCGCTTCTTATAACGAAGGTCCTAATCAGGTTGCCCGTAATGGCGCAACATATTCACCAAAAACGGCTTTATATGTAAACGATATTATCTCCCTAGCTAACAACATTAGATAGCCCCTCGCCCTTTGGGAGAGGGGTTGGGGTGAGGGTTCCTTCTTAGGCTGGCTACAAAATTGCTGATATATCCTCGCTGCTTGAAGATATCTATAAAAATAATAAGCCTTTATTCTATTCTCTCGTAATCGTTGCAATACTCATTGGGATAGTTGTAGCGATCTTCAACAGTGTGTCGAAAACTCCTACAGTTATTTCAGAGAATTCCCATGAGAGTATAGTTTCTGATCAGCCAAAGCCTATGATTTATGTTCATATTTCAGGTGCAGTTAGACGCCCAGGGCTATATAAATTGCCGTCAGGGAGCCGAATGGCGGATGCCATACACATAGCTGGTAGCTTTTCATATAATGCCAGAAGTGATCAGATAAACTTGGCAGAAATGATAAATGATGGCCAAAAAGTTGTTATTCCCGCGACAAGGAATGAGAATTTTGAAACAAATGGTACTGTTTCTGTCGGTGGATTGATCAATATCAATACGGCTAATCTGCAGGAACTGGATTCTTTGACAGGGATCGGTAAAACTCTGGCGCAAAGGATAATTGAACATAGAGAACTTTATGGCCAATTCAATGATGTTGTTGAGGTAAAAAAAGTGGAAGGGATAACAAAAAAGCGTTTTGAGAAAATTAAAGACAAGATAACGATCTGACATGATAAAGAGACCAATAGTATTTGTAACTGTTTTATATGTTGTCGGCATACTGATAAGCAATTGCTATTCAACTTTTAAACATACGGATTCAATTCCTATAGAAAAAGATATTTACATAACAGGGGTTATTGATGATGAGCCAGCAGTTAAAGAAAAGGGAGTTTCATTTACTCTGCGATCCGGTGGCTGTAGATACATGGCTTTCGTTTCTTCTCCAACCGCGGAGCTAGCTTACGGTGACTTGCTTAATATTGTTGGTTTTTTTTCAAGTAATAATATCGCTACCAATCCTGATCAGTTCAATTATCAAAACTATCTTGAACGTAAGGGTATTGCAGGAACGATCTTTGTTAATGAATTGAAGATTATCAAACGTGGTCAGGGTAATATATTTAGAGCAAAAGCGATAGACCTAAAGAATCGAATAGTTGCATTTCACAGCAAATATATGCCTGCACCATATTCAAGCTTGTTTGGCAGTATTATTTTTGGTTTAAAAGCTTCACCGATAGCTGAAGAGACAAGAGATAGATATCAAAAGGCTGGGGTCGTTCATATACTAGTCGTTTCCGGTCAACAAGTGTCGATCTTGATGTCGGTTTGTCTTGTGATGTTTGGGCTGATTAAAGCGCCAAAATTATTTTCTGTCGTGATGGCATCATTTTTGATGTGGATGTTCACTGCAATGTCCGGGTTTGGCCCGTCAATTGTAAGGTCGGCAATAATGGGGCAGATTACTCTGATAGCCATAGCTTTTGATAAAGAAAATGATTTCTTTTCTTCCATTTCATTAGCCGCGTTGATCTTGTTATTGGCAAACCCAAACGATCTGTTAGATATAGGATTTCAATTATCCTTTCTTGCTACATGGTCGCTGGTTTGTATCTCTCCTGTATTATACAAAGAGCTTAAGACATATTTGAATTCAACAATATCGGCAGCATTGTCCATCACTATAGCTCCTGTTATTATAACAATGCCAATATCTGTCTATTACTTTTCTCAGCTTACTCCGATCGCTTTTATAGCCAATATTATTGTAGTTCCTATAGCCGAGATAATGGCAATTGTTGGTTTTGTTTCTTCTTTTATGATATTTGTGTTTGCTCCAATAGCTATTGTTTTGGATGGTTTTTTGTTCGTTGTTTTAATATGTCTAGATAGTTTTGTGCAGTTGTGTAGTAATATCCCTTTTGCATATACATATATACGTTCACCAAGCATTGTTATCGTATTAGTTTATTATGCTATTGTTGTGTATGTTATAGAAAGCATGAGAAAAATGACAATGAAAGAAGTTGTCGACAAGAATAAAATGAATGCAGTTTTAGCAGTTGCTTTCATTTTATCTTTTCAAATTTTCTCGTCAGGCACTTTTGCACAAAAAGACCTAACAATGACAATGTTCGATGTTGGACAGGGTGACAGTATTTTGTTTGAGATGCCAAATGGAGCTAAAGTTCTTATAGATGGGGGAGATTCAAAACATAATATAGTTCCCTTTCTTCAAAAGAAGGGAATCAATGAATTAAACATGGTGATATTGACTCATCCACATGATGATCATGTCGGCGGTTTGGTCAAGGTCCTTGAAAAGATAAAAGTTGATGAAGTGTTTGATATCGGATATCCTCACACATCGAAATACTATTATAGATTTCTTAGATTGATTGAAAAGAATAAGATTAAATATTCTATTGCAAAAGCAGGTCAAACGCTTAGTTTTGGGGATGTGTCAGGAAATATTCTGGCTCCATTTGAAATGCAAATGAGTAATAATAAATATGATATGAATAATTTGTCCGTTGTTGTCAGATTTGTATATGGAAACAATTCTTTTTTATTGACAGGAGATGCAGGCAAAGTCGAAGAGGATCTGATAATGCAATCAGGAGAAAAAATACAAAGTAATATCCTGAAGATAGGGCATCATGGCAGCCGATATTCGACAGGGGGGAGCTTTTTAGCTAAAGTTCATCCACAAGTTGCTCTTATTTCTGTAGGGAATGACAACCGATATGGACATCCAAACCTTTCAACCATAAAAAATCTACGAAAAGAGAATATTAATATCTTCAGAACAGATCTTGACGGGGCTGTAATTATAAAAAGTGACGGGAATAGAATTACATGCCTTCGATATTATCAAAAACCATAACAGCAGCTGAAAGTATCGTTGTCCATGCTTCCCTTTGTCCTATGGCACTTTGGCTTATGTTTGTTGTTTTTACTATTTTGTCTGAAACTTTCCATACTTCCTGTCTCTCATCCCAGCTGGAAGTCTCGTCAAAAGGAACTCCAAGTGTTGTGGCCAACATCTGAGCTGCCAGATCTTCAGCATATTCACCTGATTCTTCATCTGTTTGTCCGCAAGCATGATGCTCACTCAAATATCCATATGAGTTTGGATCTGCAGGAAGAGCAAGACCTACTGATGCAGAAATTAGTCTGTGTGGTTCATCTGTTTGGTTTTTTGCCATTACAACAAATGTTATTTCTCCAGGCTTCATCAACTTTACCCCTTGTTCCTTGGAAATGAATTTACAGTTTGGAGGGAAAATACTTGATACCTGAACGTAATTTGCGGCTTGAATCCCGGCATCTCTCAAGGCCATTTCAAAGCTAACTAATTTTTCTTTATGTCTGCCTACGCCTTTTGTGAAAAAAATCTTATTTGGTACTAACATTCCCATTCTATTAATTGTCCTTTCGAGAAAAATATTGCAACTCATTTATTATACTATTGCGTCAGAGGCAATTCAATCCGATTTTTACAGAAATAAAGCAAAAATTCTGTTCAGATGCTAAAATGAGTGTATGGAAAAAATGAGGCTTCAAAAATATCTTTCTCAATGCGGGATTTCGTCAAGGAGAAGGGCCGAAGAATTAATCAAACAGGGGGTTGTTATTTTAAATGGATTACAGGCATCTATCGGTGCAATAATTGATCCAGAAAAGGATGTTGTTAAAATATTTGGAAAACAGGTAAAACATGCCGATAAATTTGTTTATGTTGCTCTGAATAAACCAGTTGGTTATATAAGCTCATGTTCTGATTTGCAGGGGGCTTCGGTCCTTGATCTGGTAGATATTAATCAAAAAATATATCCGGTCGGAAGGCTTGATATGGGGTCTCAGGGTCTTATGATATTAACGAACGATGGGGATCTGACAAATAAACTAACACATCCAAAATATGAATGTGAAAAATCATATGAAGTAAGGGTGAAAGATGCTTTAATAGATAGCGACATTGATATTTTGCGTATAGGAGTTGAACTTGAAGACGGGAGAACTAAGCCATGCACAATAACAAAAATTGATGATCACACTTTGGTCTTTATTTTGAAAGAAGGCAAAAATCGTCAAATAAGGCGCATGTTTGATTCTATTAACAATAAGGTTGTGTTATTAAACAGGACAAGGATCAAGAATATCCTATTGGGCGACTTAAAAATAGGCGATTGGAGAGAGTTGACTGAAGATGAAGTCTCCGAGTTAAAGAAGTAGAAAGTTCATAAAGTTATAAAGTTTCTTATCTATGCTGAACTTTCTACTTTCTAACTTTCAGCTTTACAAACTTTTTACTTTGTATTTTACCACTACGCTGCTGTTTATCTCCATCATTCCGGGATTAATTGGAGAATTGCCACCCATGGCTGTTTCTTTTTGGCTTGCGTTTGCCACAAGTGCCGAGCTCTCAGTGATTTCTACGATTTCATCAAGTTTCATTTTTGATGATGCAGCAATCGATTGAGCCTTTAAATTTGCGTCTTGAACAGCTTTGTCCAGTGCAAGTCTTTTGTGATCTATTATATTTCTTCGGTAAAATTCTATTCCCTGAACATTATTGATCCCCGCATTAATACCTGCATCAATTGCCTTAGAAACTTTTTTTAGATCATTTATTGTGACGGCTATTTGAGTAGAACATCTATATCCTATAACTTCCGGAGCCTTGTTCTGAACAAACTTTGTTTCCGGGTATATGTAGAATCCATATGTTGAAACATCGTCGCTGTTTATTCCAAGTTTTTTTAAAGATGTATTTACTCTCGAAATCCTTATTGAATTAATCGATTGAGCCTTTGAGGCTGTCTTGTCTATAGCATCGGTTCCCATTCTTAGCAGTGCGGTATCTGGTTCAGATTTGATGCTGCCGAATCCTGTGACAGAAATATATTTGGTTGTTTTCTTGCTAAACGGATGTATATTAGCTTTGTTAGAGGCGAACGAGATCAAACTTATAAAAATCAAAAGAAGAACAAGGATTACAGGAAGGGCCGTTGAGTAAAATTCTTTAGAAGTCAAGAAATCCTTTTTTTTAAAAATATCAATAATCTTTTTAATCTCTACCATAGTAATTCTCCTTGGTGTTTTTTTTGTTGATATTACGAATCTCTTGGTGAGGATTTCCTATATGCTGGCTAACCAAATAATGATAGCATATTTGGCACTTGACATCAAACTGATAAATGGGGTAAGTTGTATAATAATGAGCTTGTTAAAAACCGCAATTTTAGCTGTTGTCATGATGGTAATGGCAGTACCCGCATTTTCAAAAGATATTTCTCCTCTATCTCTGATATTTAATGCAGGGATGGATTCTGGAATATACTGCCTTGGGAGCGGATTTGTTTTGAAACTACCAGATTCTACAACCCTTAAGGATGATCTGGTAAAAATCGAATGTAAAGTTGCAGATAGCAGATCAATGGCATTGTCAAAAAGGTGGTTGAAATTCATAGTGTTGTCAGCTGATTATGTGAGATATCTTGGTGATTGGGTATACATTGGAGCTGGGATTAATTATCCCATCAAAATCAGTGATAACCTGTCGGGTTCTGCCGGTGCTCAATTATTTATCGGTGGAGAAAGAGACTTTAGTGAAGGGCAACTTTTTGCCGAGATCGGAATTAGTTCCATTAATTCTTCTTCAAGCTCCTCTAGAGACAGTTTTTTTGGGCCATATATAATTACTGGTTACAAAGTTGACTTATCGAGTCCTGCAGTGGCGCAGGATATTTCTGAAGAAGTAGAAAGCGCAGAAGTAACTGAAAACGACGAAGAAGAATTTACCGTAGTAACTGTTGAAGCCTTTCCAACAGTTGAAGCCGAAGTTGATAATAAATACTTTTTTGAGCATAAAGTATTAACGGGGGAGACCTTTGCCAGGATTTCATCTAAATATTTTTTAACGGCAAAGGCAGCAGCATTTATTGCTAAATTTAATGATATGAAGGAAAAAGACAAGTTGGTTGCGAGTCAGACAATCTGTATCCCTAGAAATGTACTGGTTTTAGAAAAAACCATATTTAAGAAACGTAATGTTAAAAACCCACTGGTAAAAGCAAAAAAAATGAAAGTCGTTTATAAAAAGAAGCGGCAGCCTAAAAAAACAGTAAGATAAGAAGAAATGGAGTTGATGTATTATGAGAAAAATATTTGGCATGTTGTTTGGTTTTGCTATGCTCGGAACCTTTTTTGTTCCGGTTTTTGCTGAAACATCAAAATCTCAGTTTTTTTTGTTCGAAAATGACAATTATAAAACTCAAAGCAAATATGTGCCCATACAGATGCAGGTAATATCCAGAATAAGAATGGCTAAAAGGAGTATAAAATACGCAACATTTGGTTATGTCCCAAAAGCAATAGCGAAAGAGCTTGTTAGGGCAACCAACAGGTCTGTTAATGTTAAAATATCTTCCTATTCTTATCAGAGCAAAAGCAAGTCGGACAAGTTTTTTATGATCTTTGATGAGTCAGAAGTTGTAGTGGGTGCTTATAATGGGAAAAATGCCGATGAAGAGAGTGTTTTTTATAACATAACATTCCTAAAATCCCCTCGGGATATTGCTCAATACCTAGATGAGTTTAATGTTATGGATAAAAACAAAAAGAAATCTTTTTTCTAGTAACTGCAACAGCAATTGTTTATATTATCGTCGCTTTTCAAGCGGAATATATTTTTTAATTGGAGCAACATTTTTGTAGGCTGGTCGAATTATTCTCTTTGATACCATTAATTCTTCAATTCTATGAGCCATCCATCCTGATATTCGTGCCATTGCAAATAGAGGTGTGTAAAGTTCTTCGGATATTCCAAGGCATTTATAAACAAATCCAGAGAAAAAGTCAACATTTGGAGCAATGACCTTGCTACTTCCTTTTATCTCGTAAAACGTAGCAGGAACGATTTCTTCCATGTTGAAGTATAGAGCCAGTTCAGCTTCTTTGCCTTTTTCCTGAGCAAGTTTAATTGCATATTCTTTCAGTATTATTGCTCTTGGGTCTGATTTTGTGTAGACGGCGTGTCCAAATCCATATATCTTTCCGCTTTTATCTCCAACCTCTTGGCTAATGAGTTTTGCTATATATGATTTGATCTCAACTTTGTCATTCCAGTCTTTTACATTTTTCTTTATGTCTTCCATCATATTCATAACGCTGAGATTGGCTCCTCCATGCAAAGGCCCTTTTAAGGATGCTATTCCTGCAGATATTGCTGAATATGCATCTGTCCCACTTGAAGAGCAAACTCTTGTCGCAAATGTTGAGTTGTTTCCTCCTCCATGGTCTGCATGAAGAATCAGTAGTGTGTCAAGTACTTGCGCTTCAGTTTTTGTGAATGAATGATCTTTTCTCATCATATGGAAAAAGTTTTCGGAAGTCATGAGATTATCGTTTGGTGGTTCAATAAACAAAGTTTCATTATAAAACTTAGATCTCATTGCATGATAGGCATGAGCAATTATGACCGGGAATTTTGCTACCAAGGATATTGCCTGTGCAATCTGATTCTCTATTGCAAGATCATCTGCATTATCATCTGTGCTGTAAAGTGCAAGAACAGAACGAGCAAGACTGTTCATTAGATTTTTCGCCCTAAAATTTAGTATTATATCTTTTGTAAAATTATCCGGAAGATGTCGGGCCTTGATAAAAACATCAAGAAAATCTTTGTATTCTTTCTTTTTTGGTAGATCTCCGAATAACAAAAGATATGAAACCTCTTCAAATCCAAATCTATCATCTTCCTGTAATCCTGAGATCAGGCTTTGGATCCCAATGCTCCTATATTCCAATCTCCCGTCTATTGGCTTTAGATCTTCATCTATCTTTTCATATCCAACAACACTCGATATCCTGGTTAATCCAACAAGAACGCCACTTCCATCTTCATTTCTCAGGCCTCTTTTTACGTTGTATTTTTTAAAGAGATCTTGGGAGATATAGTTGTTGACGAGGCACTTGTCGTAAAGTTTTTTCATCACATCGTCTTTTCTTGCGTTTTCCATTTATAAATGATAACATGAAAAACACGTTTTTGTCCTTGTTGTGATATGATATTTTTAAAGGGGGATTTTTAATGCCAGTACTTATTGCAGGATCGGTTGCTTTTGACACAATTAAGACTCCGTTCGGAGTCAGGGAAAATATTCTCGGAGGATCGGCTGTTCATGCGGGTGTTTCTGCAGTTTCTTTTCTACAGTTAAACTTTCAAGCAT
>CAZWKB010000022.1:16553-23722 GCA_964633925.1 uncultured bacterium
CTCTGGCGAGCATGTTGATTTTTTGAGGTCAAAAAAGATAGATGTTTCTGGGCTTAGAAAAGTTCCTGGAAAGACTTTTCACTGGAGTGGGTCCTATGAATATGACATGAATCAAGCGCATACACTTGAAACAAAACTAAACGTCTTGTCTGAGTTCAACCCAATACTTCCGGAGTCTTATACAACAGCAGAGTACCTGTTTCTGGCAAATTTAGATCCTGAGATCCAGGTTCAAATCCTCTCGCAGGTTCAGGCGCCAAAACTGATCGTTGCAGACACGATGAATTATTGGATAGAGAATAAATATGATGCTTTGTGCGAAGTTGTAAAAAATGTCGATATTATGCTCATTAATGATACAGAAGCAAGAGAGTTTGCAGAAACCCCAAACCTAATTAGTGCCGCAAAAACGATCTTAGATCTTGGCCCCAAGTATGTTATAATAAAAAAAGGCGAGCACGGAGCTCTTTTAGTTTCTGAAAACATCCATTTTTCTGCTCCTTCTTATCCACAAGAAAATTTCGTTGATCCTACGGGGGCTGGTGACAGTTTTGCAGGGGGTTTTGTGGGATATTTAGCGGCCAGCAAAGATATTAGCGAGTCAAATTTAAAGAAAGCAGTTATTGTCGGAAATGTGATGGCATCATTCAATATTGAGGATTTTTCTGTTGACAGGCTAAGAGTTCTGACAAATGAAGAGATAATTGAGAGATATTCGCGAATAAAGAAATATTCTGAGTTTGGCGAACTATCTGATAAAATAAGCCACAACAGCAGCATTTAATAGATTTTACACAAAAAAATTACTGGTTTTACTTCTTGAAAGGAAGGTATTAAAATGTTTGAAGATTTTAAAAAAACGGGGAAAGTGTTGTTTGAACTCGGCTTGACAGATTCTCACAGCGGGAATATCAGCACTAGGAATGGCGATGAAATATTAATCACCTCAAGGGAATCAATGCTTGGATATTTGAATGATGAAGATATTGTCAAAGCAAATATCGATGAACATCCTGAGGATGAAAATTGCACTTCAAAGGACCTTCTGATTCACAGAATGATATATAACAATTCATCCGCAGGAGCTGTTATTCATACTCACGGGGCAAATTCGCTTACGCTTTCTTTGACGGAGAATAAGATCTTGGCTCAGGACGCAAAAGGACAATTCTTTTTTCCTCAAGGGGTTTCTATTCTTAAGGTCAGACAGGGGGCAACAAAAGAAGAAATTGGCAAACTTATTGTTTCGTATATGCAGGATAACGCATGTGCCGTTGTTGTCAAGGCTTGCGGAATGTATGTTTGGGCTAAAACAATAAATGAAGCCCTTGAAATAACAACTTCGCTGGAAAAATCGTCAGACATTTGGTTGAAGTCGAAATTGTTGTCTCCAAGACCTCAGCCACAGCAGCAAATGACTTCTTCTCATCATCAAGCGCCACGATATGATAGCAGAAAAAGAAGCGCCATCCCTCCAAGCATCGGTGTGATGGACAGGCGAACATCATCATTTGGGTCAAGAAGAGATATTAAGAGATAAAATAAATGGCTGACGTAAGTAGCTTAATAGAAAAACTGATCAGCTACGCTCCAAGCGCGGATATCAATATTATAATCAAGGCTGCAAATTTTGCCGAAAAACATCATGAAGGCCAAACTCGTCTTTCCGGCGACCCCTATATTTCTCATCCTATTGCAGTTGCCACTATTTTGGCAGATCTTGAGCAGGACTCTTATACGATTGCTGCTGCACTTTTACACGATATAGTTGAAGACTGTCAGATCACGGATGCTGAGCTTGATAAAATGGTTGCAGGTGTTACAAAGCTTGGCAAGCTTACTTTTGGTTCAAAGGAAGAAAGACAAGCAGAAAACTTTAGAAAAATGTTCATTGCTATGGCTGAAGACATCAGAATAATCATTATTAAACTCGCAGACAGACTTCACAACATGCAAACCCTGAAATATTTGAGGCCAGAAAAGCAATTGGAGATTGCAAGAGAAACAAGAGAGATATATGCGCCTTTAGCACACAGATTGGGAATCTGGAGCCTTAAGTGGGAGCTTGAGGACCTATCCTTTTATTATCTTGACAGAGATAAGTTTGAGCAGATCAAGAATTTGGTAGCTCAAAAAAGGACCGAGAGAGAGAAGTTTATGAATGATTTTATTGAGCAAGTTTCAGCTGCAATAAAAAAAGTGGGGATCAATTCTGCTATTGCAGGGAGAACGAAACATTTTGTCAGTATTTATAACAAACTTGTTCAAAAGAACGTTGAATTCGATGATATTTATGATTTGATTGCTATCAGGGTTGTTGTCGACTCAGTAAAAGATTGTTACGCAGTATTTGGTATCGTTCATTCTATCTGGAAGCCAATTCCCGGAAGATTCAGGGATTTTATTGCCGTCCCAAAATCAAATGGATATCAAACTCTTCATACTACTGTTATGGGGCCATTTGGAAAACCTGTGGAGATACAGATCAGGACAAGGGAAATGCACAGAATTGCGGAATACGGAGTGGCTGCTCATTGGAAATATAAGGAGGGGCATGATGGCGATAGAAAGTTTGATGCAAAACTAGCATGGATTAGACAGATGCTTGACCAGCAGAAAGAAATAAACAATGCGAAGGATTTTTTGGAAAATCTGAAGATTGATCTGTTTATTGATGAGGTCTTTGTTTATTCTCCAAAAGGAGATGTTTATGATCTCCCAATTAATGCAACCCCTATTGATTTTGCATATCATGTTCATACACAGGTCGGGCATCGTTGTGTCGGTGCAAAGGTGAACGGTAAAATTGTCACTCTTGATTATTGGCTTAAAAATGGAGATATCATCGAGATCTTGACGAGCAATAAAGATAATCCAAGGCTTGATTGGCTTAATTTTACAAAAACGTCGGGAGCAAAAACAAAGATTAAGAACTGGTTTAAGAAACAGAAAAGAGAAGAAAATATTGAAAGAGGAAAAGATAATCTTTTTGAAGAGTTGGAAAAGGCTGAGATAGAGAATGCTCAGGATCATCTCGAGGATTATTTTTCTAGACTGGATCTGGATCAACCGGTTGATAATCTGGATGATTTTTTTGCAATGATAGGTCATGGCGAAATAAGTGCTTTTAAAACAGCAAAAGATCTTAGAGCTTTGATGGAAAAGGATAATCTCTTGACTCCTGCTACGGATCAAATGCTTGCTCAGTCCATTGGAGGGCATGCTCTTAGAAAATCTGATAAAGGCATAAGTGTTTCCGGTATAGACAATATCATGACAAGGCTTTCAAAATGTTGTTTCCCGTTGCCTGGAGATGAAATCGCCGGTTACGTTACAAAGGGGCGAGGGGTATCAATTCATAGGGCAGATTGTCCTAACATTGCTCCGGAGCAAGAACAGCAAAAACTGGTTCCTGTTGAATGGTCAGTAAATTCTGAGGAGTTGTTCAATGCCTATATTGAGGTTGAGGCTTTTGACAGAGTTGGAGTTTTAAAAGATATCCTTGCTCAAATATCTGAAACAAAAACAAATATAGTTGCGGTAGATATCAAAACAAAGAGGGGCAGTAATGCTGTTCTTGATATTGTCGTTGATATTAGAAATGTCGACCATCTAAAAGATGTAATGGCATCAATTCGCAAGATTTCGGATGTTTATGACGTTTATCGTGTCACTACGGTAAAATAATCCCCTGTACAAGCATGATATAATAAATACATGTTTTTATCTCAAATAAATGGCGAAAATAGAGCCAAAATAATGCTTTTTGGGGCGTATAACAACAACAAGGTAGCCAATGCGTATCTTTTTTCCGGGAACAATTTGGAAGAAATGGATGTTGCTGCAAGAGAGTTTTTTGGCCTTCTTAACTCAAAAAAGTCTGATGTTAACATTTCTCATGATCTTGTTGAAGTTAGACCTGAAGGAAAAAAAGGGATAATAAAGATAGATAGGGTCAGAGAAATGAAGGACAGGATTAAGTTTGGTCCTTCAACGGCTGACATTATGATCTTTCATGTAAGCAGCATTGATTCGATCGAAGCTGCAGGAGCAAACTGTTTTTTGAAAGAACTTGAAGAACCTCCAAACAATGTTGTTTTTATCATGACAACAACTAAGGAGCATGCGGTTCCAAAGACAATTATTTCAAGGGCGCAAAAAGTACTGTTTACCAATAATGCTGATGTTCCTGATCTTGTTGACGGTCCAGCAGAAAATGCAGATATTTTTGAGCTTTCACAATATAGCAAGTCTATTACAGAGAGCTCAGAAAGATCGGATATCGAGAAATCATTAGAGGGTTTGCTTGTTAAGTATTGGAATTTGCGCCTTCCCGCAAAGGCAAGGATTGTTATGGAAGCCCTGAGATCTGTAAAGATGATGGGGAATGTAAGATTATCAGCTGATGTTATGACATTAAGACTTGGAGGGCATCTAAAATGAGTAAATGTCTTGGAGTAAAATTCAGGAAGTTCAACATTGTTTCCTGTCTCAAAGGTTATAAGGATGATGATTTGAAAGTTGGGGCCCCTGTTATATTTGAAACTGACAGAGGATTGGAATATGGAAGTATTATAAAACTGAGTTGTGAAAAAAAAGGCAATCCTGCTTTTAATGTCAGGTTAAAAAAGATAACTCGGTATGCAAATGAAGCTGATGCTGCACGGCTAAAAGAGCTTGTAAATATGGAAAAAGACTGTGTAATAAAAGCACGGGCAAAGGCAAAAGAGTATGATATGCCAATTAAGATCATTGATGCCGAGATTCTCTTTGACGAAAAGAGAATCGTATTATATTATAAAGTGACTAACAGCAAAAAAGTCTTGTCAAACAAAGAAATAGTTAAGGATCTTGCCGGCACATTGAATATGAAAGTTGATATGCACATGTTGAGTGCTAGGGATGAGGCGAAAATCCTTACCGGTATTGGTATTTGTGGAAGGGCACTGTGTTGTAGTACTTTTCTTCAAGAGTTTCCTCATGTAACAGTGAAGAATCTCAAGGAGCAGGGGATGTCGATGAATCAGTCAAAGGTTTGCGGATTGTGCGGAAAACTTCTTTGTTGTATTAAATATGAACAAAATAAATGATTGCATCTTTTGCAGGATAATTGCAAAAGAACTACCGTCTAAGATTGTGTATGAAGATGAAGCTGTAATTGCATTTGAGGATATAGAACCAAAGGCCCCGGTTCATGTTGTTCTGATACCAAAGATGCATGTTGATCGGCTTGAAAATGTTAAAGACTGTAAGATTATTGCTGATTTGTTTGAGGCGGTCAAGAAGATAGTATCAAATTTGTCTGGAGGTGATCTTAAGGACGGTTATAGAGTTGTTGTCAATTCTGGTGGTGATGGAGGTCAGACGGTATCTCACCTACATTTTCATATAATGGGAGGGAGACAGATGAAGTGGCCTCCGGGCTGAGCAGAAAGTAGAAAGTTTAAAAGTTTTAAGGTTATAAAGTTCAAGGCATTTACTTTACAAACTTTACGAACTTTTGACTTTATAAACTTGTTCGTTGAAAGAGAAATAAAGCGTATTGAATAACTAAAGAAGGAGGGGATTTAATTGGCTAAGGTAGAAGTTAGAAAAGAAGAATCAATTGACAAAGCACTCAGGAAATTTAAGAGCAAAATTAGAAAAGAAGGCATTCTGGAAGAGATGAAAAGAAGAGAATTTTATGAAAAACCTTCGCAGAAAAGAAGAAGAGAAAAGGCTCAGGCTAGGAAAAGAGAATTAAGAAGACAGAGAGAATCTGAGTTGCAATAATATGAAGGTAATCGACCGTTATCTCATAAAAGAGTTGGTTGTACCGTTTTTACTTGGCATTGCAGGGTTTGTCTTGATCATGACAACGGATCTTTTGTTTACTTTTGTCGACATGATAATAAACAAAGGTCTCCCTGCAGTTGCCATAGTAAGACTGATACTATACAAGCTCCCTGCGATAATGGTCCTTACTTTTCCTGTTTCATTCTTATTTGCTGTTGCAATGGTCCTTGGAAGAATGTCCCGTGAAAATGAGATCGCCGCAATGAGAACCTCCGGAATAAGTTTTTTTCGAATAAGCCTCCCAGTTATATTCATTTCAGTTATCGTGAGCATAATGGCGTTTTTTACAAATGATGTGATAGTTCCTAGAGCAAATAGGATCTCTGATGACATTATTAAGCAGATCATTTATAAACAACCTCTTACGGAAGCTAAACAGCAGGTTTTTTTTAAGGATAATTTTGGTAGATCCTTTTACATACGTAAAATTGATGACAATAAGACGTCTCTTTCTGACATCATGATTTACGACATGAACGGGAACATTTATCCTAGGATAATAACCGCGAAATCTGCTTTTGTGGGTGAGGGGAAATGGACTTTGACTGATGGACACATTATTAATTACGGAGATGATGGCAGAATAAAATATGAAGCTGCTTTTGCGAATATGAACATAGTTGTGTCGGAAGATATCATGAATTTTTCACAACAACGCTCGTCAGATCAAATGAATGTTGATGAACTTAAATTGACAATCAAAGATTATACAAAAGCAGGAATAAATACTTTGGCTTTGTCTACGGATTTTCATATGAAATTCTCAATACCAGCAACAACAATTGTTTTTTGTCTTTTAGCTATTCCTCTTAGCATTCAATCGATAAGAGCAGGTAAATCTTGGGGCTTTGTTATTTCTGTTATTATAGTATTTAGTTTTTATGTTTTTGCTTCGGTGTTCAGGTCTCTGGGACGTGGGGGGGTAATAGATCCACTTATGGCAGCATGGATACCTCCTGTAAGTGTTTCCTTGCTTGGTATTTCAATGATATTAAAGGAAGGCAGGCATTAATGAAAGGCGAAGGAATAGAGGAGTTAAGAAAACTTCTTAAAAAAGGACCAAACAATCCTTTTGTGAACAGATTAATCGGTAAACATTATCTGTCCAATGGTGAATATAAGTTATCTGTAAAGTTCTTTAAGCGTGCAAAAGAACTTTCTCCATCAATATTTCCGCAGATTCTGATCGACTATGAAGAAATAATCAAAACATCGCCAGATAATACTAACGCAATGTTTTCGCTGGTTGATTTTTATTTGTCTCAAGGATATATTCAGGAGGCAATTGTTGAACTGGAAGAGCTTGTAGATATTTCCCCAGAAACGGCCAAAGT
>CAZWKB010000022.1:23732-24106 GCA_964633925.1 uncultured bacterium
AATTTACTTGGGAGTATCTATCTAAAACAGGGAGATATGGACAAAGCTATATCGTTTCTTGAAAAAGCAGTTCAGACAGATACCGTTGATCCTTCTCTGCTGGAATCCTTGGCAAGCGCTTACATTGACAAAGAAAAATACGAGAACGCAATATATATCTATGAACAGCTACTAAAAGAAGAAAATTCCAGCATAAGAGTGTTGCGACTATTGAGCGAACTCAACACTAAGGTTGGAAACTATGAAAAAGCAGCCAAGTGTTGGGTCGATATGATGAATGATGATCCCAATGTTATCCGTGAATGTGTGGAAAAACTTGAGGAGCTTGAAAAGCTCAATCCCTTGAATATATTGATAAAAGAACATATTGCCAT
>CAZWKB010000022.1:24216-26026 GCA_964633925.1 uncultured bacterium
CACTTCAAGCATCAGGGATCTCCTTCAGACTTACCCTGATAATCAAGCTGCTTTGCTTTTGCTATCAGAAAATCTCGTCAGTAATGAAATATTCAGCGAAGCTGTTGAAGCTTATGACAGGATATGCAAAGTCAATCCAGATCTAAAAGAAGAGTGCATAGATGGATATAAGCGAATCATTGAAAAGTATCCTGATCAGGTGGCAGCAAGACAAAGCCTAGCAGAATGTTTGATATCAAAGGGTTTGATCAAAGAAGGACTCGAAGAACTTAGGATAGTAGCAAGGCTTAATCCAAGTGAGATCTCTATGATTGAGAAGAAATGTTCGGATATTGTTGCGGAAGATCCAAATATGTGGGAAGCAAATATAATTCTTGCAGAGGCTTTTTTGACGGGAGGCGAATATCGCAAAGCAATTGCTGCTGCCGAAAAGGTTCTTCAAAAAGACAAATCATCCACTGATGCCATGAGTATTATAGGGCATGCCTTGTCTTTGCTTGGAGAATATGAAAAGGCCAAAGATGTCCTGCTTGATCTGTTCAGAACCAGTCCTTATGATATAGACCTTCAATCGAAGTATCAGCAAGCTGTAGAAAAAGAGATTGAAAAAGAAATATCGGTTATAAGCGCAAAAATAGAACAGGATCCATGGAAGTCAGGTCTTAATCTTGATCTGGCAAAATTGCTTTATAGAAAGGGTGATTTGGAATCAGCATTAAAAGCTCTTCAGGTTGCTGTTAAAGACGCGTCAAAATCTTCATATTGTTATAGCCTTATGGGTCTTATTTATCAAGAGCAATCCCGTTTTGATCTTGCGCAGGCTCAGTTTGAAAAGATCCTTGAATTTAAAAACGCAGAAGAGTTTGAAATGGAGAAAACAATTAAGGCAAACAAAGGGAATTGTTTTGAAGCCCAAGGGAGAATAACTGAAGCTGTATCGATGTACGAAGCAGTGATGTCTAGTGAAGTTGACTTTGGCAATGTAAAAAAGAGAGTTGATTATTTGGAACAAGCATCGCAAAACTGTATAAGGAACAAAATGTTGGCAGCATTTTTTGACAATATTGAAGATCAAAAGATCAAAGCGATATGGGGAATTGACAGCAGGAAACTTAAAAACATGGAAGAAGAGGATCTGACTGTTGTGTCTTTTGGACAAGGGCAAAATAATCAGGGGTTTGATAAATTTATGAAAGGAAGAATATCTTCAGCAGGTGAAGATTTTATTCTTGCTACACAACTTGACTCAAAACAGATTCCCGCATACAATAATCTTTCTGTATACTATATGTCAAAGGATGATCTTTCTAAGGCACAGTCTGCGCTCAGCACTGCAATTTCGGAAGATAGCAGTAATCCTGTATTTAGGAATAACATGGCCGTATTAAATATCCTGAAGGGCGATTTTAAGATAGCTGAAAAAGAACTTAAGGCTGCACTGAAAGCTGATAAAAACTTTAGTGCCGCAAATCTTAATATGGGAGATCTTGAAAGAAAGAAAGGGAATATAAAGGAGGCTTTGATCTATTATAAAAAGATAGAGAGTTTTGACCCTTTGTTTGTAACTGCAGGACGCAGAATGGCCTATTGGGCAATATAACGAAAGGAGAATCATTATGAAGATCGCGATGTTGGTCCCTTATTTTTTTCCGCATTTCGGAGGGACTGAAAAATATGTAAAGGATTTGTCTGTGGAGATGATATCTCGCGGGCATGAAGTAACGATTATTTCCAATAATGTTCCAAAGGAAGCCGGAGCGCCAAAAGAAGAGGTCATGGATGGGATTAAAGTAAAAAGGCTTGACGCCGT
>CAZWKB010000022.1:26036-28922 GCA_964633925.1 uncultured bacterium
TATCTCCCAGTTTCATTCCAATTCAATTTGAAAATGTTGGATGGTTTTGATATCGTTCATACCCACTGTCCTGCTTTTGGTTTTACCAGAGCGGTTAGAAATAGGCTTAAAAACACACCTCACATAGTGACATATCATTGCGACACAACAATGTCAGAGAAGATGTTTGGAGTCAAAATGCCAAAATGGGTTATCAAAGGCGTTGAAAGTATGACCAATGCTTATGCAAGATGGATACTCCCTAAGGTAGATGACATTATCAATACCACGGAAAGCTATGCTTCAACATCTCCGGTCATGAAGAAGTTGCCACATCATGCAGTTCCAATTGGCATGCATTTTGAATTGTTTGACAAATCACGTGAAATGCAAAATATTAGTGAAGCAACAAGGGACAGGAAGCAGGTTTTGTTTTTAGGACGTTTGGCAGCTAACAAAGGGATAGATTATCTTGTCAGAGCGATTCCTCTGGTCCTTAAGGAAGTTCCAGATGCAAAATTCATGATCTGTGGAGAGGGCGAAGAAAAACCGCATGTAGAAGAGTTTATTGACAGCATCGGGGTTCGAGACCATATTAAATTTATGGGCAAAGTTAATCTGGATCAGATGGTAGAGCTTTATTCCAATTCTGCAATGTTTGTATTCCCATCAATTAATAGACTTGAGGCATTTGGTATTGTTCAACTTGAATCGATGTCATGTTACACTCCTGTTGTAGCGTCGAACATCCCTGGAGTGAACAATGTGATGGATGTGAACGAAAGTGGATTGCTGGTTGAACCAAGGGATGTTGAAGGGTTGGCAAAAGCTATTGTTAAAATATTAAAAGACCCAGAGCTTGCAAAATCTATGGGTCAAAGAGGACGACAATTGGTAGAGACTAAGTACAACTGGAAGACAATCGGAGATCAAATAGAAAATATTTACAAAAAAGCGATCGAAAGGAAGAAGAAATGAAAGTACTCGTTACAGGGGGGGCTGGGTTTATTGGTGGAGTAACTGTAAGAGATCTGATAAAGAATGGTTTTGATGTTGTAGTTTTTGATAATTTTATTTGCGGGCACAAAGAAGTTGTCCCAAGTGGAATTAAGATCATAGAAGGAGACCTGAGAAATCCTGCGGACATAAACGCGGCGCTTGCAAGTGAACAGTTTGATGCTGTACTTCATTTTGCTGCTTTTACAATTGTTCCAGAGTCTATTGAGAATCCAAAAAAGTATTTTGAGAATAATATCTATGCAACATTCAATCTTCTTAATGCAATGGCCGAAAATGGAGTGAAAAAGTTTGTGTTCTCGTCTTCTGCTGCTGTGTATGGGAATCCTTCTGAGGTGCCTGTTGTCGAAAGCGTTACTACATGTCCAACAAACGCATATGGAGAAAGCAAACTTATCGTTGAGCAATATATCAAATGGTATGAAATTGCTTATGGAATAAAGTATGTGAACCTGCGTTATTTTAATGCGGCCGGAGCGGATCTTGAAAATGGACTTGGAGAAGACAGAGATCATGAGACACATCTTATCCCTTTGGTAATACTTGCTGGCATTGGCAGAAACAAGAGCGTTTCGATATTCGGAACAGACTATCCTACAAGGGATGGTACTTGCATAAGGGATTATATTCACGTTAAGGATCTGGCAAGCGCACATGTTTTGGCAGTAAAGAAACTGTTTAATGAAAACCCTTCGAGCGCAATTTATAATCTCGGGAGTGAACAAGGTTTTACTGTTCAGGAAGTTGTTGATACTGTAGAAAAGATCATTGGTTCAAAAGTTCCTGTGAACAGAGAGGGAAGAAGAGCAGGGGATCCTCCGTCTTTGATTGCAAGCTCAACAAAAATAAAATCGGAGCTTGGATGGAATCAAAATTTTAGCAGCCTAGAAAGAATAATCGGCGATACTTGGATATGGATGAAGGAGAACCCAAATGGATACAAAAAATAAAAAGATTCTTTATTTATTTTCCGACACAGGTGGTGGGCATCGAAGTGCAGCAAATGCTTTGATAAAAACCGTTGGAGAGGTAATGGGTGATAGTGCGCCGAAACAGGAAATGGTGGATGTTTTTGCTTCTTCCAGTAAACTGATAAGCGGAATGGCAAAGATGTATTCTCCAATGATAAGATATTTTCCGTTTTTCTGGGGGACTTTGTATCATGCCACAAACAGTGAGTTGTCTATTAAGATAATGGAAAAAACGTCGGATCCTTTTATAGAAAAAAAACTTCAGTCATTGATCAAGGAGCAAAATCCTGACATTATAGTTTCTGTTCATCCTCTGATGAATCACATAACAGCAAAAGCGATGAGAAAAATTAATCATGTTGTTCCATTCCTGACGATAGTGACTGATCCTGTGACATTTCATCGTTCCTGGATCTGTTCTCAGGCCGATAAAATAGTTTTAGCTACTGAAGAAGCAAAAGATATCTGCAGGAAATATGGATATGGAGTAGATAATATTGAAGTCATTGGGCTGCCGATAGATCCCAAGTTTTTAAAACCATCAAGATCAAAGCAAGAGTTACGCCAATCAATGAGTCTCGACCCCAACAAATTTACTGTGTTATTCATGGGTGGAGGAG
This sequence comes from uncultured bacterium, assembly GCA_964633925.1. Classification (GTDB taxonomy): domain Bacteria; phylum Margulisbacteria; class WOR-1; order JAKLHX01; family JAKLHX01; genus CAZWKB01. Next base: position 28,624 of record CAZWKB010000022.1, read on the forward strand.
AGGGTGGCGGAAATATATATGAATTTATTGATGAGCTGAGCAAGGGTCATTTGGATATTCAGTTGATCGTTGTTGCTGGTAGAAATGATGTTCTGAAAAAGAAGCTTGAAGATAACAGCTCAAAACTTAGCTTTCATATGAAAGTTTATGGATTTACAAATGAAGTTCCAGATATCATGAGCGCTTCTGATCTGATCGTTACAAAAGCCGGCCCGGGTTCAATCGTCGAAGCGGTCTCAAAAAACTTGCCGATTATTATTACCAGTTATTTGCCTGGGCAGGAAGAGGGGCATGTTGAT
>CAZWKB010000023.1:0-1192 GCA_964633925.1 uncultured bacterium
ATGTTTCGCACTCATGGCATCACAAGAGAATCATCTCTTTTAGAGCAAAAGAATGAAGGCCCGTGGTATTACGAAATGCAGGACCTCGGTTATAATTATAGGATCACCGATTTTCAGTGCGCTCTCGGTATCAGTCAGCTTTCAAAGTTGAATGGATTTATTAAAAAGAGAAAAGAGATAGTTGCAAAATATAATGAAGCGTTCTCGAAAATATCCGGGATATCCATTCCAATTGAAAAAGAAGACAGATCATCGGCTTGGCATCTATATGTGATCAGGATTTCAAACAGAAAAGAGATATTTGAAAAACTCAGAGCAGCAGAAATTCTTGTCAATGTTCATTATATACCTGTTTATTTACATCCATATTATAAATCCTTGGGTTATATCCGGGGGATATGTCAAGTAGCTGAAAAGTACTATAATCAGGCAATTTCACTTCCTTTATACCCGAAAATGACGAATGAGCAGGTTAATCATGTTAGTTCCACATTGACAGAGGTGATAAATGACAAATAAGATCATATTGATCAGACCAAAAAATGTTTATGACTACAATAATTATCCTCCCTTGAATCTTATCTGCATTGCTTCAAAGCTGTCTAAGGCCGGCTATGATGTTGAGATAATTAATCTGCCTTTTGAAAAAGACCCTTTTGCAAAGATAATGGAAGCAATTTCAAAAAACCCGTTATTTTTCGGCATATCCATATTAACTTCGGAGATACCGAATGCTTTTGAGGTGCTTGAGTTTATTAAAAAAAAATCATCTGTTCCAATAGTTGCGGGTGGCTGGCATTGCACATTATTTCCTGAGCAAACGGCCGCTTCTGAACTTGTTGATTATGTGATCGCCGGTGACGGGGAGGATCATGTTCTAGAGCTAGCTGATATGCTAAAGAATGGGGACAAACCTCGAAATAACCTTTTTCCAAAAAAAGTTCTGGATATGGATAAACTGCCTGTGCCGGACTATTCTTTGGATAAGAATATTGACAGATTTATTACAAGCTACTTAACTGATACATTGTCAGGATATGTAAAACAGCCTATGAGATGGCTTCCTTATGAAAGCAGCCGAGGGTGTCCGTCGAAATGCACTTGTTGTGTTAATGTTGTATCAGGCAAGACTATTGATAGAAAAAAGAGCGCAAAAAAGGTTGTCGAAGAGATAGTGTTCTTGGTAAAGAAA
>CAZWKB010000023.1:1205-1482 GCA_964633925.1 uncultured bacterium
GAGTAAAGGATATTTGCAAAGGGATCATCGATGCGGGGCTAAATATTACTTGGGACGGAGAATGCAGATGCGATTATTTCAATGAAAGAATGATCAACGACGAAGTCCTTGCATTAGTGAAAAAGTCGGGCCTTATTCAGCTTACTTTGGGAATTGAGTCGGGCTCACAAAAAACTCTCGATATAATGAAAAAGGGCATAACTCCAGTTCAGGCAGAGAATGCTGTAAAGAAATGTAATGAATATGGAATAATAGCCAGGTCATCTTTTATTCTTGA
>CAZWKB010000023.1:1670-3910 GCA_964633925.1 uncultured bacterium
CGTACCCTAAATGTGAACTGACAATTAAATTATTGTCCGAGGGGTACTTAAAAGAGCCGGATAGCTTTAAAGCCTGGACTGACAAATACACAATAGATCTTTATACATCTGCCGAATATGTAAGACCATGGCAGGTCAACGGTAAATATTCCGAAAGTGCAGCTTATTATCTTAACATTCATTCGGCGACAAGACTTGGCAACAATCAGCTTAGCGGTTTTAAGGATAGATTTATCAATAACACTTTCATTTCATTAGCAAAGATCAGGAACAATTTTATGTTCTATTCTTTCCCGGTAGACAAGATCTTGTATGCAAAGTTCTTACGATCATTTTACAAAAAGAGGGCAGATCTCGAAAGGTCCGGAGAATATCCGGTTTCAGAGATATGCTCTGGAAGTGAACAATAATGAAAGTCCTTGTTGTAGGTGCCGGTTCAATAGGTAAAAGGCATATTTCTAATCTTGCAAAATTAGGGCAGGAAATAATTGTCTGCGATATAGATCAAAAAAATGCATTGGGGCTCGAAGGAGTCGTGAGTGTTCACTCATCACTTGAAAAAGCTCTGGACGAAGGACCTCAAACGGCATTTATCTGTTCTTTCAGCAACGATCATATATCTCCGGCAATAAAATGTGCAAAAGCTGGATGCCATCTATTTATAGAAAAACCGCTTTCAACTTCTATAGAAGGAATCAATGAGCTGATAAATATTTGCGAAGAAAAAAAACTTATCACAATGGTCGGCTGCAATATGCGATTTCATCCTTCAATAAAACGACTTAAAGATATTGTTGATAATGATCAACGGTTCAAAGATCTTTTATGGGCAAATATCGAGTTTGGATATTATTTGCCTTTTGCAAAACCTGATTATATATCTCATTATATGGCCAACAGATCCAAGGGCGGCAATATCATATTTGATGTCATACATGAACTTGATTATGCAATATGGCTGATGGGCGAACCAAAAAGTGTATTGTGTAGAAGCGGAATCATATCCGATCTTAAGATAGACACACAAGATTATGCGGATATACTTGTTGAGTTTGTTTCGGGTAAAAAGGCCATGCTGCATCTGGATTATCTTCAGCATGATTACACAAGAAGATGCAAACTTGTCAGCAAGAATGCAACAGCCGTCTGGGACCATTCGTCCGGAAAGATAGGGATCGTTGATGTTGAGAATAAAGAATGGGAGTGGGAAGATAGCAGATATGAGCTTGCCTATAACGAAATGTATATTGACGAAGTTTTGTATTTTATGGATTGTATTTCAAAAAAGAACGATACTATGAATGCTGTTTCAGATGCTCTGCTGACAACGAAGCTTGCACTGGCTGCAATGTTGTCATCAGAAAAAAGGACATGGGAACAAGTTAATGAAGGATAATGGAGGGGCATTATGAAAAAAATAATAGGGGTTATCACTGCCAGAATGGCTTCAACAAGACTTCCCGGCAAGGTGTTGTTAAAACTTGGTCCAAAATCTATTTTTGAACATCATGTTGAAAGAATGAAAGATGTTATGGGCATATCCGGGGTTTTTCTTGCAACCTCTGTCGATCCGCTGAACAAAGCTCTTATTTCAGAGGCCGAAAGATTGGATTGCGGCTGGTTCACAGGCTCAGAACAGGATCTTGTTGACAGGCATATTAAGTTATGTGAAAGGGAAGGGGCCGATGCAGTCATCAGGGTGACATGCGATTCTCCGATATTCGATATTGACAGCACTTCACGTTTTGTTGAAGAGTTCCAAAAAACATATAGGGATTATATTTACGTCTCGAATATGACAATGATACAAGGTACATTGTCAGAACTCATCTCTTTTAATGCTTTAAAGGAAGTCCATAAACATTATAGGGGCGCGGCCGTTTCTCAGCATATCAAAGAGATTATCGATAAATTCAATACTTTGGGCATAGAGATCGACGCCGATCTTTGCCGGCCTGAATACAGACTGACTATTGATGAAAAAGCGGATATTGAAATGATAGGGAAGATCTATGAAACGCTATATAAAGGGAAACCTTTGAGCTTAAAAGAGGTCTATACCTGGCTTGACGATAATCCAGATATCGCAAAGATCAATATGAATGTATGTATAAAAGGTTGCGAACAATTAAGTGCCGGTTTTACAGAAAAACCTATCTTTTCTGTCGTAAGATCTGGTAAAAAGTTCGTCATCCTTGATGAACAAAAAAGAATGGTAGAGGTTAAAGATTTTATTAAGG
>CAZWKB010000023.1:3920-5478 GCA_964633925.1 uncultured bacterium
ATTAAGGAAATAAATAAAATGTTTGGAGAATACAATGGGTAGATCACAGGACCTTTATATCGAAGCTAAAAAGATAATCCCCGGAGGTACTCAGCTGCTCTCAAAAAGACCCGAAATGTTCCTTCCGGATATATGGCCTGCCTATTATGAAAAAGCAAAAGGATATGAGGTCTGGGACCTTGACGGTAAAAAATATACAGATATGTCCTATATGGGTATCGGTTCCTGTATCCTCGGCTATGCAGATGACGATGTTGATTCTTCTGTGAAAAAGGTTATCGATTGCGGGAGCATGTCCACTCTTAACCCGAAAGAAGAAGTCGAACTTGCGAGATTATTGCTGGATATTCATCCTTGGGCGCAGATGGCAAGATTTCAGCGTACCGGAGGAGAAGCGATGTCGGTTTCTGTCAGGATCGCCAGGACATATACAAAAAAAGATGTAGTTCTTTTCTGTGGATATCATGGCTGGCATGATTGGTATTTATCTGCAAATCTTTCCGATGACAGATCTCTCGACGGCCATTTGTTGCCGGGCCTGAGTCCAAACGGCGTTCCGAGGCATCTCAAAGCATCTTCCTATCCTTTTAAATACAATGATGTAGAAGGTCTGAATATTCTTCTAAGCGAGCACAAAGGCAGTGTCGGCACAATTGTTTTGGAAGCTATCAGGAATGAAATACCAAAAAAGGAATTTCTGGACGCAATAACGAATGCCGCAAAACAATATGGCATTATTATCATTGTTGATGAGATAACCTCAGGCTGGCGGCTTAATCTGGGAGGAGCTCATTTATTATACGGGTTCGAACCGGACATTGCCGTTTTCGCAAAAGGTATGAGTAATGGTTATCCTATGGCAGCCGTTATCGGCAAAAAAAACGTCATGGGATCAGCTCAGGAAAGTTTTATCAGCAGCACTTATTGGACCGAAAGAATTGGTCCTGTTGCTGCTATTGCGACAATAAACAAGCTCAGGGACAACAACGTCAGCTACAAGCTTATCTCTTCCGGTAAAGCGGTCAAAGAGATATGGAGCTCTGCGGCGCATAATGCCGGATTAACTGTTTCTGTGTCTGGGATAGATCCTTTGGGCCATTTCGAGTTTAAACATGAAGAGCCCATGGTCCTTAAGACGTTGTTCACTCAGAGCATGTTGGAAAAAGGTTTTTTAGCTACCAATGCATTTTATGCTTCATACGCACATGATAATAAAGCGATCGCAAATTATTCGGCAGCAGTCAGTTCAGCATTCGGAGAAATAAAGAAAGCTATAGACAGTAAAGAACCAAAAAGGTTTTTGAACGGTCCGGTTTGTCATAGCGGATTCAAGAGGTTGGCCTGATGTATCGATACGGCTTAAAACTTTGGTCAAGCAATTCAAATTATATAGATGAAGCAAAAAAACGTGGGCTTGATGATGGAAGATGTGCAAGAGTTAAGGGATGGGCGCATCTTTCAAAGGGAGATTCTTTGAAGGCTGCTGGTGATACTGCTGGTGCAAATTTTTGAGTTTGCCGAACTTTACTGGCCGGGCAGCCTGCAAAATCAGGTCACG
>CAZWKB010000023.1:5488-6924 GCA_964633925.1 uncultured bacterium
TATTGAACTTTATGTCATACCCGGAACCTTCAATGATCTTAGTGATCTTTGGGGGAAATTGGATATCCCTTTTATCATTCATGCCCCTCACTTTAGAGAAGGTGTTAATTTGGCTGTTGCTGATTCTGAGAAGAACAATGTTATTCTCATATCAGAAGCGCAGAGATTTGCAGACAAATTAAGATCTCCTTACATAATCATTCATCCAGGGATTGCAGGACATATAGAGGAAACAGCCATACAAATAAACAAGATAAACGAAAAAAGATTTTTGATTGAGAATAAACCGTATTATGCTCTTGATGATGGTTTGATATGTAACGGAGCGAGTTTTGAGGATATTAAATATCTGAAAGACGAAACAGGAGCGGGCTTTTGTTTCGATTTTGGGCATGCTATTTGTGCTGCCAATGCATTTAATAAGGATGTTAAAGAATATCTGCAGGGATTTATGAATTTATTTCCTGTAATGTATCATTTAAGCGACGGTGATCATAATGGAGTTTATGACAAACATGAACATATTGGAAAAGGCAGTTTTGATATCAGATCTATCCTTGAAACAGTTCCTGATAACTCTATGGTAACTGTTGAAACAAAAAAAGATTCAAAAGAATATCTCTCTGACTTTATCGTTGATATCGACAGATTAAAGAATCTGGCAAAAGAAGGGGACTCGATAAATAAATGAAAATATCGATACTTTGCTCAAATAGATCGCATCCGGTTTTTCCTGTTCTTGTTGACTGGAAGTACAAAAGAGATGGTGATCATGATATTTCTTTGGATACCTCAATAAGAGAGTTGAAAGGCGGCGATATTCTTTTCCTTATTTCCTGTAATGAAATAGTTCCTGGGGATATATGTGCGCTCTATAAAAATACATTAATTATCCACGCAAGCGATCTGCCTCTCGGCAGGGGGTGGTCGCCGCATATTTGGCAGATCTTGGAGGGTAAAAATACTATAAAAGTTTCGCTTCTTGAAGCGCGGGACAATGTTGATACCGGAGATATTTGGCATCAAATGCCCCTTGAACTTGACGGCACGGAACTTTATGATGAGATAAACAAAAAATTATTCTATATTGAATCTCAACTTATGGATTTTGCGGTAACTCATGCATCCGATATCATTCCCAGAAAGCAGGATGCAACCGCAGCCTCCTACTACAAAAAGAGGACTCCCCATGACAGCAGGCTCGATGTTAACGGAACAATAAAAGAACAATTCGATATGCTGAGAGTCGCAGATCCTGAAAGATATCCTGCTTTTTTTGAATACAGAGGAGCAAAATACGAAATTAAAATAAGCAAAGCGAACGGAGCTGGATCATGATAACACAGGGACAGAAGAAACCGTTTCTTATCGCCGAAATGTCAGGCAATCATAATCAATCCTTAGATCGCGCTCTGGAGATCGTAGAAGCGGCGCAT
>CAZWKB010000023.1:6991-7405 GCA_964633925.1 uncultured bacterium
CAATTAAGCTTCAGACATATACTCCGGACACAATGACACTCGACCTGTCCGATGGCAATTTCGTTATAAATGATCCTACAAGCCTTTGGAACGGCAGCTCATTGTATTCGCTATACGGAAAAGCTCATACTCCCTGGGAGTGGCATAAACATATATTAGATAAATGCAAAAAGCTGGGTATCATAGGATTCAGCACTCCTTTCGATTCTACCGCGGTTGATTTTTTGGAAACATTGGATGTTCAGATCTATAAAATAGCGTCCTTTGAAATAGTAGATATCCCGCTGATAAAAAAAGTCGCTTCAACGAGGAAGCCAATTATATTGTCTACAGGTATGGCGACCATGGATGAAATAACCGAAGCAGTAAATGCGGCCAGGTCTGGTGGAACAAAGGATATTACTTTGCTGAAAT
>CAZWKB010000023.1:7415-15257 GCA_964633925.1 uncultured bacterium
CGGCAAGTCCTGTAAATTCGAGTATATTAACACTTCCGGATATGAAGGGCCGTTTTGGATGTGATGTTGGCATATCCGATCACACTATGGGTTTTGGTGTTGCAGTTGCAAGCATTGCTCTTGGGGCAACAGTTATTGAAAAACATTTTACGCTTAAGCGTTCTGATGGCGGGGTGGATAGTGCATTTTCGATGGAGCCAGAAGAATTTAAATTGCTATCGCTTGAGGCCGATAAAACTTGGCAGTCTTTGGGCTCTGTAACCTATGGTCCGTCAGATGATGAAAAACATTCACTGATATTCAGAAGGTCTTTATATATCGTAAAAGACGTAAAAAAGGGAGAGATATTAACCAAAGAAAACGTTCGGTCAGATGAAGATCGTTGATCTGTCCGGAAAATACAATAAAATATGGGATGATTTTGTCATCAATTCAAAAAATGCCTGGTTTTGGCATACGACTGACTGGTTCTCATTCACATGTATCCTGAATCATTCCAAAAAAACAAAAGATATAAGCTTTTTCCTAGAGGAAAAAGGGGAAGTTCTGGCCATCGTTCCCCTGACACTGGAAGATTGTGAAGGTTCTGACGGAGGTGATAGGGAGTTTTCTTTTGCAGGAGGAGCTGTTCCTGCTGCCGTTGTTAAAGATGATCTTTCTGCAAAGGCAAAAAGGACCGTTTTTGAATTGATAACTCAGGAGATAGATAAAAGAGCAGGTATTTTCGATGTTAAAAGAGCTTCATTCCGTGCTGTTCCCATATCTTGCGGCTTTCTCGAAAAGCTATCCATTAATGAATACCTTCAATATGGATATATCGACATTTCTTTGAATACGCAGATCATAGATCTTTCAAAGGACACGGCAGCTCTTTACGAAGATCTGAGAAAGAACCACAAAAGAAATATTGAGGCTGGTAAAGAGTTTGATGTTAAAGTTTTTTTTGGTGAAAATGTCACAAGAGATATCTTTATTGCATACAAAGAAATGCATCATAAAGCCGCCGGACGAAAAACCAGGCCGGACACAACTTTTGAAATGATGTATGACTGGCTGGTCAAAAAGCAGGCTTTTCTTTTTGCCGTGATACATAAGGATTCTTTTATCGGGTTTGAATATTATTCTGTGTTCAAGGATAATGTATACGGATTTTCTGCGGCAAATGATCCCGATTTCGAGCATCTTCCGGTCAGACATATTCTCGAATGGCAGGCCATACTATGGATGAAGCAACAGGGTTATAAATATTATGAGATCGGCATGCAGCATTACGGGATCCTGCCTTATGATTTTCCGGACAAAAAGAATATCGACATTTCACATTTCAAGAGAGGTTTCGGAGGATTCGCCGTACCTCAGTATATCGCAGAAAAATATTATTCTAAAGAATATTACAAAAAAAATGAAAATGAAAGAAACTCAAAATTCCTGGAAATGTATGACTTTGAGGGTTCAGTCGAGATCGAAAAATCGCTTTCCAAATGTGGTCAGCCGAAAAAAACTTTTATAGTCGATCAAGAGGGTAGGGAGATCAGTGACGAAGAGCTGATTTCTATTGCCGATATGGTCTTGTCTCAGGTCACCGACGCACAAGAAGCCCTTAATCAGAATAACAGGTCCGTAAACTATTTTATTGGAAGAATGAAATGGAAAGTCAGGGAGATGGGCGGAAAATTTGATTATCCTAGGGCCGAAGCAATAATGCATTCCAAACTGGGGTCATTGGAGGGTAAATGTGAAAAATAATTTTATAGATGATGTAGAATATCTAAAATTTAACTTTTTCAGATACTTAAGAAATATTCCTGAGGGTGAGATCCTGAGCTCTCTGCCTCAAGAAGCCGTCATCACAGGCAGCGGACGGGCGGCTCTGCGTCTGATTTTTGAATATTACCGCTCAAAAGGCATAATATCTGATAGAAACGATGCTGTGCTGGTTCCTTCTTGGATGTGTCAGAGTGTTCTGCAGACAATGCATAAATTCTCACACCCGGTCACAAAATTCTATGAAGGGGTCAAAGGTGTTCTTGTCTACCATCAATATGGCTACCCGCAAAAGATCGACGAGATATCATCAATTTGCGAGAAGAAGAAACTATTCATGATTGAAGATTGTGCTCACGCATGGCAAAGTAGTTTTAAAGGCAAAAGGCTGGGTACGTTCGGTCATGCGTCAATATTTAGTTTTTCAAAATTCTTTTCTTCCGTTCAGGGAGGAGCTCTTGTCACATCGGATGATGATTTGATATCTTTTGCAAAAAAAAGAATAAACGGATCAAAATATTCAGGTATTACGTTTGCTGGCAGATGGTTCTATGAATATTTCAGTCACAAACTGCCTGAAGGATTTTTTTCGGCGTTGATGGAAATGAGCTATGCATTGACTGACCGCGCTGTAAAAGCAAAACAGATATCAATAAAGGTCATGGGTAACGAATTAAGGAACGGTGCCTTAACAAAAAGGGCAGATAATTACAGACAGATACTTTCGGCTTTTGGTAACAAGGACGACTATTTTCTTGGTCTTGATAAACTTGATATATTACCGTATAGGGTGCCGTTCTTTGCCGATGAAAACGTCCTGGATAATATTGCCAACGCTCTTAAAAAAGAGAATGTATTTACCGCCGTCTATAATTTTGATGTAAACAGAAATGTTTTTGACCCTGTATTTAAAAAGTGTGTACTTCTGCCTGTTCATCAGGGCATAGATGCTGAACGGCTCGAAAAGATATTGCAGACGGTCAGACAGCAGTTGAAAGGGAACGGATAATGCCGCAAATTATTGAAACCCGCAATTGTAATACCATGGAAGAAGTCAGATCAGCATACCGCATTGCTGTATCAGCTTTTGGACAGAAGGAGCTGTCATTTGATGATAATCTGGAAAAACTGTTGCAGGTAGACGCTTTAACCGGACCGTATGAAGTAAAGATCGTAAAATGTGACGGGAATATAGTTGCAATGCTCAGGGTGTTAAAAAGGATGAATTATCTGATGGGTAATAAAATAACAACTTCTCTGATAACTCAAGTTTGCGTTGAGGAAGGATTCAGGGCTCAAGGGATAGGAGCTCGAATGGTAGAGTTTACTCTTTCGGAAATTAGAAAAGCAAATATTCCGCTGGCGGTTCTTTTTGCAAGAAAAGCTGTTGACGGGTATTATTCAAAGTTCGGATTTGTTGGCGGAGCACAATTTCTAGACATTTCGATCCCTTTTGAAGACATAAAAGAAAATCGTATCCCAGTAATAACAAAAAGTGTTTTTGATCCTGGGTTGATAAAGTCCTATATGCAGGCGTACGATGATTCCTACAAGAATATTCCTATGGCATTTTGCAGGAGTCAAGAATGGTGGGCCGGATGGCCTTTACGTTTTGACACTAAGATATCTAACGAAGATTTCATCAATTGTTACTCGGACGGAGAGTTTGCCGGATATGTTGTGATCGTAAATGGACGGATAATTGAAGTCTCATTCCTCGAAGATAAAAAGGATTTGGCTGCAAAATTTGTTCTATCCCTTTTTCATTCAGATGTCAGTGTTTCTCTGCCTCAAGATCATTTCTGTATCAATGATCTTGAGAAGTTTAATTATAAATTATCAATAAGGAGGGCTTGGAATGGTGGTCATATGATAGCGTTAACCGATGCGAAAGCTCTCAAGAATGATATCAAGATGCGTAAAACTTCATTAGTTTTACATGATCATCCGGTTATTGAAAAATACTCACAAATGATGGGGTTGTCTGATATAGACATTTGCGGCCTGCCTGATGCAATGTTCTCGTATACCTGGTCAATTATCGATGAGGTCTAAAATTAACGAATGAGGAGAAACTTTTACTGATGCTCACTGAAAAGAACATAAAGAACATCTTGATTTATATGTTACCGAACTTTTGCGGTTATATAATGTCCCTGCTGCTAATGCCGATAATGACGCGCCTGCTTGTTCCTGCCGAATACGGGGTAATTGTCATGGCTGGATTATTCCCAACTATCGCCGTTGGTGTTTTCAGTCTCGGCTTAGTAGGAGCTACTCAAAGGAATTTCTTTGTTTATAAGAATGATCCAAAAAAATACAATGCTCTCATTGGTCCGTCACAATTACTTCTGTTTGTTATGTTCTTTATCACAATAATCCCTGTTTTTTTTCTTAGAAAACACCTGGGGCTGATATTTGTCGGTGATCCTAAATATGGATTGGCTGTAATGATCGTTTATATCAGTGCTTTTTTCAGTACGATAGTAACGTTCTATCTGAGTCTTTATCAGAACATGGAAAGAGCAAAAGAGTATGCGGTTTTTCTTGTAATGCAAGCTGCAATATCCTCTGTTACAGGGCTTTGTTATCTTTGGTTCTTAAAGATCTCATATATGGGTCCGATCTTTGGAGGGTTAACCGGCTCATCAATTGTTTTGATAATACTGTTTTTCAGATTCAACAGGGAAATAAAGTTTGGTTTTGATAAAAAGGTCTTTCTGGACAATGTCTCCTATGGTTTGCAGTTGGTTCCTAAGTCATTCACCGGAATAATAAACAGGTATTTCGATAAATTCATGTTGATCAATATGGTCTCTCTTTCTGCTGTAGGTATTTACAATATTGGACAGAATATCGGGCTCGTAATATTCAACCTCCATACTGCGATTTGGAATTCATTTCAACCGGTTTTTTACAGTGCCGTATTTGATAAAGGCCGTGATGCTTCAGGCCCTGTAGGGAGACTGTTTTCGGTGTTTTCTCCCTGTTGTTATGGCCATTCTTTTTTCCAGAGAAGTGATATTTTTTCTAGCACCTCCGGCTTACTATCCCGCAATTCCGGTTATAATCATTTTCGCCTGCGTCTATGCTGTGAATATTTTTGGGATATTCGGCGGGATCACATTTGCATATTCAAATAAAGCATATTTACTTTTTCCTCTGTCAATTTTATCAACGGTCATAAATGTAGTAATGAACATTTTGTTGATCCCAAGATTCGGGATTATCGGAGGGGCTCTATCAGCTCTTACTGCATATATTTTGGTAGATTTTACTATGATCATCATCGGACATAAACTATATAAGATCGGATATGAGGTAACAAACCTTTCTATGATGTATTCTGTGGTCTTAGCATCGGCTGTTCTAATGCTGTTATGTGAATTTACACAATATTTTGGCCTGTATTATTTTGTGATAAAACTGTTCTTTTTTGCTTTGTATTTGTTTGTAGGGATAATATCCGAGATAGTTACAAAAGAACACATATTAAGAGTTTTTAATATTTTATTAAAAAAGAAGGCTGCTCTATGAATGTGATTTTTTATACCAACCTAACATTACCTGATCTTATTAAGCATATGTCTTTTCGCAGAAATAAGGGGATAATTTTCTATTTCAATGCTACGGTATTTGCTCAAGTCTTAATTGAAAAGGTCGGAATTTTCGGTATTGTAAAACGTTTTGATTTTGAGTTGCCTGAACTTAGGGATCCAATAGAGGGGCATTTGATTCCCAGAGTATTTGGCCGGGATGTCGTAGATCTTTGCGACCTGGTAGAAAGTGATTTTCTGGTTCATTCAAAGTTCATTTCAGTATGGGGAAGTCATTTTTGCGATCCTAAGAAAGCGGTTTATTATTTTAGAAAATGTAGCATCCCAGAAATTGAGCAGCAATCAGTATATTTAAACGTGATCAATTGGTACAAGAACGCGCATATTTACAATAATTGCGAATATGTTTTATATATTGATGGGGCAAACTTTCCCAATCAATTGAGAGACTTTGCTTTGATGAGGTATTCTATACATGTAAAAAATAAATGGTCTTTAAAAAAGTTTTTAAGGGATTTAGTAAAGCTTCTCTTCTCGTTATTTAGTATATTCAAAAGTGTTGTAGCCGCTTTCTTAACACAATTTGGTAAAAAGAAAACGCAGGCTCCCATTCCATCGATGTCAGGAACTTTTACTCTGAGAGGCTTTTCATTTGATCCTTCCCGTCGTTCAGATTTTCCATGGTTGTTGACCGATATTCTGAAAGATCAAAGGGTCTTGTTATGTTTTGACAGAAGGGATGTCAAGGTAACAGGTGCTATGGCAGAAGAATTGCGGGATCGAGGGATAGTGCCTATTGCTATGTCACCAAAGGCGGCAGGAGATGCATCTATTCCAGTATTTCGTACGGGGTGGATAAACTTATTTGTTCAGACGAGAAATTGTCTATGGATATTTTGGTGTTCTTTGTATGCACTTATCACTTTCAAACCCGTTTCTGTTCAATTGATCAGTTGGGCATTTTCATTCGTTAATGAATATTCATTCTTTAGTGATTTCTATGGGAAGAATAATATCAAAGTAGATTTAGATTTTGTCGATCATGATCCGTTAAGGGTGGCGAGACGAATGGCATTAGAAAAGTGTGGGGGTGTCAGCATAAGCTATCAGGTATCAAATTGGCCTATACCGAATCCAATTTTGGGCTCTTGTGCAGATGTTAAATTTTTGTTTGGCCCATATTATCTTCAAAGATATATCAAATCCGGACATTTGAGCCGCACTATTGTCTTTCACGGGTATATAAATGATTATTCATTCCCCTATATAAAAGAAGGAGCCACCGCATTAAGAGAAAAACTTTCGGCCAGTGGAGCTAAATTTGTAATATCCTTTTTTGATGAGAATTCATCGGATCAGAACAGAATAGATGTGATCCCAAATTCAAGGAGCGAAAAGATCTACAGTGCATTTTTTCGATTTATTCTAGATGATCCCACTGTAGGCATTATTTTTAGCCCGAAAAGACCGAGAACTCTCACCTCTCGTCTTCCTGGCATCATAGAGTTAAAAAAACGTGCTGAAGCAACGGGGAGATGTTATTTTATCGACGGAGAATATTCTACGGATCTTCTTCCGGCTCAGATATCAAAAGCTGCGGATATAACAGTAACTCTACTTTCTGGCGGTACCACAGCATTGGAATGTTATCTTGCGGGTTCGAAAGTTGTCTTTCTTGATCTTGAAGGATTTAAAGAATATGAAGAATATTTTTATGGTAAAGATAAGATTGTTTTTGATAATATAGATGTTCTTGTCAATTGTTTAAAGAACATAATGGGGGCTCCTGATTTAGATATTGGAAGTGTCGAATATATAAAAAATATTGATCAAAAGGATCCCTTCAGGGACAGCAGATCAGCGGAGAGGATGGCCCACTATATCTCAAATTTGTTGAATAAAGCAAAGACAGCTCCATACAGAGACGCTATGATTACCTTCGCAGATAGAGAATATGCATTGACTTGGGGAGAAAAAAATATCCCAGTACATATGACAAATAATAGAGAGGATAAAAAATGAGTAATTGTAAAAAATGTAATATTTGTTGGCAAGATCAGCTGACTCTAAAAAAGGACAAATTAAGGGATGGGTCTCAGGATATTAAAGTCTATTCTTGTGCTTCTTGCGGACATGTTCAATTATTCCCTTTGCCAGGTGCAGATGCCAATAAAAAATTCTACGATAACAACATGCAAGACAAGAACCGTGGCAAAGCGATAGATTATCCGCGTTTAAAAGAGAATAATCTTTTTGATACCGAAAGACATGTAAAAATGATTGAGGATTCCTTTAAAACTGATATAAGCATTCTGGATATTGGATCGGGGTACGGTTTCTTTGTTGCAGAACTGATAAAAAGAGGTTATCAAAATGTCAAAGGGCTGGAGATAAGTACTGAGCGAAGTGCAATATCCAGAGAGAATGCTGAGGTTGAGATTTTTTCGATTGGGGTTGAGCATGGGCCTGAATTTATAGGCAAATATGATCTTATAACAATGTTTCATGTTCTCGAACATAT
>CAZWKB010000023.1:15267-22852 GCA_964633925.1 uncultured bacterium
CTGCAGGTTTCTTATTGCAGTGCAAAAAACTTCTCAACCCTGGCGGGACGATTATATGCGAAGTTCCGAATGTGAAAGATGCTCTTCTTGATAATTCTCCTGAGTACAACGATTTTTACTGGATTAGAGCTCACCTTAATTATTTTTCAAGAGATACACTTTCGATGGTGTTTAATAAAGCGGGTTTTTCTGATCTTAGATTCGGGTTTTGTCAGAGATATGGGCTTGTAAATCTTTGTAATTGGCTTTATTCGGGTATCCCACAGATAGAACGCCCGGTATTCGATATCCCTAAGGATTATAAAGAGGTAGAGTCATTCTACAGAAAGAATATTGAATCACAAGAAAGGAGCGATGCGATCATCGCTATAGCTTCTATTCAATGAAGATCATCTTTTTGGAATTCCATGATGAGCTTGTTTCATTTTTGGCTTGGGCCAAGCAGAATGGAATTGATCCTGCTTCGTTCATTATCATTGTTCTGGAGCCAAAGCTTGAGTTGACGTTAAAGTCGCTTGGCCTGTCATATCGCACTACATTGCAATATTTTTCAAATGATTCTCACAGAGAGATCGTTCTTTCTAACAAGAATGCAACTGATAAGCTGGCCGCAATATTTGAAGTAACTGATTCTATTGGATTGTCATCGGTTTATTTGACTGATACGCAGTTCTATCTATCTTTCTATTTCAATTATGTTGCAAGGATAACAGAACTGATGCTTAATGTTTCTGCCATGCACAAAGGGGCAGAATTCTTTGTTTGTGATAATGATTATAAGACCGATGCCACTATGATAGGGAATAACGATAGATTTCTTGCGGATGTTTTTAAAGAGGGCTCTTCCCATATTGGTTGTAAATATTCATTGATTCCAGGGATGTTTAAACATACTGGTGGTTCGGAAATGACTCCAAAAAGTTTTTCATCTGCTTTGGCAAAAGCTTTTATAAAACTAAGGAGCAAAAAGGTCATTGTTGTTCCCGGCAAAAGTTATGGATTTGAAGGTCTCATAAAAAAAATAAAAAGAGAGATCCCTGACAGCATATTTGTTACCCCTCTTGAAAAGAATGCAGGTAGAAGTTTAAAAAAAGAACTCGCAGATTTTGTTTTAGGTATCATGAATGGGCATTTCAATATTGTCCTTGATGAGATCTCTGACAATAGGAATATCCCTGCCTTTGCTGATGAATTAAATAAAGTATTTTCTAAAAAAGACGTTTTTAGCTATAGAGGCATTGATCTTGGTAATATCATTAAAACAAAAGCCTTGTTGTCTTTGCCAAAGCATCTGTCTCAACTAGAAAATTCATCTTTAGCTCTCAAAAAGCTTCTTGACGAACTTTGTGTTGATCTTGTTATCTCTCCTCATTCGAGGGGCCTTTGGTATTCAGCGGGAGAACTGTCGCGCAAATATGCCTTCAATTCTCTTTTTGTTTCTCACGGAGCGCATCCTGTTCCTGTTGACGATATTCATGAAGCCGAACTGGTTGAACTGTGCAAAGGTTTTATGCTTGGCCCTTATACTCATATAGCGCTTTCTACGCCTGTACAGGAAAAACATCTTAGATATTTCAAAAAGAACTATAACACTATTAAAAATACAGAGATAAAGACCGGCGCTCTGATATTTGGGCTTTCAAGGGCCTCAAAATTAAATGCTAAAAAAGCTCTTGGAATAGATCCGTCAAAATTCGTTTTTACATATGCTGTAACAACAAAGACTAGAGGAACGGAGCGTTTTTATTTTCTTGAGACAGAGCAGGAATACCTTGCAAGCCTAGCGGATATTATTAAAGTAATAGACCAGATCCCTGATGCGATATTGATTCTCCGAGTACATCCGGGTTACTCTTTGGACAAAGCGTCTATGCGATCCCTTTTGCCGACATCTAATAATTGTATTATACAGTCAGAGGGGAGCTTTTCTTCCGTTCTTGATGCTACTGATTCTTTGATAAGCTATTCTTCAACATCTATGGACGAAGCCCTTATCGACAAGGTCCCTGTAATAATATACGATAGATGGAAAAGATATGATCACTATGGAACTCCTCCTTTTAAGATCGGAGACAAGAATTTGAATGCTGTTAATTATGTGACGGATACAACATTGCTGATTACTATAATGGATAAACTGGTAAATAATAGAGCAAAGCTTGTCAACATTGATTTTAGTGCTTATTCGTATGCATCTGATGTGACACCAAAAAATATGTATGACTTTATAAGAAAAACAATAGAAGGAGATCTCAAATGAAAACAGTTGCTTTTATACCATCAAGATTGAATAGCGAAAGGCTGCCTCAGAAGAATATAAAAAAACTCGGAGGGATACCTTTGATCAATTACTCTGTCAAAGCTTTGAACAAGGTCAAGCAGATCGACGATATAGTCATATTTGCTTCTGAACCATCCATTTGTGATCATATTGAAGAGGGGTTGAAATATACTTATGTTGAACGTCCGTCAACTCTTGATACACAGACGGCAGGTATTCAGGACCTTATCGGTGAGTTCTTAAAAAAAATTGATGCAGATGTTATTGTCCTTTTGCATATTACTTCTCCATTTCTTCGTCCTGAGACTATTTCGGAATGTATAGACAATGTCATTTCGGGTGGGCATGATTCGGCATTTACTGCTTATGAGTTCAAAAAGTTCGCTTGGTTCAAAGGCAAGCCTCTTAACTATTCTTTAGAAGGGGCAACCCCTAGGACTCAGGATATTGAACCGGTCATTACAGAACAATCTTCACTTTATGTTTTTACAAAAGATCTTTTTCTCAAGACCGGCAGAAGGATTGGTTTTGATCCGTATATCAAAAAGATCGATCATTTCGAAGGCCACGACATAGACACCAGAGAGGATTTTGAAATAGCCGAGCTGATCGTTAATGCCGGCTTTTTCTCCCATTTATGAATATGACAAATATAATAGAACAAAAAAAAGTGACTTTGGACGGTAGTGGATATCCTCTTATCATAGGCAGAGGGTTATGTTCAAATATCGGCAATTTGCTTTCAGGTATGACAAAGAACAAAAAAGTTCTGGTCATTTATGATTCTCAACTTGAGAAAAAGGTCAAAGTTGATATTGTAGCTTCTCTTTCTGCCTTGGGTTTTGTTGTTTTCGAGCATGCAATAATCGGTGGTAAAAACAATAAAAATATCAATGAACTTCTCAAGATATACGGGATAATGGAAGCGAATGATTTTTCAAGGGATTCAACTGTTATTGCAATAGGCGGTGGGGTTATCGGAGATATGGCGGGTTTTGCAGCCAGCACATATCTTAGAGGCATGAACCTTGTTCATGTTCCTACAACTCTAATGGCAATGATAGACAGCAGTATTGGCGGCAAGGTTGCTATAAATTTCAGGAAAACAATAAATGCTATAGGCAATTATTATCATCCCATGCTGAATATAATTGACCTGAATTGGTTGACCGGTCTTTCTCAGAGAGATTATGTTTCAGGGATTGCAGAAGCTATCAAATGTGCGATCATCAGTGACAAAACTTTTTTTGATTTCTTAAGTGAAGAAGCTCAGTCTCTTAAAGATCGCTCAGAAGTACATCTAGTAAAGATGATATCCAGATCAATAGATATAAAGATCGATTTTGTAGCCAACGATATACGCGAAGGCGGCAAAAGACTTAAGTTGAATTATGGGCATACTCTGGGGCATTCTATAGAGATCTCTACAGAAAAAGAGATAGAAGAAACATTCAGGCATGGAGAGGGCGTTTCTTTGGGGATGATTGCCGCAGCGTATATTGCACAAAAACATCTGGGCCAAAGCGAAGACATTATTAGATACCATGTAGCAATTCTTAAAAGATATTCTTTGCCGGTAAATGTAATGTCCGCAGCCTGCGGATACAACAGATCAGATCTTTTAAAAGAATGTTTGCGCAATGTGAACAAGGATAAAAAGAGAAAAGATAATAATATCAGATTGGTGCTTCCTGAGAGTATAGGCAAATGTTCTGTATTCAATGATGTTCCATTCAAGTTGATTGAAGAAGCTTTTCAATTCGTGGTCAAGGAGTAATATATGTCAAAACAAATGTTGAGCAAAAAGGTCTGTGTCATATCCGGGGCCGGCAAAGGGATTGGTCGGGATATTGCTAAACTTTTTTATGAAGAAGGGGCAAATATCGCTCTGATAACAAGGACGCTGGAAGATCTTCATGATCTAAAGAATGAAGCTGGTTTTGATGATGCAAGAGTTCTGTTATTCAAAGGCGATGTCTCTGATGAGAGCACCGTATCAGTGTTTTATGATTCGGTAATTTCAAAGTTTGGGCGAGCAGATGTGTTGATCAATAATGCCGGCATGCGTTTTCGAAGATCCTTTATGGAAATATCAAAAGAAGACTTTGATAATGTGATCAACACCAATCTTGGCAGTGTATTCCTTATGTGCAAATATTTTGGGCAGTCAATGATACAGAATAAGTCTGGAAAGATAGTCAATATGGCTTCGGTTGTAGGTTCTTTGGGGCTGGCTGATCTTAGTGCTTATGGCGCATCAAAGGGGGGCATAATATCATTGACCAAATGTTTAGCTATAGAGTGGGCAAAATATGGGATCAATGTTAATTCCATTGCTCCAGGGTTCTGTGAAACTTCATATGCAGAAAATTTCAAAAAGAAAGAAGATCTCTATGGATTTACTCTTGAAAGGACTCCTCAGGGCAAATGGGGCAGTGGCAAAAATATAGCTGATGCTTGCCTGTTCCTTTCATCGTCCATGTCGGATTATATAACCGGAGAAATTCTTAATGTTGATGGTGGTTGGAGTGCCTGGTAATAAAAAAATAGGAGAAAACGATGTTGAAAAAGATAATAAATGTGCCGAGAAGACTTTTTGCAGGTTGTTTAAAAACTAAAAAGGGACAGTCATTATATTTTAGACTGGCAACGTTCCTCTCTTCAAGGGGATTTCAGCCACCATTGGCAGTATCTTATGCAGATATGGTCAATAGATGGAGCATCCAAGGAATGGAAGGAAGTACCGATGATCCACAGACATATGCCAAAGATGACAGATCTCTTGAAGAGTTGTTCAAGGATGTACTTCCATATCTCAGCAAGGACAGCAGGATACTAGAGATCGGATGCAATGTAGGTCGATCCTTGAATTATCTTTACAAAAAAGGATTTAAGGATCTTACAGGGATAGAGATAGGCTCAGTAGCTGTAGAAAAATCAAAAGTGATATTTCCCGAAATGGCAAAAAATTCAAAGCTGATAATAGGCGATGCTGCCAAAGAAATAAAAAAGTTCGAAGATAGTGAATTCGATCTGGTCTTTTGTCACTCTGTTCTCGTAAATATTCATCCAAAACACAATAGCATTTTTGCTGATATGGCGAGAGTCTCATCAAAGTTTGTTCTGATACTTGAGAACGAAGGCAGCTTTCTTGCATACCCAAGGGACTTTAAATGGCTTTTTGAAAAGAACGGAATGAAAATGATTGTATATAAATTGTTCGAGGGAGTTTGTGAGAGATTAGCGGTGCCGTTCACTTCGAATTCTGTTTACCATAATAATACAATACGGCTTTTTGTAAAAGACAGAAGTTGAATTTAGGAGCTTCATGAATAACACTTTGGTCGTTGTAAACAAATCCTCGGATCTTTTGAAAATGATTAAGGGAGATAGTCCGTTGACTGTTATCTTTTGGAACAAAACAGATATTAATCCCGAAGTGTCAGTCAACAAAAATGTCAAAGTATATGATGCATTAGCAAAAGACAAGATAAATTCTTCTGAATATTTAGTTTCATATATTGACCTGATCGGCAGATTGATTGCGAGCAATGATTCCCACAAACTTTGGGCTTATCATCTATTCTCAAAAGATTATTATAGTTCTGGTTTTTTTTATGACTTGTATAGGTGTTTGAACACAGCTGCGATATTAGACAGATGCTTAACGTCTAAAGTTGTTATCTATAGGCCTTCTGTTGAAGTTGTTGATCAATTGAGTTCTCTTTGCGAAGAGAGGGGATATGTTTTTGTGTCAGACAGCGCCGGATTTACCGTTCTGAAAAAGAGCATAAAAGCATTGCTTTTTAGATTTGCAAAATCGCTAAAACTCATTTTTAACGAATATCACAAATTGTATTTATCACGGAAGATAATGAAGGACAAATTAAAAAGGATTAATGGCAGCCGCAAAAAATACTTGATAAGAACATGGACTGTTGGTGCAAAAGACAATTATTTCACATCATTGCCGGACTATTTGAAAAAAAATGGATTTGATGTTTTTACTATTGCTGGTATTATTGGCAACTACAAAACTTCTGTAAAGAAAATGAAAGATATGCCTGGCAATATTTTTCCTCAAGAATTATTTATGGATATATTTGCACCTTTGCGAGCTGCCCTGTTCAGTCTTTTCTCAAATCAGGTGCTTTCAGGCAAGATGGATATACTTGGCAGTAATGTAGGAGCTCTTGTTGATTCTTACATGAAAAAAGAGTTCAATGATCTGTCATCATTTGGCAATAGAATGCACTATTATTATGTGTTAGGGGCTGTAAGAAAACTGGCTCCTTCACATTATTCTCAGACTTATGAAGGATATCCTTGGGAAAAAAACGCGATACTTGCTGTTCGATATGCTGATCCTGCTGTAAAGATCTTGGGATATCAGCACAGTGCTTTGTATCCGGCACTGACCAATATCTATTTGAGCGAAAAAGAAAAAGGCTTTATCCCTATGCCTGACAGGATAGTAACCGTAGGGGGTATTACCAGAGAATTCCTTGTAAAAAAGTGCGGATATGAAGGCTCAATGGTAATGGCTGGTTGCTGTCTTAACTGTGCTGATAAGAGATCTATTCCTGTTGATCGTTCAGGAACAGTCAAGAATATTTTGGTTGTGCTTGGTTGTGATCCTAGATCGTCAAAGATGATAGATTTTGTGCTCAAAGCAGCTATAGGACTTGATGTTAATATCGTTTTAAGGCCTCATCCTGCATCTCCTATAGATCCAGATATTTCAAGTATTAGGAATATTTCAATTTCTCGTGATGATATTGAAACCGATATAGTGAATTCTGATGTTGTTGTCTATGATCTCAGCAAAGTTGCGCTAGAAGCTCTTAATCTTGGCAAGCCTGTAATACATATCACATTCGATAATGATGTATTATTATATGATCCAATAGTTCTTGATTGCGGTTTTAAATGGGAAGCTGATAGTTCAGATATGTTTATGAAGGCCATAAACTCTATTTGTTCTTTGACAGTTGATGAATATAAAGAGCGCAGTGTGTTGGCAAAAGATTATGCTGGCAAATATCTGGTGGAAAAGAGCGAAAAGAGCCTTTCCGCATTTATTATCTGAAGGAAGGATAAAGAGATCATAATGATAGAAAAAAAAATAGACAGTTCACGTATCGTTCGTGTCAGTCCGGATTTTTTTGAAGTTCTTGGAACGGATAGAATAGAGGATACAAATGTTCAATTTGGAGAGAAATTCGCTGCTTACAGAAAAGCCTGGTCACAAAATCCAAAGGAAAAGATAGTTGCTGATTTCCCTTTACATGTTGATATTGAGAC
>CAZWKB010000023.1:22862-25383 GCA_964633925.1 uncultured bacterium
ACTTCGAATACCTGCAATCTCAGATGCACAATGTGCCAGGTCCCTTTTGGCAAAATGGTCCCGGGTTATATGGGTGACGAGCTTTACAAAAAAATACTGGGAGAGGTTAACGCTAATTTTCTTCCTTCCGTCAAGTTCAATTTTAGAGGAGAACCGTTGATGCATCCAAATATAGCGGAGTATGTAAAAATGGCAAAGGATGCCGGAATTATGGAAGTGCAATTCAACAGTAACGGAGCTCTTTTGACAGATGAGCTTTCAAAAGATCTTATAGAGGCCGGCCTAGCAAGGATCAAATTCTCCGTTGACGGAGTTACCCCTGCTGTTTACAATTCTATACGCAAAGGTACAAGCTATGACGTTACTATACCAAAGATCCTTCGCTTTATAGAAATAAGAAATTCTCTCGGAAAGAAACTTCCAAGCGTTCAGGTCCAAATGGTCTACATGGCATCCAATAGTCAAGAAGCTGAGGATTATCTTAAGTTTTGGGAAGATAAGGTCAATAGGATAGGTTTTTCAAGATACAGGAGCGGAAGCAACAGAACAGGAGAGTCTGGCAGAGTTAACGATATGGGAAAACGTATCCCTTGTGCACAGCTTTACCAAAGGCTTGTTATCTTATGGGATGGAACAATACTTATGTGTTGCGGCGATCATCATATGCTCTCTCCGATCGGCAATGCAAATATTGATTCTATCAAAGATGTCTGGAATGGTGAAAAATTGAACTCTTACAGAAAACTCCATGCGGAGGGAAGATATGATGATGTTGCTGCTTGTGTAGGTTGTGAGGTGAATTACCTTTGAAAAAAAAATATATATTTCCTCAATTGATAGCCGAAGTTGCAAATTGTCATGGTGGCGACAAAAAGTATTTATTAAATCTGACTTCAGAGCTTTGCGGCACAGATGCAGATGCGATCAAATTTCAGCTTATATTGCCAGGTGAATTCATATCCTGCAAACACTCAATGTATCAAATATTTGAAGATCTGCAATTTCCGTTATCTGTTTGGCAGCAAGTCTCAAAACTGGTAAAAAGATCAAAAAAAATATTGGCGTTCGATGTGTATGGTCCAGCTTCTCTAGCTCTTGCGAAAAAACTTAATGCTGATCTTGTCAAGATACATGCTATGGATACAGACAATATAGTATTGATAAAAAAAGCAGTGGCAATGAATGTTCCAGTTATTATTTCAACAGGTAATGAAGTCTGTGAAAAAGAATCGGATTTGTTTGATGGTCGGCTTCCAAAGTTTTCCAACTCCTGTAGAAGAATCTAATCTAAACAGGATAAGACATTTTAAGGATCGATATGGATGTAAGGTTGGCTACATGGACCATGTTTCTGGCACAGATAAGTTTGCTTATGTTCTTCCATGTTTAGCAAAGGCTGCCGGCGCAGATGTTATAGAAAAACATGTGTATTTGTCTTCTCAAAAGACAAAATATGACTGGCAATCAGCTCTTACAGTTTCGCAGTTAACAGAGCTTGCTTCGATGTTAAAAATGAACTCTCTTGTTTGTGGATCTTCTTCGTACAAATTGAGTGATTTAGAGAATGAATATAGAAAAAAATACAGAAGATGTGCGGTTCTTAAGAAAGATATGATTTCCGGTAGTATTCTAAAGCTTGGTGATATTGATTTTCTTAGAGCAGAATTTTCTGCAAGATTAAAACCTTTCTACAGAGAAGATAGCAAAAAACTTGTAGGCAAGAAATTGAAAAAACATATGAATGCTGGAGATGTAATTCTTGAAGGAGATACAAAATGAAAGAAATAATAGGGCTGGTTGCAGTAAGAAGTGAATCTACCAGATTGTCTGGAAAGGCTTTCAGGATGTTGTATGGAAAACCATTGATCGAACATATAACTGACAAATTGATAGCTACAAAACATCTCGATGGATTCATCATTTGTACCACTGAAAATACTTCTGATGATAAGATAGAGGACTTTTGCAAGCATAAAGGGGTAATGTGTCATAGAGGTTCAGTAAAGGATGTTATGGGACGCTTTTTAGGAGCTGTAGAAAAAATGCCGTCCAGGTATTTGGTTCGTATCACTGGGGATAATCCGCTTACAGATCTTGATAATATGAAACTTTCTTTTGAACATTTAAAAAAGCATGACGGAGATTATTCTCGTCCAGTTGGAGTCCTTTTGGGGACAGCCAGTGAGGTTATCCGGACAGAAAGTTTAAAAGAACTTAACAGAAGGACTCTTTCTCATGATCTTACTGAGTATATGACATGGTTCTTCGAAATGGCTCCTTTCGTAAAAAAAACATTGTATGAGGTTGACGATAAATATAGAATGCCTGATCTAAGACTTACTGTAGATTATCAGTCTGATCTGGAATTTATTGAAAGTATTTATGACCACTTTAGTGGGGACGTTCGCTCTTTGGATAGTATAGTGGCTTATTGTAGGCAGCTAAAAGAATATCCTAATGTTGTAGAAGACAAGGCTCTTGCTTCTGAAATAAAAGTTAAAATATTGTTTGATTAGGAGGT
>CAZWKB010000023.1:25393-26780 GCA_964633925.1 uncultured bacterium
TTTAATGGGTGTAAATGCCTTTATCATTAGAAATTCTTTTTGTAATAATTGTGGTTTTGTTGGGCAGTATCCTCTGGTTGATACTTCTGCTATGGAAAAAGTATATTCGGAAACCTATAGAAATGATTCTTCTCCAGATCCTTTGTATTTGATTCATCATGAAATGCAATGTAAAAAAAGATATGAATATATATCAAAACATATCGGATTTGATAAAGGAATGGTTCTTGAGATTGGTTCTGCAGCCGGCGTGCTTTTAAATGAATTTAAAAAAAATGGTTTTGTGTGTAACGGAATTGAGCCGACAAAAAGTTTTGCCGAATTTTCAGTGAAACACTATTTGTTAGATGTAAAAACGGGTTTTTTTTCTAGTGACAGTTGTAGAGGTAAAAAATATGATTTAGTATTAATAGTTCAGACATTGGAGCATATTCCTGAACCTTTGAAGATTTTGGAATCTGTGATAACGATATTAAATGATACTGGGATTGTTTATGTTGAAGTCCCTAATATCCTGGCATATGACTCATTTGAATGGTTGTCTTCTCCTCATGTTTCAAGCTTTAATATCTATTCTTTGAAATATCTAGCTAGAAAGGCAGGGCTATCGATAGAGTTTTGTGAAACAAATCCTTGGGGGATTTCTATGTTTTGTAAGAAATCCGACTATAGCACTTCGATAATTGTTGACTATAGTACAAAAAAACTAAAGAGGCAAATTAAGCGGTTGTTTCTGAAAATAAAAATCTGGTCTTCAATTAAAGAAATATTGGGATGGATTAGGAGAGTAGTAAAAAAAATGATTCCTCTGAAAGGAAGAAGATCATGAATGAACGTATTATCAATCTTGGTAACGGAGTAAAGTTAGGCGGTGAGAATCCTTGTGTTGTATTGCTTGATGCAGGTGTTAATCATAACAATGATGTAAAAAGAGCTATGGAATTGATAAAAAGTGCTAAAGACGGAGGAGCACAGGCTATCAAATTCCAAACTTATACAGCAGGCGAGATCAGCACAAAGACAGCACCTAGATATTGGGATTCAAAGCTTGATACTGATGGCGGTGGCAGTCAATATGATATGTTCAAGAAAGTAGATCATCTTCCTCTTGAAGCGTATAAAGACTTGAAGGATTATGCAAAAGAACTTGGTATAGCTTTTACTTCTTCTCCTTTTGGTATGGAAAGTGCAAAATTCCTTATCAGGCTGAATGTTGATTTCTTTAAGGTCGCTTCTGCTGAAGTCACAAATCTTGAAATGATCAGAATGCTTGCGGAAACAAAAAAACCGATAATACTTTCTACAGGTGCATGTACAATAGGCGAGGTAGAAGATGCTTTGTCTGTTATCTACAAACAGGGAAATTCTAATGTGGCTCTTCAGCATT
>CAZWKB010000023.1:26790-27211 GCA_964633925.1 uncultured bacterium
ATATTTCCTGACATCCCTGTAGGATATTCTGATCATACTCTCGGAACGCTTATTCCTCTTGCGGCTGTTGCATTGGGAGCTAAGTCTATCGAAAAACACTATACTGTTGATAAGAGTTTGCCTGATAGTCCTGATCATGGATTGTCACTTTCTGCAGAAGAGCTTTCTGTTTTTATGTGTGATATCAAGAGAGTCGAGGTCTCTATAGGAACATTCGTTAACGGATATTATGATTCTGAAAGGTCAGCTTATGGACTTGCACGAAAGAGTATAGTCTCCTTGAAGAATATCAGGAAAGGTGAAGTGATAACTGCAGATATGCTTTCAGTAAAAAGACCTGGGACCGGGATATATCCCAAATATATGGATCTGGTCATAGGGCGAAAAGCAGTAAAGGATATATTCGAGGATGAGATCATCC
>CAZWKB010000024.1:0-923 GCA_964633925.1 uncultured bacterium
CGGTTTCCAAGCTTTGAAGGCTTTTTTAGTTCCAAAATTTGCTCCATTAATTGTTAATACTGTTCCCGGTTTTGCACTTAACGGACTAATGCTTTTTATCGTTGGAACAAGTGTCGGAGCAACAATAGGAGATATAACAGGAGCGACTTCTGGAGTTCCAGTATCTGTAACTTCCTGAGTACCGGTTCCTTCACCTGATACAGTAAATAGAACTCCGTTACTGGACAGTCCTCCAACATTTACTGCCACATTACCTGTAGTTGCTCCATCAGGCACTATTGCGGTAATTGATGTATTGCTCCAGCTGGATATTGATGCCTGGATTTCGTTGAATTTTACAAAGCTTTCTGAATCCCTTTGAATTGATCCAAAATCATTCCCTGTTATCGTCACACTAGTCCCAGCAGATCCAACTGAAGGAGTAAGACTTTGTACAGAAAAATTATTTACCCAAAAATACAAGAATGCTCCGGATCTTTTATTATTAACAAAAACAGCAAGATCTCCAGATCTTGCATTTTCAGGAACAACAACTGTTGCCTGTATATTATTTAATATCGTCGCCGTAACAGGAATAGTTACACGCCAATCTTCAGTTTTGAAATATGCGATTATTTCAGCACCCGGATAAAAACCTGTCCCGCTGATTGTGATAAGTGTCCCAGCCGGTCCTTTTCTTGGTGATAAACTCCTGAAAGTAGAATCAATTATAACGTTATAAGATCGAGAACCTCCTGAGCAATCCTTGCCATTAGCTTTAACTGCCAGTGTTTTTTCTCCGGCAGTAGCATTCCCGGGAATTGTAAAACTTATATGATCATCATCGATTCGTGTTGCTGGAACATTAGTGGTTTCGTCTATCATCACAGAAAAATCAATACCGGAATAAAAGTATTTTCCGTTTATTGTTATTACTGATCCCG
>CAZWKB010000024.1:933-1777 GCA_964633925.1 uncultured bacterium
TATACTATTGGTGTTGTCGTTTTTGTAAAAACTGAAGACCCGGAACATAAAACACCGTTTACCTGCACCGTTACAGTCGTCTCCCCAAGAGGATTCGGTCCATTATGGACAAGGCAGGTTATCTTATTATCATTAATTCTCTGGACTTGCGTTTGATTAATGCCATCAAAAAATGCAAATGTAAATGCACCTTCATAAAAACCACTACCCTCTATTATTATCCTTGATCCGGCAGGACCGAATGATGGGGAAATCCCTGTCATTGTCGAAACCGGAACTGTGAAAACAATATCACCATTACTATCCTGACCATTTACTTTTACTGTCACACTTCCCGTACTCGCTCTTCCGGGCACCTTCACAGTAATATGATTATCATCTATTCTATTCACAACAGATCCCTTTGCCCCGTTAAAGAAAACCTGAATTAATGAACCTTCATAAAAACCTGTTCCAGTTATTGTAATAACATCCTTTGGAACCCCGCTTGTTTTTGATAACCCGGTTATTACAGGAGACGGAACAGTAAAAGCTATTGTGTTGCTTGTTTCATTATTGCCGAAAAATTTCACATAAATATTGCCCGAAGCTGCCCGAGAAGGGACTACAGCTGAAATAGTATTGTCATTTATCACTCTCACATTTTGAGCAACATCACCGCCGCCAATTATACTGATCCCGCTAAAGTATGCATGCAAAACATTCTGATCTGCTGCATAGAAATTCCCGGTCAGTGTTACTGTTGTTCCCGGAACACCTGATGTTGGCGAAACACCTGTTATTTCTGGTGCGGGAACTGTATAAGGAAGTAAATTACTTCTAATCCCGTAGACTTCCACTGCTA
>CAZWKB010000024.1:1787-2108 GCA_964633925.1 uncultured bacterium
GGCAATGATGCTGTTATCTGATTATCACTTATTCTTGTTACTGCCTGTGATAATTTTCCGTTAAATGATACATTGATCCTGGAATTTGCATAAAAGCCGCTTCCGTTTATCGTTATTATAGTTCCAGGGAGACCTGTTGTTGCGGGAGAAATATCTGCTATAACAGGGGCCGGAGGAGGTGGTGTTACTGTAAATGTATGGGCCGCAGATCCTATGCTTGACAGATATTTCAAAGGATCTCCTTCATTTAAATCCAAATTTTCGAGAACAACGCTGACATTTCCTGATGTCGCATTATATGGAACTTCTGTAACCAATTGC
>CAZWKB010000024.1:2118-7485 GCA_964633925.1 uncultured bacterium
AAATAGACTGTAGGCAAAAAATTAGCTCCTAAACTCGAAAACCCGTTTCCATAAATATTTATTAAAGAATTAGTAGGCCCTTCATTAGCAGATAATCCGCTAACTGTATGTCCTTTTACTTCAAAAGGCATTGCGTTGCTTTGACGACCATGGAAAGTTGCAACAAAATATTTTATGCCAGGAGTCTCAACATTTGGAATTATTATTGGGTTTACTCTCTGCCACTGGTCATATGTAACAGCAACGGGGACTCCATTGAAAGTCAAAGAAAACCCAGATAGCTGATTGAATTCATTACATGATTTTCCGTTAAGATATACTGAAGAACCAATATATCCACTGCTTATTGGTGAACTAGAGTAACGAGCGCTGTCAATTGAATTAATAACCGGAGAACCTGTTAATACGCTAAAATTAAAACTATTACGGCAGCTTAAACCATTTTTCTTAAGCTCTACAAAACCATTTGATACTGCTCCTTCTGGAACAATTGCAGTTAACTGATTGTCACTAATTTTTGTTGCATTTACCATCACTCCACCAACAAACACCTGAATATCCGCCATATTAGTAAAGCCACCACCATTTATAGTAATTGTTTCTCCGGCAAAAGCTACAAGTGGGGATACATTGGTGATAAAGTGATCTAATACTAAAAATGAATGCGTTCCAGTACTTGATTCTCCGTTGACCGTTACCACAATATTTGCATTTGTTCCAGCACCTATTCCGCCCGGAACCCAAATATCTAACGCCCCACTATTCAGCACTCGTACATAAGACGTTGGAATACCATTAAATGTTGCCGTAATATTCGCACCTTCTGTAAATCCACTTCCATTAATTCTGACTTCTTCGCCCGCAATCCCTCTGTCAGGATATACAAGGCTTATCGTTGGAGCGGCAAAAGCTCCCGACGTCATCAACATGAAAAAGACAAATACCCCGATCAGTTTTTTAAAGTCATAATTCTTCATATCTAGTTCCTTTCCATTCCACAATATTTTTTTAGGCTCATAATTGTTATTCGTGGGCTAGGAGGGTATACTTGCATTACTTTTTTGATATTTTCGACAACGTTTATGGAACAACCCCCCCATCAATTGTTTATCGAAAAATCTATCATGTTATTTCAGGAAGAAGAATTGAAGCTTTAATATTTTCTTATCAGTCCCATTACTTTGCCAATAAGTCTGAAGTCCTTTGACACTTTTATGGGAGCGTAGGAAGAATTGTATGGCTGCAAAACAATGTGATCTTTTCTTTTAAAGAATTTTTTAACGGTAGCCCCATCATCTATCATGGCAACGACAATATCTCCATTATCTGCAGTTTGTTGGGGCTTAACTAATATAAGGTCACCTTCATTGATTCCGGCTTCTATCATGCTGTCTCCTTTTACTCTGAGAATAAAACCGTCTCTCATATTTTTAGCAAAATCCCATGCAATTGGAATAGTATCTTCAATGTTTTCAACAGATAAGATGGGAGTTCCTGCAGCCACGGTCCCTACCAATGGCAAATTAACAGTTCTCTTTCTATTGAGCAATTCAATGCTTCTGGCATTTGAGTCTCTCTTTATATAGCCCTTTTCCTCAAGATTCTTCAAATGCTGATGAATAGCCTTCGTCGATTTGATCTTGAACATAGTGCACAATTCTCTTATAGACGGAGCAAACCCTCTATCTTCTACATGCTCAACTATTCTATCGTAAATACTTTTCTGTCTCTCTGTTAATGGTTCCATTCGAATCTCCTTTCAGTGAAGAAAGCCTCTAAAGGTCTTTTGATTATTGTAGTAAACGTTTGTTTACTTGTCAAGAGGACAAGGAGAGAATGCGAGTCTAATAGTAATATTCAGAAACAACCTTGGATACATCATTAATAACAAATCTTGCGTTACGGTCTTTTTTGAATCCTTTTGTAAATACACAAAGAATATAAGAACCCCTATTTGTATATACAATAGCAGTATCATGTAACACATTTGTCAGGTTACCTGTCTTATTTGCACATATAAAACCCCCAGGTAACGGAAAAGGGATACCAAAACGATATTTCTGATCTATCATATATGAGATCATCTCTTTTCGGGATGCAGCAGTATATCTGATCCCACGTTCTATTCTATATAGAAGCTTTGCAATATCATTTGCGGTTGTAATATTAACCTTACTTGAGGGAGGTTCAGATAGAGCTGTTTCATCTCTTACATAAGTATTTGACAGTCCAAGCTTTCTGACATAGCTAGTAATATTATTTTTTCCAAGGCGTTTTACAAGCACCCTTGTCGCCGTATTGTCAGAGATCGATATCATTAATTTGCAATAACGCCTAAGGGGTAAAGGGGTAGGTTTTAACCACTGAAGCATTCCGGCTTCAGGACACTTATCGCTCTCTAAGAATTTTATCCTTTCATTCAAACTAAGACTTTGCCTGTCCGCAAGATAGAACAGATACGACATTACCGGCAACTTTATTATCGACGCCGCAGGGAACATATCATCCCCCCTTACGGATATTTTATAACCGGTTCGTACATCCATAAAAGAAACCGCTATGTTATAGTCTGGAAGGACCTTTGATCCATAGTTCCTGTTGGCTATATTTTGCAATTTTGAAGGCAAACCAACAAATCTCCCACCGGCAAGGCAGGGATCAGATAATGCTATTAATAATAACAATATGGGAATAATGATCGTTTTCATGATAAAAAGTAGAGACACGCCATGGCGTGTCTCTACAATAATAAACCTCCTACATTATTGATCGCTGAACGACTGATCGTATATCTCCTTATATCTGTCTTTTCCACCAATAAACATCATTGTCAGAGGCATTACTTTTTTTGCTTCTTCAGACATCATTCTTGTAACATTTCTTATGTCCCATTGTGCATGAGCATCTTCCCTGAGCCTTGAAACATGATAAAGCTCTCTTGCATTACATTTAAAGATCACTCGTCTTTTATGAGCGTTTGTAAGAATGTATGGAGCTATTTCAGGCATATCTTTATATATTTCTTCATACAAGCCTTGAGATATCTGAGCAACCTCAGAGAATTCTTTATCCATACCAATATCACTTATTGCGGGAGGAATTGTTATTCCAAGAGACGGATCATAAGGCTGAGTGATTATGGTTGCCATCCTATGTCTCTTGAGCTGACCAAAACATGCCGATGATAATGACACCTCAAATGTTAGATCAATATTCTCATATTCTCTAATCACGGAATCATAAAACAACATGTGTTTGCATGAGGCTTTTACCAATTCTTCTTTGTCTTTCTGACTCATATTCCTTGCACTTTCAAGACAATCAGACATAGTATTTACGGACCCTGAGAACAACAATGAAGCAACCAGCATCTCATCCGCATTTTGAGTGTAATTGATAAGCTTGACATCGTTTAAATTTTGACCGCAACATTCGCGTTTGGATTTGAGATTTGGCCTGCCCGCCTTGCCAAATTGTTTGGCGTGGCAGGCGGGGATTTGGGATTTTATTTCTCCATAGGTTTTGCTGTCAAAGTTATTTGCTTCTGTAAAAAGAATAATTGAAGGCGCAATCTCATGAACTAAAGAGAACATCTTTTCTGAGACCTCTTTTACTTCAGAAAGATTTTGCGAAGCGAATCTCCTAAATATCAGCTCCAGGCTTCGTGCATTTACGGTTAAGCCCAGCTGTGCGGATGTTGCAAGAGGCGTGATGTATCTTGCATCTTCCTTTGCCCACCCTTCCAGAAGACTGGTATTTTTTGTATCTTTTGCAAGATCAGAATATTTATCAAAAACATATTTAGAAAGCTTCTCATTAAGTTTGTTGTATAGAGAATTCTGCATTTTAATTGTGCCTAAAAACTTAGATTCATACTTTCCTCCGACAATCTCTTTTGGCACAACAAAATCGCTGTCAAGAGTTATATACCTTTGTGATTTTTCAGTAAACGAACACAACCTGAAATGCTCTATGGATTCTACGGCAAGTCTTGATATGCCGATAAGATCAAAATTAAATACCGCATGCTCTGCTACAGAGTGATGCCCCATCTTAAAAATAATACTGCTGTTAGATTTTCTTGATTTTTCAACTTCTTCTCTGGCTGCTTTTCTTAATTCGTTTATTGGTCTTGGATCACGGCTTATCCTTGCATACGATGCTGATAATGTCTCAGGAGTTATATCCTGTCTTTCAGGTGATGATGCTTTGAACTCATCAATGACTTCCGTATCAATGTTATATCCAGCCAAATATATTTTCATATTTGCATTATAACATTTGGAATGGTCGGATATAAACAATGATATTTGTTATAATCATCAAATGGAAACAATAATAGCTGTATTTGAAGTAATGGCGGTAATGATCATTGTTCTTCTTACTGTGATTGTAGTGATATTGTGGCAGAAACTGCATGATATAGAGCTTCAACTTATGAAATTATTTGAGAAAGACTGAACGCTATTTGCTGATATGTCTCTTTATCCAATAGGCAACTCCAGCAATTAGAATGGCTCCGATCACTATATCAAACTTATGGAAATAGCTTCCAAGAGTGTTCCAATTCTCTCCAAGTTTTAACCCGATATAAGCCAGTCCAAAACACCATGGCAAAGATCCGATAAAAGAATACAGTGCAAATATCGGAAATTTCATTTTTGAAATTCCTGCCGGCAAAGAAATAAAAGTTCTAATGATCGGGAGACATCTTGCTACGAGAGTTGCAATTGGCCCATATTTATCGAACCATTTATCCGCCATGTCGATATCATGCTTTGACATGAAAAAATATTTGCCATATTTTTCAATAAAAGGCCTGCCACCATAATAGCCGATAACATATGCAATAACGGAACCTGCAACATTGCCCAAAGCACCGAAAAGAGTTACCAGATAGATATTAAACGCCCCCGTGTAAATGAGATAACCCGAAAAAGGCATTATTATTTCACTGGGGAGAGGGATACACGCACTTTCTATTGTCATGCAAAGAAAAACACCAAAATATCCAAGTGAGGATATTAGATAGATCACGATACCTGCCAAAAACTCTAGAATAGCTGTAAACAATTATTTAACGTCCCTGCGTTTCTTGTTTTTATATGCGAACTGAAAATAATCCTTTAAAAAAGCTGCAAATAATCCCAGAAACAAACCAATTATCGCTCCAACTGCTAAATTTGTCTTCATAACCGGTTTTGAAGGAGACTTTGGCAGCTCCGCTCTGTCAACATCAGTAAAAGGAGATAATTGTTTAGACTCTTCAAGTTTCGCACTCTCATATTCTTTTCTTAGCATTGTATAAATAGCAGTCTGAATTTCGAGCTCACGCGTGAGACGAGTAATATCGACATTTGGAGGTGG
>CAZWKB010000024.1:7496-8908 GCA_964633925.1 uncultured bacterium
CCGCCATTTACAGAAGCAGAAAGGTATGTAAGTTTTTTTAGTTTCTCTTCAATTACCCGTAAATCAGCTGAAGATTTTGGCAATTGTTTTTCTATATACTCACGTTTTTTTCTTGCTTCTGTAAAGTTTAGTTTATTCCAATACTTTGAGATGGCATCAACATATGCATTTGCTACTAATTGTGCGAGCTTTGGGCTTTTGTGCTCTACATTGATCTCTAAAAAACTCCCAACAGCTTTCGTTTTTTGCTTCCCTATATCATTATTTAGAGGATCCTTAGTAAAAGCAAAAACCTCAGCAGAAACGAACTCTTGTACAAATCTTGTTTCTATAAGATCAGACAACTCTCCAATCCCGCCAGAGCTCCCACCGCCTAAATTCATCCCCATCATTGCAGCAACAGCAGACAACTGCCCTCCTGAAGATGAATTTGCTCTTACCAAAATCTTTGCCTTTGCATTGTATGTTGGTTTTGTTTTTTTTGTGTAAATATAAGCGGATGAGATAGAGACAACAACAATAACAACAATGACAAGCCATTGCTTAATTATTACGTCAACCAAATCAGCTATATTTATTTCGTCGTCCATGAATTCCCTCTTCTATTTCTTATTATTGTTATATACATTTTGCAAAGTCGTATACAGAGATATTGCCATAAACACCGTACTTGTGAAAGATGCGAAATCTGAGAAGTAGAAGAAATTGGCAGGCACATTAATAATATCTCCTGGCATTACATACATATCCTTTTCAATTTGCCCCTTATACATTACATCGCTTGCGTTAACATTAAAAAACTTCCTCCCGCCAAGATCGTCTCTTGTGAGAGTTGCTCCGTCAAGAGCTGCACGGGTGCCAGGCCCCCCTGCCATATTGATATAATCCGACAGCTTTCGCCCAGGGAAATAGCTATATCGCCCACCTCTTTGAACCTCACCATATACAAATACATATTGCTCATCATAATATTTTAGCGCTGGGATTGAAGAATCCCCCCCCAGATAGACTCTTAACATTCTTGGTTCTTTCAGTACAAGGGAAAGGGAATAGTTTTCTTTAAAATATTTACCAATATTTTTGATCAACTTTGTTTTTGCGTCAGATATTGTCATACCTGAAAGCTTTACTTCTCCAATGTTAGGGAAGAATATTGTTCCCCCAAAGGATATTGGGAATTCATAATCTTTTGTTAAAACATTTTGACCTACAATTATATGCACCTCTATAATATCGCCAGGACCGAGAATATATTTATTGTATGCATCTTCCGTAAAGTAAATTTGACTTGTGTTTGAAGACAAAGATGTGGAGGTTGAACCGAAATCACTAGCTGCAAATGCCGGCAAGTTGATAGTCACCATGCAAAAAGCCATTAACAAAGCGATTTTCTTCAGTATTCTTTTTTTCAT
>CAZWKB010000024.1:8995-10185 GCA_964633925.1 uncultured bacterium
CCCCTCCTACAATTCCAACACTTATCGCTGCCAAATACTCTTTTATAGGGTTTTGTTTGACCTTGCCGGCTTTCATCAACACCTGAACAGCATCGCACAGAGCAACAAAGGCTCCTGTAATCGCAGCGGTCCTGGTCCCTCCATCTGCTTGAATAACATCTGCATCTAAAGTTATGGATCTCTCACCAAGCAACTCAAGATTCACAACAGATCTCATGCTTCTTCCTATCAATCTTTGTATTTCCTGTGTTCTTCCCTGTTGCTTGCCTTTTGAACTTTCTCTATGCATTCTAGTATTGGTAGATCTTGGCAACATTCCGTATTCGGCAGTGACCCAACCAGATCCTGAATTCTTTTTAAAAGGAGGAACACTTTCTTCTATAGAAGCGGTTACGATTACTTTTGTATCTCCCATCTCAATCAGTACGGATCCTTCAGGGTGTTTTAGATAATTTCTGGTGATGGTTACTTTTCGTATTTCATCATTTTTTCTGGAATCAGGTCTCAATTTTGTATGTCCTTGTCAAGATCTTCTAGCTTGAGCTCGCTACCTATATTTTTTGAAAGCCTAAAACGTCCATTCTTTACAGTTCGAAGTATTCTGTCTGCGGTTGCTTCAAGATTTGAAAGGACTTCATCAGCATATCTGTCTGCACCAGCTTTGATCTCGTTAGATATTTGGTAAGATTTCTGAATAATCTCATTGGCACTTGCCTCGTGCATGTCCAGAGGAACCTCTTTGACAATCTCTTGTTTTTCCATTACTGGAGACGTTCTCATGTTTGACATACTACCACCGATATATCCCTTATCATTCTGTAAAACAAGCCTCATCTTATCAAGCAGATTCAAAACCTCTGCTTCATCGATTATTATTTTTCCTACTAAAGGGATCTTTAAGCTATCGCAGATTTTAGATTCGAGAGTGTCAATTATTCCTAAGATTTCCATGTTTTGCTCCCTTCGATCTTTGTTTTTACTGATTTCGGGACAAATTCGCTAATATCTCCGCCAAGTTTTGCTATCTGCATTACTAGGCTAGAGCTCAAATATGAAAACTGTGGACTTGTCATAAAAAAAACAGTTTCAATTTCCGGTTTCATATGCAAATTTGTTAATGCCATTTGAAACTCATATTCAAAGTCAGAAATAGCTCTTAATCCCCTAATTATAGCACAGGCCCCTTTTTC
>CAZWKB010000024.1:10195-10715 GCA_964633925.1 uncultured bacterium
TTCCTCGTCAATAATGGGGCTGCACAATGTGGCCATATCAAGACGCTCTTTTACTGAAAACTTTGAATTTTTAGAAGGGTTTTTTAATATCGCAACATAAATTTCGTCAAAGATCTTTGTAGCTCTTTCGAGAATATCAAGATGTCCGTTTGTTATGGGGTCAAAACTACCCGGATAAACCGCTATTTTCTTCACCAAATACCTCTTTATAAAATGAAAAAACAGTGTCTCCATAACTTTCCTGCCTAACACGTCTCAGTTTACCAAAGTTATCGGAGATGTCCTGCCTCTTGCTGTGTTCTGCAATGATTATACCATTATAGTTTAATATATTATTTTTAGATAAAGTCTTAATAGTAGGCTCAAGAATAGGAACTGTATACGGTGCCCCAACAAATATCAGATCGAACTTTGCACCTTTTTTTTCAAGAACAGAGATTGCTTTTAAAACATCTATGGTATATATCTCTGCTGCATCTGAAAGTTTTGTGATCTTTAGATTTTCAGCAATATATGAGGC
>CAZWKB010000024.1:10725-16817 GCA_964633925.1 uncultured bacterium
CTCATATTATTCCTTTCATGGAAAAAGATTCGCGACTCATACTAATTAAATGCATCACTTTCAAGAAAATTAGGGAATCTTCTTAACAGTTCATTTTTTAGTGGTAGATGCTCTTTTTTTGCCATTTTGGGATCTTCAAGAACAATAGCAAATGCGCTTTTTCTGGCATTTCGTAGAAGGTCTTCATCTCTCATGATATCCCCTATTTTGAAATCAGGCAAGCCCGATTGTTTTACGCCAAAGAATTCACCGGGTCCTCTCAGTCTCAAATCAGCTTCCGCAATTTTAAATCCATCTGTTGTTTCTATCATCGCTTTTACTCTTTCTTTGCTTTCAAACGTTTTTGGAGAACCACAAAGAAAACAGAACGATTGTTTTGCCCCTCTACCTGCTCCATCACCATTATTGTCGCATTTGGAATATCAATACCGACTTCTATAACTGTTGTTGAAACCAATATGTTGACCTTGTTGTTTTTAAATTCATTCATAACAAATTCTTTTTCAACCGGTTTTAGCTTGCCGTGAAGAAGAGCTACACAATACTCAGGGAATATCTGAGCAAGTATTTTTGATGTTTCTTTTGCTGCCGCCAAATCGATCTTCTCCGATTCTTCTATCATCGGGCATACCACATAAATCTGATTGTCTTCTTTGATCTTCTGTCTTATAAATTCAAACATATTCATTCTGCTTGCTTTTGATACAAACTTTGTAATTATCGGAGTTCTGCCAGGCGGAAGCTCATCTATATTAGATTTATCAAGGTCTCCATATAGGGTAAGAGAAAGCGTTCTGGGTATCGGAGTTGCAGTCATTACCAAAAGATCGGGTTTGACACCTTTTTGTTTAAGTTTTGATCTTGATTCAACACCAAAACGATGTTGCTCATCAACTACAACTAATCCCAGATTTGAAAAAGCGACATTATCGGATATTAATGCATGAGTTCCAATAGCAATACAAGGATCAGTTTCTGTAGCCAGTTCTTCTTTAATTTTTTTCTTTTTTGATTGTTTAGCACTACCGGTCAAGATTTTTACCTCAATGTTCATGGGCGCAACAAATTTTGATATTTTTTCAAAATGCTGCTGAGCAAGTATTTCGGTCGGAGCCATAATTGCCACCTGGTAACCACTATTAATAGCTATCAATGCTGCTTCAACAGCAACCAATGTTTTTCCTGATCCAACATCTCCTTGAATCAATCTGTTCATCGGCTTATCGTTCGACATATCAACTTTAATAGCTTCGATAACTTTTTTTTGTGCATTTGTCAAAGTAAATGGCAATGTGTCTTCAAACTTTTTTAAATATTCTTCACTTACATTAAATTTGATGCCTTGACTATCTACTCTGATATTTTTTCTTCTGATAGCAATTGCTGATTGTAAATAGAAGAACTCATCGAACACAAGTCTTTTTCTTGCCAGATCTTTCTGTTCCAAGGAATCCGGAAAATGCATTTGACAGATCGCCGACTTAAGAGGCATAAGGTTAAAATCATTTGAAACTCCTTGCGGCAAACTATCGACAATCAACGGCAAGTATTTTTCAAGTGTTGGCTTCATTATTTTTCTGATCGTTTTTTGAAAAAGACCGGCCGTAAGCGAATATTTTGGAATTACAGAAGAAGATTCCCCTTCAGTATCATCTATTACTTCATAATCCCTAACGGCTATTTCCATACTTCGTGAATAGGCATTAATATCGACTCTGCCGGTAACAAATATTTTTTTACCCTTTAGTTTTTCAAATGTTTTTTCAAGAAATGGCTGATTGAACCATGTAACACATATGGAGGCCGACGCATCGCTTATTACTACCTTAACAAGAGAAAAACCTCTGCCTGTCTTTTCATGAAACACCTGCCTAATCGTTCCTTTTATCAAACATTCATCTCCTATTTTTAGGCTTAGTATGTTATCTGGACAGGACCTGTCCAACCAATCTATGGGGAAATAATATATAAGATCTGATACGGTGAAAACATCAATTTTTTCAAAAACCTTAGCCAATTTCGGACCTACGCCTTTGAGGTATTGAACAGGCGTCCTAAGATCGAGGTTCATAATATCATTTTAGCATGGTTGCACGCTTTATCCTTGTATGGTATATTTAATACAGGAGTAAATAATAAATGTCACGCAGATGTTTTGTTTGTCAAAAAGGACCGATCTCTGGAAATAGTGTCAGCCATTCTAATGTAAAAACCAAAAGGATTTGGCTTCCTAACCTTCAAAAGATCAGGATCATGATAAAAGGTATTGAGAAAAAAGAATACGTTTGCACAAAATGTATGAAGGCTGGAAAGATCAAGAAAGCGGTTTAATCTGCCTTTTGCCTCGCATGCCTTAAAGTAGCAATTTCATCCATGAACTTGATATCAAGCTGTTTCATGACTTCTTTATATTGGTCCAGCTTGTTTTCTTTATCTTTTTCCATAATCTGTTTGTCTTTGACGGCCTCTAGCAACTTGCCTCTTTGTTTATCAAGTTTTTTACTTGCGTCCAAGACCTTTTCTATCTGTTCATCCAGATCATCTTTCAATACGTTAATATGCTGTCGTCTGGCTAACATTTTTGGAAAATCTACAACACCCTCTCCTGCTATTTGTTTAAACTCTTCATTTTCTTTTACTTTTTCATCTTGTATATCCTGTTCCTTCTTCTTTTCAACATAATATTCTTTTTGCTTTTGAAAGAATTTTTCCTGTTCTTTTTTCTCTCGAATGGCTCTTACTTTGAGAACACTTTGAAGTGAATATACAAATTTTTTACCGGCTTTGACTTCTCTTGCCATGTTTTATGGTAATTTGCCTTCTGCAAATAATTGAATTGCCATTGGGAATAATTTATGTTCTTCCTTCAATATCCTTGCCGAAAGGGTTGATTCTGTATCATTGTCCAACACAGGAACCTCTGATTGCATGATTACATGACCTGTATCACAGCCTTCATCAACAAAATGAACCGTACATCCAGAGACCTTTGCTCCGCCATCCAAGGCCTGTTTCTGGGCATGAAGTCCTGGAAATGATGGAAGAAGAGCTGGATGAATGTTTATTATTCGATTTTTGTATTTGTTTACAACATCTGGCCCAATTATCCTCATATAACCAGCAAGACAAATAAGATCCGGAGAATATTTATTGATCTCTTCTAAAATATCTTTATGTTTCACAACTGATATTGGAATATTATGTTTTTTTGCCCGTTCAAGTGCAAAGGCATCAGGAACATTTGAAATTACACAAGAGATGCTTGCATCAACTCTCCCTTTTTGAATAGCATCGATAATTGCCTGAAGGTTTGATCCGCGTCCGGAAACTAACACGACGATATTAAGATTTTTCATGATGTGATTATATCACGAGACTCTTATAGGCACGATATAAAGAGGGATACCCTCTTTATATAATCTTTTCTGCATTGCAAAAAGAGTATAGTTATGCAGGAATCTGTTAAAAAGACTTTCGTCAGGCAGAACCATTTGCCCACCAAAAAACACAGCGCTTTTATATTTCTCCTTTATTATTGGCGCCATTCTGACAAATGCATCAACTGTATCAAGGGCCGTTTCACAAATAGACTCGGCATGATATCCATGTTGTTTAAGAAGACTTACATAGCCTCTAACCTGACATGTTAGTTTAGTTTCTACTTCTTTTAGTTCAGTTAATGTTCCTGCATTGATAAGTCCTATCTGAACAAAAACAAAATTCTTAAACACACCTTTAAAAGAATGCAATATCTGAGAAATGGTATGAACACCGACTCCGTTAAAATCTTTTACAACTAAAACTGCAGTATTTGCATCTAGGTCAAGTTTTGCGGTTTCGTTTATTCTTGGAATAAAATCATCTGAAGGAGGCTCAAGACCAAGAACCTGCTCATCAAGTTTATTTGAGAGTGCCTTCGAAGAATTATAATTTTGTTTGATCGCAATCGAAACTATTGCAACCCCTCCGGTTACGAGCAACGCTAGCCATCCCCCTTCATTGAACTTTATTACGGTAATAAAGCATAAGATGAAGGCAGTCAAAATTAAACCAATACCGTTAACAGTCATCGGGCCGGCCCAGGTCCTTGTTTTTTTTCTTTCATTCCACCAATGTCTGACCATTCCCATCTGTGAAAGAGTAAACGTCAGAAAAACGTTTATGCTGTAAAATACTATAAGCAGTGTCAGATTACCTCTGCTTACAAAGAGCAGTAAAAGAGAAGCTCCTCCCATTATCAATATACCGT
The DNA here is from genome assembly GCA_964633925.1 of uncultured bacterium. Classification (GTDB taxonomy): domain Bacteria; phylum Margulisbacteria; class WOR-1; order JAKLHX01; family JAKLHX01; genus CAZWKB01. Next base: position 14,975 of record CAZWKB010000024.1, read on the forward strand.
TCATGGTCACCAACCTATCGCTTAACAATGCGAAACGCTTTGGCATCCACTTATCAATAGCCATGTTTGCTAGAATTCTAGGACCTCCGATAAACCCTGTCTGTGCTGCGACAAAAAGGATCATTGCTTCAGAAAACAAAGCAGCATACACAATTATTGCTCCGATATTAGGATCAAAACCATGTGTTATGTTCATATACAATACAGCATACAGTGCTTTTCCTTCGACAAACTGGACATTATAAAATACGTATGAAAACATAATTCCTATGACCATAAATGCCAGCGACAATGCCATATATAACATTGTTTTTTTTGCAGTTTTAACCCTCGGCTCCCTTAAAACAGAGATCCCATTGCTTACTGCCTCGATTCCTGTATATGTTCCTGCTCCCATGCTATAGGCTTTGATCATTACTAATGCAAGCCCAAAAAAACCAATAGAAGATATTGAATTGCTTGTATCTACTCTGGTTTGATCGATTATATTACCAATATTAGGGATATGAACGCTAAATGAATACAGTATCAAAAAAACATGAATGCCGATAAATACAAAAAAAATCGGTAACATTAATGTTATCGATTCCTTAACTCCTCTTAAATTGAGCACAATAAGCAATACAAGAACAAAAGCAGCAAATGGCAATTTATATTGAAGAAAGGACACCGGCAGAAAACTAAAAATTGCATCAGCACCACTTGCGACAGATACAGTAATGGTTGCCACATAATCTATCAACAAAGCACATCCTGCGATCATTCCTGTAGACGGCGACAGCAAACGGCTTGCAACTAAATAGCCACCACCTCCGTTTGGAAACAATTCAATTATTTGAGAATAGCTTGCACTGATAATAAAAACTGTTAGTGCGGATGCAATTGCAATATAAATACCCAGATACATGTGTGACTGGAGAATAGAAAAAGCTTCCTGAGGACCATAAGCAGACGATGAAAGCCCATCAGATCCAAGACCTATCCACGCAAAAAACGCAACTAAAGAAATGTTGTGCAACAAAGTCTTATCCTTAGGGTCACGTGGCTTTCCGATTAAAAATCTAAATATTTTTGAAAAGAAGTTGTTCATTTGTTAGGTTCTGTGCGTAGTATCAAAATTTAGTTCTTTTAGGGATTCTTCGCTTCCTATAACAACCAAAATATCATTTTTCTCAATTACTGTTGTCCAGGCAGGAATCAGAATACTTTCTCCATCCCTGTGCAATGCAGCAACTGTAATATTGTGCTTTGCTCTCAGATCCAACTGCTGAAGACTTTTTCCTATCCAATTATCCGGAGGTTTTGTTCCAACAATACTTAACCCTGCACCAAGCTCAAAATAATCAAGGATCCCTTTGCTTGATAATTTATTAGCGACTTTGATCGCCATTTCCTGCTCAGGATAAATGATTTGGTGAACGCCAAGTTTTGAAAGTATCATTCCATGAATCGTGTTCTTTGCCAAACAGATTATCTTTGGAATCTCAAGCTCAATACATGTCTGTGTTGCAATAATATTCCATTCTATGCTTTCGGTATGAGCAATTATGACAGTATCGCAATCTTTTACCCCAATACTCAGCAGAGTGTGTTTTTCTACGTTATCCACCTGATAAATGTTTGTTACTTGATCTCTTATCTTTTCGAGCGCCTCTTGATCGTGATCTACAGCGATTACTTCTATGCCCTTAAAGAATAACTCTCTGGCAAGTTTACTTCCAAATCTGCCCAACCCAAGCACAGCTACTTTTTTTGTCATAATATTTCCAAATGTTATTATATAACATTTTGCAAACGGGTGCCGCCGATAATTAAAATATGTTATTATTTTGTCATTATGAAA
>CAZWKB010000024.1:16827-17568 GCA_964633925.1 uncultured bacterium
ATCGATTATTGTCTGGATCTTGTAGACGATTACATCGATACAAAAAGTATTTGCCCGTTACCGATAAGACCCCGACTATTTCTTTTTTCGAAGGCAACACTCCATTATTGAAGGCTAAAAAACTAAGCGAAAAGATGGGGCTAAACATTTACCTCAAATATGAAGGGATGAATCCTACAGGATCATTCAAAGACCGTGGAATGACAATGGCAATCAGCAAAGCAGCTGAAAAAGGGATGAAAGCAGTTGCCTGCGCATCTACAGGAAACACTTCTGCATCTGCAGCGGCCTACTCTGCTCAAGCCGGAATTGATTGCATTGTAGTTATTCCCGGAGGGAAAATAGCACTTGGAAAGTTAGCACAGGCTATTATGCATGGCGCAAAAGTATTTGCAATTGACGGTAATTTTGATAATGCACTTGATATAGTAAGAGAGCTCTGCGAAAAACATCCAATAGAGCTTGTAAACTCTGTTAATCCTTTCAGAATAGAAGGACAAAAGACCGCAGCGTTTGAACTTGTTGATTTTCTTGGAGACGCACCAGATTATCTTTGCATACCCGTTGGAAATGCAGGAAATATAACCGCCTATTGGAAAGGGTTTAATGAATATTTGGCAGAAGAAAAATCGACAAAACTTCCCGTAATGCTTGGCTTTCAAGCTGAAGGATCAGCCCCTATCGTAAAAGGCTACGCAATCGAGAAACCTGAAACGGTAGCAACAGCCATCAGAATTGGTA